>NZ_JBPZGY010000009.1:0-207682 GCF_051857535.1 Roseateles sp. DB2 | reverse complement strand
CCTGCTCGACCACCGCCAACTTAAAGGCCATCGTGTAGTCGCGCTGGGTGCGCTTGATCCCTGTATCCATCACATCTGCCCTCTCTCGGGTGCAAATGTGTCAACGCTGGGCAGGACGGGTCACCGCCAAGAAAAAGGGCCGCTTCCAGCGGCCCTTTTGCTGCAACTCCGCGCGGCGGGTGCGGTCGGTCAGCCGCGGGCCAGCAGTGGGGCCAGGTAGCGGCCGGTGTGGCTCTGCTCGCAGGTGGCCAGCGCCTCTGGCGTGCCCGCCAGCAGCAGGCGGCCCCCGCCCGAGCCGCCTTCGGGGCCCATGTCGATCAGCCAGTCGGCTGTCTTGATGACGTCGAGGTTGTGCTCGATCACCACGATGGTGTTGCCCGCATCACGCAGCGCATGCAGCACTTTCAGCAGCAGCTGGATGTCGCCGAAGTGCAGTCCGGTGGTGGGCTCGTCCAGGATGTAGAGCGTGCGGCCGGTGTCGCGCTTGGAGAGCTCCAGCGCCAGCTTGACCCGCTGGGCCTCGCCGCCCGACAGCGTGGTGGCGCTCTGGCCCAGCTTCACATAGCCCAGGCCCACGTCCATGAGCGTGTGCAGCTTGCGCGCGATGCTGGGCACGGCGCCGAAGAACTCGCAGGCGTCCTCCACGGTCATGTCCAGGACCTGCGTGATGTTCTTGCCCTTGTAGAGCACCTCCAGCGTCTCGCGGTTGTAGCGTTTGCCATGGCAGACGTCGCAGGGCACATAGACATCGGGCAGGAAGTGCATCTCCACCTTCAATACGCCATCGCCCTGGCAGGACTCGCAGCGCCCGCCCGCCACGTTGAAGCTGAAGCGGCCGGGGCCGTAACCGCGCTCACGGGCGGTGGGCATCTCGGCGAAGAGCTCGCGTATGGGCGTGAACAGGCCTGTGTAGGTGGCCGGGTTGGAGCGAGGCGTGCGGCCGATGGGGGATTGATCGACGTTGATGACCTTGTCGAAGGCCTCCATGCCTTCGATCTCGTCATGCGGCGCCGGCTCCAGATGGCTCTGGTAGAGCTTGCGCGCCACGGCGGCATAGAGGGTGTCGTTCACCAGGGTGCTCTTGCCGGAGCCGGAGACACCGGTCACGCAGGTGAGCAGGCCCACGGGGAACTCCACCGTCACGCCCTTGAGATTGTTGCCCCTGGCATTGACGATCTTGAGCGTGCGCGGGTCGGTGTTGTCAGCCAGGCTGTGGCGCTTCTTCGGCACCTGGATCCGGTCCACACCACTGAGATAGCGGCCGGTCAGCGAGTCCGGATTCGCGGCCACTTCCTCGGGTGTGCCCTGCGCAATGATGCGGCCGCCGTGCACGCCGGCACCGGGGCCGAGGTCCAGGACGTGGTCGGCAGCGCGGATGGCGTCCTCGTCATGCTCGACCACCAGCACCGAGTTGCCCAGGTCGCGCAGGCGGCGCAGGGTGGCGATGAGGCGGTCGTTGTCGCGCTGGTGCAGGCCGATGGAGGGCTCGTCCAGCACATACATCACGCCGGTGAGGCCAGAGCCGATCTGCGAGGCCAGGCGGATGCGCTGGGCCTCGCCGCCGGAGAGGGTGTCGGCGCTGCGATCCAGGCTCAAGTAGTTGAGGCCTACGTCGTTGAGGAAGCGCAGCCGCGCG
Organism: Roseateles sp. DB2; assembly: GCF_051857535.1. Taxonomy (NCBI): domain Bacteria; kingdom Pseudomonadati; phylum Pseudomonadota; class Betaproteobacteria; order Burkholderiales; family Sphaerotilaceae; genus Roseateles; species Roseateles sp. DB2. The sequence continues at coordinate 206,046 of NZ_JBPZGY010000009.1, read as the reverse complement.
GCGATCTCCCGCACGACCTTGTCGCCGATCTCGGCCTTGGCGCCCTTGAGCTTGAGCCCCTCGAAATAGTCCAGGCACTCGCGCAGCGTGGCATGCTCGACTTCATAGATGGGCCGGCCCCTCACCGTGGCATCCGCCGGCTGCAGCAGCACGTGACGCGCCTCGCGGCGCAGCCGTGAGCCCTCGCAGTCGGGGCAGGCCTTGGGAGCCATGTAGCGGGCGAGGTCCTCGCGTACGGCGCTGGAATCCGTCTCGCGGTAGCGGCGCTGCAGATTGGGCAGGATGCCCTCGAAGGGATGCGAACGCTTGACGGAGCGCTTCTTGCCATTGGCCCCTTCGGCCTCGTAGGTGAAGCTGATGTCCTCGGCACCGGAGCCGTGCAGCAGTACTTGACGGGCCTGCTCGGGCAGTTCCTCGAAGGGCAGCTCCAGGTCGAACTGGTAGTGGCGCGCCACCGATTCCAGCAGCGAGTAGGTGTAGCCGTTGCGGCGGTCCCAGCCCTTGACCGCACCGCTGGCCAGGCTCAGCGTGGGGAAGGCCACCACGCGCTCCGGGTCCATCACCGTCACCTGGCCCAGGCCTTCGCAGCTGGGGCAGGCGCCCACGGGCGAGTTGAAGGAGAAGAGCCGCGGTTCCAGCTCGGGCAGGGAGTAGCTGCAGATGGGGCAGGCGAACTTGCTGGAGAAGATCTGCTCGGCGGTCTTGGGATCGGTGCTGTCCATGTCCAGCACCAGCGCCCGGCCCTCGGCCAGGCGCAGCGCGGCCTCGAAGCTCTCGGCCAGGCGCTGGCGCAGGCCCTCGGCGCTGTCGGCTTTGAGGCGAACGCGGTCGATCACCACGTCGATGTCGTGCTTCTCGGCCTTCTTCAATGCGGGCAGGTCCGGCACCTCCACCGTCACGCCGTCAATGCGAAAGCGCACGTAGCCCTGGGCCTGCAGATCCTGGAACAGCTCCAGGAACTCGCCCTTGCGGTCACGGACCACGGGCGCCAGCAGCATCAGCTTGCTGCCCTCGGGCATGGCCAGCACGGCGTCGACCATCTGCCCCACGCTCTGTGCCTCCAGGGGCAGGCCGTGGTCGGGGCAGAAGGGGGTGCCGGCGCGGGCGTAGAGCAGGCGCAGGTAATCATGGATCTCGGTGACCGTGCCCACGGTGGAGCGTGGGTTGTGGCTGGTGGCCTTCTGCTCGATGGAGATGGCCGGGGAGAGGCCCTCGATCACGTCGACCTCGGGCTTGTCCATCAGCTGCAGGAACTGGCGGGCGTAGGCGGAGAGGCTCTCCACGTAGCGGCGCTGGCCCTCGGCGTACAGCGTGTCAAAGGCCAGGCTGGACTTCCCCGAGCCGGACAGGCCGGTGATCACCACCAGCTGGTTGCGCGGCAGGTCGACGTCAATGTTCTTGAGATTGTGGGTGCGCGCGCCGCGGACCCGGATCATGGGGCTCTCCGTCGTGGGCGGGCGGCTGGGGGTGGGCTCAGTGGACATGCGCGTCGCGGCAAGGGGAAACCCGCCATGATAGGCCGAGAGCGGAGTCCTGGCCCCGCCTCCACTGCCAAGGCTTGTCAGCAGGTTCAGACATCCGTGTTAATCCCCCGATTCGCGGCTCTCGACTTGATGCAGCATCGCTGACAATTCGTTGCATTGCGCAGTTCGCCTGGAGACAAGCTTGAGTGAAGAAACCCGTCAGCGCAAATCGTGGCTGGATGGCTTCATGGCTTATCCGCTGCCGGCGGGGCTGGATGAGGAAGTGGCACGGCGCAATATCGTGCTGCTCGACCAGAAGCTCTACCAGCTCTGGAGCCTCGGTGAGAACCTGATCTACGCCTGGACCCCCAGCGAGCAGGGCCTGGACGTACTCCTGGCCCCGCACGCCCTGCTCACCGAATTCACCGAACGTGCGCCCAGCGGGGCGGAGCGCATGCGCCGCGCCACCATGCTGGAGACTTTGCTGGCCCAGCAGGAGCACCTCAGCGTCGAGGCCTTCCAGGCCACGGCCCGCGAGCTGGAGCTGGAGCCTTTGCACGTGGCCCTGCCCTTCTCGGCCAGCGAAGGCCTGGGCCTGCGCCTGGTGGCGGCCATCGTCGAGCGCTACGGCATCCGGCTGGTCGAGGACCGCGCGGTGATCCTGCTCGATGCCGTGGGCTTCTCCCTGCTGACGCCGCTGGAGCAGGTGGTGCAGCTCAGCAGCCTGTCCTGCTCGGTGAACGCGGCCTATGCCAAGCTGCTGGACCGCGAGATCAACATCAACTTCGCCCGCACCACCACGGGTGACGGCTTCTACATCTGGAACCGCATGCGCGGCATGGCCGCCAATGTGGAGCTCTACCAGCTGCTCCAGTTCATCCTGGCTGACAACGCCCTCGCACGCGAGCGCGCCACGCGCAAGGGTACGGTGCCGCGCCTGCGCGCCTGCTTCCATGTGGGCTCGCACTACGAGTTCTATCAGAGCGAGGGCCTGAACCCGACCTCATTCAGCTACCTGGTCGGCCAGGTCACCATCGAGCTGGCCCGCATGATCGAGCGCGCGCTGCCGGGGCAGATCCTGGTGGGCAAGTTCTACACCGCCATGCGTGACGCCGACGACGAGATGCTCATGGTGGACAGCAAGGACTTCGTCGACTGCACCCGCGCGCCGCTGCAAGCCCTCAACGGCCTGGCCCTGGGCGGCTCCGAGATCGACGAGATCGCCTGCTATCTCACTGGCCAGCGCGACACGGCCTTCGGCGGCAGCTACGGCATCAACGAGTACGAGATCCAGGACAAGCACGGCCTGCTGCACCGTGTCTACAACGCCAAGATCAACATCCACCGTCGTCATGGCGATCCCATCTATCTCGGTTTGCGCGAAGACGATCTCGCGGGCTTCCATGCGCGCATCGTCAATGGCTGAATCCCGGATGCCCTGTCCCTTGAATTTGTTCCAGAATCGCGCCGGCTGCCAGTGATCCCGACGAGGACTGCACCGCCCTGCTGCAGGTCTGAGCAGCGGTGACAGGGGGCCTGAGGCCAACCATGATGACGGCCGCCGTGCGTGCGCCGCCCTTTCTTCTGGAGCGAGGGAATCTCATGAATCTGGTGTTGAACCGCCTGGCCGCGTCTTTGCGTCCGGGCTTGGTCATGGGCGCTGCGCTGGTCTTGCTGACCGCCTGCGGCGGTGGCGGTGGCGGGGGGGCGGATCCGACCCCCACCCCCTCGGGCTGCGTCTCGGGGGCCGTGACGCTGCTGGCGTCCAGCGCGCCGCAGGCCGGCCGCAATGTGGAAGTGCAGGCACAGGCCTGCGGCTTTACCCTGGGTGACCCGCAGTGGACGCAGACCCAGGGCGCGTCTTTGCCGCTGCTGTCTGCCCGTTCAGCGGCCATGAGCCTGGAACCTTCGGCGGGCGACTACGGATTCAGCCTCAGCTATCTGGATGCCCAGGGCCAGCGCCGTACCCAGTCCCTGCAGCTGTCGGTGGCCGCGTCCTCGGCTCCTTCGCTGGTCGTGCGCGGTGATCCTTCGCTGTGGAGCGGCGATGGCGCCTCGCTGAGGGCCTGGCTGCCCGGGCTGAGCGCTGCAGAGGCTGCCGGCGCCACTTACAGCTGGACCCAGACCGAAGGCCCGGCTGCGCTGGGTCTGCAAGGCCAGGACACGGCACGCATCCTGTTCAAGGGCCCGGTGGTCAGCAAGGACGCGTTGATGAAGTTCCGTGTCGACGTCAAGCTCGCGAACGGCCAATCGCTGAGCCAGGGCTACCAACTGCTGCTGCTGCCCCAGCCTGGCAGCACCACGCAGCCGCTCTTCGACGCGAGCAATCCCAGCTCGCGCGTCTACCCGTACCTGCGCAGCGGCCCCCATGCCGAGGCGCTGGCTGCCTGTATCTACAGCCCCCTGCTGGACCGTGCCAACCTCTGCCCCATGAGCCGCCTGCCCATGCTGGGCACCGAGACCGGCGGCGCCACGCCGACGGTGGAGCAAGTCATGGCCCGCCTGCTGGTCAGCCATGACTGGATGGCGCAGGTCTTCGAGCGATATCTGCGCGAGCAGGATACCCACGGCGACTTCCGCAACCTCCTGAAGGCGACCACGGCCGTGGTGATCGGCGCGCGCGTGCGCCCGGCCTTCTACTGGAGCGCCACTGGCGCCATCTACCTGGACGCCAGCTATCTGTGGCTGACGCCCCAGCAGCGCGACACCGTCAGCGAGACGCCGGACCCCCGGGCCGATTTCGGCGGAGACCTGGGCTACGCCATGCTGTGGCGCTACGTGAAGGACAAGGATTACGCTGGCGGCAGCTATCCCGTGGCCGAGCGCAAGAGCCGCGCGCTGCCGGACTTGCATGCGCGCCTGGGCAGCTTGCTGTACCACGAGTTGACCCACGCAGGCGACTTCACCCCGCCGCGCCTGCACAGCGTGCTGAACCCGGCGCTGCGTGTGTTCCAGATCGATGCCGGCGTGACCGCCTCGGACGATCTGGCCGCCAAGCTGCCCCTGCAGTCCAGCGAGATGGTGGCCCTGGGCAAGGTGCAGTTCTTCGGCAATCCCTCCACGGCGACGCAACGGGCCTACACGTCTCAGAACATCGTCAGCTTCTTCGAGCCCGACCGCGCGACCGACGAGTACAACTACTCGCTGCCCGACGGCGCCACCGTGGGCCGCGAGGACGCTGCGATGCTGGCCGAGGAAGCGATGATGCAACTGCGCTTCGGCATCCTGCGCGACGTGGCCATCACGCCGGCGCTGACGGCCTCCAGTACCAGCTCGAACATCCTGCTCAGCTGGGGGCAGCGCGGCCGTGTGGGCGAGGCCAGGATCAAGCCGCGCGTGGCGCTGGTGATGTCCCAGGTCATGCCCTGGATTGCCGCCAGCGAGCTGGACAAGCTGGCCGCGCCCCAACTCCTGCCCGCGGGCAAGAGCTGGCTGGCCACGCTGGATCCCGCGGCGGCGGCTCGCCCGACCGAGGCCCAGCGTCGTCAGGCCGACGAGGCCCTGCGAGACATGGGCAGCCGCCAGCAGGACCGCCGCCGCGCGGCGACGCTGGAGCGAGATTTACGGCAATCTGCCCAGTGATGCGTGCCTGATCGCCGGCCCGGGGTGCCTGTGCGGCGCATGACTCGGGCATGATCCCGCCATGCGTTCAGCGTCCCGCCTTCTCCTGGCTCTGAGCTCTGCCGCGTTCGCCGCACCCCCTGCGGCGCAGGCCGCCGCACCCCTGGTGGTGCTGGTGGATCACAGCGAGGAGATGCCCAGCGCCCGCATCGAGCAGGGCCAGGTGCTGGACGGTGTCAGCCACGACCTCGCTCTGTTGCTGGGCGAGCGACTGGGCCGCGAGCCGCGCTTCCTGGTGCTGCCGCGTCGGCGCGTGGCGCAGGCCCTGGCCTCGGGAGAGGCCGACCTGCTGTGCGACTACCTGCCTGCCTGGCTGCCCGGCCCCTTCGCCTGGAGCCGGCCCTTCCTGCCTGGTGCCTACTGGGTCGTGACCCGGCGCGATCGCGAGGCGCCCGCTTCACTGGCAGAGCTGGCCAGCCAGCGCGTGGGTACCGTGCGTGGCTATGCCTATCCGGAACTGCAGGCCCAGATGGGGGCGGCGAACTGGCGCGAGGATGCGCCCAATGCCGATGCCAGCCTGCGCATGCTGGCCCTCGGGCGCGTAGGCCATGCCGCCGTGTCGCAGCGTTTTCTGCAATATCAACAGCGCGTCGGCAGCTTCACCGTGCCCCTGCATGCGCCCTTGCCCGTGAGCAGCTACCAGACGCAGTGCGCGCTGTCGCCGCGCAGCAGCCTCAGGCTGGCTGCCCTCAACCAGGCCCTGGCCGAGATCGTCGGCGACGGCAGCCTGGAGCGCCTGCTCCAGCGCTACCGTTGAGCGCCTGCCTCACGCGAAGCGGCTCATTTGAAACGGTATTGCAGGCTGGCGTAGACGAAGCGGCCGCGCGGGTCGGTGTAGCTGGGGTCGTAGCCCGACAGGAAGAACCAGGCCTGCTGCGAGAAGGGGGGTGCGGTGTTCAGCAGGTTCTTGATGCCTGCTCGCAGCGTCAGAGTCGGCGTGGCGGCCCAGGCGCCGGTGAGGTCCCACAGCGAATAGGCCTTCACCTTGCGGTCGGGTTTGCCCACGATGCTTTGGTCCGTGTAGCTGGAGAGGTAGCTGTTGGACAGCGTCGCGCTCCAGTCGCCGCGCTCCCAGTCGGCGCTGATCGTGTGGCGCCAGCGCTGGACCACGCCATCGTTGATGAAGTGGCCGAGGTTGCTGACGTAGGGGTCGTCGTTGCCCGTCTGCTGCTTGGAGTTGAGCGTCAGCGTGCCGTTGAGGCGCAGGCCGAAGGTGCCCATGGTGCTCTTGAGACCGCTCAGCGAGGCGCTGAAGTCCAGGCCGGAGATCTTCTGGCGACCCCGGTTTTCCTTGATCAGGTCGATGTGGTCGATGACCTTGTCCTCGTCGCGATGGACCAGGCTGCCGTACTTGTCCAGATTGCCCAGGATCACATCCACGCCCAAGGTGCTGATCAGGTCGCGCTTCTGGATGTTCCAGTAGTCGACGCTGAGCATGACATTGCTCTGCGGCTCGAACACGGCGCCGAAGCTGAACTGGCGGGACTTCTCCGGCTTGAGCCTGGGATTGCTGTAGGCCAGGGTGGTCCAGGTGTCAGAGCAGTCCGTGACGGTGTTGGAGGGGTCTGCGGCCATGCAGACCGGGTCGACCAGGGTGGCGGCCGTGCCTTCGGTGACAGGCCGGTACAGGTCGGTCAGGCTGGGCGCGCGGAAGCCCGAGCCCACCGAGGCGCGCAGCAGCACGGTCTTGTCCGGTGTGTACCTCAGGCCCAGCTTGGGGCTCACGGCGTTGCCGGTGCGCTGGTAGTGCTCGTAGCGCACGGCGGCCTGCAGCTCCAGTTGCTTGGTGAAGGGGGCGCTCAGCTCGGCGTAAAGGCCGCTCACGCGGCGCGAGCGGCCGAAGTCCGCGTCCGGGCCCTGCGAGGTCTCGCCCAGGATCAGATCCTGGGCCAGGGCCTCGGACTGGTGGTAGTCCTGACGCTCGCGGCGCAGCTCGCCACCCAGGGCCAGGGCGAGGTCCCCGCCGTCAAGCTTGGTCAGGGCGCTGGAGGCCCTGAAGTCCAGGCTGCTCATGGTGCCGGTGGCGCGGCGCACCTCTCCGCGGATCTGGGCCTTCTCGTACAGGGCCAGGCCGGCGGCGCTGGAAGGGCCGAAGGGGTTGAGCGTGCCGGCAGCGAATCCGTCCCGGATCAGCTGCTCGTTCAGATAGCCCTGGTGGTCGCGGTCGGACACCTTGTTGCGGCTGTGATTCAGCGCGAACTCGTAGTCCCAGCCCTTGAAGACGCCGTTCACGCCGGCCACGTAGCGCTGGCCGCTGGAGACCAGCTCGCTGGTGCGCAGCCCGGCCTCGGCCAGACGGGTGCGCACGGTGATGATGCGGTCCTCGTCGTCGGCGTCCAGCGTGGCCAGGCTGGTCCTGGACAAGGCGCTGACCTTGGACACGTCCATGTCGGCGTCCACACGGTTGGGCGTGCCCGAGTAAAGCGTGCGCGAGTGGCTCAGCGCGGCCTCGGCGAAGAACTGGTGGCCCCGGCCCAGATCCACGACCCCGCGCGTGAAGAGACTGCTTTTGTTCGACTTGGGGTAGAGCTCGATGTCCCGCATGTAGTCGTAGGTGCAGCCGTCCACGCCGCCGATGCCGGCGGGCAGGTACAGGGAGGCGGGCGCATTGCAGCCCGTCGCGGCAGCCGGGTTGATGGTCCTCTTGCTGACCACGGTCTTGCCGTTGGTGGAGAAACCATCGGCAATGAGCGTGTCGAGCTGGCTGCCGCTGAGCCGGATGTTGCCCGGGAAGCTAGCGCTGGACAGCAGGTCCGGCAGGGTCTCGGGGATCTTCAGGTCACTGATGAACTGGCGTTGGCTGGCGTTGAGTGTCGAGGTCTTCTGCAGGTCCAGCACGGCGAAGAGGTTGAAGCCGTCGCGCGTCAGGTCGCCCAGGCCGCCGGCGAGGGAGGCCGTGCGCTTGCCGCCGCCGCCCTCGCTGGTGTTGCCAGCGCTGGCATTGAGTTCGATGCCCTGGTAGTCCTTGCGGGTGATGAAGTTGATCACGCCGCCGATGGCGTCACTGCCATAGAGCGCGGAGGCGCCGTCCAGCAGGATTTCCACACGATCGATGGCGGCGGCGGGGATGTTGTTGAGGTCCACGCCCGCGGAATCGCCGGGCGAGGCGAAGTTGGCCATGCGCCGGCCATTGAGCAGTACCAGGGTCGAGGACACCCCGATGCCGCGCAGGTTGGCGGCATTCATGCCCATCTGGTCACGGAAGCCGCCGTAGGCCACACTGCCGCCGTCGGTCATGTTGTTGGTGCTGGCACTTAGCCGTGCCACGATTTCGGCGGCCGTGGTGAGACCTTGCTTGATGATGTCCTGACGCCGCAGCACCTGCACCGGCAGGGCCGTCTCGGACTCCAGGCGCTTGATGGCCGAGCCGGTGATCTCCACCTTCTGCAGCTGCGCGTCAACAGGTGGTTGCTGGGCCCAGGCCGGTGCGCCGGCCAGGCACAGCAGCACGGCCTGTGCGGTGGCGTGCGGGACGGATCGGAATGGGCGGTGGGGCGTGCGGATCTTGCTCATGGGACTCCCTGGTGACGAAGTGCGCCTTCGCGGGGCGCGAGGGTCAGGTCTTGCCAGTTCGCTGGCAGACAAGCTGAGGCATGATGGCATTGCGATGACAGGCAAGTGAATCCTGTACGGCGACATCTGTGCATCGCGCACAACGCCTGTCCCCCGTGTGTGGTGGCGCCTGTGCGACTTGCGAACGGACTCCTCGCTGGCGGCCCGCATACTGACATCCTGCTGTTCCGACGTTCCGACACGCCTTTGCCATGACCGCCCTGAAGAAGAACTCCCTGCGCGCATTGCCTGCCCTCCTGGCCCTGCTGATGCTGGCTTCCTCGCCCGCCGTGCACGCCGCCGGCAGTGACAAGAAGACCACGGGCAGCACGCCGGCCGGCAACAGCAGCACGCCGCCGCCGGCCAGTGGCATCTGGACCATCATCCCTGGCCTGGGCCGGGCCAATCCGCCCAAGCCGCCCGCAGCCGCACCCGCGGCGAGTGCCGCGCAACCGGGCAGCGAGCTGGCCATCAAAGGCTATGCCATCCCCATCGGCGGAGCGCTGAAGTCGGACAACGAGGAGGTCTGGGGCCGCATCGTGCAGCTGGCAGGCGGCAAGGGCGCACGCTTCGTGGTGTTTGGCACGGCCTCGGAAGACCCGGAGTCCAGCGCCAAGCAGGCGGTGGAGCTGCTGCAGCGGCGCGGCGCGGTGGCCGAGGCCCTGCCGGTGGCGCCCAAATTCAGCTGGGTGGACTTGCACAAGGTGGTGCGCGACCCTGCGCTGATTGCCAAGGTCAAGGCGTCCAAGGGCGTGTTCTTCACCGGCGGTTCGCAGGAGCGCATCGTCGACGTGCTGATGCCCGGCGGCAACGTGACGCCCATGCTGGAGGCCATCTGGGAGGTCTACCGCAAGGGCGGCGTGGTGGCCGGCACCTCGGCGGGTGCGGCCATCATGAGCTCCGTGATGTTTCGCGATGCACCCAGCGTCATCAACATCATGAAAGGCAAGTGGGTGGAGGGCAAGCAGGTCGACCGCGGCCTGGGCTTCGTGGGGCCGGACCTGTTCGTTGACCAGCACTTCCTCAAGCGCGGGCGCTTCGGTCGCATGATTCCCCTGATGATGGCCAAGGGCTACAAGCTGGGCCTGGGCGTCGAGGAGAACAGCGCCGCCGTGATCCGGGGCGACGAGATCGAGATCATCGGCGGTCGCGGCGCCATGATCGTGGACCTCAGCGAGGTCAAGACGGACCCCACGCTCGGAGCCTTCAACGTCACCAATGCCCGCCTCACCTACCTGGACCACGGCGACAAGTTCAACACCCGCACCCGCATCACCACGCCCACTGCCGTCAAGCTGCGCGGCCAGAAGCTGGACCCCTACGCCCCCGATTACAAGCCCTACTACACCGAGGACCTCTTCCACCTCGACATGCTGGGCGACCAGACCATTGCCAACGCCATGGCCTACCTGATCGACAGCAACAAGACCGAGGTGCGCGGCCTGGCCTTCGACGTGATTCCCAAGCCCGGCGACCCGCTCTCCGAGCTGGGCTTCCTTTTCCGCCTCTACAAGGGCAAGGGCAGCGTGGGCTGGAGCACCGACGAACTCGGGCCTGAGGACTACACCGTGCTGGGCCTGTACCTGGACATCACGCCGGTGCACATGCCCCATCCGCTCTACGGTACCTGGAACGGTGCCAACCGCAACAACGTCCAGCCGGAGCAGCCACCCACCAGCCAGTGAGCCTTCGCTGCAGCCGGGCTTGGTGCCGCTCAAACCGCCGCTCGTCGCCTGGCCGTGGCGAGCCCAGCGGCTGGCAGCGCACACTCGGCAGCTTTGCTGCTGCACGAGCCTGACCATGCGCAAGACCTGCCCCTCTTTCCTCAGTTCCTCGCTGGCCGCCGCCCTCGGGCTGGCCGGTCTGCTCAGCCTGGCCGGCCCGGCGCAGGCCGACGAAGGCATGTGGACCTTCGACAACGCCCCGCTGGCGCTCATCCAGCAGCGCTACGGCCTGAACCTCAGCCCGGCCTGGCTGGAGCATGTGCGCAAGTCCGCCGTGCGCTTCGGGGCTTCGGCCAGCTTCGTCTCCAAGGACGGCCTGCTGCTGACCAACCACCATGTGGCGCGCGGCTGCATCGCCCGGCTGTCCACCGCCGAGCGTGACCTGATCGCCCACGGTTTCGTGGCCGCCAGCCGCGAGCAGGAGCTGCAATGCCCGGGGGCGGACGCCCGTGTGCTGATGTCCTGGGAGGACGTCACCGCCGTCGTCACTGGTGCTGCCAAGCCCGGCATGAGCGACGCCGAGGCCGCAGCCGCACGCAAGGCCGCGACCGGCAGGCTGGAGTCCGACTGCAAGAGCAGCACTGGCATGAAGTGCGATGTGGTGGCGCTCTACAGCGGCGCGATTTACCACCTCTACCGCTACAAGGAATGGCAGGACGTGCGCCTGGTGGTGGCGCCCGAAGGCCATGCCTCGGACTTCGGCGGCGATCCGGACAACTTCAACTTCCCCCGCTTCGCCCTGGACTTCAGCCTGCTGCGTGTCTACGAGAACGGCAAGCCGGTGCAGCCCGAGCACTATCTCAAGCTGGCCAGCCAGGCGCCCAAGGAGGGCGATCCCGTCTTCGTGATCGGCCATCCCGGCAACACCGACCGTCTCAACACCGTGGCCCAGCTGCAGGCCAAGCGCGATGTGCTGCTGCCCCTGGCCATCGAGGGCGCCCGTGCCCAGCTGAAGATGCTGGCGGCCTACGGTGCCCAGTCGCCCGAGAGCGCTCGCCGCGCCTACGCCCTGGTGGCCGGCATCGGGAACACGCTGAAGGCCAACACCGGCCAGCTCAAGTCCCTGCAGGACGCCGCCAACTTCGAGCGCAAGCGCCAGGAAGAGGCGCAGTTCCGCGCCGGCCATGCCAAGCTGGGTCGCAAGGATGATCCCTGGGCGCAGGTCGAGGCGGCCACCCGCCGCCAGGTCGAGCTGGCGCGTGAGGCCGCCTTTGCCAACGCCGGCTTCAACAGCCTGCTGGGCACGGCCCTGACCCTGGTCGAGATCGCCAGGGAGCGGGCGCTGCCGGAAGGCGAGCGCATGCGCGGCTACTCCGCCAACGGCCTGGCTGCGGCCGAGCGCCGCGTGCGTGCTGACGTGCCCACCTACAAGGACCTGGAGCAGGCCCGCTTCACGTTGCAGCTGGAACGCGCCCAGCAGGCCTTGGGCAAGGACCATCCCTTCGTGAAGGCTTCCCTGGGCGCGCAGGTGCCTGCCGCAGCGGCCCAGGCGCTGATCCAGGGCAGCCGGCTGGACGAGCGGGCCGAGCGCGTGCGCCTGCTGGAAGGCGGTGCGGCGGCCATCGAGGCCTCGACCGACCCGGCCATCGTGCTGGCTCGCAGCCTCTATCCGCTGCAGCGCGAGCTGTCGCGCCGCATCGAGCGCGAGGTGGACGAGCCCCTCAAGCGCGCCGCCGAGCAACTGGGCCGCGCCCGCTTCGAGCTGATGGGCAAGAGCGTGCCGCCGGACGCCACGGGCACCCTGCGCCTGAGCTATGGCCGCCTGGCCGGCTATGAGAGCGAGGGCTACCGCCTGCCCTACAAGACCGTCTTCGGCGGCCTTTTCGCCCGCGCTGACGCCTTCGACAACACGCCGCCCTTCAAGGTGGCGCCCAAGGTGGCCGCCGCCCGCGACAAGCTGGACATGAGCGTGCCCATGAACTTCGTCTCCACCAACGACATCATCGGCGGCAACTCCGGCTCGCCCATCGTCAACAAGGACGGCGAGTTGGTGGGCCTGATCTTTGACGGCAACCTGGACAGCCTCGGCGGCCGCTTCCTGTATGACGAACGCCTGAATCGCGCCACCTCGGTGGACGTGCGCGCGATCCTGCAGGCCCTCGAGAAGATCTACGGCGCGCCGCACATCGCCCGGGAGCTGCGGGGGCAGTGAGCCCTCAGGGCCTGGACGCGATCCAGGCCTCGATCCGCCGCTCCAGCACCGCCAGCGGCACCGCCCCGCCGGCCAGCACGGCATCGTGGAAGGCCCGCAGCTCGAAGCGGTCGCCCAGTGCCTGCTCGGCGCGGCTGCGCAGGGCCAGCAGGTGCAGCTGGCCGATCTTGTAGGACAGGGCCTGGGCCGGCCAGCCGATGTAGCGGTCGATTTCGTTGACGATGTCGACCTCGGTCTTGGGCGCATGGGCGCGGAAGTAGGCGATGGCCTCCTCGCGCGTCCAGCGCAGGGCGTGGATGCCTGTGTCCACCACCAGGCGCACCGCCCGCCACATGTCGTAGGTCAGCTGGCCGAAGTGGGAGAAGGGGTCGCGGTAGAGGCCCAGCTCGTAGCCCAGGCGCTCGGCATAGAGCGCCCAGCCTTCCAGGTAGCTGTTGTAGGCCGCGAAGCGCCGGAACTTCGGCAAGGCGCCTTGCTCCTGCGCCAGCGCGATCTGCAGGTGGTGGCCGGGCACGGCCTCGTGGGCGGTCAGTACCTCCACCTCGTACAGCGGGCGCATCTCCGGGCGGTAGAGGTTGACGTAGTAGTAGCCGGCACGACGCCCGTCCTCCGACGGGCCTGAGTAATAGGCCGCCGTGGTGTTGGGCGCACTGGTGTCCGGGATGGGCCGCACGCCATAGGGGGTGCGGGGCAGCGTGCCGAAGAGCTTGGGCAGCTCGGGGTCGATGCGTTTGCAGGCCAGCACATAGGCGGCGAAGAGGGAATCCGCGTCCGGCGCATAGAAGCGCGGGTCCGTGCGCAGCCATTCGAAGAAGTCCTGCAGGCTGCCCTCGAAATCCAGCGAGGCCATCACCGCCTGCATTTCGCCCTGGATGCGCGCCACCTCGGCCAGGCCGATCTGGTGAATGTCCTCGGCACTCAGCGCGGTGTTGGTGTGGTGGGCGATGCGGTTGGCGTAGTAGGCCTCGCCCTGTGGGCTGTCCCAGATGCCGTGGCTCTCGCGGCAGGCACTCAGGTAGTGCTCGGCAAAGAAGGTCCGGAAGCGCCGGTAGGCCGGCACGAGCTGCTGGTGGATCAGGCTCAGCGCTTCTGTGCGCAGGTCTTCGGCCTCGGGCCAGGCGTCCGGCAGGGCGCGAAAGGCACTGAAGAAGGGGCTGGCCGCCGGCTCGTCCACCAACTGCGCGTCCAGCTGGGGCAGCACCCGCTCCATGAGGAAGTGCGGCTGCGTGTGGCCGCGGGCCGCGGCCTCGGCCAGGAGGTCCTGGAACTGCACCAGGTACTGCGGCAGGCCCCGCAGGCGCTGCAGCCACACCCGCAGGTCCGCGGGGCTGTCCAGGGGCATCAGCTCGGCCAGCTCGTTGAGGCTTTGCGGACCCTCGCGGGCGGTGATGCCATAGGCCTCATGGAAGAAGTCCTGCAGCTTGATGCGACCTTGCAGCTCCAGCTCGAAGAGCTCGTGGGTCAGCGCCTCCTGCTCAGGCAGCTCGCCACGGGGGATGGCCTGTAGCTGGGCCAGGGCGCTGCGGTCCGCCGCCTGGCGGGCGGCGCGGGCGGTGGGGCTGAGGTCGGGCCAGTGGGCGTTGTGGGCGGTCTCGCCCACATAGGTGGCCAGCAGCGGGTCGGCGGCCATGTCTCGGGCCCAGGTGGCGTCGAGCAGGGCCTGGAGGCTTTGACTGGGGCTGGCGGGGCTGGTGGTGATGTCAGAGGTCATGGGCGGGTCCGGATGAAGGTGGCATCTTGCCAGCCGCCTGTGCCCCCTGCCGTTCGTTCATCGCGGCTGGATGCAGTTCAAGCGCGTCGGCTGCGTCTTCATCGCGTGGAGGTTTCGGGGTGGCCCCCTATTGACGAAACTTCAGTCACCGGATCAATCAACGCAAGGAGTTCCACCATGATCACCCGCTCTACCAGCTATATCGCTTTCGTCATCGGCGTCGCCGCCACCGCAGCCCTGTTCACGGGGGTGCGTGTGCAGGTCGACCGCACGGCCGAATTCCGCAGCCAGATCGTCAAGCTCGAGCCCGTGGTCATCCAGGGCAAGCGGGCGGTCCAGGTCGCCCAGATCCAGCAACTGCCCCAGGTCGTGATCAACGGCCGCCGCGCTGATTCCAGCGTGTCATGAACGGCTCGGCCCTGCGCTGATTGCCATCCCTCGACAGCCCGGCTTCGGCCGGGCTTTTGCTTTTCTGGATCTTCCGGATTTTCTGGATGCGAGCCATGCGGCCTGTCGCGCCCGACGTGCGGCGGGGATCGCCGGGCCGCTGGCCTGAGGCGTCTGCCGGGCCGTCTGTTCTGCAGCTTGTCCTGCTGAGTTTGTCCGGGGTGTCGTACACCTCGGCGGCCGTGCATCCATCCCGCCAGCCTGCCATTCGCCGCAGGAGCTGCGACGAGGCCGGCCCCTGCCGGCATTCTTCAGTCCATGGATGCACAGCATCCCCTACAGACCGAGGAAAGGAGCTCTCTATGTCCAGCAACACCGTCGTCCGCATCGTCCTGTGTGCCGTCATGGCCTACCAGGGCTATATGTTTGGCGCTGATTGCGGTCGGGCGATCAAGGCCTGGGCCCAGCATCAGGAGGCATCCAGCACCCTGAGGATCTCGCGCCCGTAAGCCTCCAGCTTCTTGGCGCCCACGCCGCTGATCCGGCCCAGCGCATCCAGGGACTGCGGCTGCTGGCGGGCCATCTCGGCCAGGGTGACGTTCTGGAAGATCACGTAGGCTGGCAGACCGTGCTCGCGGGCCACCTCGGCGCGCCAGGCCTTGAGCTGCTCGAAGCGGGCCAGGGCGGCGGGGTCCAGGTCCACGGGCGCGCCCTTGGCCACGCCGCCGCTGCGGCTGACCTTGCCCCGCTTGGGGGCCTGCGTGGGCACCCGCAGCCGGATGGCCACCTCGCCGCGCAGCACGCTGCGCGCGCTCTCGGCCAGGGCCAGCGTGCCGTACTCGCCCTCGGCGAATACATGGCCCAGGGCGACGAGCTGGCGCAGCACGCCACGCCACTGCGCCTCGCTCAAGTCTGAGCCTATGGCCCAGGTGCTCAGGTGCTGGTGGCCGTACTGGGCGACCTTGTCGCTCATCTTGCCGCGCAGCACGTCGATCAGGTGGCCGGCGCCGAAGCGCTGGCCGCCGTTCTGGTGGAAGCGGTAGATGCAGGACAGCAGCTTGCGCGCCGCCTCGGTGCCGTCCCAGGTGGCGGGCGGGGTGAGGCAGTTGTCGCAGTGACCACAGTGCTGAAGGGGGCGGCCGTCGGTGCCGCGGTAGACCTCGTCGAAATAGGCCAGCAGGCGCACGCGGCGGCAGTCGGTGGCCTCGGCCAGGGCCAGCAGGGCGTCGAGCTTGCCGCGCTGGATCTTCTTGAACTCCTCGCCGGCCGGGCTTTCGTCGATCATGCGGCGCTGGTTCACCACATCGGCCAGGCCATAGGCCATCCAGGCCTCGGCGGGCAGGCCGTCGCGGCCGGCGCGGCCGGTTTCCTGGTAGTAAGCCTCGATGTTCTTGGGCAGGTCCAGGTGGGCTACGAAGCGCACGTCGGGCTTGTCGATGCCCATGCCGAAGGCGATGGTAGCCACCATCACCAGGCCTTCCTCCCGCAGGAAGCGGTCCTGGTGGCGCATGCGCAGGTCGGCGTCCAGGCCGGCGTGGTAGGGCAGGGCGCGTATGCCCTCGCTCTCCAGCCAGGTGGCGGTCTCCTCGACCTTCTTGCGGCTTTGGCAGTAGACGATGCCGGCTTCGTCCTCGTGCTCGTCCTGGATGAAGCGCAGCAGCTGTTCGCGTGGCTTCTCCTTTTCGACGATGGCGTAGCGGATGTTGGGCCGGTCGAAACTGGAGATGAAGACCCGCGCGTCCTGCAGGGCCAGGCGCTCGATGATGTCGGCGCGGGTGATCTCGTCCGCGGTGGCGGTGAGGGCAATGCGTGGCACCTCGGGGAAGCGCTCGTGCAGGGTCGAGAGGGCCAGGTACTCGCTGCGGAAGTCATGGCCCCACTGGCTCACGCAGTGCGCCTCGTCGATGGCGAAGAGGCTCAGCAGGCCCTTCTCATGCAAATGGGTGAGCTGCGCCAGGAAGCGCGGCGTGGTGATGCGCTCTGGCGCGGCATAGAGCAGAGTCAGGCGGCCGCTCATCAGCTCGCGCTCGACCTGCTGGGCCTCCTCGCTGCTGAGGCTGGAGTTGAGAAAAGCGGCATGCACGCCGGCTTCTTCCAGGGCGCCGACCTGGTCGTGCATCAGCGCGATCAGCGGGCTCACGACGACAGCCACGCCCTGGCCCAGCCGGTGCCGGGCGATGGCGGGAATCTGGTAGCACAGGCTCTTGCCGCCGCCGGTAGGCATGAGCACCAGGGCGTCGCCGCCGGCGCAGACATGCTCGACGATGGCCGCCTGCTCGCCGCGGAAGGCGCTGTAGCCGAAGACCTCCTGCAGGAGGGTCAAGGGAAGGGAGGACGGAGCGGGAGCGGGCATGGCAAGCGCGCAATGGTACGCGC
This sequence comes from Roseateles sp. DB2, assembly GCF_051857535.1. NCBI lineage: Bacteria > Pseudomonadati > Pseudomonadota > Betaproteobacteria > Burkholderiales > Sphaerotilaceae > Roseateles > Roseateles sp. DB2. Next base: position 189,060 of record NZ_JBPZGY010000009.1, on the reverse strand, counting down.
TTCCCCTGCCGGGCCCTTTCCGCAAGTCAGGGGAGCAGGTCAAGAGGCGTCGAAATAGGGCCCTTCGCTGGCCTAGTCCCGCCCGCCGGGCGAGCGGGTGACTGCGTAAGATGGGCCGGATGCCAGCCAGGAGTTGAGCCATGAGCACGCCTGATCCCGACCGCGCCGCCGAGCTGCGCCGCAAGCTGATCCGCAACCACCAGGAAGTGCCGCGGGAACTCTTCCAGCGCGCGCCGCTCTATGAAAGCCGCGTGGCCGGCGTGTCCGACGGCACTCTGGCGCGCAAGCTGGGCTGTGGTATCGACACCGTCCCACCCGGCAAGCAGAGCTGCCCTTACCACTTCCACCACACGCAGGAGGAGATGTTCATCATCCTTGCCGGCGAAGGCACCCTGCGCGTGGCGGGCGAGCAGCTGCCGGTGAAGGCGGGGGACGTCATCTTCATCCCCTGCGGGCCCGACTACCCGCACCACCTCATCAACACCTCGCAGGCGGACCTCAGCTACCTCTCCATCAGCACGCAGGAGCGGCCGGAGGTCTGCGAGTATCCGGACTCCGACAAGATCGGCGTGTTCTCCAACAAGGGCCCCGCCTTCCTGCAGCGCCGCGATGCGGGCCTGGACTACTGGGACGGCGAGCCCTGAGCTCTGTGCTGTGACGCCCGACCGCCTCGCGTTCAGCGTGGCGGCTTCTCGCCCAGTGCGTTGACCCGCGCCAGGCCGCTGGTGCGCCGCTTCACCTCGGGCGCGCCCCAGTACTCGACGGTGCCGATGCCGGACACGCTCACTCGCAGCTCGTCCATGACCCACAGGCTGGCCTGGCCGATGCCGCTGATGGCCACGGTGGCCTGGTCGGTGCGCAGTTGCTCGGCCAACAGCTTGCCCTTGCCGGTGACCTGCAGGTTCAGATCCTGCACCTGGCCCTTGAGCAGGCCCTCGCCCGAGCCGGAGATGCCGAAGCTCAGCTGCTCGGCCACGAGGTCGTCGAAGCGCACCTGGCCGGCGCCAGAGATGTGGATGGCCAGGCGCTGCACGCGCACCGGCTCGGCCGCGCGCAGGTCTGCCGCGCCGGAAATGACGAGCTGGCGCAACTGGCGCATGCTGACGTCCACCTGCAGGCGCTGGCTGTTCCAGAACTTCCAGCTGCCCGAGGGGCGGATCAGCAGCTTGTCGTTCAGCAACTCGACGCTGACGCTCTTCTGCAACTCGGCATCCCCTGCGATGAAGACCTGGTCCCGCGGGCCCTGCACCAGGCGCAGCTGGGCGGATCCGGCGATCTCCAGGCGGTCGAAGGGCCCCGGTGCATAGACCCGGCCTTCAGGCTCCTGCGCCTGCGCCGCGGCGGGCAGCAGGGCCAGGGCCGTCACCAGCGCCGACCCCAGCGCCAGGCATCGCGAACGGAGGGCGGCGAAGGATTCGCCGGCCCGGGAAGACAGAGAAGGAGTGGGGGCGTTCATATCGACTGCTCACGCAAACGCTTGGAGACCTCGCGGCTGGCCGTGAAGCGCGTGCCGTCGCGCATCTGGACCACCAGCTGGGAGTTCTCGTCCGGGCTCATGGACTCGACGAAGTCGAGGTTGACGATGCAGGATCGCTGCAGCTTCAGGAAGCGCAGCGGGTCCAGGCGCTGCTCGAAGGCAGTGATGGGCAGGCGCACCAGGAACTGGCGCCCGCGGCTGGCCACGGCGGTGTACTTGGTGTCGGAGCGCAGGTACTCGATGGCCTCGACCTGCAGCGGGAAGATCTTGCCCTGGTCTCGCACGAGGATGCGGGTCAGCGGCTCCAGCTCGGCGCCGGGCAGGGCCGCGGTCTCCAGTGCCCCCTGCCACTGCTGCAGGTGGCCCACGGTCTGCAGCGCATGCTGCACGGCCTCGTCGAAGCGCTCCTGCGAGAAGGGCTTGAGGAGGTAGTCCACCGCATGCAGCTCGAAGGCGGCCAGGGCGTGCTCGTCATAGGCCGTGGTGAAGATCACCGCGGGGCTCTGGCTCATGCCGGCCTCGCCCAGGGCGCGCAGCACCTGCAGGCCGGTCATGCCGGGCATTTGAATGTCCATGAACACCAGGCCGGGCTGCAGGCGCTGGATGGTCTCCAGCGCTGCCGGGCCGTCGCTGCACTGGGCCACCAGCTCCAGCTGGGGCAGGGCCTGGACCCATTCGGCCAGGCTCTCGGCGGCCAGGGGTTCGTCCTCGGCGATGAGGGTGCGGATGCGGGGGGTGTTCATGCTTCTTGCGGAATCCAGAGGTCGACGCGAAAGCCCGCGCCGGGCTGGGTGTGGACGCGCAGGCGCGCCCGGCCGTCATAGTCCAGGGCGAAGCGGCGGCGCAGGGCGCCCAGGCCTATGCCACCGCGGCCGGGCCGCTCGGCGTCGATCTGGGTTGGGTCGCAGCCCTCGCCGTCGTCCTGCACGCAGAGCTTGAGCCCGCCATTGAGGGCATCGCGCTGGGCGCTGATCTGGATGGTGCCGCCCTGCACCCGCGGCGCGATGCCGTGCACGATGCAGTTCTCCACCAGGGGCTGCAGGGTCAGGGGGGGCAGCTCGTCCTGCAGCACGGCCTCGTCCAGCGCCCATTTCACCTGCAGCCGGGCGCCCAGGCGCAGGGCTTCCAGGGCGAGGTAGTCGCGCACGAAGTCCAGCTCCTGCTGCAGGTCGACCCGGTCGGTGGCGCTGCGCTTGCTGTCCAGCACGTAGCGCAGCATGCCTGAGAAGCGCAGCAGGGCCTGCTCGGCGGCGCGGGCGTCCTTGCGGGTCAGGGCGATGAGGGAGTTGAGGGTGTTGAAGAGGAAGTGCGGGTTCAGCTTGCCGCTGATGACGGACAGCTCGGCCCGCGCCAGGGCGGACTCCGCCTGGGCTGCAGCAATGGCCAGCGAGCGCGCACGCCGTGCGCTGAAGACCGCGCCGAAGCCGGTGGCCAGGGCCGCGTAGGCGATCAGGCCCCAGATGGCCCGCCAGAGGATGTACTGAGCCAGCATGGCGTCGGCATGCTCGCTGCCGAAAAGGGCCTGGGCGAGCTGGTAGTCCAGCACCAGCCAGACCACGCTGAAGAGCAGGGCCGCGCAGGCGTGCATCAGCACCAGGCGCCAGAAGGGGCGGCTGCGCTGGCTGACCCAGCGCATCCAGGGGTGCACGGCGGTGCCCAGCAACATGGGCGCCCACAGCGTCATCGTCGACTGCAACAGGGCTTCCCAGATCTTCCAGGGGCCGCGCTGGAACTCGGTGCCTGCCAGCACGAACAAGCCCCAGGTGAGCGTGCATACGCCTGCATAGCCCAGCCAAAGCCGTCGCGAGGGCGGTCGGGCGGGATTGGCGCTGGGGCTTGGAGAGGGCATGGCGCCATCCTAGCCAAGCCGCGCGGGCCGCCGGCCCCAGGTGGGACCAAGTGCCGGAAGCCGGGCATGGCGTGCGATTCCCGGACGGTCTTGGCAGGTGGCGCGCGGTACCCGCCCCGCCTCGTGCTGGGGCTTGCTCCCGTCTTCTGGGGACGGTTCGGGGAAGACCTCCCCAGGGGTCTGGGCGGGCCGCACGGCATAATCGGGGTTTGAATTCCTGTCCGCGAGCGCTTCCATGGCATCCGTCAACAAAGTCATCCTCATTGGCAACCTGGGCCGTGATCCCGAGGTTCGCTACACCCCCAGCGGCGCCGCGGTCTGCAACATCAGCCTGGCGACTACCCGCAACTGGAAGAGCCGCGAAGGCGGCGAGCGCCAGGAAGAGACCGAATGGCACCGCGTGGTCTTCTACGACCGCCTGGCCGAGATCGCCGGCGAGTACCTGAAGAAGGGTCGCCCTGTTTACGTCGAAGGTCGCCTGAAGACCCGCAAGTGGCAGGACAAGGAAGGCCGCGACCAGTACACCACTGAAATCATCGCCGAGCAGATGCAGCTGCTGGGCGGCCGTGACAGCGGTGGCGGTGACGACTTCGGTGGCGGTGGTGGCGGCTACAGCCGCGAGCGCAGCGCCCCGCAAGGTGGTGGGCAAGGCGGCGGTGACGACTTCGGTACCGAGGCCCGCGCCCCCCGCGCCGCTGCGCCCCGCGCCCCGGCCCCGGCCCCGGCCCCGGCCCCGGCCCCGCGCCCCGCGCCGGCCCCGCGTCCGGCGACCGGCTTTGATGACATGGATGATGACATCCCCTTCTAGGATCTACCTATCCATAGACGGTAAAGAAAGAGCCCTAAGTGCTTGTCGCTTGGGGCTTTTTTCTTGTTGACGTTGTTCTTGATATCTATGGCCGTCTTCCCGTTGCTGACTACCTTTCATGGCTTGTCAATTACGAGGAGAGGCAAACTGAAAAGAGGTTCTGGTTGGCTGTGAAGTGACTGCGTCAGACTGGCTGCTGCTGTTCGATTTGTCCTGCCGGCCGACTGCTACGCCTGATAGCAGCCAGCCACGGACTTCTCCCCGACGGCCGACCACCTCAAGGCTTGTCGCCGCTGGAATGGCAGCTAGCCTGAAGCAGCTTCCACACCGCGCTCGAGCGGCGGCATCCACAAGGCGATCGTTGCGTCCGAGCTCTCGAAGCACAGTTCTGAGCGACATGAACTCGCCCAAGCTGCGCGCCACAGCCCTGTCCGTGGCAGGTTGGACGAGTTCACGGCGCGCGTTCGCCCTAACCCTGGCAACTACGCCGATGGTCGCAGTCCCAATGTTTGTCACAATCTTCATAGCAAAAAGTATGGGAGGTAGCCCGTGATTCTCGTTTCCGCGAACATCGGTCCGTTTCGCTCGATGAACACAGTCCAAACCATCGCCTTAGATCCTAAGGTAACGGTCTTCGTTGGCATGAACGAAGCCGGAAAGACGGTGATCCTGAAAGCGCTTGAGAAGTCGGCCGATGCGCTGCAGCAAGAGGGTTTCGACGTTGTCGAGGACTACCCACGCAAGGATCTAACGGCCTACCAGAAGAAGCACAAGACGGAGCCTGCAGCTGTGACAGTGCTGACCTACGGGCTTGACGATGATGAGATTGCTTCCATCAACGAGAAGCTTGGTACGTCGATTCCAAGCGGCTTCACTTTCTCCGTTACTCATAAGTACGACGGTAAGCGCACCATTGGTATCTCGGTCGAGGAAGGGCCGGTTGTTGCAGCAATAGTTCAAAGCCTCAGCACCGACGCCGCTGCAGCTCTCAGTGGGGTGAAGGCCGTTCGAGATATTCCAACAAAGCTCGTTAGCGTGGAATTGACCGCAAGTGACAATGCTGTCCTGGACGCCTTGAATGCGCGAATCAAAGCGACAACTTGGTCTAAGGTTGTCGAATACGAGGTCTGGCAGCTGCTCGATTCCAGCACACCGAAGTTTCTGTACTTCAGTGACTACGACCTGTTGCCTGGGAAGATGAACCTCGCCGAGCTGGCGCAGCGCGTAGAGCAAGCGAAGAGCGACCCCAAAGCACTGCACCCGAAGCATCGCTCGGTGCTCGCTCTTCTGCGAATGGCAGACGTGGCCGTGACTGATTTCGCGGCGCCGGGCAGCTACGAAGAGCTGAAGGCAAAGATCGAGGGTGTATCGATCAATCTTACCGACCAGGTCATGGAGTTCTGGAAGCAGAACGAGGAGCTCGAAGTCGAAGTCGATATCAAGGCCGATGCAACAGACGAGGCTCCCTACAACAACGGCTCGAATCTCTACCTGCGCATCAAGAACCGGCGGCATCGCGGGGTTAGCACGCCATTCGATCAACGGAGCCGTGGCTTCATTTGGTTCTTCAGCTTCCTCGTCTGGTTTGACAGCGTGCAGCATCAACTCGATCCCTCGGGTAAATCTGCGGGCAAGAGACTGATCTTGCTGCTCGATGAGCCGGGCCTTGCGCTCCATGCGCTCGCCCAAGCCGACTTCCTGCGCTACATCGACCGCCTCGCCGCCGATCATCAGGTGCTCTACACGACGCACTCGCCGTTCATGGTGAACTCGGACCGGCTGCATCAAGTGCGCCTAGTCGAGGACCGCAAGGCTGAGGGTACCGTTGTATCTGAGAACCTTATGGGCGCAGATCAACGCACCATCTTCCCGCTTCAGGCTGCACTCGGATGGACCATTGCGCAGAACCTGTTCATTGCCGAGCGCAATCTTCTCGTGGAGGGACCGAGCGAGCTCAACTATCTTCAGGCAGTGTCCGCGCTTCTCGAAGCCGATGGAGGTGGCGGCTTGCGCGACGACGTCACCATCGTTCCCACGGGGGGCCTTGATAACCTTGCCACGTTCGTCAGCCTGCTGAACGCCAGCGGGCTGCAGCTCGCAGTACTGCACGACTACAAGGGATCGCCGGAACAGAAGCTCACGGGGTTAGTGAAGGACAAGTTGCTGTCCGGCAAGGCGCTTTTCAACGCGTCGCAGTTTCGTGACCTAACGAATCTCGGTTCCAGCGGACAGGCGAGCGATATCGAAGACCTTCTGCCAGTTGGAATCTATCTCGACTACTTTAACTCGGCCTTCGCGAAGCAACTCGCAGGCGTGGCCGTCACTGAGGCGGACCTTCCGCCCGGGGATAGGGTCATCGTACGTATTGATCTGTGCCTCAAGGCGAAGGGCATCATGCTTCGACCGAGTGGTGGCTTCAATCATTTCCTGCCGTCCTCGCGCTTCGCGTCGGCGCCGCCGCAGTCGCTTGATGCCGATACCGCGGCGCGATTTCGTGCACTGTTTGCTGCCGTCAACGCCATTTTTGGGGCGCCCAAGTGACTGACTATGGAGCCGATCTTTCATGCGAATCGCAATGACCGCAAGGCGACCCGTACCGTGATTAGCGGTCGCGGTGGCGGTAGACCGCAACCGCAGCCTAGCGGACTCGGTGCGCCGCGAGGGTGAGCGCACAATCTCCGCCTCCCATCGAGTTGTTTGCAAATCGGCCGAGCTACATTCACCTGCAGAAGCCAACTTTCGACGGCGTAGGTCTGGATGGGTCACACGAGTCATCCGCTCGCACCGTGTGCTCATACAGTCGCACCCAATCACGGCTGCCGAACTCTCGACCAACGGCGGGCATCAAATCCCAACATTGAATGCTGAGCGCAGCGCGCTTTCGACAATTCGCGAGCATCCGGCGGATGATGGTCTGCCGACGGAGCGGTCTCGCAAGAGGTTCCTGGCGCGGCATCGCCGCACTCTGCCTAGGACATCATGCGCGTAGCAATCTGCTGCCAATAGTCAATTGCATCCTGATCGTGAATCGAGAGCGGATGTAACTCAATGCACAACTTCCAGTCTGCAACTGGCTGGTCATCCAGCAGGAGATGGGGCTTTGGCAAAAATGCCCTGAAGCACTGTTCAATCCCAACCTCCTGAGCGCTGGCACGTGCGTATTCTCCTCCGCCCGAGCTCCAGCAATAGAGTTCTGCGCCTGTAGCGTGAAGACGGCGCACGTGTTCGATTGCTGGAACAATTGGGATGCGTTTCGATCCAACGCTACGAATCAGCATGTCGTCCACGTCCACATAGACGATCAAAGTTCGGTTTGGACTGCTCACGGAAGTACCTTCAGGGAACGAACAGGCATGCGCGGCCGTGTCAACGGCGCTGTCCATGGTTGAATTGGCGCAGGCTTTCCGCATAGTAGGCCAGCTATGTATCGATGATTCCCATCAACAATCACATCGCCGTCAACCTGAATCGGTGGCAGGGCCCCCCCCGGCCTGTAACACGTTCACCAGGGATTGGACATGACTGGCCGACACACTAGGCTGGAGAGTTTGCATGCTTGAGGTCGCAAGCGCAGATTGAATATTCGTCGGCGTGGCAGGTTGGCATTTCTGCTCTACCCCCAACTCCTTCGCTGCACAAAAATCACCTACTGCGTTGGCGGTGTCCTTGATACGGGCCGGACCATTTTTTCTGCAATGTCCTGAAGGATTGCCTTGTCCAGGCTGAGGTCGGCCACGAGCTTCTTCAGCCGTGCGTTTTCTTCCTGCAACTGCTTGCGTTCGCGCGCCTGGTCAAGGCTCCAGGCTGCCGTACTGCTTCTTCCAGCGATAGAAGGTCTGCTCGCTGATCCCCATCTTGCGGCACGCGTCCGCGACCGCCATACCGAGCTCGACCTGCTTGAGCACGGCCACGATTTGCTCCACTGAAAAGCGACTTCGTCTCACGGCTTCTCCTATGCCTCGATCTCGTGGCCAAATCGCCGAAAGACTAACGCTCAGCGCATCTCGATTTCTTCAATGCGGAACAATTCACGCACCTGAGCTCAGCCGGGCCCAGGTCGGGAGGTCCGCCCAAGGCTGCACGCAGGGCATCCGCCGCGTGACTCAGTTTCCGCCTGGCTGCAGGTCCGTCACGAGCAGGCCCGTCGGACCTCGCTCCACCTTGAACCGGACCTTGTCGCCGACCTTCACCTGCTCCAGCACCGCCGCATCTTTGACCTGGAACACCATGGTCATGCCCGGCATTTGCAGATTCCGGATTTCGCCATGCTTGATGGTGAGCTTCTTGTTTTCCTTGTCGATCTTCCGGATCTCGCCTTCGGTCATGTCCATGGCCTGAGCCTGAGCCTGAGCTTTTGCGATGGCTGGGAACGCCGCCCCTGTGGCCACCAGGGCGACCAGGGTCAGGGTCTTGATTGCTTTCATGTCCTGCTCCTTCAACGATAGCTTTGGTAGACGCGGGCGCTGCCATCCTGGGCAAGCAGCAGCACGTCATAGGGTTGCTTGCGGCCATACGCCGGCCCGTCCATGCCCGGTGAGCCCAAGGGCATGGCGGGGACCACCAGGCCGATGGCCTTCGGGCGTTCACGCAGCAGCCGCCGGATGTCAGATGCCGGCACGTGGCCCTCCAGTGCATAGCCTCCCACCAGGGCTGTATGGCAGGAGCCGTACTTGAGATCGATGCCCAGACGCTTGCGTGCCTCGGTGTTGCCGCTGTCGCTAACGGACACCACCTGGAATCCATGGGCCTCCAGGTGCGCGATCCAGTCCTTGCAGCAGGCGCAGGCCGGCCCCTTCCAGACCTGGACGCGATGGACTTCCTCGCCCGGCCCAGCGGGCTTGGCACCTGCCGCGGCGGCCAGTGCCCAGGCGGCTCCACCGGCCAGCAGGCGTCGCCGTGCCAGGCCGGCCCTGACTTCAATGCTTGTGATCTGCATGGCCGTCCTCCCTGAGTGCAGCGTCCTTGCCGGTGACCCTGAGCACACCTCTCATGCCCGCGTCGAAGTGGCCGGCTTGAAGGCAGGCGAAGTCTATCCTTCCCGCCTGGGTGAACTGCCACACGATCTCGCCGGTCTGGCCGGGTGCGACGGAGACCATGTGCGCGTCGGCGTGCTCCATGCCCGGGTGCTTCCTCATGAGCTCGTCGTGCCTTTTGAGATCCTTCTCGGTGCCCAACACCATCTCGTGCTGGAGCTGGCCGGAGTTCTTCACGACAAAGCGAACGGTCTCGCCCTGCTTCACGTCGATGCTTGAGGGCGTGAAGCGCATGGCGTCGCTCATGTCGATCTGCACGGTACGGCGGGCCTGGGCCGGGATACCGGGCTTGCCGATGGGGTCTGTGTGTTTCCCACTGGCGTGGCCGGCGTCGGCGAACATCGCCAGCGTCAGCGCCGTGAGGAGGGGAATGAGTCTGCGTGTCATGGTTGGTTCCTGCTGTGTCAGCGAGAGCAAATCGGTGGCTTCAAGGCCCGCGCATCGGCCAAGCTCCGGCACAGGCAACGGGCGGGTGGCGCTGGACGTTCGCGCTCTGCGCGGCGGCTTCAAGCGCCCTTGCGGCAGGGTTGAACTCCTGGCGGAAGCAGCTGCCGGGCTGATGCGCCCGGCGCGGCCCGAAAGCCTGGTCGGCACGGCCCAGCACGGCTCAGTGCCGCGCAGGCCGGGCGCTTCAGGGCAGCTGGGCTCGAGGCGGTCGTTCAAGTCCGCCCACCATGATGCGGTCGCGGATGAGCTGGACGGTCGGCAGGTCGAGCAGGTCGGGATGCACGACGGCCATCGTCACGACGCCGGACGTGAGTCCCGGGGCACTGCAGCACGAGGCGCCCACACTGCACGTGCCCGAATGCTTGCCAGGCGTGTGGGTCTGCATGTCATCCTGGTGAGCGGCTGCGCCCGTCCCGGCTTCTGGCGGATGGTCCGCAGGGCTGTCGGCCATGGTGGGCTGCTCATGCGCCATGCCGGCGTGATCCGCGCTCGCGCTGCTGGCGTGCACGGGGAGATCGCAGAGCAGCAGGGCCTGCGCAGCGTATCCCTGGACGGGTAGGGCCACGACCAAGCACCATGCCAACACGATTCGCAAGAACCTGCTCATGCGTGACAGTGTACGGCAGCCCTCAGGGGCGGCCCTGGCGCTGGCGCTCCCTCAGCATGAACAAATACAGCCCCTCGACCTTGGCCCGCGCCCAGGGCGTCCTGCGCAGGAACTTCAGGCTGGACTTGACGCTGGGCTCGAAGGCGAAGCAGCGCAGCGGGATGCGCGCATCCAGCCCCTCCCAGCCGTATTCCTCCTGCAACGCGACGACGATGGCTTCCAGCGTCAGGCCGTGCAGGGGATTGCGGGGCTGATGTGGGGGCGGCGGGGCGGGGGCGTTCATGGGCGCATTGTCACCGGCTGGGCCGCGGCCTGCGTCCAAGCCCGGGCTTGCCGCCGAGAATGAGTGCAGGCTGCCCTCGTGGCCGACTCTCATCCAGACCGACGCCAAGGCTCACCCGAGCCTGAGTGCTGGCGCCTGCGTCAGTAGATGTCCACCCGGGCCTTGTCCACCGTGTAGCGTCCGCCGCTGTAGTAGCCGCGGGTGCTGGCATCGCGGGTGAAGCGCAGCCGGATCACGGGGCTGCCGCTGGGGTACTGCGGCCCGCTGCTGTAGGTGGGCACGGGCGCGCTGCCGACATTGCTGGTGGGCGTCTGGTCTACCAGGCGGGTCAGGGACTTGGAGGTCTCCAGCGCGGCGAAGATGTCGGCTGAGTCGTAGTAGCTGCTGTAGAAGGGCGTGGCTATGGCGCTCTTGCTGCTGCTGACGGTCTTGCTGGCGTAGCTGTAGCGGTCGCCTGGCGTGAGCAGGCTCACCCGCAGGCCGTTGACCTTGTAGTAGGTGCCGACCTGCACGCTGGCATTGGCCGTGTCCACGATCAGCAGGCGTTTGGCGCCGTAGACGGTGGCCGTCTGCGCGGCGGTGTCGACCAGCACGCCGGTGTTCTCGTCCACGCCCAGGCCCTGCTGCACGCCCAGATGGCGCAGGGCCGCCGCCAGCCGCCCGAGGCGGCCGGAACGGCTGTCGAAATGGGTGTCACTCAGCAGCCCCGCCGGCAGGAAGCCCAGGCCCTTCATCGTGGCGCCGTTCTCCAGGTAGCGCAGGGCGCTGCTGCCATCGCGGGTGTCGCCCAGCGTCTGCCAGTCGGTCACGGCCTTGTCCTGCAGATTGGCGCCGAAGTAGAGGTAGCCATAGCTGACGCCGGCCGCATGCATGCGCTGGTTCAGCGCGTGGTTGCCGGCGGAGTCCCCGGCGATGACGATGCTGCCGCTGCCATTGTTCCAGCGCGCGCGCAGGGCGGCGGCCAGGGCGTTGTCGGCGCCGTTGTCGTTGAGGAAGCTGCGGATGATCTTGGCCTGGTCGCCGCCGACGAACCACACGGCGTCCGCCTGCTGGATCAGGGCGATATTGGCCTGGCCCTCGGGCGTGCTGCTGCTGGCGTGGACGGTGTAGTTGTCCACGTGCGCCGTGACGTGCTTGGGCGAGAAGCCATGGGTCTGGAACAGGTTGTAGTAGCCACGCTTGAGGGCCGTGGTGGAGCTCGCCGGGATGTCGTTCTGGAAGGCGTCCAGGCCGGTGGCGTAGCTGTCCTTGGCCGCGGTGATGACGGCGATGCGTGGGCAGGCCGTGGTGGCCCAGTTCGTGCTGCAGTTGGCTGTGCTGTTGATGTTGGGCGTGAAGCCGCTGTCGCGGCCGGTGGCTTTGCGCAGGCCGTTGACGAAGAGGTCGGTGTTGGCGTCGTCATAGGCGCCGCCGGACAGGAACAGCTTGCCGGCCAGCGCCGGCAAGCTCAAGCACAAGCCCGCGGCACACAGCGCCGCTCCCAGGCATTTCTTCATGGCATTCCCAACGGTCCAGGGTGGCCCCGGGCGGGGCCTCAAACCCAGGCCTTGACCATAGGGATGCCGGCCCCGGCCGGGAAGCCGCCACCTTGCCACGGTGCGACGCGGACTTGCATCGTTGTGACGCCTGCGGGAATGTCCTGAGGGGGCAATCCCGGAGCGCTCATCCGCTCAGTTTGCTGCCCAGCTCGCCGCCTCAGCCGCGCGGCAGCGGGCAGCTCAGCACGGGCCCGCCGTCGTCGATGCGCACCTGCAGCGGCGGCAGGAAGCCCAGCTCGTGCAGCGTGGGCAGCAGGGCCGCATGGGCGGCATCGGTCTGCGCACAGGCCTGCTGAGCGGCCTCGCCGAGGAAGGAGAGGTACAGCGTCTGCCGCGGCAGCAAGGCGGCCAGATGGCTGCACCAGGCACTGCCCCAGCGGGCCTGCGCGGTGCTCCAGTCATGGGGATAGAAGCGCGCGCCCAGCGCCTCCCAGAAAGGCGAAACCCCGGTGGGCGTGCGCCAGCCGGGCAGCTCCAGGATCAGCCAGTCGCCGCAGGCATCGCGGTGCTCGGCGATCCAGCGGCGGGCGCCCTGGACCAGGGCTGTCACGGCGGCGCAGCGCTCCTGGGCATCGAGGCCGTCGTCCAGCCACAGGCCGGTGAGTTCGCTGTCACCCGTGTGGTCATTGCTCAGCAGCAGGGTCTGCTGGACGCGGAACAGGCCCAGCTCCTGGGCCGCATGCACGACGCGGCCGAGGCGGAAGTGGTAGCGGGGCAAGTCCTGACCCCGTCGCGGGACCAGGGTCAGGCTGCCGCGCCCGTCGGGCAGGCGCAGCTGCACGCCGGTGTCCAGGGTTTGAACGAGCAGGTCGGTCATCACGATTCCTCAGGCCACAGGGGCGTGCTCAGCAGGGTCTCGCCTGTGCGGGGCTGCAGGGCAGGCAGTTCATCGGCATGCAGGATTTCGCCGATCTCGGCCAGCACCGCTGCGAAGTCCTCGCGGCCGGGCCGCACCACCAGATGCCAGCGCCGCGGCCCGGCGCTGCTGCCAGGCTGCACCGTGTGCGCGCGATGGTGGCGGATGCTGCGCAGGGAGGCCAGCGGCGCTTCCACCGTGGGGCCGCCGTCGAAGATGTCGACATAGCTGTCAGCGTCGAAGCCCTCGTCCATCAGCACCGAGAAGGGCACCTCGCCTACGGGGTGCAGCTGACCCAGCGCCAGCTGTGCCGCAGCCGGCAGCAGCACTACGGGGATGGGCGAGGGCGGCATGAGGTCGGCGATCAGTGCCTTGCTGCGTCCGCCGATCACCGCCTCGGCCTGCGAGTAGTCCATGCCGAAGAACTGGCGGCCCACGGCGTCCCAGAAGGGGCTCTGGCCCAGGGCATCGGTGACGCCGGGGTTCTCGGCCGCGATGCGGTCCGAGAAGCGCTCCGCATGAGCCTGGATGAAGAGCAGCCGCGCCCGAGACAGCAGCTGCGCGGCCGGCGTCTGCTCGTAGCTTGGCTCAAGGAAGAAGGAGGTCAGCAGCGTGGCGCCCGTCAGGTCGTGACACAAGTGCAAGGTGTGCATGCGCTGCGAAACCCCCAGCGTGGCGCTGGCATGCACGACGAACTCGTTGCGATAGCTGTAGAAGCGGTCGAAGAAGCCGGCGCTGGCCGCGATGCCGGCGCATCCCACCAGGCGGCCTGCCGTCTGGTCTTGCAGCACGAAGAGGTAGGTCTCTTCGCCACTGGCGTCGTCCGGGCTGCTGAAGGCCTGCATGGAGGCTTCGATGCGGGCGCGCAGCTTGGCCTCGTCATTGGGCAGTGAGCTGATGCCGTCGGCGCTGGCCGCGGCCATGCGCAGCATGTCTGGCAGGTCGGCGGCAGCGACGGGGCGCAATACCAGGCCGTTCATGAGCGATCTCCCTGGGGTGCGGGAGCCAGCCAGCCGGGGCGGCGGCTGCGTTCCTCGCGGGGTGTGTGGCCGTGGTGGGCCTTGTAGGCATTGGAGAAATGCGGGCCGGATGCAAAGCCGCAGCTGAGTCCGACCTGCAGGATGGATTGCGTGCCCTGCTGCAGCAGGCGCTGGGCTCGCTCCAGCCGCAGGGCCAGGTAGTGACGCGAGGGCAGGGAGTCCAGATGCTGCTTGAACAGGCGCTCCAGCTGTCGCCGGGATACGCCCACCAGCCGTGCCACCTCTTCCGTGGGCAGGGGCTCGGCGAGGTTGGCCTCCATCAGGGCCAGGGCCTCGGCCAGCTTGGGATTGGCCACGTCCCGGGCCTCGAGGTGCTCCCGCCGCTGCCTGTCTTCTGCGGCACGGCCGTGGCGCAGGTCCATGGCCAGCAGCCATTCCTGCTGAACGGGCTCGCCGTGCAGCTGCTGGGCCCAGGCCCCGACCAGGTCCGTGGCGGCGCTGGAGGTGGCGCTGAACCGCCGCCGTGCCAGGGTCAGGTCCCACAGGCCCTGAGACCAGGCCACGCCCGGATGCCGAGCCGAGAGGCGGTCCAGCCAGGCCCAGTCGGCGCAAGCGCGGTGGCCGTCCAGCAGGCCGGCGGCGGCGAGCGCCGCTGCGCCGCTGCCCAGGCCACCCAGCAGCACCCCTTCCTGGTCCCAGGCGCGCAGCTGGGCCCGCAGCTGGGCCTCCTGTCCGGCCTCCATCGTGCAGGGCTCGCCCGCCAGCACAACCACCGTGTGCCAGTGGTCCGCGGCACAGGGTGCGCGGCAGTGCACGGCCACGCCGGTGCCGGCGAGCACCAGGCCCTCGTCCAGGGCCAGGGTGCTCAGTGCGTACAGGACCTGCCCCTGCTGCGCGTTCAGCGCCGCCAGGCCGTCCGTCCAGGCGCCCAGCGCGCGCAAGGGGAAGCCTGGCAGCAGCAGGCATCCGATGGCACGCGTGATGGGAAGCATGGCCGGACTGTAATCAAGTCCAGCCCTGCAGGGCGGGCCAGCTCAGCAGCAGCAGGGCCATCAGCAGGTAGAGGCCCTGCAGCGGCAGCATCCAGCGCACCCAGGTGCCCAGGGGCAGGCGCGCCAGGGCCAGCACGCCCACGGTGATGCCCGAGGTCGGGATGATGGGCGTGGTCAGCTCGCCCAGCTGGAAGGCCAGCACCGCGGTCTGCCGGGTCAGGCCCACCAGATCGGCCAGCGGCGCCATGATGGGCATGGTCAGGGCCGCCTGACCGGTGCCGGAGTGGATGAAGAAGTTGATCACCGACTGGATCAGGAACATCTTGTGCGCCGCGAACACCGGCTGCTCCGAGGCCACCAGCGGTGCCAGGGCGTTGAGCAGGGTGTCGATGATCTGGCCCTCGCGCAGCAGGATCACCGTGCCCTTGGCCAGGGCGATGACCAGGGCCGTGCCGACGAGGTCCCGCGCGCCCTGCAGGAAGGCGGCCATGAACTCGTCGGCCGAGAGCCGCGCCACCAGGCCCACGCCCACGGCCATCACCAGGAACAGGGCGGCGATCTCCTCGATGTACCAGCCCAGGCGCACCACGCCGCCTATCATCACCAGCAGTGAGCCTGCGAACAGGGCCAGCACGGTCTTGTGGCGCCGCGTCAGGCCGGCGAACTGCTCGAAGGCGGCCAGGTCCAGCTCGGCGCGCCGGGCCTGATCGGCCTCGTAGGTGGGGCTCAGCGTGGGATCGCGGCGGATGCGCAGCGCCCACCACTGCAGGAAGCCGATGGTGAGCCCCGTCGCCACCGCCCAGCACAGGGCGCGGTAGCCCAGGCCCGAGAACATCGGCAGCCCGGCAATGCCCTGGGCCACGCCCACATTGAAGGGGTTGAGGAAGGCCGTGGCAAAGCCGATCTGCGAGCCCACGAAGGGAATGGCCACGCCGGTGAGCGTGTCCAGCTTCAGGGCCAGGGCCAGGGGGATGAAGATCAGCACGAAGGGGATGGCCTCCTCGGCCATGCCGAAGCTCGCGCCGCCCAGCGAGAAGAGGGTCACGAAGACGGGAATCACCAGCGCCCGCACCAGGGCCGATCGCTGGTGGGCCTGGGCCACGGACTTGATCAGGGCATCGATGGCCTCGGTCTTCTGCAGCACGGCGAAGACGCCGCCGACCACCAGCACGAAACCGATGATCAGCGCAGCCTCCACAAAGCCCTTGATCGGCGCGGTGAGGAAGGCCGCCAGGCCCTGCGGCCGGGCCTCGACCAGATGGAAGGTGCCCGGGATGATCAGTGTCTTGCCATTGACCAGGGCGGTCTCGAAGCGGCCACCGGGCACGATCCAGGTGGCCAGGGCGATGAGGGCCAGCAGCGAGACCAGCAGGACGTAGGTGTTGGGGAGTCGGAGCTTCATGGGCGCGTTCCGCAGCGTTCAGAGCGACAGCAGCTTGCCGCTGCGATAGGCCTCGTGGCCGGCGATCTTGGCCAGACGCATGCCGCGGCTGGCGTAGCGGCGGGCGCTGCGGGCGAAGCAGCGGCCGCTGGAGCGGGCGTGCAGAGGCGTGCGTTCGTCGGTGAGGGGGTCCACGATCTCGGCCACCAGCTCGCCCTTGAGCACCCAGTCGCCCGGCGCCTTGGCGAAGACGACGATGCCCGGGCACGGGGCGGTCACGGGTTCGACGGCCTCCAGCGGCGTGGGCTCGCAGGCGGTGGGCACGGGCGGCGCCTCGCCGGCCACATGGCCCTGCTGCTGCAGGTAGGCGATGAGGCCTTGCGCGTCCTGGTCGGCCAGGGACTGGCTCACGTCGGTCTCGCCGCGCAGCTCCACGGTCAGGCCCACGCAGCCCAGCGGATCGATGGGATGGCGCCCCGCGAAGTGCTCGGCCAGCTCCCACCACAGACGGGCCAGGGTCTCGTCGAAGGGCTCGTCGCCGGCCAGCGGCGTGTGCAGCAGGGCCTGCGCGCCCAGGTAGCCGGCCAGGGGCCGTGCAGCGTCCACCTGCGCGCTGCCGACGTAGAGGTGCATCACCGCCTGGTTGTCGCAATGCAGGTCCAGCACCAGGTCGGCGTCATGGGCCAGGCATTGCAGCTGGCGCTTGAGGGCCTCGGTCTCGGTCTGCGCCTGCCAGGCGGCCAGCTGCTCACCCAGCACCCGGCGCACCTCGCGGGTGTTGGCCTGGAGATCGTCGCCCAGCCGCGGCGCGACGGCACGGGCCACCGAGGTGCCCAGGTGCTTGAACTGCCGGTTGAAGTTCAGGCCCGTGGCGAGGTCGAAGCGGCCCAGGGCGCTGCCCTGCAGGTCCTGGGACAGGCCCACCGGATTGGCCAGGGGCACCAGCACGATGCGGCCCTCGATGGCGCCCTCGGCTTCCAGCCGCTGCAGACGCTGGATCAGGGACTGAGCCACCAGCATGGGCGGCACTTCGTCGGCATGGAGCGAGGCCTGCAGATAGGCCTTGCGGCCGGAGCGACCAGGGCCGAAGTGCAGGCTGCGCAGCTGGCGCTGGGTGCCGGCGTGGGCGGCGGGCAGGAGATGGTGTTGAGTCAGCATGGCGTGGGTGGACGGCACCCCGGGGTGCGGGGCGTCCACGAAATGGAAGGCAGGGGTCAGGGCTGGGCCGTGGCGGGGTGGGGCGGTGGCGCCAGCGGCGTGTAGAGCGGATGGGCGACGGTCACCGGCTGCACGTCCAGGCGCGCGTCCAGCACGGTGTAGTCCTCACCGCCCATGGCGCCGCTGAACCAGCCCTTCAGGCCGGGCGCCTTGTAGAGGCGGAACTCGAAGCCCAGTCTCGATGTGCGTCCCCTTGCGCCGGGCACGGGCTCGTAGGCCAGTCCGCGCACCTCGTCCGTCGGGCTGTCCAGCAACTGGGCCATGGCGCTGACGATGGCGCCGTCGCCCAGGATGTCGCCGAAGAAGTGGCCGCGGGGCAGGTAGGGCTTGTAGTCGCTGGCGCTGGGGTCGATGCGGGGCTCGCTCAGCTTGTGGGGGGCGGGAGTGGCCTGGTGGGTGGCGAGGTCGTAGCGGTCGCCGCTGTCCAGGTAGCTCAGGCGGGCGCCGCGCACATTGAAGGCGGGCAGGCGCGGGTCGCTGCGGGCCTCGCGCAGGTCCACCAGCAGGGCGCCGCGGGCGCCGATGACCTCGATCTGCGGGCCCTTGATCACGGCGGCAGAGTTCTCCTCCACGCCCAGCCCGATCTGATAACCGAGACGCTGCATGGCCGGCAGCATGCGCCCGATGCGGCCACGCTTGAGGAAGTGCTGGTCGATGAAGAGCTCGGGGCCGACGAAGCCCAGGCCGCGGTCGTACTCGCGGCCCTCGCGCCACTGGCCGCGCAGGATGCCCAGGTTGTCCTGCGCATCGCGGAACATCAGGCGGCTCATGATGGCCGCGCCCGCGCTGGTGCCGGCCACCACGCCGCCGCGGTCAAAGACCTCCCAGATGGCGCGCAGCATGCTGCTTGGCTGGCCGCCGGGTTGCAGGGTGTCGACGATCAGCTCCTGCGCGCCGCCCGAGAAGAAGACGCCCTGGCTGTTGCGCACCTGCTCGATCAGGGCCGGGTCCTGGAGGCGAGCCTGCAGGTCCTCGCCCTGCAGGCGCGGCGCGACGGGAATGAAGCGCGCCTCGGCGCCCTCGCGCTGCAGGGCCGTGATGATCTGCTGCGCGCTGCGCTCTGGGTGGGCTGCGGCCGTGGCGAAGACGGCGATGCGTGCGCCAGGCCCACCCGCCTCGCGGACCACGCGCTGCCAGACCGTGGGGTTGTCGCTGCGCAGCGCGCCGCCGATCACCACGGCCGTGCCGGCCTGGGCCAGGGTCGCGCAGAAGAGGGTGGCGGTGCACAGGAGAAGTCGAAGGCGTTGCATGGCTTCATCTTGGCAGGACCCCGACGGCCGGGCCAGCGGGTTGCGCCTCGTTCGGGCCCTGCATGCGCCTTCCACGCAAGAGCATGTCGCTTCATCGCAAGAGGCCGCGGCCGGCGTGGGCAGGGCCAGACGCCGGCTTGTCCGGAAGCGACAGGCATTTGCCTGCAAGCGACCGGCGCGCCAAAACCCCATAGGCAAGTCATGAGTCCGGTCCCTAGAGTGACCCACATCCCCTCCCGCATCGCTCTCCCCTTCTCTCTCTTGAGGTTCCCATGACCCGTGCAAGCAAACCGTCCCTGACCCTGATGGCCCGCGCCGCCTGCCTGGCGCTGGCCGCCCCCGCCCTGCTGGCCCAGGCCCAGGAGGCCGCTCCCAAGCTGGAACGCGTGGAGATCACCGGCTCCAGCATCAAGCGACTGGAGGGCGAGCAGGCCCTGCCGGTGCAGACCATCAAGCGCGAGGAGATCGCCAAGGCCGGCGTGACCACCGCCGCCGAGCTGCTCAAGAACATCAGCGCCGCGGCCGCCAACCTGGGCGACGGCGCCTCCATCTCCGACAACACCGGCGGCCAGCGCGGCTTCAACGGCGCCAATCTGCGCGGCGTGGGCGTGTCCTCCACCCTGGTGCTGCTCAACGGCCGCCGCCTGGCCAACTTCGCCTCGCCTGGCGACTCGGCCGGCGTGGACCTCAACAGCATTCCCGCCGGTGCCATCCAGCGCGTGGAAGTGCTGAAGGACGGCGCCTCGGCCATCTACGGCACTGACGCCATCGGCGGCGTGATCAACTTCATCACCCGCCAGGACTACAGCGGCATCGACATGGCCGCCTACGCCTCGGGCACGCAGGAAGGCGGCGCCGGCAAGCGCACCTTCACCATCAGCGGCGGCAGCGGCGACCTGCAGCGCGACGGCTACAACGTCTTCGCCACGCTCGACGTGCAGACCCTCGATGCCCTGCGCTCCACCCAGCGCGAATTCATCCAGGAGCGCCCGCTGACCGAGACCGTGCCCTACTACCTCTCCAGCCGCCCCTACCCCGGCAACATCCGCCTGGCCAGCAATGCGGCCGCGCGTGCCGAGCAGCTGGCCGCCATCAACGCGGCGGGCTACAACTTCAATGGCAAGCCCTACACCCAGCGCACCGTGAACCTGTTCGCGCCGGGCTGCAACCCGCCGGCCTCGGTCTACGCCCCGACCCAGATCGGCGCCGAGGCCTGCGGCTATGACTACATGGCCGACACCGAGATCTATCCCAAGTCCGACAAGACCTCCTTCCTCACCCGCGGCGTGATGAAGCTCAGCGAGGGCCGCCAGGTCTTCGGCGAGCTGCTGCTGGCCCGTGCCGACACCGAGTACGTGCTCTCGCCCAACCCCACCACGCTCAGCGGCATGAGCTGGTCCGCCGTGAACGCCTTCCTGCCCAAGCCGGTCACGAACGGCCGGACCTTTGAGATCCGCTTCCGCGCCAAGGAGCTGGGCAACCGGACCAACGAGGTGCGCAGCGACGCCAAGCGCGTGGTCGTCGGCACCAGCGGCACGGTCTTCGGCGACTGGGACTACACCGCCGCGCTGAGCCACGCGCAGAACGAGGTGGCCGACCGCTACGTCGACGGCTACTTCAAGTTCAACGAGCTGCTGGACGCTGTGCGCGCCGGCAAGATCAATCCCTTCGGGCCCTCGCCGGAATCGAGCCGCGGCCTGATCGAGTCCCTGCGCGTGGACGACGTGGCCCGCCGCAGTGAGGGCACGACCTCGGGCCTGGACTTCAAGCTCACCGGCAGCCTGGCCCAGCTCCAAGGCGGCGACCTCGGCCTGGCCGTGGGCGCCGAGCTGCGCCGCGAGACCCAGCGCTTCACGCCCTCGGCCCTGCTGATCAGCAACAACATTGGCGGTGACCGCGACAGCACCGGCACCAGCCCCGCGCCCGAGGCCACGAACTACGGCCGCAACATCACCTCGGCCTATGCCGAACTGAGCGCCCCGCTGAGCAAGCAGCTGGAGCTGCAGGCCGCCCTGCGCGCCGACCACTACGAGAAGGTCGGCAGCTCGGTGAACCCCAAGCTGGGCCTGCGCTATCAGCCCAGCAAGACCGTCGTGATCCGCGGCTCGGCCGGCACCGGCTTCCGCGCGCCGACTTTCAGCGAGCTCTACCGCCCGGCCACCTACGGCACCAGCCCGGCCTTCCTCTATGACAAGGTCTATGACGCCTTCGACCAGTACCCCACCGAGAAGGTGGCCAACCCCGACCTGAAGCCCGAGAAGAGCAAGCAGTTCTCCCTTGGCATCGCCTTCGAGCCCAGCAGCACCAGCCTGGTCAGCGTGGACTACTGGCAGATCCGCAAGACCGACGTGATCAGCGACCTCTCCGGCAAGATCATCCTGGAGAACGCCGACCGCTACGCCTCCTACATCAAGCGCGACCCGGCCGATGACTACCCCACCCTGGTCCTGAAGAAGGAGAACCAGGGCGGCCTCAAGACCTCAGGGCTGGACTTCGAGGCCCGCTGGCGCTCGGCGGCCACGGACATGGGCCGCTTCGGCCTGAACTTCAGCGGCACCTACGTGATGCACTACCAGCGCCAGTTCGGCGCCGCCGAGCCCTACCTGGAAAACGCCGGCCGCTTCCTGCAGGACCAGGTCATTCAGCGCTGGCGCCATCGCCTCTCGGCCGACTGGGACTTCGGCCCGCTCTCGATGACCCTGGCCAACAGCTACTTCTCCGCCTACACCGACGACAGCTACCTGCCCGGCACCGAGCCGCGCCAGGTCAAGGCCTACTCGCTGTGGGACCTGAGCGGCAGCTACCGCTTCAACGAGCGCCTGAGCGTGCGCGCCGGCATCCAGAACCTGCTGAACACGGCCCCGCCCTTCTCCAACCAGTCCTACTATTTCCTGTCGACCTTCGACCCGACCTACACCGACCCGCGCGGCCGCAACTTCTTCGTCAGCCTGAACTACAAGCTGCGTTGATCCTGTGCTGATCGAGGTCCGCGGACCCTGACAGCCCCGGTGCCTGCCCTGGTGCCGGGGCTGTGTGCTTTTTGACCGGCGCTGCCGGCTCAGTACAGGCGGATGGCGGTGTCGAAGTGCCAGGTGCGGCGGATCTCGATCACGTCGTAGTCCTTGGCCAGGGCTGGCGGGAAAGGCGGGTAGACGGCCAGGTCCCGCACCGTGCGCTCGATGGCGGCGTCCAGGGCGGGCAAGCCGCTGGAGCGCACGAAGCTCACCGACTCCACCGAGCCGTCCGCGCGCACGGCCACGGTCACCAGGGCATCGAAGTGCGGCTGGCGAAGCAGCTCGCGCAGGCGCTCGAAGCTGACGGTATCGAGCTGGATCTTGCGGGCCCAGGTCTCCCCATAGGCCACGAGCTCCGGATTGGGATCGCTGCGGCCCATGAGCCGGCCGCGGCGCGCACTGCTGGCATAGGGCAGGTCCTTGGACTGGCGGGCGGACGCGGCGGCGGCGTCGCGCTGGGCGCGTTCCTCGTCCAGCTGGCGGCCGATCTCGCGCAGGCGGGCCTCGCGCCGTTCGGCGGCTTCCTGTTGCGCGGCCCGGCTTGCGGCAGCGGCCTGTGCTGCTGCCTGGCGGGCCGCTTCCTGGCGTGCGGCGGCCTGGCGTTCGCCTTCCAGGCGCTCGGCCTCCTGGCGGGCCGCGGCCGCCCTGGCCGCTTCGGCGCGCTGGGCCTCCTGCCGCGCGGCTTCGGTGCGCTCGGCCTCCTGGCGTGCTGCTTCCTGCCTGGCCGCTTCTTGTCGTGCCGCTTCTTGTCGTGCCGCTTCGGCGCGCTGGGCTTCTTGACGTGCAGCCTCGGCACGCTGGGCTTCCGCGCGTGCCGCGGCCTGCCGGGCTGCTTCGGCCCGCTCCGCTTCTGCACGCAGGGCTTGCGCCTGCGCGGCGGCAGCGCGGGCGGTGGCCTGCTGCTCGGCTTCCGCCCGGGCCGCGTCGCGGCGGGCGGCCTCCTGTCGGGCCGCTTCCGCTCTCGCGGCGTCCTGGCGCTGGGCTTCGGCGCGGGCGGCCTGGCGGCTGGCTTCCTGGTGCGCGAGTTCAGCGCTGCTGCGGTCGGCCTGTGCCTGTGCCTGTGCCTGCGCGCGCGCCTCCTGGCGTTCCTCTTGCCGTGCTGCCTCGCGCTGGTCCTGCCTCTGCCGGGCCTGAGAGCGCTGCATCAGGCGCAGCAGCTCCTGCGCATCGGCCTCGGGCGCCGGGGTCGGCGCAGGCGCCGCCGCGGCTACGGGTCGCTCCGGCTCCAGCGGACGCAGGGCCTGGCGGGCCATCAGGGCCTGCATCTCGCGGCGGGCTTCGGAGGCGTCCAGGGGGAGGGACTCCTGCGCCGCACGGGCCGGCTCCGGCGCGGAGGCGGCGCTGGCTTCGGGCACGACCCAGCTGTCCGGCTGTGAGGGATCCAGGGCCAGCAGACGACGGTCGGTGGCGGCCTCAGCGGGTGCGGTGGCGGGTGCGGTGGTGGGCGAGTCCGTGGCGGCGAGAGGCGAGGGGCGCGTTGGTGGGGCGGCTTGGGAGGCCTCTGATCGCGTCGCCGCAGGCGGCGGGGCCTCGTGGGCGTCTGCCTTTTGGGGTGCTGGGTCGGGCAAGGCCGGCGCGGGGGGCGGTGCCACCGAGGTGCTGGCCGACAAGGTCGCTGCCGAGGCCGGCACCGGAGGCGGGATCAGCCGGGCCTGCAGGGGCGGGAACTCCATCCGCTGCTCGCTCCAGGGCAGGCCCAGGCCGGGCAGGCCAAGGCCCTGGCCACCAAAGGTGAGGCTCAGCACGAAGGCATGCAGGGCCAGCGACAGGGCCAGGGACAGCCCCGGGCGACGCACGGCCGCGCGCTCCCGGCCGCCTGCGTCCGCATGGGCCGATGCCGCCAGGGCCGCCAGTTCCGCAGGCAGCTGCACGCGGAAAGCGGTGGGGGTCGCGAAGAGGGGCGCGAAGGGGCGGCGGAGTGCTTTCAAGCGTGCGTCGGGCTGGGAGTGCGGCGCTGATTTTCACCGTTTCCTCGCCGCGTCACGCGCCCGGGCCTGCGGGGGCCGGGCGGCGACAGACCCAGCGGCAATCGGGGTGCCGGCCCGCCTTGTGCGCAGGCCGGCCAGGGGTGCCCCCCGACTGAGGGATGCGCACCTCCCGGTTGCTGGAAAACGCCGTTGTGCGCTGCGGCATGATGCGGCAGATTGCCGCAGTCCGTTGCTGGCCCCGTCTCCTTTGGCGGGGTCTGTCAAACGCCTGTCGAATGCATCTGTCATAAAGCGGGCTGGCCAAGCACCGCCGCAGGGCCGGGAAGGCTCGCTCAGGCCGTGAGCCAGGGCAGGGTCCAGATCACATGAGGGGATGTATGAGTCGTTGCCGCCGCCCGTGCGCAGGGCGTGGGTTCACTTTGCTGGAGCTGCTGGTGGTGATGGTCATCATTGGCCTGCTGGCGGGCTATGTGGGGCCACGCTTCTTCGGGCAGATCGGGAAGTCCGAGGTCAAGGTGGCGCGCGCGCAACTGGACGCCCTGCAAAAGGCCCTGGACCAGTACCGCATCGACACCGGGCACTACCCCTCTGCCGAGCAAGGCCTGCAGGCCCTGCGCGAAAAGCCCTTGGACGAGGCTCGATGGGCCGGCCCCTATCTCTCCAAGGCCGTCCCCAAGGACCCCTGGGGCCAGGCCTACCAGTACAAGGCCCCTGGCGACCATGGGGAGTACGACCTGCTCTCCTTCGGCCATGACGGCAGGCCCGGCGGCGAGGGAGAGGATGCCGACATCACCAGTTGGTGAGCCCGGCCTGCCTTTGACCATGCCTGACTACATCGTCCGCTACCAGCCCGAGCGCGCCGGCCTGCAGCAGACCCGGCTGCAGGCCCCTGACCGCCAGGCACTGGCCGGCCTGCTGGGGGTGAGCCCGCAGCGCATCCTGTCCGTGCAGGAGGTCGATGAAGGCCCTGAGCCGCTGTCCGCGGCCGCCGGCAAACGTTTCCCCCTGCAGCTCTTCAGCCAGGAACTGGCAGTGCTGCTGGGTGCCGGGGTGTCCCTGGTCGAGGCCCTGGAGACCCTGAGCGAGAAGGAAGCTCAGCCCATGGTGCGTGCGGCCCTGACGGCCGTGGTGCAGGCACTGAAGGCCGGCCAGCCCTTGAGTGCGGCCTTGCGTGCCCAGCCCCAGGCCTTCGACGAACTGATCTGTGCCTTGGTCGCAGCCAATGAGCGCAGCGGACAGCTGGCCCCGGCCCTGGCCCAGCACGCGCGCTACCTGGCCTGGGTGCAGCAGCTGCGCGACCGCCTGGTGGCCGCCTGCGTCTACCCAGCCCTGCTGCTGGGGGTGGGTTCGGCGGTGATCCTCTTCCTGCTGCTCTTCGTGCTGCCGCGCTTTGCCGGCATCCTGGACGGCCTGGGCTCCGACCTGCCCTGGGGTTCGCTGGCGCTGCTGCGCTTCGGCCGCTTCGCCGGCGAGCATCCGGCGGCCGTGACCGGGGGCCTGGGTGGCGTGGCCCTGGCCGCGGGGCTGGCCCTGCGCTCGGCGCCCGTGCGCGCGATCCTGCAGGCCCGGCTGTGGACCCTGCCGGCAGTGGGCCCGCGCCTGCGCGTGCTGGCCCTGGCCCGCTTCTATCGCAGCCTGGCCATGCTGCTGGCGGCGGGCGTGCCGGCCCTGCAGGCCCTGAAGATCGTACAGCCGCTGATGGCCCTGCCTTGGCAGGACGCAGTGGCCCGCCTGGCCACCGCCGTGGGCGGGGGCCAGCGCTTCTCCGAAGCCCTGGAGGCCCAGGGCCTGGCCACGCCGGTGGCGCGGCGCATGGTGCGCGTGGGCGAGCGCAGCGGCGAGCTGGCGGCCATGCTCGAACGCGCCGCCGCCTTCCACGACGAGGAAGCCGTGCGACTCACCGACTTCCTCAGCCGCGCCCTCAACCCCGCCCTGATGCTGATCATGGGCGTCCTCATCGGCGGCATCATCGTGCTGATGTACCTGCCCATCTTCCAGCTCGTGGAGCAGGTGCAATGACAGCCGTTCACCTCCACGACTGCCTGCCTGCCGAGCATGGCCCCTGGCAGCTGGACTTCGAACGCTGGCCGCAGGCCCAGGCCCAGCGCTGGCGGGCGGTGCTGGCGCAGGGGGCGATGTCGCGCCTCGTGCTGCTGGCCGACCGCGACCCTGATGTGCTGCTGCTTCAGAGCGTGGAGGCCCGTCTGCAGGCCGCGGTGGACTGGCAGCGCTGCGAGCCTGCGGCCCTGGCGCACTGGCTGGGCAGCGGCGAGGCTGACTTCCGCGCCCTGGCCGAGGTCGACGAGGGACTGGGCGCGGGGGAGGCCGGCGTCGTGATGGTGGAGGAACTGTCTGCCCTCTCGCTGTCCGAGTCGGTCTCGCCGGCCGTGCGCCTGCTCAACGCCACGCTCTTCGATGCCCTGCAGGACGGCGCCAGTGACGTCCACATCGAGTGCACGGCCCGTGGCGCCCAGATCCGCTTTCGCATCGACGGCGTGATGGCGCCGGTGCGCCAGGTCGAGGGCGCGGCCCTGGCCGAGCAGTTGGTCTCGCGGCTCAAGGTCATGGCCGAGCTGGACATCGGCGAGCGCCGCGTGCCGCAGGACGGCCGATTCAAGCTGCGCCACGCCGGCCGCGAGATCGACTTCCGTCTCTCCATCATGCCCAGCGTCTTCGGCGAGGACGCCGTCGTGCGCCTGCTGGACCGCGCTCGCATTGAACAGGACCAGGGCGCCCTGAGCCTCGATGCCCTGGGTTTCGATGAGACCGAGCGCGCCGCGCTGCGCCTGCAGGCCCGTCAGCCCCATGGCATGTTGCTGGTGACCGGTCCCACGGGCTCGGGCAAGACCACCACGCTCTACGCCACGCTGACCGAGATCCACACCGGCCAGGACAAGATCATCACCATCGAAGACCCAGTGGAGTACCAGCTGCCCGGCGTGGTGCAGATCCCCGTGAACGAGAAGAAGGGCCTGACTTTCTCGCGCGGCCTGCGCTCCATCCTGCGGCACGACCCGGACCGTGTCATGGTGGGCGAGATCCGCGATGCCGAGACCGCGCAGATCGCCGTGCAGGCGGCGCTCACCGGCCACCTGGTCTTCTCCACCGTCCATGCCAACAGCGCTTTTGATGTCATCGGGCGCTTCATGCACATGGGCCTGGACCTCTACAACGTGGTCTCCGCCCTCAACGCCGTGCTGGCGCAGCGCCTGATGCGGCTGAATTGCCGCCACTGCGCGACGCCCGTCACGCCGGACCCGGCCCTGCTGGCGCGCCACGGGCTGCAGGCCGGCGAGCACCGCTTCATGAAGGGCGCAGGCTGCGGCCATTGCCGTGGCACCGGCTATCGCGGCCGGCGCGCGGTGGCCGAGTTGCTGCGCCTGGACGACGGGCTGCGCGACCTGATCGCCAGCCGGGCGCCGATGTCCCAGATCAAGGAGTCCGCGCGCAGCCGCGGCATGAAGCCCCTGCGCCAGCAGGCCCTGGCGGCCGTGTGCCGCGGCGAGAGCAGCTTCGAGGAGTTGGACCGTGTCACCCTCGACGAATGAAGCCCGGCGCGCAGCGGGGGCCCGCATGCCAGGCCGCTGGACTCGCTGGCGCGCAGCCGCCGGGCGACCCCTGTGGCTGGGCCTTGACGGCCTGCGCGATGCGGACGGCGATGGTCTGGCCGACCTCAGCGCGTTCGGGACCGGCCTGGACCTGGTGCTGTCCGAACAGTTGCTGACGCCCCTGGTGGCCGAGGCGGGCCTGGACTTGCCGGGAGCCGATGCCATCCGCGCGCATGCCGTCCACTTGCTGAGCCATTACCACGGGCCCCAGGCACAGCATTGGCCGCTGGCGCCCTGGTCCGAGGGGCGGGGCGGGCTGCGCCGCTGTGGCGCCTGGGCCTTGTCGGCGCCGCAGTGCTGGCCGGAGCCTGGACCGCGTCTGCGCAGTGCGCGCCCGGCCTCGCTGGTCTGCCTGGAGGCCTGCCGCCGGCAGGATCCCGCCTGGGCGCACTTGCCGCATGCGGCCCTGGCCTGGGTGGAGGGCGGCCTCTTGTGCTGGCTGGAGTTGCAGGCAGGCGTCCTGCAGACAGTACGCCATTTGCGCCTGGCGTCGCCCTGCCCCGAGGCCCTGCTTCAGCGCCTGCAGCCCCTGCTGGCGGCGCTGCCGAAGGGCAGTGAGACCCTGCTGGCGGGGCACGGCCTGTCGGCGGCGCTGGACGCCGTGCCGGCCGGGGTGCGCTTGCTGAATCCTCTGCATGTCGCGACACCCGCTCCCTTGCTGTGGGCTCACGCGGCCCGGGCGCCGTGTGAGGCTTCGGGTGACTTTCTCCCGCCTTTCCCGCCGCTGGCGCGCTGGCGTTGGCCCCTGCTGGGCGTGGCGCTGTTGTGCCTGGGGCTGGCGGTGCAGGAAGCCTGGCAGGCGCACGCCCAGCGGCAGTCCGCCCGCGAGGGCGTTGCCAGCCTGCAGGCCAGGCTGAGCCGCAGCGTGACGCCGTCCCAGGGGCGTCCGGGTGCCCGGGCCCTGGCGGGTGATCCCAAGGCACTGGCCGAGGCTCGCCAGGCGCTGCAGCAACCCTGGCGGGGGGTCCTGACCCAGATCGAGGCGGCCGCCCTGGATGAGCAGCAGCGCCCTCGCGTGGCCTGGCTGGGGCTGGACCTGCAGGCGGCGCGGGCAGAAGTCAGGCTGGAGGGGCAGGCGGATGACCGCGCCCAGATCCTGGCCGTGGCCGATGCCCTGGCGCGGCTGCCGGGCTGGACGGAAGTCCTGCCCGGCGCCATCCAGGCCGAGGACGGCGGCCGGCCCGGCCTGCGATTCAGCCTGCAGGCGCGGCTGGCGCCCGTGTCAGCGGCACCGGCCGCGGCGCCGACGCCTGCGGTACAGACCCCGATTCCGCCAGCAGGAGGCCGCCCATGAACTCCCGGATCACCCCTTGGCAAGACCTGACCCCCGCTGCCCTTCGCCATCGGGCGCGCCTGGTCTGGCAGGCTCTGCGTGCGCTTGGCAAGCCGGGTGTCCTGGCTGCGCTGTGCCTGCTCTGTGCTGGCGTGCTGGCTCTGCAGCTGACACCGCGCTGGCAGGACGAGGCCGAGGAGCTGGCCGTGCAGCAGGCCGCCTTGCGCCGCTCACTGCGGTCGAACGCACCCCGGAGTGCCGTTGGCGCAGACTCGCCCGCGGCACTCCTGGCGGCATTGCCGCCCTCGTCCCAGCGCCAGCAGCGCCTGGCCGACCTGCTGGAGATCGGCCTGCGCCTGGGCCTGGTGCAGCAGCGCAGCGAGCAGCGGCTCAGCGTCGATGCCGACACCGGCCTGGAGCGCCTGCGCGTGAGCATGCCTGTGCAGGGCAGCTACGCCCAGCTGCGGCCCTACCTCGGTGCGGCCCTGGCCCACGACCCGGCCTTGAGCCTGGACAGCCTGCGCCTGCGTCGCGCGGAGCGCGACTCGCAGACGTTGCAGGCAGAGCTGGTCTGGACCCTGCACAGCCGTCGTGAAAGAGAGGCCTTGCCATGAGGGCTTCCCTGAAGACCGGTGCGTCCCCGTCCCGCCGGCAGTGGGCCCTGGCCCTGGCCCTGGGCGCGACGACTGCCGCCTGCATGTGGGCGGCGCAGCTGCCGGACCAGGCGCTGCCCGACCTGGCAGACGCTGCCCCAGCGCGCCGGTCGATGCCGGGTGGGGCTGGCGCCGAGGCATCCGCCAGAACGCAGCCCTGGCGCTGGACGGCGCCGCCACGCGAGCCCTGGCCCGAGGCCGAGTCCGCCGCGCTGGCCGCCTGGCAGCCTGTCCCGCCGCCGCAGGTCCAGCTGCCGCCGAAGAGCCGGGCCCAGCCCGCGCCCCCGCAGGCGCCGTCCTTTCCCTACCAGCTGATTGGCCGCCTCGTGCAGACGGGTAGCGTGCAGGCGCTGCTGGGCTCCGAGCAGCGCAGCCTGGCGGTGCAGGCAGGCGACACCATAGACGGTCAATGGCGCGTCCAGTCCATTGGCGAAGATTCCCTGGAGCTGCTGTGGCTGCCCGGCCCGCTGCCTCAGACGCTCCGATTCAAACCTTTGTGAGTGCCATGTCCAACGCACGGTGCCGCGCGGCCTTCCGCGCCCTTCCCCTTTCCCTGCTGGCCTTCAGCCTCGGCAGCCTGCTGGGCTGTGCCAACCCGGCCCTGCGTGAGGCCGACGAGCTGCTGCGTGCCAACCAACTGGGCCAGGCTGATGCCTTGCTGGGCGCTGCGTTGAGGTCGGCACCGCAAGACCCGGCCCTGCGCAGCGCCCAGCTGCGCGTGCGCGAGCAGCGGGTCTCGCGCTGGCTGGTGCAGATCGAGGGCCTGCGTGCCGCCCAGCGCTGGGACGAGGCCCAGGCCCTGCTCGACCAGCTGCTGCAGCTGGAGCCCCAGCATCCACGCGCCCAGGCCCTGGCCGTGGAGCTGCCGCGCGGCCGCCGCCACGAGCAGCGTCTGCAGGAGGCCCGCCAGCAGGTGAAGGCCGGTCGGCCCGGCATGGCCGACGCCCTGCTGCGAGAGATCCTCGCCGAGAACCCCCTGCATGCCGGCGCCCGCCAGCTGCAGAACCAGATCGCCCAGGCCAGGCCGCTGGAAAGCGGCGCCCAGGAGCTGGGCCCGGCCTTCCAGGTGCCCGTCACGCTGGAGTTCCGCGATGCGCCCCTGCGCCAGATCTTCGAGGCCCTGAGCCGCAGCAGCCAGGTCAACTTCGTCTTCGACCGCGATGTGCGCACCGACGCCCGCGCCAGCATCTTCCTGCGCAACGTCACCCTGGACGAGGCCATGCGCGTGCTGCTGTCCACCCAGCAGCTGGACCGCAAGCTGCTCAACGAACACTCGGTGCTCATCTATCCCAACAGCCAGGCCAAGCAGCGCGAACACCAGGAGCTGATCACCCGCACCCTCTATCTCAGCAATGCCGACGTGAAACAGGTGCAGAACCTGGTGCGCACCATCGCCAAGGTGCGCGACCTGCACATTGACGAGCGCCTCAACCTGATGGTGGTGCGGGACACGCCCGAAGTGGTCCGCCTGGTGGAGAAGCTGATCGCCTCGGTGGACCTGCCCGAGCCCGAGGTCATGCTGGACGTGGAGGTGATGGAGATCGGCTCCGACCAGGTCGAGGCCCTGGGCCTGCAATGGCCGGACCAGGTGCAGTACGGCCTCTTGGGCGCCGACGGCAAGATGGGCGGCACCGTGCTGCTGGGCCAGCGCAATGAGTTCCGTGGGTCCATCGCCAACCCGGCCCTGGTGGCCACGCTGAAGGGCACGGCGGGGCAGGTCAATCTGCTGGCCAATCCCAAGATCCGGGTGCGCAACCGCGAGAAGGCCAAGGTCCAGATCGGCCAGAAGCTGCCCATCTTCACCACGACGACCAACTTCAGCGGCACGACCTCGGTGGCGGCCTCGGTCAGCTATCTGGATGTGGGCCTGAAGCTGGACGTGGAGCCCACCATCCAGCTCGACGGCGACGTCATCATCCGCATGGGCCTGGAGGTCAGCAATGTGATCAAGGAGATGACGGGGCCCGGCGGCACCACCGCCTACGCCACCGGCACCCGCAACGCCACCACCACGCTGCGGCTCAACGATGGCGAGACCCAGGTGCTGGCCGGCCTGATCAACGACGAGGACCGCAGCGCCGCCCAGGGCGTGCCGGGGCTGTCCCGCCTGCCCTTGCTGGGCCGGCTCTTCGGCGTCACCACGGACACCCGCAACAAGACCGAGGTGGTGCTGCTGATCACGCCGCGCATCGTGCGCAACGTGCCCCTGCCCGACGTGCGGCTCACCCAGCTGATGGCCGGGACGGACGCCTCGCCGGGCGCCTTCAGCAGCCTGCTGCGACCGGCGTCGGCCAGTGCGCCTGCCGCCGCGCTGGCACCGGCCCTGTCTGCACCGGTCCAGGCATCGCCCGCGGCTCATCTGCCGGTTTCCGTTCCGTCCGTCGGCCCGGCGGACACCGGCGCCGCGGCCGCCGCGCCTATGGAGTCCGTGCTGCTGCAGTTGGAGACCACGCCTGAGGTCGTGCCGGAGGGGACGGTGTCCGTGGTCCTGCGCCAGGGCAGCCCCCTGACCGTGCGCGGCAGCCTGCGCTATGACCCGGCTCTGCTGCAGCCCGTTTCCGTCACACCCGGCGCGACGCCCGGCCACCTGGCCTTCGAGCTGGCGCCCGGGGCGGCTCAGGCTCTGCTGCTGCGGGCGCTGCCGGCAGCCCAAGGCCAGATCGTGTCCCTGCAGCTGGAGGGCCTGGTGGCGCGCAACGCGCAGGGTCAGGTCTTGCCTGTGCAGGTCGAAGGCGGCACTCAGGTGCGCGTCGAGGCGGCTCGCTGACATGATGCGCGCCCCTGGCATGCTCCGATCCGGTGCCAGGCGCCTGCACGGCTTCACGCTGATCGAGATGCTGGTGGTGCTTGCTCTGGTCGGCGTGCTGGCCGCGGCGGCGCGGCCCGTGCTGGAGTTCAGCGTGCGGCGCAGCCAGGAGTTTGCCCTGCGCGAGGCCCTGCGCCAGATCCGCACGGCCCTGGATGCCTACAAGCGTGCTGCCGATGAGGGCCGCATCGCCCGGCAGGTCGATGACAGCGGCTATCCGCCCGACATCCAGGACTTGGTGCGCGGCGTGCCCGACATCAAGTCGCCCAATGGCCGCAAGCTCTACTTCCTGCGCCGACTGCCTCGTGATCCCTTTGCACCGGCCGACGTCGCCGCGGAGGAGGGCTGGGCCCTGCGCGCCGCCGACAGTGGCCCGCAGGAGCGCCGCGCCGGCCGCGACGTGTTCGATGTGCACTCGCGCTCCGAGCGCCGCGCACTGGACGGCAGCTTCTACAAGGACTGGTGATGCGCCGCCGAGGATTCACTCTGATCGAACTGCTGGTGGTGATGAGCATCGTTGCTCTGTTGGCCTCCATCGTCGCTCCGCGCTATTTCAACAGCCTGCAAAGAGGGCGCGAGGTGGCCCTGCGCCAGACGCTGTCCACCGTGCGCGACGCCATCGACCAGTTCGCGGCGGACAAGGGCCGCTACCCCGATTCGCTGGACGAGCTGGTGGGGGCCCGCTATTTGCGCCAGTGGCCCGAGGATCCGGTCAGCGGCCAGCGCGAGGGCTGGCAGTTCCAGGCGCCGCCGGCAGATGCGGGCGTTGGCGGTGCCCTCTACGACCTGCGCAGCGGTGCGCCGGGAACCGCTCTGGATGGCTCAGCCTATGCGGACTGGTGAGCGGCCCGGTCCGCAGGCCCGGGGCTTCGGCTACCTGGGCCTGCTCTTTTTCATCGCTCTTACGGCAGCGGCCCTGGCGGCCTTGGGCCAGCGCTGGAGCCTGGCGGCACAGCGGGAGCGCGAGCGGGAGCTGGTCTTTCGGGGCCAGGCTATCGTCCGCGCCATCGAGAGCTATGCGGCCGCCACGCCGGGCCGCCCGGCCTATCCCCAAAGCCTGGACGATCTGGTCGAGGACCGGCGCAGCCTGCGGCCGCGTCACCACCTGCGCCAGCGCTATGCCGATCCC
This sequence comes from Roseateles sp. DB2, assembly GCF_051857535.1. Classification (NCBI taxonomy): domain Bacteria; kingdom Pseudomonadati; phylum Pseudomonadota; class Betaproteobacteria; order Burkholderiales; family Sphaerotilaceae; genus Roseateles; species Roseateles sp. DB2. The sequence goes on along the minus strand of NZ_JBPZGY010000009.1, from coordinate 155,930 downwards.
TTCACTGGCGAGGCCGACTGGGCGCTGATCCCCGCCCCCCCGCCGGCCCTGGGCTTCCTGGGCGTGCGCAGCCGCTCGGACCGGCTCCTGCTGATGAGCAAGGGGCCGGACGGGATGCCTGTGGAGCGGGCCAGCGGGCTGCAGTTCGCGGCGCAGCCGCTGCCTGCGCTTGCAGGCAAGCCCTGACCCTCTCAGACCGCTGCCCTCGCAATGAAGGGAGCGGGGTGGGAGGAAAGACGACGCTGGCGCTGGACGCGGTCCTGGCGGTCGGTGCGATCGCATGGGCAGACCTTTCTCCGTGCTGCGCCATGGCGTCCAATCCCGCCAGCTGGTGGGCTGGAGCCCCGCGGGACTCATGGCAGCCCTGGCCCAGCAAGGGCCGCAAAACAAAAGGCGCGAGTCCCGAAGGAACTCGCGCCTCGAAGGACTGCGGCACCGCAGGGTGCCGCAGCGCAGGGCTTACCAGCCGATGTCGCGCAGCAGGTGGAAGGTCAGATCCTTCGGAGCCTTCAGCACGGTGGTCAGGTCGGCGCTGATGAAGGGTTCCATCAGCTGGTTCGGGAAGGCGCTGGTGTCATAGTGGGACACCGAGGAACCCGAGGCGAAGGGATTGGGCGTGTACAGGTAGGGTCGACCCAGCAGGTCGGCACCAGCGTACTGGCTCATGTCCAGACCCAGGGTGATGTACAGGCCGGAACGCGTGCGGGTGCGGGCCTTCATCGCGTCCTTCAGGGCCAGGCCGTCCACCTTGCTGATGCGGGCGGAGGGGATGGTGATGGTGTTGTCGGCACCACCCAGGCCCGGAGGCGGGTTGTCGTTGGCGTTGTCCACCACCAGGACGGCCTTGGCGCCGGCCAACTGGGCGTTCTTGACCTTCACGGTGAAGGAGCAGACGCCACGGTCCACCAGGGCAATCTTGCCGGCCACGGCCAGCTTGTTGGCTGCGCTCAGCGGATCGCAGGCCAGTCCGGTGACACCGTCAGCCTGGTCGACCACAGGCATCACTTCGGCGCTGAGGCCTGTGGCGCTGATCTGCGGGCCGAAGCCGGCGGTGCCGATGGCCAGGGCACGCGTCAGGCTGGAAGGAGCGGTGATCTTGGCGGAGGGCGTGCCCAGGGCCAGGACTTCCGGCACCTTGGCCTTGACCTCGGCACCGTTCCACACCAGGCGGCGGCCGTTGGTGGCGGAGGTGACGCGCTCGGCGTTGGTCATCTGCGTCCACAGCTTGCCGGTCACGTTGTCCAGCAGGTTGTGGTCCCAGGCCGAGGGCAGGCCCAGCAGCATGGAGCCGGTGTTGCCGCGGGTGAAGGTGGCAAAGCCCAGGCCGTGGCCCAGCTCGTGCAGCAGCGTGGCGACGAAGTTGATCTTGCCGCCGGTGTTGCCGTCCAGGCCCAGGTAGAAGCCGGAGCCGGCCAGGCAGTCGGGCTTGCCCAGGTTGATGTTGAACTGGGTCTTGATATCGACATTGCCGTAGCCGCTGCCGTCATCGGGCTGGCCTTCGGACTGGTTGACGCCCGAGATCTTGTTGGCCAGGGCCTGGGGGTACCAGGTGCCGGGCTTGGGGGCGCCCGCGAAGTCACGCCAGATGTTCCAGGCGCTGGCGCTGCCCAGCACGGCGGAAGAGGCCGAGCAGGTCAGGGGTTCCCAGCCGGCGCTGACGGTGATGACCACGTCGCTGCTGAGTTGCTGTTCCCAGAGGTCGGCCACATAGCGGTAGACATTCCAGCGCTGCTCGCCCAGCGTGGTGCCGGGGTTGCCGCCCACGGGGGCCACAGGGGTGGGGTCATTGAAGCCCACGCCGGCGGCGTCGCGGTTCTGGATCTGGATGGTGGCGGCCTGAGCGGCGCCGAAGGCCAGCAGGAGGGACGCCGCCAGCGGCTTGATGAAGTGCTTGCTCATGACGGGGTTCACTCCTTGTTGGCGGACTTGGCCACTTGGCCCTTGACGATGGCTTCGGCCTGGTCCTGGCCCTGCACGCAGGTGCTGGACAGGCTGCCGTCGGCATTGCGGGTCACGACGGAGTAGCTGACGTTCTCGGGGCCGGGGCGGAAGCCGACGGCGCCGAAGGCGTTCACGCGTGCCGCCGGTGCGGCAGTGGCCGACAGGGCGCGGGCGCGGGTGGACTTGGCGGTCTGGGACTTGGCCTGCAGTGCGGCCAGTTCATCGGCGGTGGGGGCGCGCAGCTGGCCGGTGACGGGGTCGCGCACGGCGATCATGCCGTCGGCGCCCTCGGTGGTGCTGACGGTCGCCTTGGCCTCAGCCTTGGCGTGTTCTTCGCAGTTGGTGCAGGCCAGGGCGGCGCCGCTGAGCAGCAGGCCGCCGGCCAGCGCGATCAGAGATTGGCTCTTCATGGTGTGTTCTCCTCGTGTAGGGGCTCAGGCCTTGCGGCGGCGCTGGGCCACGGCGGCACCGACCAGGCCCAGGGCGATCAGGGCGTAGCTGGCAGGTTCGGGGACGGTGCTGACATCCAGGGTGTCGAGCGCAATGGCATCGGCCGTCGCGTAGTCACCCTTGTAGACGAAGGCCAGGCGGCCCGAGGCGCTGCCGCCCAGGCCGTCGAAGGTGGCGGTGTAGCGGGTCCAGCCGAAGGGGGCGCCGTTGACGTCGCCTGCGGGGTTGATCGACACCAGCAGCTGCGTGAAGCCGCTGGTGGCGCTGGCGCTGCCATTGGTGCTGAGCATCACGTCCAGCTGGTCGATGAAGCCGTCGGCCATGGCGTTGGCATAGAAGCTCAGCTGGAAGGACTGGGACAGCGAGATGGTCTTGGTGATCAGCCAGTTCTCGATGGTGCCGCCAGCCGTCTTGGAACTGTTGTACGTGGCCGTTGCGTAGCTGGTCGGGCCGCCCGCCTGCGGGGCGAAGACGCCATCGGCGCCCTGCAGCCAGTTGTTGCCAGGGTTGGCGCTGTTGTTGGTGAATACCCAACCCTGGGCAGCGAGGCCGGTCACGTTGTCAAAGCCCTCGGACAGCAGTGTGTCTGCCTGAGCGCTGGCCATGGCGGCCGACAGGGCCAGGGCCGAAAGAAGTTGCTTGCGCATGAGAAACCCTCCAAATACGAACTCGAGATGGGCTGGGATGCTTGCGGCGCTCAAAACTGCTCGGCCGGGGCTGTCCAGACCGTGCGAATTCTCACGAGCCATCCTACGAAGTGGGGATGCTGTAAGCCCTAGTGACACCGGATTGCGGGGTGGTGAAAGCCCCTAGAGGAAATTCAGGATGGTGCGGGCTGTTTGTGCTGTTTGTGGCACAGGTCGGGCGCATGTCGCGCTGAGGCCACCCTTGCGCCGCCGCCGCCACCCATGCAAGGGGGGGCGGGTCATGGCCTGAGCCAGTGTCGCTACAGTGCGGCCTGCCTTACCGCCATGGCTTCGCGCCCCCGTCTTCCTGATGTCTCCGGCCTTTTCGATCTACCTGGACTTGCTGCGTCTGGCCGCGGCCTTGCTGGTCTTCGCCCATCACGCGTCCTATGCGAGTTATCACGGCCGCTGGCTGCAAGGCCTGGCTGGCCACGGCCATGAGTCGGTGGTGGTGTTCTTCGTGCTCTCCGGCTATGTGATCGCCTATACCCGGGAGCACAAGGACCACGACTGGCGGCATTACGCGGTGCAGCGCCTGAGCCGGCTGTGGTCGGTGGCGCTGCCGGCCATCGCCTTGACCCTGGTGCTGGATGCCTGGGGCCGCCAGTGGCTGCCCGCGCTGTATGAGGAGGTGCAGGGCGGCTGGGCTCGTGCGCTCGCCTCGGCCGTTTTTGTCAACGAGTTCTGGGTGGAGGGCTGGGCGGCCGGCAGCAACATCCCCATGTGGTCCCTGTCGTATGAGGCGGGCTATTACCTGTTGTTCGGTGTGCTGAGCTTTGCCCCCGGGCGCTGGCGTTGGCCGCTGGCCCTGGCCTGCAGCCTGCTCATCGGGCCTCGTCTGCTGCTGCTGCTGCCGGCCTGGTGGCTGGGTGTGTGGGTCCATCGCAGCCCGCGGGTGCGTGCGATGGGCACCTCGCAGGGCGGGATGCTGGCTGCCATCGGCCTGGCCTGGGCCCTGGCCCTCGCCCTGGGCAAGGTGGGCAACCTCTACATCACCTGGCGCCTGCTGGCGATGCTGCCCCAGCCGCTGGTGCAGCTGATGGGGCACTCGGAAGCCTTCGTCTCGGACAACCTCATTGCCCTGGGCGTGGCGGCCCATGTGGCCGGCATGTCGGCCTGGCTGCATGGACGCAGCGTGCCGGCCCTGCTGGCGCACTGGGCGCCGCGTCTGTCACGGGCGACCTTCCCCATCTACCTGTTCCACTACCCGCTGCTGCAGTTCTTCTCCGCGCTGACTGCGCTGTGGCCGCTGCTGGCCTGCGGCGGCGTCACGGTGCTGAGCCTGGGGCTGTCGGCGGCCCTGACGGAGCCTTGCGAGCGCTTGCGGCAATCGCTGCGGCGCGGGCTCAGCCGCCTGCTGCGTGCCTGAGCGGCCCTATGATCGCGCGCCATGGCTGCATTGCGTTTCGTGCTGATCCTCCTGGCCTGCCTGCTGGGCGGGGTGCCGGGCTGCGTGGCGGCTGTGACCGCCCCCGCCCCCGCCCCTGCCCCGGACTGCCCGCCGGGCGTCGAGGATGCACTGCGGCTGGCCAATGCCTGGCGTGCCGAGGCGCGGCGCTGCGGCGCACGTGACTTTGCGCCGGCCCGGCCTTTGCGCTGGAACGCCGCACTGGCGGACTCGGCCCTGCGCTTTGCTGGCGAACTGGCGGCCCGGGATGAACTGAGCCACCAGGGCCTGAGCAGTCCGTCCCTGCGGGAGCGGGTGAAGGGGGCGGGCTATCTGCTGCGCAGTGTGGGTGAAAACCTGGCGGCAGGCCCCCTGGGAGCGGACGAAGTCTTTGCCCTCTGGGCCGGCAGCGAGGAGCACTGCAGCAACCTGATGCAGCCTGCCTTTGAGGACATGGGGCTGGCTTGCGTCAGCGGGACGGGGCGCCATGAGCGCTTCTGGGTCTTGCATCTGGCTGCGCCTGCGCGCCGGGCCGCAGAGGGCCCTTGAGCGGGGCCCTTCGAGACTCCTGAGCGGGTCTGGGCGGGCCTGGGCGGCTCCGGGACGCGCTCCCGCCCAAAACCCGCGGCGCAGGACCGCCGGGGGCGTTCAGATCCAGCCGAGGTCGATCGCCCGCAGCACGGCCTGGGTGCGGTCGCGCACACCCATCTTGGAGAACACGGCCGAGCAGTGGTTCTTGATCACGCCCTCGCTATTGCCCAGCAGGGCGGCGATCTCGGTGTTGCTGCGGCCGCTGGCGACCAGTCGCAGCACCTGCAGCTCCTTGGGAGAGAGCGGGTCCGGCTGCGGCGTGGCGCTGAAGGCGCGCTCGACGCTGGGGCGCTCCATGCGCTCGGTGAGCGAGGGCCGCAGGGCCGTGCCGCCAGCGGCCACATCCTTGAGGGCCTGGACCAGGGTGTCCGGGCTGATGGCCTTGAGCAGGAAACCCTTGGCACCGGCGCGCACGGCCTCGTCGAAGGCCTCGGCGTCGTCGAAGGTGGTCAGCAGGACCACGGGAATCTTCCAGGCGCGCGCGGCCAGGGCGCGGATCAGGCCGGTGCCGTCCAGGCGCGGCATGCGCATGTCGGAGAGGATGACATCGGGCTGGTCATCGGCCAGTTTCTCCAGGGCCTCGGCGCCGTCGGCGGCTTCGCCGATCAGCAGCACCTCCTCATGCAGGGCCAGCAGGCCCTTGAGGCCTTCGCGCACCAGTTGCTGGTCTTCTACCAGCAGCACCTTGATCTTCTCGCTCATGGATATCTCCTCTTCCGTCGTGATTCCTGGGCTCAGCTCTTGCGCGGTACCCGCCATTCGATCATGAATCCGGGCCCGTTTTTCAGGATCTTGAAGCTGCCGCCCAGCTCGGCCATGCGTTCCTGCATGCCCTTGAGGCCGTTGCCTTCGCGCAGCCTGGGCGCACCGGGGCCGTCGTCCTCGACGCTCACACAGACCTCGGCGGCATCGCCCTCGCCCACGCGGCTCAGGCGGATGCCGATGTGCTGGGCCCGGCCGTGGCGCACGCTGTTGGTGACGGCCTCCTGCACGCAGCGCAGCAGGGCATGGGCGGTGCGCGGGCTCAGGTCCTGGGCGACTTCGTCCAGCTCCAGGCTGATATCGGTGCTGGCAATGCCCTGGGCGAGCGCCTGCAGGGCCTCACGCAGGTCGATGCGGTTGCTGGCACGCTCGGCCGAGACGGCGGCGCGCACATCGGCCAGCAGGTGGGCGGCGCCTTCGCGGGCTCGGGCCACGGCCTGCGAGGCGCCGTCGGGGTCATTGCGCTTGAGCAGGGCCTCGGAGAGCTGCAGCTGCAGGTTCAGTGCAGTCAGGTGGTGGCCCATCACATCGTGCAGCTCGCGGGCCATCATCATGCGTTCGGCATAGCGCAGCTGCTCGGCCTGCAGAGCCTCGCCCGAGGTCTTCTCGGCCAGCATGACCTGCAGCCAGCGGCGCTTGTCCACCTCGTTGGCCAGCAGCCGGCCGATGCCGAAGGCCATGGCATAGAGGCCCACGAAGGCACCCAGTTGGGCCATCATCAGGGCCCACATCGAGGCATTGGGTTGGCGCTGCTCCTGCCACTCGGTCTCCGAGGGCAGCAGCGCGTACAGCAGCAGGCGGATCACGACCTGACTCACCGCGAAGAAGAAGGCCGCGCGCAGGCGCAGCCGCACCGAGGCCAGTACCGTCACCAGGAAGGGCAGGGCGGGCGTGATGCACCAGGCCAGCACATCCAGGGCCACGATGCGCTGCAGGGCGCGCGGGCGCGGCCGGTCCAGGCTGCTTTCCTGGGCCGCCTGCCAGAAGAGGTAAATGAAGGCGCAGAACAGCAGGAAGCAGGCGATCACCAGCACCGGGTCCTGCGGATTGCCCAGGCCGCGGCGGTAGAGCTGGGCCAGCAGGCCGTCGTAGGGTTCGGAGTTGCCGCCTCGCAGGGCCGTCACCAGGCTGCCGAACTCCATCAGGAAGTAGGCCAGGGTGGCGATGCGCAACACCACCGAGGGGCGTGCGATGCGGGCGAGGAAGCGGTCGAAGTTCAAGATGGCGGCGTGAGGAGTCGCCAGCGTGCCACAGCGCCTGGCTTTGATCACGTGCCGGGCGTCATGGCCCGGGCATTCACCGATCAGGGCTCAGGGGATGGCTTCGGCGATCACGCCGCCGCCCAGGCAGACCTCGCCATCGTAGAGCACGGCGCTCTGGCCCGGCGTCACCGCCCATTGCGCCTGCGGGAAGTCCAGGCGGAACTGGCCAGCGCCCGGGTGCTCGGGCGTGAAGGCGCAGGGCGCGTCGGCCTGGCGGTAGCGGGTCTTGGCGCCGAAGCCGCCGAAGGCCGGCGCGGGGCCGCACCAGGAGAGGTCGTCGGCGATGAGGCTGCGGTACTGCAGCAGGGGGTGGTCATGGCCCTGCACCACGACGAGGGTGTTGGTCTCCAGGTCCTTGCGGGCCACGAACCAGGGCGCATGTTCGCCGCCGCCGCGCGGGGCGCCCTTCTCCTTGATGCCACCGATGCCCAGGCCCTGGCGCTGGCCCAGGGTGTAGAAGGACAGGCCCACATGCTCGCCCAGCTTGCGGCCACGCTCGTCCTTGATGGGACCGGGCTGGTGGGAGAGGTAGCGGTTGAGGAACTCGCGGAAGGGCCGTTCGCCGATGAAGCAGATGCCGGTGGAGTCCTTCTTCTTGGCATTGGGCAGGCCGATCTCCTCGGCGATGCGGCGTACCTCGGTCTTGGGCAGCTCGCCCACGGGGAAGAGTGTCTTGGCCAGTTGGTGCTGTTGCAGGCGGTGCAGGAAATAGCTCTGGTCCTTCAGCGGGTCCAGGCCCTTGAGCAACTGCACTTGATCACCGACGCTGCGCACGCGGGCATAGTGCCCCGTGGCGATCTTCTCGGCGCCGCGCGCCATGGCGTGATCCAGGAAGGCCTTGAACTTGATCTCGGCATTGCACAGCACGTCGGGGTTGGGTGTGCGGCCGGCCTGGTATTCGCGCAGGAAGGCGGCGAAGACGCGGTCCTTGTAGTCCGCAGCGAAGTTGACGTGCTCGATCTCGATGCCGATCACGTCGGCCACCGAGGCCGCATCCAGGAAGTCCTGGCGGGAGGAGCAGTATTCGTCGTTGTCGTCGTCTTCCCAGTTCTTCATGAAGATGCCGATCACCTCGTGGCCGGCTTTCTTCAGCAGGTAGGCGGAGACGGCGGAATCGACACCGCCGGACAGGCCGATGACGATGCGCTGCCGGGCGGACGTGGGGGACAACGGGGGCAGGGGCGAACTCATGCCCCGATTGTCCCAAATGCCGGCACCTTGGCCCGGGCCTGGGGCTTTGCGGGCCCTGCTCAGCTCGCCACGGCCGCCAGCGCCTGCGGCAGGCGCTCGAAGCTGGCCTGGTCCACCGGGCGGCCGAAGAGGAAGCCCTGGAAACGGTGACAGCCCATTTTCAGCAGGGCATCGCGCTGCTCGGGCGTTTCCACGCCCTCGGCGATCACCTGCAGGCCGAAGGTCTGGCCCAGGGCCACGATGGTGCGGGCGATCACGGCGCCGTTGGGGTCGCCCAGCATGTCATTGACGAAGCTGCGGTCGATCTTGAGCTCCTCCAGCGGCAGGCGGCGCAGGTAGTTCAGCGAGGAGTAGCCGGTGCCGAAATCGTCCAGTGAGAAGCCCACGCCGGCTTTGCGCAACTCGCTCATCTTCGCGATGGTGTCTTCGACGTTCTCGGCCAGCAGGGACTCCGTGAGCTCCAGCTTCAGCCGGCGCGGGCTGGCGCCGTGGCGGTGCAGGGCATCCAGCACGCCGTTGACGAAATGGGCGTCCCGCAGCTGCAGGGCGCTGACGTTGATGGACAGGTCCAGCCGACAGCAGCGTGGGTGCTGCGCCCAGGCTGCGAGCGTCCGGCAGGCGGCATCCAGCACCCATTGGCCCAGCTCCAGCACGAAGCCGCATTGCTCGGCCGCGGGAATGAAGACCCCGGGGGGCACCAGGCCGCGTTGGGGATGCTGCCAGCGCAGCAAGGCCTCGGCCCCCAGCACCCGGCCCTGCTCGTCGACCTGGGGCTGGAAGTGCAGCAGCAGCTGCCGCCGTGCAATGGACTGGCGCAGGTCCGTCTCCAGGGCCGCGCGCGTGGCCAGCACCGCCTGCAGCTCGGCGTCGAAGAAGCGGAACGTGTTCTTGCCCTGGGCCTTGGCCTGGTACATGGCCGTGTCGGCATGGGCCATCAGCTCGCTGGCACTGAGCAGGTTGTCTCCGAACAGGGTGATGCCGATGCTGGGGCTGCTGTGCTGCTCGCGCTCCAGCAGCTGGAAGGGCTGCTCGAAGTTCAGCAGGATCTTGCGCGCCACCATCTCGGCATGGGCGGCCGCTTCCTGGAGGGTCTCGCCCAGGCTCTCGAGCATGATCACGAATTCGTCGCCGCCCAGGCGGGCCACGGTGTCGCCCTCGCGCACGGAGCCACTGAGCCGACGCGCCACCTGCACGAGCACGCGATCGCCGAAGTCGTGGCCCCAGGTGTCGTTGAGCAGCTTGAACTCGTCCAGGTCGATGAAGAGCAGGGCACCGAGCTGGCCGCGCCGCGCCGCGCTGAGCACGGCGCGGTCCAGCCGGTCCAGCAGCAGGCGGCGGTTGGGCAGATCGGTCAGTTGGTCGAAGAAGGCCAGGCGCTGGATCTCGGCCTCCGCGGCACGGCGCTGGGTGATGTCGCGCACCATGCCGATGTAGATGCGCTCGCCCTCCCGCTCGATCTCGTTGACGGCCAGGCTCATGGGGAAGCGCTCGCCGTTCTTGCGCAGGCCCTCGACCTCGCGGCCCCGGCCGATCACCTGGCGGATGCCGGTCCGGGCGTAGTCGGCCAGGTAGCGGTCGTGCGCCTCGGCATAGGGCGAGGGCATCAGCATGGTGATGTTGTTCCCCACGACCTCGCTGGCTTCGTAGCCGAAGATCTTGTGGGCCGAGCTGTTGTAGCTGCGGACGGTGCCCCGGCGATCGATGGTGATGATGCCGTCGATCACGTTGTCCAGGATGGTCTGGGTCTGCTGCGCAGCCTCCAGCAGGGCCTCGCGGGCGTTCACTTCCTGGGTGATGTTGCGGGACAGCACGATCAGGCGTGGCTTTTCCCCCGCCTCCTGCTGGCACCGCGTGGCGTGAAGCTCGAAGTAGTGCCGGCCCATGGGCAGGTCCAGCACGATGCGGCGGCCGCCCGAGCTGCCGCGGTCCAGGGCCTCGCCCAGGGTCTGCATCACGGTAGCGGTGGCCTCGGGCGGCAGGACTTCCGAGATGAGTCGGCCTATGAAATGGCTGGGTGACGCCGCCAGCAGGTCGCTGGGTGGTGAATGGTAGGAGAGGTAGCGGCCATCGGCATCGAGTTCGAAAACCAGGTCGGGGACGGTCTTGAGCGTGGCCTGCAGCTGCTCCTTGACCAGCTCCAGCTCCGTGTAGGGGCGCTGCACGGCCTCCATGAAGACGGCCCGGTGCAGGAACAGATAGCCGATGACCTTGTACACGTGGCCGGCGAGATTGAGCACATCGGTCACGCTGGCATAGAGCGTGAAGAAGAGTTCGCTCATGGCCATGCTCAGCACGGCGCCCAGCAGTGCCGCGGCATTGAAGGGCGTGGGCTCGCGCATGCGCCGCGTCAGCAGCAGGGCCGTCAGCAGCAGCAGGCCCACCAGCAGGTACTCGGCGGCGACCTTCAGCGGGGTCAGGCCTTGCCCCGCCACAAAGGTGCGGGGGAGACTCTCCGGATGCAGCAGCACGGCCCAATGCACCAAGGCCACGACGGCGCCTATGCCCAGCAGCAAGACATGCCGGTTCCGCCGCGGCAGGCCCGACTGCCAAGGCGTGGCGACCATCCACAGCAGGCCCAGGCAGGCGAGCAGCCGGGCCGCCAGCCAGAAGTCGATGGCTTTCTCAGGGCCTGCCGGCGTGATGTAGTCCGGCATCCCCGAATAGGACAGCAGATGCGAGAAGTCCAGCAGGGCGACGCCGGCAAAGGCGCAGGCCAGCACGCATACATTGCCCGAGACCTGGCCCAGCCGGCTGCCCCAGGCCAGGCTGAAGATCAGCGAGGCGACGATGATGGACAGCGTCTCCAGCAGCACGTGCAGCGGCGCATAGGAGGCCAGGCCTCGCAGCGAGGGCGGCACCGGCAGGGCCCAGCACGCGAGCAGCACGCCCAGCATCAGACCCAGGCGCGGCAGGAGCTTGCGCAGGTCGGCCCGGTGGCTGCGGTCGAGTCGATCGAGGACTTGCAAGGCGGCGGGGCCCCTCGGGCGAAGCGGTAGGCCGCCCGCACGCAAGGGCCGAGATGGTGGGTCGCGGTGATGCTAGCACCTGGCCTTCTCGTTGCCTGTGCATTGCTGCGCACGGCGTGCTGCTGCGTCGCATGTGCGTCTTGATGCAGGTCAAGTGCCAGGGCGGGCGCCGTACAGGAGGCAGCAGGCTAGGCCGCCGGGTAGCGATCGGGTTGCCAGAGGCTGTCCGCGCAGTGGATCAAGTCCAGGGGGTGGCGCTGGCCGCGTTGATGGTCCTGCACGCACTGCCAGACCAGGGCCGAACGCGCGCGCCCCTCGCGGTCCGCCTGGGCGATGTCCTCGGCGCTGAGCCAGAGCCAGCGCAGGATGCCGTGGTCCAGCGCCAGGCCGGGCAGGGCCTCGCCAACCTCGCCGACGAAGGCCAGGCGCAGGTAGGTGACGTCCTCGCCGGTGGCGGGGCGCTGGAAGCGGGCCATGTAGAGGCCCAGCAGCGACTGCGGCGTGAAGGCGTGCGCGGTTTCCTCGCGCACTTCCCGGACGACGGCCTGCAGCGGCGATTCCCCCTGCTCCAGGTGGCCGGCGGGCTGGTTGATGCGCAGGCCTTCGGGCGTCTGCTCCTCGACCATCAGGTAGCGACCCTGTCGCTGGATCACGGCGGCGACGGTGACGCTGGGCTTGAAACGGGCGGGGGGTGCTGGCGTGCTCATCCCCGCATTGTGGTGTGGAAGCCTCAGCAAGCCCGGCTTTGCGTCTCGCGAAAGGATGGGCCCTGACGCCGACGCCCGAAGCCCGACCCCATGGGGCTGCTGCCGGCGCCACGGGCGGCGCCCAGGGGTGTCCTGGGGCAAACCCGCGCTCGCTGCCGGGTCTGTGCGTCATGAAGCCCATGTAAGCTCGCCGCAAGTCTTGCCGATACAGATCCGCAGGCCGCGCAAGCACATGGGCTGCCGGCCTTCCGTTCCCACAGGAGAAGTCCGATGCTGATTGCAGTGCCGCAGGAAACCGCGGCGGGGGAGTCCCGTGTCGCGGCCACGCCGGAGACCGTGAAGAAGCTGGTGGCCCAGGGCCATCGTGTGCAGGTCGAGAGGGGCGCCGGCCTTCGGGCCAGCGTGACTGACGAGGCCTACGCCGCGGCGGGGGCCGAACTGGTCTCACGCGAGCAGGCCTATGCGGCCGAGATGCTGCTCAAGGTGCGCGCCCCAGGGCCGGAGGAACTGGCGCTGGTCAGGCCGGGCACGGTGCTGGTGGGCATGCTCAATCCCTTTGACCGCGAGGGCCTGCAGCGCCTGGCGGACGCCCGGATCACGGCCTTTGCCCTCGAAGCCGCCCCGCGTACCACCCGGGCCCAGAGCATGGATGTGCTCTCCAGCCAGGCCAATGTGGCGGGCTACAAGGCCGTGATGATCGCGGCCGAGCGCTACCAGCGTTTCTTCCCCATGCTCATGACGGCGGCCGGCACGGTCAAGGCCGCGCGCGTGGTCGTGCTGGGCGTGGGCGTGGCGGGCCTGCAGGCCATCGCCACGGCCAAGCGCCTGGGCGCGGTGATCGAGGCTTCGGACGTGCGGCCCTCGGTGAAGGAGCAGGTCGAGTCCCTGGGCGCCAAGTTCATCGACGTGCCCTACGAGACCGCCGAGGAGAGGGAAGCGGCCGAAGGCGTGGGCGGCTATGCCCGCCCCATGCCGCCGAGCTGGCTGGAGCGCCAGAAGCTGGAAGTGGCCAAGCGCGTGGCGCAGGCGGACGTGGTCATCACCACGGCCTTGATCCCCGGCCGCGCGGCGCCCGTGCTGGTGACCGAGGACATGGTGAAGTCCATGAAGCCCGGCTCGGTGGTCGTGGACCTTGCCGCGCCTGCCGGCGGCAACTGCCCCTTGACCGAGCCCGGCCAGACCGTCGTCAAGCATGGCGTCACGCTGGTGGGCGAAACCAATCTGCCCTCCCTGGTGGCGGCCGATGCCTCGGCCCTCTACGCCCGCAACGTGCTGGACTTTCTCAAGCTCGTCTGCACCAAGGACGGCGGATTCCAGATCCCTGCGGACGACGACATCGTCACGGCCTGCCTCGTGGCGCAGGACGGCCAGGTCAAGCGGAACTGACAAAGAGGAGCTGAGGCCATGGAAGCCATCGACCACACCATCATCAATCTCATCATCTTCGTGCTGGCCATCTACGTGGGCTACCACGTGGTCTGGACCGTCACGCCGGCCCTGCACACGCCGCTGATGGCCGTGACCAACGCCATCTCGGCCATCGTCATCGTCGGGGCCATGCTGGCCGCGGCGCTCACCCGCACCGACATGGGCAAGGTGCTCGGCACCCTGGCCGTGGCCCTGGCGGCGGTCAACGTCTTTGGCGGCTTCCTCGTGACGCGGCGGATGCTGGAGATGTTCAGGAAAAAGTCGCCCGCCAAGAAGGAGGGCCAGGCATGAGCATGAACCTCGTCACGCTGCTGTACCTGCTGGCCAGCGTCTGCTTCATCCAGGCCTTGAAGGGCCTGTCGCACCCGACGACCTCCATCCGCGGCAATGTCTTCGGCATGGTGGGCATGACCATTGCCGCCGGGACGACGGCAGCGCTCATCGTCAAGCTGGCCCATGGCGATGCCTTCGGGCTGAGCTATGTGCTGGTGGGGCTGCTCATCGGCGGCGGCACGGGCGCCTACATGGCGCAGAAGGTCGAGATGACCAAGATGCCCGAGCTGGTGGCCTTCATGCACAGCATGATCGGCTTGGCCGCGGTCTGCATCGCAGCGGCGGCCGTGCTGGAGCCGGCGGCCTTCGGCATCGCTGGCCCCATGGGCAGCATCCCCGGTGGCAACCGCATCGAGCTGGCGCTGGGGGCCTTCATCGGCGCGATCACCTTCAGCGGCTCGGTGATCGCCTTCGGCAAGCTCAGCGGCAAGTACAAGTTCCGCCTGTTCCAGGGAGCGCCGGTGGTCTTTGCCGGCCAGCACTGGCTCAACCTGGCCCTGGGCGTGGCCTCGCTCTTCTTCATCTTCGGCTTCTGGCACTCCCAGAGCTGGATGGACTTCGGCCTGGTGCTGGCCCTGGGCTTTGTGCTGGGCGTGCTGCTGATCATCCCGATCGGCGGGGCGGACATGCCGGTGGTGGTGTCCATGCTCAACAGCTATTCGGGTTGGGCAGCGGCAGGCATCGGCTTCTCGCTCAACAACAGCATGCTGATCATCGCCGGCTCGCTGGTGGGCAGCTCGGGGGCCATCCTGAGCTACATCATGTGCAAGGCCATGAACCGCTCCTTCTTCAACGTGATCCTGGGCGGCTTCGGCGGCGATGCCTCGGCGGCCGCGACGGGCGGCGCCGTGCAGCGCGCGGTCAAGAGCGGCAGTGCGGACGACGCCGCCTTCATCATGGGCAATGCGGAGAGCGTGATCATCGTCCCGGGCTACGGTCTGGCCGTGGCCCGCGCCCAGCACGCGGTGAAGGAGCTGGCGGCCAAGCTCACGGAGAAGGGTGTCAGCGTCAAGTACGCCATCCACCCGGTGGCGGGCCGCATGCCAGGGCACATGAACGTGCTGCTGGCCGAGGCCGAGGTGCCCTATGACCAAGTCTTCGAGATGGAGGACATCAACGCCGAGTTCGGCCAGGCCGATGTCGCCATCATCCTGGGCGCCAACGATGTGGTGAACCCTGCTGCCCACCAGAAGGGCAGCCCCATCTACGGCATGCCCATCCTGGAGGCCTACAAGGCCAAGACCGTGATCGTCAACAAACGCTCCATGGCTGCCGGTTACGCGGGGTTGGACAATGAGCTCTTTTACATGGACAAGACGCTCATGGTGTTCGGCGACGCGAAGAAGGTCGTCGAGGACATGGTGAAGGCGATCGAATAGCGACGATGGAATCGAGTCATGGCTGAGTCCTCCACCCCGCAGCCGCGGGTGGTGACGCGGACAAGCCGCCTGCGCGCACTCTTGCTGGGCGTGCTGTTGCCCCTGCTGGCGCTGGCCGGTCTGCACTGGCTGTCCTTGCGCCTGGGTCCCCTGAACATGCCCCAGGTGATGCGCCTGGTGGATGGACAGTGGATGGAGGACAAGCTTGGCCCGCCGCCCCTGCTGGCCGGGCAGCCCCTGCCGGAGAAGGCCGAGGCCATGCAGCTGCCCGATGTGCGCACCGAGGGCAGTGAGGCGGGTTGGTACCTGCTGGACTTCAAGCTGGCCGAGGGCGTGCACGAGCCCTGGCTGGTGGCCTTCACGCACAGCCCCGATCTCAACCTCTACCTCGACGGCAAGCTGCTGGCGCGCTCCCAGCAGGGCCTGGAGCTGGAACCCATGTACCGCGGGCTGCGCCTGGGCAGCAGCGGCGTGCTGATCAACGTCCCCCCGGCCATGCTGGAGGCCGGCGAGCACCGCCTGGCGATGCACCTGGGAGCCACCGGGGACCAGATGGGCACCCTGTCCGTGGTGCAGATGGGGCCGGCGACCCAGATGCGCCAGCTGCAGCAGGCGCGGGACTTCTGGCAGAGTGCCCGCCTGCTGACGGCCCTCAGCGCGGCCCTGCTGGGGCTCTTCCTGCTGCTGGTCTGGCTGGCGCTGCGCCAGGAGTGGATCTATGGCCTGACTGGGGTCTATGCCCTCAGCGCGGCCCTGCTCCTGCTGCCCTATCTGAGCGTGGCGCCTGTGCCCCTGCCGTGGTGGCGCATGATCCTGGACGCCGCCGACATCCTGGCCCGGGGCCTCATGCTGCTGCTGGTGGTGCAGTGGTTCGCCCCGGGTGATTCCTGGGGGCGGCGCCTGGCCCTGGCCTTCATGGTCATCGCCCTGCCCATCGACCTCTGGGCGGCCTACCACGGCTCGGTCTGGGATGCCTTCGAGAACCTCTGGCCCTGGTGGGCCCTGGGCAGCCGCGGCGTGGTGATGATTGGCGCCTGGGGCGTCGTGCTGCGTGCGGCGCTGCGCAGCGGCCAGGTCGCGCATGGCCTCGCTGCGGCGAGCCTCGGGCTGGCCTTCTTCTGCTGGGCCTATGTGGGCTACTTCGCGCTGATCGACGAAGGCAGCTTCCCGCTGGTCGACATCAATGTGGCCGGCTATGCGGCCGTGGTGGGCATGGCGGGCTATGTGCTGCAGCGCCGCTTCGTGGCCTCGCTGCGCGCCCAGGCGCGCTCGCGCCAGGCGCTGGAGGAGGCACTGGCCGCACGCAGCCGCGAGCTGGAGGCCCGCTATCAGGACCTGCAACGCAGCGAGCAGCTGCGTGTGGCCGCCCAGGAGCGCGAGCGCCTGCTGCAGGAAATGCACGATGGCCTGGGTTCGCAGCTGCTGATGGCCAAGCTGGGCGCGCGCCAGGGCATGGACACCGACACCCTCGTGGCCCTGCTGGACGACTGCATTGCCGAGATGCGTCTGACCATCGATGCAATGACGGTGGACGACGGCGACCTGGGCCTGTTGCTGGCCAATGTGCGCCACCGCCTGCAGGACCGCCTGCGCTCGGCCGGGCTGCAGCTGGAATGGCAGCTCCAGGACACGCCGCACCTGCCACGCCTCATGGGTGCCCAGGGCCGGGATCTGGTGCGCATCGTTCAGGAGGCGCTGAGCAATGTGCTGCACCATGCGCAGGCCGGCCGGGTGCGCTTTGCCACCCGCGTCGTGGACGACGGCGCCGCCGTGCTGCTGAGCATCAGCGACGACGGCCTGGGCCTGCGCGACAGCCGTCGCGAGGGGCAGGGGCTCAAGGGCATGCGCAAGCGCGCCGAACGCATCGGGGCGCAGATCAGCTGGCGCGAGGTGGACCCGGGCAGCGAGCGTCCGGGCTGCGAGTTGCAGCTGCGCATCCCGGTGGTCCCGCGCTGAGCGACGTCGGACCCGCGGCAGGGGGCGGGCTCAGGCCACCATGGGTGGCCGCGGCGGCGTCAGCTGATGCTGCCAGCGGCGCTGGATGTCAGCCAGCTTGGGCGCCAGCGTCAGGAATAGGCCGGCCAGGCGGGGGTCGAAATGCCGCCCCTGCTGCTCGGCGATGCAGGCCAGGGCCTGTTCCGCTGGCCAGGCTTCCTTGTAGGCGCGCTTCATGGTCAAGGCATCGTAGACATCGGCGATGGCCACGATGCGGGCTGACTCAGGGATGGCGGTGCCCGCGATGCCATGCGGGTAGCCGCTGCCATCCCATTTCTCGTGGTGGTGCAGGGCGATCTCGGCGGCCATCTGGAACACGGGCGCGGCGCTCCTGGACAGGATCTCGTGTCCGATCAGGGGGTGCCGGCGCATCA
Source organism: Roseateles sp. DB2 (assembly GCF_051857535.1). Classification (NCBI taxonomy): domain Bacteria; kingdom Pseudomonadati; phylum Pseudomonadota; class Betaproteobacteria; order Burkholderiales; family Sphaerotilaceae; genus Roseateles; species Roseateles sp. DB2. The sequence goes on along the minus strand of NZ_JBPZGY010000009.1, from coordinate 138,478 downwards.
GCACCCATTCATCCTCGTCCAGCGGGCCGGGCTTGCCCAGGACGGCGTCGGGCACGCCGATCTTGCCGGTGTCATGCAGGGGGGCGGCCAGCTCCATCAGGCGGCAGCTCTCCACGCTCCAGCCGGCCGCGCGTGCCAGCTCGGCGGAATAGGCCGCCATGCGCCAGACGTGGGCGCCTGTGTCCTTGTCATTGAAGTGACCGGCCTCGCTGAGCATGTAGATCGCATCGCGGTGGCTGCGTTCCAGGCGGCTGTGGCGCACCAGGGACAGATGCGTCTGCACCCGGGCTCGCACGACCAGGGGCGAGATGGGCTTGACGATGAAGTCCACGCCGCCGGCCTCGAAGCCGCGGGCCTCGTCGCCTACGTCGGAGAGGCTGGTGACGAAGATCACCGGCAGGTATTCGGTCGCCGGGTTCGCCTTGATGGCGCGGCAGACCTCGTAGCCGTCCATGCCCGGCATGCGGATGTCCAGCAGCACCAGTGCCGGCTTGTGCTTGGCGATGGCCTCCAGCGCACTGCCGCCGTCGCGGGCATAGACCAGCTTGTGCACGGCACCCAGGGCCAGGCGCATGGCATCCAGGTTGATGGGCTCGTCGTCGACGACCAGGATGGGGCCTTGAGGCATGTTCAATTCTCCCTTTCCAGAACGGGGCCGCGGCTCGCGGCATCAAAGATGAGTCGGGCGCCACGGAAGTCGTAGCTGGCCAGGCATCGGTCCAGTGCTGCCAGCAGTTCGGGGCCCAACTGGCCCTCGCATTGGGACAGGGCCTGGGCAAAGTGGTCGTAGTCGTCGCTCTCCAGGGCAGCGCGAAGCCGGGCGGTGGCCTGCCCGTCGCTGGGGCGGGCCGACCTTGTGTCTGCGGGGGGTGGGGCCAGGTCCGGGGATTCCTCGATCAGCTGGAAGGCCTGCTGCAGGGCCTGCTGCAGGCCCTTCATGGCTGGCTGGGGCAGCGGCGCCGACGTGTCGGTGCAGGCCTGCTCCAGGTGCGCTGCGGCGGCGGCCAATTGCTCCAGCCCCAGCAGGGCTGCGGCGCCGCGCAGCTTGTGGGCATGGGCTTCCCAGGCTTCATGTGTGGAGGCCAGCGAGGCCTCGGCGTGGCGGTAGGCCCTGGAAAAGCGCAGCAGCGCGCTCCGCCAGACCGCCTCCTCGCCAAAGGACTGCAGGCCGCGCTCGCGGTTCAGCAACTGCGGGCCCGCCGGGGCGCCCTGGGCTGCTCCATGGGCGGGGGGCGGCAGCGGGGGCTGTTGAAGGGCCTGTCGGATGGCGTCGACCAGCTCGTCGGCGGTATAGGGCTTGGCGACAAAGCCGTTCACCCCGGCGGCCAGCGCCCGTTCGCGCTGTTCCTTGAAGGCGCCTGCGCTGATGGCCAGCACGGGAAGCCGGACATGACGCGCCTTCTGGCGCAGGCTGCGCGTGGCGCTGTAGCCGTCAAGGACGGGCATCTGCATGTCCATCAGGACCAGGTCGAAGTCCTGCGGCCCATCCATTAGTTGCAGCGCGGCGCGACCATCCTCGGCCTGACTGACGTCCGCGCCTTCGCGCTGAAGCATGCGGGCCGCCACCTCGCGGTTGATGTCGCTGTCGTCCACCACCAGCACGCGCACGCCCTGCAGCCGCGCCAGGCCGGGATCGCCGTCCTCGGTGTGCTCGATCTGTCCCCGGTGACCCTGGGCCGCCAGTACGGCGTCGTAGAGGCTGGAAGCTGTCACGGGCTTGGTCAGCACGGCATCCACCAGTTCGCCGGGGTCCTGCTCGCGCAGCTCGCTGCGGTCGTGGGCGGTCACCATGACGATGATGGGCCAGCGGCCGTCGTCATGCTGGCGGGCGCGGATGCGACGCGCGGTCTCCAGGCCGTCCAGCCCGGGCATGCGCCAGTCCAGCACCAGCACGTCGTAGGTTTCCTGCTGCTGCTGCTGCTGCTGGTCCAGGCAGGCCAGCACGGCCTCGCCAGACTCGACCGCCTGGGCGCGCCAGCCCAGGCCCTGGGCCGTCTGGCGCAACACCTGGCGGGCCAGGTCATGGTCGTCGGCGATCAGCACCGACAGCCCTGAGCTGGTCCGGCGCGGCAAGTCCTCCACCAGGGCAGGCTTCAGCGACAGCTCGAAGCTGAACTCGCTGCCCTGCCCGGGGGAACTCTGCACCGCCAGCTTTCCGCCCATCAGGGCCACCAGGCGCGAACTGATGGCCAGGCCCAGCCCGGTGCCGCCGTAGCTGCGGGTGGTGGAATTGTCGGCCTGGTTGAATGCGTCGAAGATGGATGCCTGCTTGTCCAGCGGGATGCCAATGCCCGTGTCGCGCACACTGAAGCGCAGCACGCGGGGGGCGTCTGTGCCGGTGTCGACGTCCAGGCGCCGGATGTCCAGCACCACCTCGCCGCTGTGGGTGAACTTCAGGGCGTTGCCCAGCAGGTTGGTCAACACCTGGCCCAGGCGCAGGGCGTCACCGATCAGGTAGTCGGCGCCGGTCGGTGCATGGCCGATCAGCAGCTCCACCGGCCTGGCCCCCACCATGGGCGCCATGATGGAAGCCAGGTTGTCCAGCACGTCGCTGAGGCGAAAGGGCGCATGCTCCAGATCCAGGCGCTCGGCCTCGATCTTGCTGAAGTCCAGGATGTCGTTGACGATGCCCAGCAGGCCTCGCCCGGCGCTGTGGATCTTGCCCACCATCTCGCCGGTCTCGCCGTCCAGCCGCTGCTGCTGGAGCAGGTAGGCCAGGCCCAGGATGGCATTGAGCGGCGTACGGATCTCGTGGCTCATATTGGACAGGAAGGCGGACTTGGCCAGGTTGGCCTGCTCGGCGGCCACCACGGCGTCCTGGAGCTGTGCGGTGCGCTTGAGCACCAGGCTTTCCAGGTCTGCATTGAGTTCCTGCACGCGCAGCTTGGCCTCGACCTCTGCGCTGATGTCGAGGTTGGTGCCCACCATCTGCACGGGCTGGCCCTGGCGGTCGCGCTCGATGATGGCGGCGGCCTTGATCCAGCGAGTCTGGCCGTTGTCCATCAGCACCCGGAAGACCGGGTCGTAGACGCCCTGGCCGTGGATCAACTGCTGCAGCTTGCGCTCGGCCACGGGCAGGTCCTCCGGATGGACGTGCTTGCGCCAGTACTCGTAGAACAGGCCTTCGCTGTGCTGCTGTGGTGCCAGGCCGTAGAGCTCGCACATGCGCTCGTCCCAGAACAGCTGGTTGTCGCTCAGCTGCCAGATCCAGATGCCGATGCCGGCTGCATCCACGGCCATCTTGAAGCGGGCGTTGTGGCGCTTCTCGTCGGTGATGTCGCGGGCGGTCTTGGCGGCGCCGATCACCAGGCCATTGGCGTCTCGTATCGGGGACACCGTCACGGCGACATCGATCAGTCGGCCGTCGCGCCGGCGCCGGACGGTGTCGAAATGCCGCACTGTTCCGCCGCTGCGCACGGTCGCCAGGATGCGCTGTTCTTCGTCCCGCAGGTCGTCCGGGATGAGGAGGTCTGCCATCTGCATGCCCAGCGCCTGCTCGGCGCTGTAGCCGAAGATGCGTTCGGCCGCCGGATTCCAGCTGGTCACCCGCCCGTCGAGGTCCTTGCCCACGATGGCATCGCTGGAGCTTTCCACGATGGCCGCCAGCCGGGCCATGCCCGCCTGGCCCTGCCGGCGGCGTTGCAGGGCCAGATGCCCCACGTACAGCAGCAGAGCCAGCAGGCTGAAGGTCGTCATGACCAGGATGGCCGCGCCGCCGGGGCTCAGTGTGCCGTCGGGAGGCATGAAGTCCGCCGCGGCCCGTGCCTCGACGCGCCAGGGGCGCCCGTAGACCGACAGGATGCGGTCCATGCTGGCCAGGCCCTCGGGCGCCTGCGCGAAGCGGGCCGAGACGAACAGCGGCGGCAGGTCCGGCGCCTGGGCAGCATCCGACACCCGCAGCAGCATGCCCTTGGGCACGGCGCCCAGGTTCTGCAGGATCTCGTCCATGGCCAGCGGGCTGTAGACCAGGCCGTAGACCGCTCGGCGGCGCTCGGTCACGGTGTCCAGCGGCAGGCCAGGGCCATAGATGGGCAGGAGAAAGAGCATGCCCTGGCTGGGCTTTCGCGTCGCCTGTGACAGGGTGATGGGTTGCGACAGGATGGCCGCGCCGGTGTCAATGGCCATCTGGGCGGCGTCGCGGCGGTGCGGCTCGGACATGATGTCCAGGCCGATGGCGGCTTCGTTGCCCTCGACGGGCTCAAGATACTGGATGACCTGTCGGTCCTGCCCCTGGGGATTGATCTGCCGGATCTGGAAGTCCGGCCAGCCATCTGCGCGGGCGGCGTCCAGAAAGGCCTCCTGTGCAGCCACCGGCACGCGCCGGATGAGCCCGAAGCCACGGGAGCCGGGAAATTCCCGCACCAGGTCACGGGAGGCCATGTAGGCGTTGAAGCGCCGACGGTCCATGAGCTCGGGGCCGGTGGCGATGACGGCGCCACGTGCGCCGCGCAGGCCGTATTCGTAGGTGCGCATGCGCTCCTGCAAGGCCATCAGCACGCCCTCGGCGGCACTTTCGAAGCGTTGTTCGATCTGCGCCTGCTGGGCTTGAGCCAGACGCTGCTGGACCCAGGCTGCGGCCAGACCTCCCAAGGCCAACAAGAGCAAAGGACCGGCCAGGCCGGCATGCCATCGCTTCATCGCTCAGTCCTGCTGCTGCAGGCGGCCCTGCCGTGCGCAGCGCACTGGCCAGGATCGCCAAGGAACCAAGTTGCCCGGATTGGCCGCTTTCTCTCCCTGTGACCTCTGGCGCGCCTGCTGCCAAGGCGGGCGCTGCTCGGGTCTGGACCATCCGAGCTTGCAGGGTAGCGTGCCGCGCAGCCCTTGTCTCGCCGGGCTTGTGACATTTTTTGCAGCTGATACCAGGATCGCCGGCAGGCCCGGAGGGTGCAATCTGGGGGTTTCTCTCTAGTTTCGCTATCGAATCCCCTGATCGCGCGCCCTGCCGCCTCGGGGAGAATCGGCGCCACGATATGGAGACAACAATGGAGAAACCCTGGCTGAAGAGCTATCCGGCAGGCGTCCCGGCTGAGATCCATGCGGAGCAGTACGCTTCCCTGGTCGAGCTGATGGATGCGGCGTTCAAGAAGTACCCGGACCGGCCAGCCTACAAGCTGATGGGGCGGACCCTCAGCTTCGCCCAGATCGACGAGGCCTCGCGTGCGCTGGCGGCCTATCTGCAGGGCCTGGGCCTGGAGAAGGGCGACCGCGTCGCCATCATGATGCCCAACATCCCGCAGTACCCGGTGGCCGTGGCCGCCGTGCTGCGGGCCGGTTTCGTGGTGGTCAACGTCAACCCGCTGTACACCCCGCGCGAGCTGGAGCACCAGCTCAAGGATGCCGGCGCCCGCGCCATCATCATCATCGAGAACTTCGCCGCCACCCTGCAGCAGGTCATCAACAGCGTGCCCACCAAGCACGTGGTGCTGGCCTCCATGGGCGACATGCTGGGCTTCCCCAAGGGCCTGATCGTCAACTACGTGGTGCGCAAGGTGAAGAAGCTGGTGCCGGCCTTCGAGCTGCCCCAGGCCGTGCGCTTCAACGACGCCCTCAGCCGCGGCCGTGGCCTGGGCTACAAGACGCCCAAGGTCGCTTCCTCGGACATCGCCGTGCTGCAGTACACCGGCGGCACCACCGGCGTCAGCAAGGGCGCCGTGCTGCTGCACCGCAACCTCGTCGCCAATGTGATGCAGTGCGAGGCCTGGTACCTGCCGGCCCTGGCCAAGGTGCCGCAGGGCGAGCAGGTGGTGTCCATCTGCGCGCTGCCGCTGTATCACATCTTCGGCTTCACCACGAACATGATGCTGTCCATGCACATGGGCGGCTGCAATGTGCTGATCCCCAATCCGCGCGACCTGCCGGCGGTGTTCAAGGAGCTGTCCCAGCACCGCTTCCACAGCATGCCGGCGGTCAACACGCTGTTCATGGCCATGGCCAACCACAAGGACTTCGGCACGGTGGACTGGAGCCACCTGGTGATCTCCGTGGGCGGCGGCATGGCCGTGCAGCAGGCCACGGCCAAGCTGTGGCTGGAGAAGACCGGCTGCCCCATCTGCGAGGGCTACGGCCTCTCCGAGACCTCGCCCGTAGCCAGCTGCAACCCGACGGATTCCAAGTCCTACACCGGCACCATCGGCCTGCCTGTGCCCGGTACCGAGATGAAGCTGCTGGACGATGACGGCCACGAGGTGCCCGCTGGCGGCACCGGCGAGATCGCCATCAAGGGCCCGCAGGTGATGGCCGGCTACTGGCAGCGCCCGGACGAGACGGCCAAGGTCATGACGGCCGACGGCTTCTTCCGCACCGGCGACGTCGGCCAGATGGACGAGCGCGGCTACTTCAAGATCGTGGACCGCAAGAAGGACATGATCCTGGTCAGCGGCTTCAACGTCTATCCGAACGAGGTCGAGGACGTCATCACCCAGATGCCCGGGGTGCTGGAATGCGCCGCCGTCGGTGTGCCGGACGACAAGGCCGGCGAGGCGGTCAAGGTGGTGGTGGTGCGCAAGGACCCGAACGTCACCGAGGCCGACGTCCGCGCCTTCTGCGAGGCCAACCTCACGGGCTACAAGCGCCCCAAGATCGTCGAGTTCCGGACGGATCTGCCCAAGACCCCGGTCGGCAAGATCCTGCGTCGCGAACTGCGGGACAAAAAGTAGCACTTTCCCGACGGCGGGCCTCCTGGGCAGCGCGTAAGCTCCCGCCCAGGAGACTCATGCCGTGTTGGACCAGAGCTATCAGAAAACCGACGCCGGCCGCGCTGAAATGAAGGTGCGCCAGCTCGTCAACGCCCGTGCCACCCGCAACCTGCTGCTGGTGATCGACGCCAGCAAGTCCGCCCGCCAGTGGCTGGGCCTGGTGCAGGGCAGCACCGAGGCCGATGTCCAGCAGCTGCTGGATCTGGGCCTGATCCGGGCCACGGGCGTAGTGCAGGCCCCGGCGCCGGCTGCCGATGGTGCCTTTGCCCCGGCCTTTGGCGCGGCCCCAGCCCCTGCGGCCCCTGCTGCCGCTGCGACCGCAGGGCCGACAGGCGGCCAGCCCCAGTTGGACTATGAGCAGCTCTACGCCTACCTCACCCGTCATGCCAAGCAGTATCTGGGCCTGATGAAGGGCTACAAGGTGGTGCTGGAGGTCGAGCGCTGCAGCGGCCTGCCCGAGCTGCAGGACTATGCCCGCCGCTTCGTCGAGATGGTGCGCGAGGCCCAGGGCGATGACCTCGCCGAGCAGGTCAAGCGCGCCATGGGCATGCACTGAGCATCTGCTTGAGGGGGCCGGCTTCTTTGGCACACTGGCGGGTTCCGGCGACCTCTCCCTGAATCCCGTCCATGCCTCCACGCTTCTTCGTCGACACCCCCCTGGCCGGCCCGGCCGAGCTGAGCCTGCCCGCCACCGCCGCTCGCCATGTGCAGGTGCTGCGCCTGCAGCCCGGCAGCCCCCTGACCCTGTTCGACGGCTCGGGCGACGAATGGCAGGCCGAAGTCACCGCCATGGGCCGAAGCGAGGTGCGCGTGCTGCTGCACGCCCGTCAACTGGTGGATCGGGAGCTGGCCACGGCCCTGACCCTGTGCGTGGTGATGCCTGCCAATGACCGCATGGACGGTATTGTCGAGAAGGCCACCGAGCTGGGCGCCGTGGCCATCCAGCCCCTCATGAGCGAGCGCTCGGTGCTGCGCCTGCAGGGAGAGCGCGCCCAGAAGAAGCAGGCGCACTGGCAGGGCGTGGCCATCGCCGCCGCCGAGCAGTGCGGCCGGGCCCGCGTCACGCAGATCCATCCGGTCCAGACCCTGGCCGCCTGGCTGGCGGGCCTGGACGCGGCGGCGCCTGCGCGGCGCTGGCTGCTGAGCCCCACCGCCGCCCGGCCCCTGCACGAGCGCGCCGCCGGTGAGCCCCAGCCCACCCTGGTGCTCAGCGGCCCCGAGGGCGGCCTCAGCCCCGCCGAGGAGCAGGCCGCCCGCGAACGCGGCTTCGAGGCCTTGCAGCTGGGCCCGCGCATCCTGCGTGCGGACACCGCCCCCCTGGCCGTGCTGGGCTGGGTGGCTTTGCAGCAGGCCTGAGCGGCCGGTTCCGACGACGCTGGATCCACCCATGCTGGACGTGTACCTGGGCTCCCGCCACAGCGAGCTGTGCCTTCAGCTCTGTGAGCGGGACTTTGCCGGACGCTGGGAACTTGTCGAGTTCCTGCAGCGGCATGGCATTCCCTTCGACTTCTATCGCGATTTCCAGATCGACGCCGAACGCGCCGAAGCGCTGGCCCGGCACTTGGCCACCGCCCTGGTCTCGCCGCTGAACAGGGAGTCCCCGGCGATGCTGGCGCTGTATGCCCTGCTGCTGAAGTCGGCGCTGCAAGGGCAGGCGCTCTACTTCGTCGGGGACTAGGGCCCCAAGGTCGGGCCGGACAGAAAGCCGTGTCTGGTGTTAGCCTCGCGGCCCCGCCCCCCGAAAGCCGCCATGAACCCCGCGCTGATGCTGCTGACCCTGTGCCAGGGTCTGTTCCTGACCAACAACGTCACCTTCATCGCCATCAATGGCCTGGTGGGCCTGGCCCTGGCGCCGGAGCCCTGGATGGCCACGCTGCCGGTGTGCAGCTATGTGGCGGGTGGGGCCCTGTTCGCGCCCCTGGTGGCACGGCACCAGCGGGCCTGGGGACGGCGCCGGGGCTTCCAGGTGGCGGCGCTGGTGGCGGTGATGAGCTGCTCGCTGGCGGCCTTTGCGGTCAGCGAGCGCAGCTTCTGGCTGGTGGTCCTGGCCACGCTGCTGGCGGGCTACTACAACGCCAGCGCGGGCCTGTACCGCTTCGTGTCGACCGAGCTGGTGAAGCCCGCGCGCCGCGAGACCGCCATCTCCTGGGTACTGGCCGGCGGCCTGCTGGGCGCGGTGGCCGGGCCGGCGCTGGCGAAATACAGCCGCGACCTTCTCGTCCAGCCCTTTGCTGGCGCCTACCTGGCGCTGGTGGGCGTGGCGCTGCTGAGCCTGCTGGTGGTCTCGCTGATTCCCTTCCCGCCCCTGGCCGAGTCCCAGCCCGGCGCCGCCACGGGCCGCTCCTGGCCGCAGCTGATGCGCGAGGAGCCCTTCTTCCTCGTGGCCATCGCGGCCTGCTCTCTGGGCTATGGGGTGATGAACCTGCTGATGGCCGCCACGCCCATCGCGATGAAGCAGTGCAGCCTGCCCTTCGACAACGCCACCTTCGTGCTGCAGTGGCACGTGCTGGGCATGTTTGCGCCCAGCTTCTTCACCGGCCACCTGATCCAGCGCGTGGGCGTGCTGCCGGTGATGACGACGGGGCTGCTGCTCAACCTGGTCTGTGTGGGCTTTGCCCTGTCGGGGCAAGACCTGACCCATTTCCTGGGCGCCCTGCTGGCCCTGGGCGTGGGCTGGAACTTCCTCTTCGTGGGCGGCACCACGCTCTTCACCCGGGCCTACCGCCCCGAGGAGAAAACCCGGGCGCAGGCCACCATGGAGGTCTGCATCAACAGCACCATGACGCTCACCGCCTTCAGCTCCGGCGCCCTGGTGACGGCCGGGGGCTGGCAGCGCATGGCCCTGGGCTCCCTGCTGCCGCTGGCCCTCATCGGCCTGGCGCTGGCGGTGGGCGCGCGCCGCCTCATTCAGCAGCGCGCGGCTTCTCCCGTGCCGAACCCTTGATCAGGTCGAAGCGGAACAGCCGGCATTCGATGGGGCCGTTCCACATGGGCACGCGGCGGTTCTCCTTGAGCCGCATCTTGGTGGGCAGCTTCATGTCCGGGCATAGCAGCCAGGCTGTCCAGCCGGCGGGGTTCTCGGTGTAGCTGCGCTTCCAGTGCGAGGCCAGGCGGGGGAAGAAGTCGTCCTCGGCGTCACGCTGTTCCGATCCGCTCGCTTCCCGGACCGCGGCGGCCTTGCCCCGCACCTCGATCCGCTCGCCATAGGGCGGGTTCATCATGATGGTGCCGGGCATGCCCTCGGGCAGCTTGGGGGCCGCGCGCTCCAGGGCATCGCCACCGTTGAACTGGATGTACTGGGCCACGCCGGCGCGCTCGGCATTGCGGCGGGCGAAGTCGACCATGCGGAAGGTGACGTCGCTGGCAAAGATGGGCACGGCCGGCGCCTTCACGCGGGCCTGGGCGGCCTGCTTCATCTCGGCCCAGCGCGCACGCAGGGGTTGGAAGGGCAGCTGGCGCTCGAAGGCGAAGCGGCGCTGGATGCCGGGGGCGATGCCGCAGGCGATCTGTGCGGCCTCGATGGGAATGGTGCCCGAGCCGCAGCAGGGGTCGTGCAGGGCGCCGCCGGTTTCGGGCGTGCCGCGCCAGCCGGCCGCGGCCAGCATGGCGGCGGCCAAGGTCTCTTTCAGCGGGGCGTCGCCCTTGTCGACGCGCCAACCTCGCTTGAAGAGGGGCTCGCCCGAGGTGTCCACGTACAGCGCGGCGCGTTCCTCGCCCAGGTGCAGGACCACGGGCAGGTCGGGCGCGCGGGTGTCCACGCTGGGGCGCTCGCCGGTGGCGTCGCGCAGGGCGTCGCAGATGGCGTCCTTGATGCGCAGGGTCGCGAAGTTCAGGCTGCGCAGGGGCGAGCGCTGGGCGGTGGTGTCCACGCGGATGGTGTGCTGGGGGCCGATCCAGCGCTCCCAGTCCACGCGGCGGGCCAGCACGTAGAGGTCGTCCTCGTGGCGGTAGCCGCCTTCGGTCAGCTCGACCAGCACGCGCTGGGCGAGCCGGCTCTCGAGGTTGATCTGCATGACGTCTTCCGCCGTGCCCTGCACCGAGCAGCCGCCGCGCAGGGCGTGGATACGGGCGCGCGGGACGATGCGCTGCAGCTCCTCCTCCAGCAGGGGCTCGACGCCACCAGGGCACGAGACGAAGAGATACAGCGTTTCAGGGCGGGACATGGCGAGACTTCGGCTTGCAAAGCGCCCATTGTCCCAGGTCCGTCCCAGGTCTGTGGCAGGCAGCCCCGGCCGTGGCCGCTCAGGAGTGCGCAGGACTGGCAGGCCAGCCTTGCACCAGGGCCTCGAAGTCCTGCAGCGCCAGCGGGCGGGCGTAGAGGTAGCCCTGGAAGCCATGGCAGCCCTGCTGCCGCAGGGCTTCGCGCTGGGCCTCGGTCTCCACGCCCTCGGCGATCACGTCCAGCCCCAGGCTTTCACCCAGCTGGATCACCGCCCGCGCGATGGCCATGGCATTGGGCTCGGTGACCAGGTCTCGCACAAAGCTCTGGTCGATCTTGAGCTGGTCCAGCGGCAGGCGCTTCAGGTAGGCCAGCGAGGAATAGCCGGTACCGAAATCGTCCAGCGAGAAATGCAGACCCAGGCTGCGCAAGGCCACCATCAGGGCGATGACCTGTTCCACGTTCTCGACCAGGGCGCTTTCGGTGATCTCCAGCTTGAGCTTGTCGGTGGGCGCGCCGCTGCGGGCCAGCAACTGCTGCATGAAGCCGAGGAAGCCCTTCTGGCGGAACTGGTGGGCGCTGACGTTGACGGCCAGCGTGAGCGCCGCCATGTGGGGCTCGCGTGCCCAAAGGCCCAGCTGCGCGCAGGCCTGCTGCAGCACCCATTCGCCCAGTTGGGCGATCAGGCCGGTGTGCTCGGCCAGCGGGATGAAGCGCGCCGGAGAGATCCACCCCTGCACCGGATGGTTCCAGCGCAGCAGGGCTTCGGCGCCCACGACATTTCCTCGCTCATCCACCTGGGCCTGGTAGAAGAGCTCCAGCTGCTGACAGTTGATGGCCTGGCGCAGGTCCGCCTCCAGGGCGGTCAGCTCGGCCATGGCGGCCTGGGTGGCCGGATCGAAGAAGCACAGGCGGTTGCGGCCGGCGGCCTTGGCCTGGTACATGGCGTGGTCGGCATGCTTGAGCAGGTCCTCGCTGCTGCCGGTGTCGCCGCCCCAGATGACGATGCCGATGCTGGGTGTGCTGTGGTGCTGATGGCCGTCCAGCTGGTGAGGCTGGCCCAGTACGCGCAGCAGCTTCTCGGCTGCCGCCTCGGCATGCAGGGCTGCTACCTGCGCGTTCTGGCCCAGGTCGTGCAGCACGACCACGAACTCGTCCCCGCCCCAGCGCGCGATGGTGTCCTCGCTGCGCAGGGCCGCCTGCAGACGGCGTGCCACGCCCACCAGCACGCGGTCGCCCATGCCGTGGCCCAGGGTGTCGTTGAGGGCCTTGAAGTTGTCCAGGTCGATGAACAGCACCGCACCGTGGCGGTGGTTGCGTCGGTTGATGGCCAGGGCCTGGTTGAGGCGGTCCAGCAGCAGGCGGCGGTTGGGCAGGCCGGTCAGGGAGTCGTAGAAGGCCAGTTGCTCGATCTCGGCCTCGGCCTTCTTGCGTTCGGTGATGTCGCGGGTGAGGCCGATGAACAGTGGCTCGCCGTCCTGCAGGATCTCGGACACCGCCAGGCTCATGGGGAAGATGCTGCCGTCCTTGCGCCGGCCGTTGACGTCGCGCCCGATGCCGATCACATGCGGCACCTGCGTCTCCAGGTAGCGGCGAACATGCCCGGCGTGGTGCGGGCGCTCGCCCTCGGGCATCAGCAGCTCCACGCGCTGGCCCACCAGCTCCTCGGCGCTGTAGCCGAACATGCGGCAGGCGGCTGGGTTGATGGCGTCGATGCGGCCCTTCGTGTCCATGGTGATCATGCCGTCGACCATGTTGTCCAGGATGGCCTGCGTGTGCTGGGCCTGCGCCTGCAGCAGGGCCTCAGCACGCTTGGTCGCGCTGATGTCCATGTGCGTGCCGACCATGCGGGTGGGGCGGCGCTGGGCATCGCGCGCCATGATGCGGCCGTTGGCGTGGATCCAGACCCAGTGGCCATCCCGGTGGCGCAGGCGGTAGTCCTGGGTGTAATGGGTCAGCTCACCGGAGAGGTAGCGCTGCAGGTGCTCGCGCACGATGGGGCTGTCGTCCGGATGCAGGCGGTCTTCCCAGGCTTTCACATGGCCTTCGATCTCGTGCGGCACATGGCCCAGCATCGTGCACCAGCGCTGGTCGAAGCGTGTTTCGCCAGTGACGAGGTTCCAGTCCCACAGCCCCAGCGCCGCGCCTTCCAGCGCCAGTGCCGTGCGGGCGGCACTGTCGCGCTCGGTGCGGCGCTGCTGGCTGCGCAGCTGCTCCACCAGGCGGCGGCGCCGTTGGTACAGATACAGGCCCAGCGGGGCGAGCAGGGTGAGGATCGCTCCACCGAGCAGGGTGCTGAACACCTGGCGCCGCCACAGCCCTTCCACGCTGGCCATGGAGCGGCCGACCGCCACGTACAGGCGCTGGTCCAGCCACAGGCTTTCAGGGGCCACGGTGCGTGCAGCGACCAGGCGCAGGTCATGACTCAGGCGAGATTTCTGCAGGTGCAGGCTGCTGAGCCGCTGACTGCGCAGGTGGTGCTCAAGCACCGAGCCGGGCTGATCCAACACATTGCGGCCGATCCAGGCTTCCACCTGAGGCTGGACCGCGAACATGGCGCCGCTCTCGTGGGCGATGGCAGCCCAGGTGTCCTCCGATGGCTGGACCGTGGCCAGCACCAGCGAGAAGTAGCCCGGGTCCAGGCCGGCCACGATCACGCCCTGGTAGTGGCCTTCGGCGTCGTGCAAGGTGCGCGCCACGGCTACGCTGCGATCGTCCAGCAGGGTCTGGTAGGGCGGGGTGACGTGCAGAAGCCCCTCCTGGGGGCGCCGCTGGCTCTGGATGAAGTAGGGCCGATCCGACACATCCCTGCCCAGCAGCTCAGGCATGGACGAGGCCTGCACGCGGCCATTGGCATCAACCACGAGCAGCAGCCGCACACCGGGCATCGCACGCGTGAGGGTCTGCAGCAGCGACTCGCCGTCGGCCTGCTTCTGCGCCGCACGCCATCGCGGGTACTCGGCATCGACGGTCTGCAGCGCGGCCTGGATCGCGATCAGCTGCTGCGAGACGATGCCATCCAGCGTCTGGACCAGGCTCTGCAGCTTCTCGCCTTCGTGTGCGCGAGCGACCTGGCGCTCATTGCGCAGCCACAAGCCCAGCAGCAGCCAGAGGCCAAGAAAGGCCAGGCCCAGCCAGAGCCAGGCCTGCCAGGGCTTGAAGCGGGTGCTGCCCGAGCCCACGGCCGACGGGCGCACGTCCACAGGCGCTGGCGGGTCGGCCGAGGTCGCTGCGGAGGAGGGAGGGGAGGACATGGCCATGGCGCGAAACCACGACACCATATCGACAGCCAGGCGGTACCGGCTTGATGTTGGTCAATTCCCGCCTCCACCGAGGCTTCGTCAACGGTGGAGGCGCCGCTTGCGGCCCTCGGGCGCCTCAGGGATGGGCGGCCATCACTTGGGCCACGGCGGCCGTCAGGCGCTTGCCATAGGGCACATGCAGGAACTCATTGGGTCCATGGGCATTGCTCTTGGGGCCCAGCACGCCGCAGACCATCATCTGCGCCTTGGGGAAGCCCTTCTGCAGCATGCCCATCAGCGGGATGGTGCCTCCCTGGCCGATGTAGCCCACCTCGGTGTCGAAGTGCGTCCGGCTGGCCTCGGCCACGGCCTGCGAGAGCCAAGGCTGCAGGTCCGGTGTGTTCCAGCCGGTGGCGCCATAGGCCCCGGCGCGGCCGTCGGGCACGAAGCTGACGCGGGCGTTGTAGGGCGCGTTGTCCTCCAGCAGCGCCTTGAGCTTGAGCGCGGCCTCGTTGCCGTCGATCAGCGGAGGCAGGCGCAGCGAGAGCTTGAAGGCGGTGAAGGGGCGCAGCACATTGCCGGCATTGCTGATGGGCGGCATGCCGTCCACGCCGGTCACCGAAAGCGTCGGGCGCCAGGTGCGGTTGAGCAGCACTTCCAGGGGCTCGGTGGTGACGGGCAGCACCGGGCCGCCGTCCGCGCCGCAGGCCCAGGGCATGCGCTTGTAGACCTCGGCGCCGAGGATATCGGCCGTGGTCTGCGCCTGTACGACGCGGTCGGCGGGGATGTCGCAATGGAAGTCGGCAGGCAGCAGGCGGCCGGTCTTGGCGTCTTCCAGGCGATCCAGCAACTGACGCATGATGCGGAAGCTGCTGGGCGCCACGCCGGAGTTGTCGCCGCTGTGGATGCCTTCGGTCAGCACCTCGACCTTCAGCGTGCCGGTCACGTTGCCGCGCAGGCTGGTCGTCAGCCAGAGGCGGTCGTAGTCACCGGCCCCGCTGTCCAGGCAGACCACCAGGCTGACGTTGCCCAGGCGCTCCTTGAGTACGTCGATGTAGGCGGGCAGGTCGTAGGAGCCGGACTCCTCGCAGGTCTCGATCAGGCCCACGCAGCGCGGGCGCGGGATGCCCTGGCGGTCCAGGGCCATGATGGCGGTCAGCGAGGCGTAGATGGCGTAGCCGTCATCGGCGCCGCCGCGGCCGTAGAGCTTGCCGTCCTCGTACTTGGGTGTCCAGGGGCCGAGGTCGGAGCGCCAGCCGCTGAACTCCGGCTGCTTGTCCAGGTGGCCGTAGAGCAGCACCGTGTCCTCGCAGCCTGCCTTGGTGGCGGGCACCTCGAAGAAGATCACCGGCGTGCGGTCGGGAATACGGATGACCTCCAGCTTGAGCCCGGCGACCTTCTTGCTCTCCACCCAGCTGGCAGCATTGCGCAGCACGGTTTCGATGTGGCCGTTGGCTGCCCAGTCCGCATCGAACATAGGGCTCTTGGCTGGGATGGCGATGTAGTCGGTCAGGGCGGGAACGATTTCCTCGTCCCAGATCTGGGCGGCAAACTGTCCGAGGCTGCTGGCTTCGTCGGCCTGCAGGGGCAGGTTGGGGTCACGTGCGTTCATGGCGGTCTCCTGGCGGCTGGTGGCCGCGAAGCCGCCATTTTAGGATTGCGACCTTAGACACGGACCGTGGTGGTGGAATGAAACTCCATCAGAGGTCGCTGAACCTCGTGGCCGAACCGACCCTCGGTTTACCAACCTGGCAGTGGGCCAGGCTGCGGGGGCTGAGAAGCTGGGCAGTCTGTTCCTTCTCCGCCTGAGACCCATTCCAGTTGCTCCTCTGTCAGTAGAACTGGCTGACTGGCTGTCGGCGCTTCAGCCTCGCTAGGAAGACACGGGTTTTGGTAGGTATTCATTTGCCTCTCCTTAAATTGGTCAAAAAATTATGCCGAGTCTCAAAGCTTTGAGCGCTGCCTGTTGTTCGGTGGCGCAACCAAGATCCATAGCAACTTTACGTAAAGATAGCTTCACTGCTTCTTCGCTGGTATTCAACAAGTCAGCAATTTCTGCCGCCGACTTTCCGTCAAGGATCCAGCTCAAAGCATCGACCTCTTGACGGGTGAACCGATCAATGGTCACGTTCTCCGGCGGCAGGAACAGGCGGAATGCTGCGTCAAGGGCATGGGTCGCGAACAACTGCAATCGGGGAAGTGCGTGCGTAAGGTGCCGCACGTCGGTGTCGAGGTCCCGGTCGGTGTGCACGCAAAATGCAAAATGGCGACCGCCTTGCAAATGCGCAGCGACGCTGATTCCTGATCGGAGGCCATAGGCCGAGAACAAATCGTAAATGTCAGCTACGAGTGGCGAGCGGTAGTTGCGAGTGCCCCAAACAATGGGAACACTGCTGACCTTGCAGTGCTGCATGACAGGGTCACGCTTCCAGTAGCTAGGGCCAATTGCATTCCAATCTGGATTGCCGACGTTGTCCACGCAGATGAACTCCGAGTCCTCGCTTTCATGATCGAGGACGGTCAGTGTGTCGACGGTTCTGAAGCCAAGGTTCTGCGTGAATCGAACGATCTCCGTCCGGAAATCGTCCTCGCTTCGTGCGGACATGACGCCGAGGTAGTCTGTATGCACCATGGATGGCAGCTCCAAGCAGTTGGCGCGAATTGTGCCGGTCTTGCCAGTCCGGGAGATCTGTAACGCTTGCCAGTAGGCATGCAAACGTTGGCGACGGAGACTCCGGCTCAGACTCGGAGTTAGTCGCTCAATGCAAACCCCCTCGTACATCTCCCCGGCCTTGATGAACTGGACCGCAAAGTCCTGGCCGGCGGTCCTGTGGTCGGTTGGCAGCAAGTCCGTGCTGAAGTTCGCCCATGTCAGGACCACGCGACTGACGAGCGTCGATCGGGGCTCGGGTTGCGCGGCCTACGGCCATACCCTCTGGGCCTGCGTCAACAGCTCGGATGCCATCGGCCTCGGATGGGACTGGGCCTTGCTGGACTACCCGGCCAACTGCCTGCTGGTGGCTGACGCGATGTCCGTTGCCAGCAATCTGCGCTTTGTCGATGAAGCGATGCAACGCTATGTCAGCGCCTATCGCTCGGCGGCCTACCTCAATCGACTTGTCGCTGACTTGAGCTGGCATGCCGAGGTCGCCCGGCAGGCCGGCCTTACCTTGGTCGATTGATGCCCAGCGACGCCCGAGGCCTCTTCAGCGCTTGTCCATCCACTGCCTCAACCTCTCAAACACCTGCTGCTGCTCCGGCTCATTGAAGATTTCGTGGAAGAGCTTGTCGAAGCACTGGCTCTGCACGACGGCCTTGGGCGCGGCGGCGGCGAAGCGGCTGGAGCCGGCGGGGGACACGCAGCGGTCGGCGCCGGCCCACATCAGCAGGGTGGGCAGGGTCCAGTCGGCGGCGCGGGCCAGCACGGCCTCGCCGCCGCGGGCGATCATGGCGGCCAGGGTCGGCGTGATGCGGTTGTGCACCAGCGGGTCCAGCTGGTAGGCGCTCACCACGTCCTGGCTGCGTGAGATCCAGGCCGGCTTGAGGCCGTTGCCCACGGCCAGGTGCGGCACCAGGGGCAGGGTGGCAGCCAGCAGGCCGCGCTGGAAGGCGCTCATGTCCACGGCCAGGGCCGGGGAGCTCAGCACCAGGCCGTCCAGGGGGCGGTACCAGGGCGGGGGCGACCCCGCACCGGGCAGTCCGCCAGCCGCGAAGCGTGCGGCGATCAGCCCCCCCATGCTGTGACCCAGCATGACCAGCGGGCCTGCGCTCAAGCCAGGGTCGGCACGCAGTTCGTCGATCACCAGGGCCAGGTCTTGCTCGAAACGGCGGTCGTGCGGCAGGTCGCCGCGGGCTCCGCCGGACGCGCCATGCCCGCGCTGGTCATGGCCGACCACATGCCAGCCCCAGTGGTTCAGATGGGCCGCCACATGCTCATAGCGGCCCACATGTTCACCCAGGCCATGAACGATCAGTACCGTGCCTCGGGCCGGCCCCATGCCCGTCTTGTTCCATTGCCGCCAGTGCAGCGGCACGCCATCGTCAGTCTTCAGGGTTCGCATGCGGCGCAGTGTAGGCAGGGCCGGGGGCGGCTCTTCCTGGGGCAAGCCCTGGGAAACGTGCGCTTTGACCTAGGGGCATCTCTCCATCTTGTCACTTGTGCGATGGCTGTACGCCGGCGGGGCGCTAGGCTTGGCGGCTTCATCGAGCTTGCAAGGATTCCCATGAGCGCAGCCCACTACTTCGACCTGGACCTGCAGGAGGGCGGCGTGGCCCTGCTGACCCTCAACCAGCCCGAGCGCATGAACACCATGGCGCCGGACTTCTTCCCCGCCCTGCGCGACGCCGTGCAGCGCCTGCATGACGACGGTCAGGCCCGGGTGCTGGTGATCGCCTCCACTGGCAAGCACTTCAGCGCCGGCATGGCGCTGCAGACCTTCGCGGGTCAGGGTGGCCTGCTGGACACCAGCGATGCGCGCGCCCGCCTCTCCTTCCAGGATTCCCTGCGCCGCCTGATGGCCTGCTTCACGGTGCTGGACGAGGCCCGTTTTCCCGTGATCTGCGCCGTGCAGGGCGGCTGCATCGGCGGGGCCTTCGACCTCGCCGCGGCCTGCGACATCCGCCTGTGCAGCGCCGACGCTTTCTTCAGCATCCAGGAGACGACCATAGGCATGGCGGCGGACTTGGGCATCCTGCAGCGCCTGCAGGGCCTGATCCCGGCCGGCATGGCCCGCCAGATGGCCTATACCGGAGAGCGGCTTGGCGCCGAGCGCGCCCTGCAGCTGGGCCTGGTCAATGCGGTGGCGCCCGATGCGGCTGCGCTGCTCGAGCAGGCGCTGGCCCTGGCACGGCAGATCGCGCTGAAGTCCCCGCTGGCCATTGCCGGCAGCAAGCTGGCCCTGAACCATGCGCGAGACCACGGCGTGGCCGCCTCGCTGCAGCAAATGAGCCTGCTGCAGAGTGCCCTTTTCGACACCGGCGAGATGGGCCGCGCCATCATGGCCTGGCAGGCCAAGCGCGAGGACGCGGGCTTCGAGGCCCTGAAGCCGGTGGCGCCGCTGCCGCAGGGTTGACTGCGAGCGGCACGGCGGCTCAGCCGGCGCGGCCCAGGCTGTCCAGGGCCGCTTCGGCGGCCGCGATGGCGTGGCGGTTGAGGTCGCGCGCATGGGCGCTGCTGAGGCGCGCATCCTTCAGCACCTGCTCCAGCACGGGCCGCGCCTCGGCCTTGCGATCCTGGGCCAGCAGGAACTGGCCCCAGGCGCTCTGGGTCTCCAGGCCGCTGTGCGTGCGCAGGGCGATCTCGAAGGCGGCTTCAGCCTCCGCGGGGTTCACCACGGCCAGCAGGCGGGCCATCAGCAGGGCCAGCTCGCCGCTGTAGCGCGCGGGCTGGTCGGCAAACAGTCGGCGCAGGCTGGCCACGGCCGCGGCTTCCTGCCCGGCGGTGGCCTGGCAGCGCGCCAGCCCGCTCAGTGCGGCGGCGTCATGGGCGAAGACGCCCTGGGCGCAGGCCTGGAAATGGGGCAGAGCCTCCGCCGCCTGGTCTGCCTCCAGCAGGGCCTGGGCCAGGCGCAGGCGGTTGCCCATGCTGGGCGTCTGTTCCAGGGCCAGGCGCGCCTCGCGCAGCTCCCGCTGGGGATCGATGATCTGCCGCAGCGCGGCGCCGGCCCTGCGTCCCAGACGGCTGTGGCGCTGCTCGGGCAGGAACTCGGCAAAGAGATAGACCAGGCTGCCGAGGAAGGGGAAGGACAGCAGCACGAACAGCCACACGGTGTTGCGGCCGGTGCGCACGGCGTGCACCGCGAAGAAGATCGCGATGGCGACGTGGAGGATGGCGAGGACAGGCATGGAATCTCCCTGGGGCAGCCTCGGATGGGCGCTTGGGGCGGCACTATAGCGAGTGCGCCGCCTGCGGTCTCGCGCGGACGCCCTTCGTCCATGTGGGCTGCGGGCCCGGGCGGCTGCCCTTGCGAATGGCATGCGGAGCCAGGGCCCTTAGCATGGCGCAGCGCCTGCAGTCCCGCTGCGGCGCAGTCGGTGCACTCCGCACCATCCATCCCCACTGCCCACGACGCCCATGCTCGGCCCAGATCCCAGGAACCCCCACCCCATGCCCGGTTTCCCCCAGGTGTGCTTCATCAAGAACAAAGTCCAGAACCCGAACATCGAGATCGGCGACTACACCTACTACGACGACCCCGAAGGCGCCGAGAACTTCGAGCGCCAGGTGCTCTACCACTTTCCCTTCATCGGTGACCGCCTGATGATCGGCAAGTTCTGCGCCCTGGCGCGCGGCGTCAGGTTCATCATGAACGGAGCTAACCACAAGACCTCGGGGATCTCGACCTATCCCTTCTTCATCTTCGGCAACGGCTGGGAGCGCGCGGCGCCTCAGCCCGGCGAGCTGCCGTACAAGGGGGACACGGTCATCGGGCATGACGTGTGGATCGGCTATGACAGCCTCATCATGCCGGGCGTGCGCATCGGCAATGGCGCCATCATCTCGGCGCGCTCGGTGGTCACCAGCGATGTGCCGCCCTACACCGTGTACGGCGGCAACCCGGCGCGCCTCATCCGCGAGCGCTTTGCGCCCGAGTTGGTGGCCGAGCTGGAGGCGATCGCCTGGTGGGACTGGCCCGTCGAGCGGATCAGCCAGAGCCTGGAAGCCATTACGGGCGGTGATGTGGAGGCCCTGCGGGCGTGCGTGCCCCGCTGAGCCGGAGCCGTCGTCCATGCCTGCTGGTACGCCCGCCAGCCGAGCGCCGTCGATACCAGCGGGGAGGGTGCCGATCGATCCCGCGCGCGGGGCCTTGCCGTTGCGCTGTTGCTGTCCGTGCTGGTCGGCGCCTTGCTGGCCCTGCCGTTGGCGGGCTGGCACGCTCAGGCCCACGCCTGGGTGGTGCGCGGCGTCATTCTCGCCACGAGCCTGATGGCCCTGGCCTACGCCGCGCTGGCCGTGTGGTGGCGCTTGCGCTGAGGGCGGCCCTGCGGCGGTGCCTCAGCCCATGCAGAAGGCATTGAGTTTGTTGCCGTCCAGGTCGCGGAAATAGGCCGCATAGAAGCCGCCGCCGCGCAGGCCCGGCGCGCCTTCGTCGGTGGCGCCCAGGGCCAGGGCCTTGGCGTGCAGGGCATCGACCTTCTCCTGGCTGTCGACCACCAGGGCGACCATCACGCCGTTGCCCACCGTGGCCGGCTGGCCGTCGAAGGGGCGCAGCACGCCGAAGCCGGGCTTGTCATGGCTGACGCCCCAGGCGTAGCCGCGGTCGAACTCCATCAGGCGCTTGGCGCCGATGACGGCGAACAGTGCGTCGTAGAAGGCCGCGGCGCGCGGCAGGTCGTTGGTGCCCAGAGTGGTGTAGCCGATCATGGGAGCGCTCCTTGGCGTGGGTTGGTGGAAAGTCCACGAAGCCTACACGTTTGCGTCCGTGCAGCGGAGGCGTCTTGATCCGAATCAAGGACAGGGGCCGGCATCGGTGCGACCGTGATGGTTTGATGACAGCCACCGGAGTCCAGAATGCCCAGCCGCCGTGCCCAGCCCGACCCTGACACCCCGACCCGCAAGACGAACGCCAGCGCCGCACTGAACGGCACGTCGGCGCCCCGGCCGCGTCGTGCCAAGGCCGGTGATACCAGCGGCAGCAGCAAGCCCGAGCGCATCGCCCGCCGTGTGGCCACGGACCGTGTGGAGGCGGCGCAGGCCCGGGAGCTGGAAGCGCTCAAGGACGTGGCGACGGCCGGCGCCTCGGGCGGGCTGGCCAACTCGGTGAAGAGCCTGCTGGCTGGCGCCTCGCCGGATGATGCGCAGTCCCTGCGCCAGGCCCTGCTGGCGGAGCTGCAGGAGATGCCCGGCGTCGGGCGCAACCCGGACGACGAGCTCTCGCCCAACTGGCGCCGCGGTGGCTACCCGTACAAGAACCTGATGTCCCGCAAGGCCTACGAGAAGCAGAAGTACCGCCTGCAGGTGGAGTTGCTGAAGCTGCAGGCCTGGGTGAAGGCCACGGGCGCCAAAGTGGTGATCCTGTTCGAAGGGCGCGATGCGGCAGGCAAGGGCGGCACCATCAAGCGTTTCATGGAGCACCTCAACCCCCGGGGGGCCCGCGTGGTGGCCTTGGAGAAGCCCAGCGAAGTTGAACGCGGCCAGTGGTACTTCCAGCGCTATGTGCAGCACCTGCCCACGGCCGGCGAGATCGTGCTCTTCGACCGCAGCTGGTACAACCGTGCAGGCGTGGAGCGGGTGATGGGCTTTTGCTCTGACACTGAATACCAGGAGTTCATGCGTCAGGCCCCCGAGTTCGAGCGCAACCTGGCCCGTTCCGGCGTGCACCTGATCAAGTTCTGGTTCTCCGTCAGCCGCGAGGAGCAGCGCCGTCGCTTCAAGGAGCGCCGCGCCCATCCGCTGAAGCAGTGGAAGCTCTCGCCCATTGACCTCGCCTCGCTGGACAAGTGGGACGACTACACCCGCGCCAAGGAGGCCATGTTCTTCCACACCGACATCGCCGAGGCCCCCTGGACCGTGGTGAAGTCCGACTGCAAGAAGCGCGCGCGCCTCAACGCCATGCGCCACGTCCTGCACCAGCTGCCCTACGCCAACAAGGACCTCGACAAGATCGGCCAGCTCGATCCCCTCCTCGTGGGGCGCGCCAACGTGGTCTATGAACGCGGCGAGAACCAGTCCGCCCCCGCCCCCCTCAAGACCTGACCCCACCAACGCCTTCCGCTGCCCCTAGAAAGCGCGGTGCAGCCCGCGCCCCTGCGCGGAGCGTGCGGATCCGGCTCCGCCGGTCCGCCACGCTCGCCCCCTGGGGGGCTGAGGCCTGGCGCGGCCTGCCAGGCTGGCGAAGCCAGTAGGGGGGATCATCATCCCTTCAGTTTGAAGACAGCCATGCTGGCCCTGAGGTTCGGCCACTGGCGCACCACGCGGCCGTCCTGTACTCCGAAGCTGTCCAGGATGTTCAGCCGGTTCTTGCGTGCCAGCACCTCGAAGTCGGCATAGGTGCCCACGCGGATGTTGGGCGTGTCGTACCACTCGTAGGGCAGGGTTCGGGTGACGGGCATGCGGCCGGCCAGCACCTGCAGGCGGTTGGGCCAGTGCGCGAAGTTGGGGAAGCTCACGATGCCCACGCGGCCCACGCGCGCGGTCTCGCGCAGCATGGCCTCGGCGTTGCGCAGGTGCTGCAGGGTCTCCAGTTGCAGCACCACGTCGAAGCTCTGGTCCTCGAAGACGGAGAGCCCCTCCTCCAGGTTCAGCTGGATGACGTTGACGCCGCGCCGCGCGCAGGCCAGCACATTGGCGTCGGACAGCTCCACGCCATAGCCGGTGCAGCCCTTCTTCTCCTGCAGCCAGGCCAGCAGCTCGCCGGTGCCGCAGCCCAGGTCCAGCACGCGGGAGCCGTCCGGCACCAGGGAGGCAATGGTCTCGATCAGGGCGGTGCTCATCAGCAGAACTCCTTGGCGATGCGCTCGAAGTAGGCGCGCAGCACGCCGTGGTAGCGGGGGTCTTCCAGCAGGAAGGCGTCGTGGCCGTGCGGGGCGTCGATCTCGGCGTAGGACACGTCGCGCCGGTTGTCCACCAGGGCCTTGACGATCTCGCGCGAGCGGGCCGGTGAGAAGCGCCAGTCGGTCGTGAAGCTGGCGAGCAGGTACTTGCAGCGGCTGCTGGCGAAGGTGCGGGAGAGGTCGCCGCCATGCTCGCGTGCCGGGTCGAAGTAGTCCAGGGCGCGGGTGATCAGCAGGTAGGTG
The DNA here is from genome assembly GCF_051857535.1 of Roseateles sp. DB2. Taxonomy (NCBI): domain Bacteria; kingdom Pseudomonadati; phylum Pseudomonadota; class Betaproteobacteria; order Burkholderiales; family Sphaerotilaceae; genus Roseateles; species Roseateles sp. DB2. Next base: position 114,647 of record NZ_JBPZGY010000009.1, on the reverse strand, counting down.
TTGGCGTCGAAGTACTCGCTGAACTTGTCGCCCTGGTGGCGCAGGTAGCTCTCGATCTGGAACTCGATGTCCTGCGTGCTGTAGCCCAGCTCGGCGGCGCGGAGCTCACGGCCGAACTTCTGCTCCATCACGTCGTCGCTGAGGTAGGTGATGTGGCCGATCATGCGCGCCACGCGCAGGCCGCGCTTCGGGACCACGCCGTGCTCGTAGAAGAAGCCGCCGTGGAAGTCGGGGTCGGTGACGATGGCGCGGCGGGCGACCTCGTTGAAGGCGATGTTCTGTGCCGAGAGGCTGGGCGCGGTCGCGATGGCGATGCAGTGCCGCATGCGCTCGGGGTAGCGCAGCGACCAGTCCAGGGCCTGCATGCCGCCCAGCGAGCCGCCCAGCACGGCGGCCAGCTGCGTGATGCCCAGGGCGTCAAGCACGCGGGCCTGGGCGTCCACCCAGTCGTGCACGGTGACCACGGGGAAATCCGCGCCGTAGATGCGGCCGGTGTCCGGGTTGGTGTGCATGGGGCCGGTGGAGCCGAAGCAGGAGCCCAGGTTGTTGATGCCGATGACGAAGAACTTGTCAGTGTCCAGGGGTTTGCCGGGGCCGACGAGGTTGTCCCACCAGCCTTCGCTCTTGTCCTGCCCGGCATAGGTGCCGGCCACATGGTGGCTGGCGTTCAGCGCATGGCAGACGAGCACGGCATTGGACTTGTCGGCATTGAGCTGGCCGTAGGTTTCATAGACCAGCTCGTAGTCGCGGATCTGCGCACCGCTGCGCAAGGGAAGGGGCGCCTCGAAGCGCAGGCGCTGGGGCTGGACGTCGCCCACCGAAGCTGTGGCCATGTCGGGACTCTCCAAAAGCAAAAAACCGGCTCCGCGAAAGCTGCGGACGCCGGTTGCAGGAGCGCCCCTCTTTAGCGGAATTTATTGAGCGCCCGCAATTCGGAACAAATCGGCGCTGTACGACGGATTATAGGCCGCCGGCCCCATGCCCCGGCGTCAGGCCGAGGCGCTGCAGCAGGCGTTGGTGTTCACCGTCGCGCTTCAGGCGTTCGTAGGCTTCCAGCAGGGCCTGGACCTGGCGCTCCTGCAGATCCGGGCTGCCCACCAGCCAGATCGGACTCTGGTCGTAGCTGGGGCCTTCCACCCAGTCCCGCGGGTCCTGCCCGGCGGCGCGGATTGCGCCGATCACAGCAGGGACCGCGCCATACACCAGGGTGGCGCTGCCATCGCCGATGCGGCGCAGCATCTGCTCGTAGTCCGCTTCCTGCGACAGCAGGCGATAGCCTTGCTTCTGCAGGCTGTTCGAACTGAGCGCGCCGCGCAGGGTGAGTACCTTGGCTGCGCGAGCGCCCGTCTCGTCGATGCCCGCCGGCCAGCGGCTGCGCAGGCCCATCAGGGCATAACGCTGCGTATAGAGCGGCACCAGCCAGCGGTATTGGGACTCGCGCTCCGGCGTGCGGGCCAGTGGCGCCATCAAGACCTGGCGACCTGTGCGTGCCATCAGCGTGGCTCGGGCGAAGGGGTAGAAGTGCGGGTGGAGCTCCCAACCCGCTCTGCTGCAGAGCAGGACCAGGAAGTCGCCCAGCGGGCCCGGTGCCTCACGGCCCTGGGGGCTGATCACGCCGGGGAGGTCGGCGCTGGCCAGCTCCATGGACCGGGCCGGTGCTGAGGGCAGGGCCAGGGAGAGTCCGCAGGCCAGCGCGATGCGCAGAGCGGCCTGCCAGGTGCTGCACAGCCAGCCTTGCAGGCCGGGAAGTCCAGGCGGAAGAGGAGCTGCTGCCATGCCGGGGTGGAGGTGGTGGTGGGCAGGAAGGGGCCGTTCGGCCCCATTGGAACCCAGCGCCCCAGCCTCCTGCAAGCCGCCCGGAGCCCGGCTCCGCGTTCAGTCCTCGTGCTTGGAGCCGGGCAGGGCCGCGGCCAGGCCCAGCACCCCGGCGACCAGCAGCACGTACCACAGCGAGAGGCTGGTCTCCAGCTTCAGCACGCCGGCGCTGGACAGCACCAGCATCGCGGCAGCGCTGCCGGCCAGCAGCAGCAGGGCCGCGCCAGCCACGCGGGTGATCATCAGGCTCTGGTCTCGGCGCGCGGCCATGGTGAAGAGCACATAGCCCAGCAGGCTGAACAAGGGAAAGAAGACCCACAGGCCCGTACCGGCGCTGATTTGGGCCAGGTGCAGGGGTTCGGCCAGCAGGGCTGCGCCGGAGAACAGGCCCAGCAGCAGCAGGAAGGCAGCGGCGATGCGCATCATGTCGAGGCTCCTTGTCCGGTGTCAGGGTGCAATGCAGAGGCAGTGCACGGTGGTGGCGAAAGGCTTGCGGCCCTCCAGCAGCTCGCTGGCCATGGCCAGGTCCTGCTGTGACTGCAGCAGGACCGGGGGGACCTGGAAGCCCAGCTGGGCGCGCACCGAGGCGGCGACGCCCGGGGCAACCGCATCGCCTAAGCTCTGCAGCAGCTTTTCCAGGCGGCCCGGTTCCTTCTCGATGTAGCTCACGCGCGGCTTGCCCTCGAGCTTGGCGCGCTTGGCAGCGGCCTGCACCGCGTCATCCAGGCTGCCCAGGCGGTCGACCAGGCCGCGCTCCAGGGCCTGCTTGCCGGTCCACACGCGGCCCTGGGCCACAGCGTCGATCTCGTCCACCTTCTTTTTGCGCGCAGCCGCAGCCTTGCCCGTGAACTCGTCGTAGATGTGCTGGATGCTGCTCTGAACCGCCGAGGCCATGCGCGGATCCAGCCCGGTGCGGAAGTCGTAGCCCTTGCCCAGCCAGGTGGTGGTGTGGCCGCCGGTGTGCAGGGAGAGCTTCTCCATCAGCTTCTCGCCGGTGGGCAGCAGGGCGAAGACGCCGATGGAGCCGGTGATGGTGGCGGTGTCGGCAATCACCTCGTCCGAGGACATGGAGATCCAGTAGCCGCCCGAGGCCGCCACGTCGCCCATGGAGATCACGACCGGCTTGCCCGCCTTCTGCGTCAGCTCCAGCTCGCGGCGGATGATTTCCGACGCGAAGGCGCTGCCGCCCGGCGAGTTGACGCGCAGGACCACGGCCTTGATCTGGTCGTCCTCGCGGGCCTGGCGGATCAGTCCGGCGGTGGAGTCGCCGCCGATGGTGCCTGGTGCGGCCGATCCATCCCTGATCTCTCCCTGGGCGACGATCACGCCCACTGCGGGGCCGACGGGCAGGGCCGGCTTCTGGCGGCCCAGGTACTCACCCAGGCTGACGTGGGCGAAGCTGTGGCCTTTCTCGTCCTTGGCGCCGCGCTCCATCAGCAGGGCGCGGACTTCGTCGCGGGTCTTGATGCCGTCGACCAGCTTCTGCTGCAGTGCCAGCTTGGCCAGGTCGCCGCGCAGGGCCAGCAGGTCCTTGTCGGCCTGATCGACGGCGCGGGCCAGGCTGCCGGACTCCAGCTTGCGGACCTTTTCGATGTCGGCCAGGAATCCGGACCACAACTCGTTGTAGAGGTAGCTCTCGGCTTCCAGCGAGGCGGGGGAGGGGCCGTTGGCGATGTAGGGCTCGCCGGCATTCTTGTAGGTGCCCACGCGCAGCAGGTTGGGGCTGATGCCCACGCGTTCCAGCGCGTCCTTGTAGTACAGGCGCTGGCGGCCGAAGCCTTCCAGCAGCACGCCCCCCATGGGATGCACATAGACCTCATCCGCCTGGGCTGCGAGGTAGTAGGCGCGCTGGCTGAAGTTGTCGCCATAGGCCAGCACCTTCTTGCCGGAAGCCCGGAAGCGCTGCAGCGCCGCAGCCACCTCGTGCAGGCCAGCCAGGCCTGCGCCGCTGAAGCCATCCAGTTCCAGCAGGACCTGGCTCACCTTGGGGTCCTTGCCCGCGGCGTCCAGTGCGGCCAGTACATCGCGCAGGCGCACTTGCTTGGGATCCTCGCCCTGCAGCTGCTGGAGGGCCTGATCACGGGGCGAGCCGGAGAACTGTTCCACCAGCGGCCCATGGAAGTTCAGCACCAGGGTGCTCTTGTCGCGCAGGGGCTTGGGGCCGCCGCTGACCAGGCCCCAGACCAGCGCGGCCAGCAGCAGGAGCAGGAGGATGTTGAACAGCGCACGGCGCATGCCGTCCACCACCCACCATACCTTCTTCAGCAGCCACCAGACGGGTGAGATGAGGGTCTTGATGCCCATGCGATTCCTCCAGGTAGGGCGCGCGCTTGGCGCAGGTCTTGATGCGCGCCGATTGTGCAGCAAGCCGATATCTGTGGCGTGTGTGCAAAGGCACTGCACTGCAGCGTGACAGCGGCCCGCTTTGGTGCTGCACTGCAGCCCTGGGGACGGGTGCCGGGGTCGGGTCTTGCGACGGGGCGCCGCCCCGCTTCAGGAGACCGCCCGCATGCTGCCCTGGCTCAGAAAAGTCGACGACTACTTCCCCCTGCGCTACCTCAGCTGGTGGCTATGCGGCCTGGGCGCGGTGCTCAGCGCGGTGGGCACCTGGTACTTCTGGCCGGCCTGGCCGTGGTTCATCCTCTTCATGGGCCTGAGCGTGTTGGGCTTGCGCGACGTGCGCCAGACGCGGCGCGCCGTGCTGCGCAACTACCCGGTGATCGGCCATCTTCGCTTTCTGCTGGAATACATCCGGCCGGAGATGCGCCAGTACTTCATCGAGTCCGACAATGAGGCCACACCCTTCTCCCGCCAGCAGCGCTCCCTGGTCTACCAGCGGGCCAAGGGCGAACCGGACAAGCGGCCCTTTGGCACGCAGAAGGACGTGGGCGCCCCGGGCTACGAATGGATCAACCATTCCATGCAGCCCACTCAGCTGCAGGGACACGACTTTCGCGTCACCATCGGTGGCGAGCGCGCCCAGCCCTACTCGGCCAGCGTCTTCAACATCTCGGCGATGAGCTTTGGCGCGCTGTCGGCCCATGCCATCCTGGCACTCAACGCGGGCGCGCGCCAGGGGGGCTTTGCCCATGACACGGGCGAGGGCTCCATCAGCCCTTACCACCGCCAGCATGGCGGGGACCTGATCTGGGAGATCGGCTCGGGCTACTTCGGCTGCCGCACGCCCGCCGGCCGCTTCGACCCCGAGAAGTTCGCCGCCAATGCCCGTGATCCCCAGGTCAAGCTCATCGAGATCAAGCTGAGCCAGGGGGCCAAGCCCGGCCACGGCGGCGTGCTGCCGGGCGCCAAGGTCACGCCCGAGATCGCCCTCACGCGCGGCGTGCCCGCAGGCGAAGACTGCAACTCGCCTGCAGCGCACGCCGCCTTCACGACGCCGGTGGAGCTGATGCAGTTCATCGTCGAGTTGCGCCGGCTCTCGGGTGACAAGCCGGTGGGCTTCAAGCTGTGCATCGGCCATCCCTGGGAGTGGTTCGCCCTGGCCAAGGCCATGCAGGAGACGGAGATCCTGCCCGACTTCATCGTGGTGGACGGGGCCGAGGGCGGCACAGGCGCCGCACCGCTGGAGTTCACCGACCACGTCGGCGCACCCCTGCAGGAGGGCCTGCTGCTGGTGCACAACACGCTGGAGGGGCTGGGCCTTCGCGAGCGTGTGCGCATCGGCTGCGCCGGCAAGATCGTCAGCGCCTTCGACATCGCTCGCGCCATGGCCCTGGGCGCGGACTGGTGCAATTCGGCGCGCGGCTTCATGTTTGCCCTGGGCTGCATCCAGGCCCAGGCCTGCCACACAGGACGCTGCCCCACCGGCGTCACCACCCAGGACCCGCTGCGCCAGCAGGCCCTGGTGGTGCCGGACAAGGCGGAGCGGGTCTACCGCTTTCACCGCAACACCCTGCAGGCCTTGCAGGAACTGGTGCAGGCGGCGGGCCTGCTGCACCCGGGTGAGATCAGCGCCAATCACATCGTGCACCGTGTCAGCCAGCACGAGGTGCGCCTGCTGACCAATCTGCTGCCCTTCGTGCGTCCGGGCGCCCTGCTGGAGGGGGAGCTGCCCGGCCCAGTGTTCAAGACCTACTGGCCCATGGCCAGTGCGCATAGCTTCGAGCCTGTGCGACCCCTGCGCAGGGGCTTTGTCGAGGCCTGACCCGGGCCGCTGGTCCGGATTCTTGATCTTGCGCAGATGCGCGCAGGTTCGGGCTTCAGCCCCGTGCCTGCGGGGTGGTCAAGTCCCCCCGCTGGGGGAGAATGCGCGGCTTGTAACCAAATGCACGCATGTCCTCGGTCTTCCTGCTTCGCCACAGCCAGCGCTCCCTGAACCGGGCAGCGCAGGACCTGGCAGCCACTGGCTGGCATTGCCTGGGCACCAGCCAGCACTGGCAGGAGGCGGCCGTCAGCCTGGGACATGCGATGCCGGACTATGTGGTCAGCGACGTGCACCTCAGCGATGGCCATGCAAGCCGCCTGCTGCAACACCTGAGCACCCTGGCGCCTGCCCTGGCGCGGCCTCGCGTGCTGCTCATCAGTGATGCGGTGGACGACATGAGCCTGTTCCGTACGCTCAGCTGCGGGGCACATGCCTATCACCTGGAGCAGCCCCGCGGCCCGCGCCTGCAGGACAGTCTGCGGGCCCTGGAGCAGGGTCGAGCCCAGATGTCGCCAGCGATCGCGCGCGAGGCGCTGCAGAGCTTCGGAGCCTCGCGGCGCCAGGTGAGCGAGGCACGACGCCTGGAAGCGGGCCATGATCGCCAGCCGCTGTCGGCGTTGAGCCTGATCAGCCGGGCGGAGCAGGCCCTGCTGAGCCTGCTGGCCCACGGCTGGCTGGTGCCTGAAATCGCTGAGGCCTGGTTCGTGATGCGCGATGAGGTGGAGCGCCGCATCGCCCGCCTGTACCGCAAGCTGCATGCGCTGTGCCCGCCTGCGCATGTGAGTGTCGCTGCTGCGGAGCAGCGGTTGATTGCGGCTTGATCGCGGCCGGCACCGTGCCGACGCGGGCCTGCAGAGCGCAGCTCAGGCTGCCGGCGGGGCGGTGTCGACGAAACTCTGGCGCGTGGCCAGCTTGGCCAGGTGGCGGGCCAGATTGGGGTATTCCTCGCGCCAGGCGATGGCGGGGAAGCGGAAATCCAGATAGGCCAGGGCGCAGCCGGTGGCGATGTCGGCCAGGCTGAAGTGATTGCCTGAGCACCAGGGCTTTTCGCCCAGGCCCAGGCTCATGGCCTTCAGCGCGGCCTGCATCTTGTCCAGCTGGCGATCCACCCAGGCGGCGCTGCGCTGAGCCTCGCTGCGGCCCGACCAGGTCTGCTCCAGGCGCGCCAGGATGGCGGCGTCCAGCAGGCCGTCTGCCAGCGCTTCCCAGGTGCGCACCTCGGTGCGCTCGCGGCCCCGCTCGGGGATCAGCTTGCCCACCGGCGACAGCGTGTCCACGTATTCAACGATCACGCGCGAGTCGAAGACCGCACCGCTGATCGAGTCCTGGCCTTCCATGACCAGGCAGGGGACCTTGCCCAGCGGGTTCATCTTCATGATGGCATCGGAGGCCCAGACGTCTTCCAGCACGAACTGGTAGTCGAGCTTCTTCTCCGCCATCACGATGCGGACCTTGCGGACGTAGGGGCTGGTAAGTGAACCGATGAGTTTCATGTGTGGGCAGGGGACGCTTGTCCTCGTTTCGGCCGGATTCTAGGGGCAGAGCCCTGCGCTCAGGCTGACACCCGGGGCGCAATCCAGGCCTCGCATGGGGGATTGCTGACGGGCAGGAAAGCACGGCTTGCCAGCGCCTGCCTGCCCCGTGACACTCTTGCGCGCCCCATCACCTCTCCTGAGGGGTGCACGCCGGTGCATCCCGCTGCTCCATGACTCCTGCTCCTGCCGCCCTGTCTGCCACGCCCGCGATCTCCCTGCGCCATGTGCGCGAGGAGGACATGCCCCTGCTGATCCGGGCGGTGACCGATCCGGCCTGGCGCGGCCCCTTCGCGCCAGGCCGCGTGACCTCGCCGGCCACGCTGTGGCAGCGCTTCCGCGACAACGGCTTCTCAGGCGAGGACATGGAGCGCCTGATGGTGATCAACGCCCAGGGCCGCGTGGTGGGCGATGTGGTGCACTTCCTGGCGCATCGCTATTCGACCGCCCGCGAGATCGGCTGGTCGGTCTACGACCCGGCGGACCGCCGCCAGGGCTATGGCGCCGCCGCAGCGAGGGCGCTGGTGGACTACCTCTTCCGCAGCCTGCCCATCCACCGGCTGTGCTGCAGCCTGTCGCCCGACAACATCGCTTCGGCACGCGTCGCGCAGAAGGCCGGCTTCCATTGCGAAGGCCTGATGCGTGGCGTCGTGTTCTCAGGCGGGGAATACCTGGATGGCGAGTTCTACGGCATGACGCGCGAAGACTGGCGCCTGGCCAAGGCGGTCTGTTCAGAATAAATGTTCTAGACATTTTGTTCTAGAAAATCTATGCTGGCGACATGAAGACAGCGTCCCCCCCTCTTTCAGCGCCCAAGCCGACCCCTGCCGAGCTGGACCTGCTGCGCGTGCTGTGGCGCCTCGGCGCGGCCGATGCCCGCCAGGTGCACGAAGCCCTGCTCGCCGAGCGTCCCGAAGCCAGCTACGCCACGGTGCTGCGCCAGCTGCAGCTGATGCATGCCAAGGGCCTGGTCGAGCGGGATGAATCCTGCCGGCCGCATCAGTACGCCGCCGCGCAGGCGCAGCAGACCCTGCAGACCCGTCTGCTGAAGGACCTCATCGCCAAGGCCTTCGCCGGTTCCGGCAAGGCCCTGGTGATGGCCGCGCTCAAGGGCCATGTGAGTCGCAAGGAGCGTGAAGAGATCCGCCGCCTGCTGCAAGGAGGCGAGGAATGAGCGAGATCCTGGATCTGCTGGACACCCTGCCCTGGCTGCCTGCCCTGGGCTGGGCCTTGCTGAATTTCGTGTGGCAGGGCGCGCTGATCGGCGTTCTCATCGCGCTGGCCTTGCGCCTGCTGGCCCAGGCGCCCGCGCGGCACCGCTACCTCGTCTGCGGCCTGGGCCTGCTGTGGTGCCTGGCCCTGCCCCTGGGCGCTTGTCTGCAGGCCTGGATGGCTGCGCCCGGCGAGCTGGAGCAGGCCCTGGAGTTCAGCAGCGAGCTGTTGTGGATGCAGGCCCTGACCGAGCTGATGCCCCAGGTCGTCCTGGCCTGGGGTCTGGGCGTGGCGCTGATGAGCCTGCGTCTGGGGGGCGGGCTGTGGTGGGTGCGCGGCCTGCGCCGCGAGGCCAGGCCGGCGCCGGCCGCCTGGCAGGCCCGCCTGGAGTCATTGGCCCGGCGCCTGGGCCTGCAGCGTCCGGTGCAGCTGCTGCTGTCAGAGCGCGTCAGCGGCCCGGTGGCCCTGGGCCTGTGGCGTCCGCTGGTGATCCTGCCCTGCAGCCTGCTCAGCCAGATGCCCCCGCCGCTGGTGGAGGCCTTGCTGGCCCACGAGCTGGCGCATGTGCGCCGCTGGGACTACGGCATCAACCTCCTGCAGAGCCTGGCCGAAGCCCTGCTCTTCTTCCACCCGGTGGTCTGGTGGCTGTCCGAGCGCATGCGGGCCGAACGCGAGCAGGTGGCCGATGCCCTGGCGGCCCAGGCCCTGGCCCAGCCGCGCGACCTGGCCCGTGCCCTGCAGCATCTGAGCGAATGGCAGCCGCCTGCCATGCCTCTGGTGCAGGCGGCTCGCGGTCCGAGCGGTGGTCTGCTGCTGCGGCGTGTGCGTAGCCTGCTGCAGCCGGGCGAGCGCCTGTTGCCGGCCTGGAAGCTGGCCTTGCCCGCCCTGGTGCTGGCCCTGGGCGGCCTGCTGGCCCAGGCGCAGGCCAGAGTCAACGCACGCACAGAGGCCGACGCCGTGCTCGCCGCCGCGCCTCAGCCGGCGGCCTCGGCGGCCGCACCCGCAGCGGCCGCCAGTGAGGCTTCAGCGCCAGAAGCCGTCCTGCAGTCCGCCACCCAGGCGGCCTCCCAGCCCATGGCCGTCCAGGCTGTGCCGGCAAGGCCCAGCACCGCTGCTTGGCACCTGCCCGTCAACGCCCGTCATGCCGTGGTGATCGAGGAGGGCAGCGGCCGGGTGCTGATGGCCAAGAATGCCGATGAGCCCGTGCCCATCGCCTCGCTCACCAAGCTGGTGACGGCCATGGTTGTGCTGGACGCGCGCCAGGATCCGCAGGAGCAGCTGCGCATCGCCGACGAGGACGTGGACCGCCTCAAGCACAGCGCCTCCCATCTCAAGGTCGGGACCCGCCTGCCGCGCGATGCGGCGCTGAAGCTGGCCCTGCTCTCCTCCGAGAACCGCGCGGCCTCGGCCTTGGCGCGGGCCTATCCGGGCGGCCTGGAGGCCTTCCGCCAGGCGGTGCGCCGCAAGCTGCAGGGCCTGGGCCTGCAGCACACGGTGATCCAGGAGCCCACCGGCCTGTCGCCCGAGAACGTCTCTACCGCCAGCGAGATGGCACGCATCGCCGCCGCCGCCAGCCGCTACGGCGAGATCAACGCCATCACCAGCGCTTCGAAGGCCAAGGTTCCTGTGAATGGTCAGGCCCGCGAGTTCCACAACACCAACCGCCTGGTGGGGCGCAAGGGCTGGGACATCCTGCTGTCCAAGACCGGCTACACCGAGGAGGCCGGCCGCTGCCTGACCATGCGCATGAAGGAAGCCGGCAAGGCTGTCACCGTCGTGCTGCTGGACGCCGACGGCTCGGCCCAGCGCCTCAAGGACGCCGCCGCCATCCGCCGCTCGCTGGGGCGCTGAGCCCCCAGGCAGCGGGCCATCCAGCGGCCCGCTGCCTCCACTCCCTTCCCGTGCAGACGGGCCGGCATGACCGGCCCGGGCTGCCGCATGCCTTGCATACCCTGCCCTGGAGGCCCATGTCCCGCCTGATCCATCTCCTGTTCGTGCTGGGGGGCCTGCTGCCCTGGGGAGCGCCTGGCGCTGCGCTCGCCCAGCCGGCAGCTCAGCCCGTGCCTGCGCCCTATGCGCTCGACCGCACCGAGGTCCACCGCCTGCATTCCCGGCTGCTGCAGCGGGACTACGAGCTCTACATCGGCCTCCCGCCCGAGAGCGAGGCCGGTGCGCGCCTGCCCCTGCTCTTCGTCACCGATGCGCCGGTGGCCTTTCCCCTCATCCATGCCATGAGCCGGCGGCTGTCGCACGAGGGGCCGCAGTCCCGGCAGATGGTGCTGGTGGGCCTGTCCTATGCCCTGGGCGACAGCCCCACGGTGAGCCGCAACCGCGACTACACGCCCAGCCAGCGCGCCTCTTCCGCCGAGGACAGCAGCCCCCGCTACGGCCAGGCCGAGGCCTATGTGCGCTTCATCCGCGAGGAGGTGCTGCCCTATCTGGCGGCGCACGTGCCGCAGGCCGATATGTCACGGCGCTATTTCGCGGGGCATTCCTACGGCAGCCTGCTTGGCGCCCACGTGCTGCTGCATCACCCCGGCCTCTTCCAGCGCTACATCCTCAGCAGCCCCTCGCTCTGGTATGACCAGGAGCGGGTGTTGCGCGAGGCCGAGCAGCTCGCGGCGAAGCGGCAGCCCCTCCATGCGCAAGTGCTGCTGCTCGCAGGCGCGAAGGAGCAGACGGCGCCCGGCCGCCGCCCGCGGCCGGGCCAGGAGGCCGATGGCGACATCGTCGGCAATGTGCGCCGTTTCGAGCGCCTGCTCAGGCAGATGCCCGGCGTGCAGGTACAGGCCCGGATCATTCCTGACGAGGACCATCTCTCAGTTTTCCCCAGCGCCATGGTGCGCGGCCTGCGTTGGGCCCTGCCGCAGCGCTGAGGGCGTTCAGCGCAGCGACTGGTGACTGGCCTGGTCAGCGCATGGCGGACCGTCGTGCCAGGTGATGGGCAGACGCTTGAGCAGATACGCCGACGGCTCGGCTTGAGTGCACAGGCCGGACCCGCGGAGGGCAGCACCATGGCTCGGCAGCAGATGGCGGTGGTCGTGGCCCTGCGGCGGCTGCAGGACGAGATGGCTCCGGACCACATCCTCCCCCGAAGGAGGTGGGGCGCCGCGGCCCCAGGCTCGGCGACACTCCCGCCCGGCCGCAGCGGGGCTGCGCCACGACGCTTCCGACGACTCCTCCAAACGCTGGCATGAACGACACCGCCCAACGATTCCTCGACGCCTATGCCCGTGGCGAGATGCCCCCGGGCGGCTGGCTCTTCCCCACGGCCCTGCAGCAGTCCCGCCTGGACCATTCCCAGGACAGCCTGGCCCGGCTGGACCACCTCATGGATGCCATCCTCCGGCGCGTCAAGCCCTCGCGCGAGCAGCTCTTCGAGAGCGAGCCCGGCCGCAACTTCTGCGCGCTGATTGCCTTCTACCTGATCGAGCAGGCACGCCGCCGCACGGGAGCCTTCATCGAGTGGTTCCCGCGTGAGGCGGCGCCGCAGGTGCTGGCGGATGGCCAGGCCCTGCCGGACGAACCTTTCGCCCGCTTCTTCGCGCGGGCGCCGGACCAGGACCTGGTCTTCTTTCCCCTGGGCTGGGTCGAGTCGCGCCTGATGGGCGAGGACTCGCCGATGCCGGCGGCGGACTACCTGGCGCGTTCGGTCGCGCGTATCGAGCGCGCCGGCCCGACGCACTGGTGGGACGGCATGCACGCGCTGGGTGTGCTGGCGGCCTGGCAGATGATCATGGCCTGCGGCGGCTCGGTGTTGCCGACCCTGCTGAGTTCAGCCCAGCCGCGCACCTTCGTCGGCTTGGGGATGCCCGGCATCTCAGAGAGCCTGGAGGACTCGCTCCAGCAGGGCGCCGACCGGCTCGACACGAATCCCGACGGCGCGCAATGGCAGGTCTTGTCCTACGACGGCTGGCTGGAGGGCCCGGACGGGCGTCAGGATGCCGTGATGGTGGTTCTGCAAACCTATGGCGAGTCACCGCTTGCCATCAAGCTGGCCTTTCCCTATCGGCCAGCGACGGCGAGCCGGCCGCTTGTCATCCTGCAGCCCGTCATGCAGGGGGCCAATCAGCCGACCGAGACACTGACCTTGTTGCAAGGCGCCCTGTGGCGCGGTGTCTACAGCGTGCAATGGCCCGAGGGGGAGAGCTGGGATGGGCACCGGGAAGGCCCGGCGCCCACGGCCGTCGCCGCTGCGCCCACGGCTGCCGGCGATGCCGAACTGGCGCCCCTGCTCGACAAGCTGCGCGCCAGCTTCGAGCTGCGCCAGCAGCGCATGAGCGATCTGAGCCTGGCCTCGGTGCTGGCGCCCGGGCCAGAGTGGATGGGGCCTTCGGACGGGCTGAACGAGGTCGTGGCCCAGCAGCGTCTGCTGCTCACCGAGGGCCACATCGTGTGGGGAGCCCTGGTGCAGGCCAATGGCCAGCTCTTCCAGCCGGGGATCGAGGACCTGCCCGCCCTGCTGGTGCATTCGACGGACCGCCATTTCGATGCACACCCGCAGGAGCTGCGCCAGGTCGGCCAGGCCCTCTTTGCGCTGAAGGACACGACGCCGGCCGATCCCGAGCTGGCGCGGCTGGCTGCGCTGGTCACGGGCGAGAAGGAGCGGGTCCTGGGGCTCGACCTGCCCCCGGTGCTCTCCAGCCGGCCGGTGCGTGCGGGCGTTTTCATGGTGTACCGCAAGCATGTGCCCACCGGCATGCTGCGCTGCGGGCTCTTCCCCGTGCTGACCCACCCGGCCACGCCGGTGGCGATGATGCTGCCCTTCGAGTACTGGCCTATCGAGCTGATCATCCTGTGGAAGGAAGGGCGGCTGTAGCCCATGTCGAGTTTGCGACCGTCCGTCGCATGTTGCTGGACCTGAGGGGGCCGCTGGCTAGCATGCCCCCCAGTCGGCCGCGGAAGGCCTGCAGTCCGGTGGAGAGACGATGCGTGTGATGCGATGCGTGCTGGGGGGCCTGTTGCTTGGGCTGGCTTGCTCATGGGGCCAGGCCCAGATGCCGGCCGCGCAGGCTCCCGCAGTGGAACTGGTCCGGGATTTGAACGCCGCCGACCTGGACACTTTTCTGGACGGCTACCTTCCCCGCGAGCTGCAGCGCAGCGGCATTGCCGGCGCGGTGGTGGCTGTCGTCAAGGACGGCCGCCTGCTGAGCGCCCGGGGCTACGGCTTCGCTGACGCCGAGCGCCGCCAGCCCGTGAGGCCGGACCAGACCCTGTTCCGCGTGGGCTCCATCTCCAAGGTCTTCACCTGGGTGTCGGTGATGCAGCTGGTGGAGCAGGGGCAGCTGGACCTGGACGCCGATGTGCAGCGCTACCTGGATTTCCCCTTGCCGCCCGGCCCCCGCGGCGCCGATGGCAGCAGTCCGGCCATCACCCTGCGCCAGCTGGCTTCTCACACGGCTGGCTTCGAGGAAAGCTATCGGGAGGCCTGGTCGCTTGCGCCGCAACCGACAGCGCTGCGCGAGCTTCTCGTGCGCACCATGCCGGCGCGCATCTATCCGGCTGGTCAGGTAGCGGCCTATTCCAACTACGGCGTGACGCTGGCGGGCTATGTCGTGCAGCGTGTCAGTGGCCTGCCCTTCGATCAGTACGTGCAGCAGCGCGTGCTGCAGCCGCTGGGCATGGCGCACAGCAGCTTTGCCCAGCCCCTGCCGCCGGCCCTGGCGGCGCAGATGTCCGCGGGCTTCGAGGACGCCAGGGGCCGGGCCCAGGCGTTCGAGATCATCAACCTCGCGCCAGCCGGCGCTCTCTCGGCCACCGCGACCGACATGGCGCGCTTCATGCAGGCCGTGCTGGGGGGTGGTGCGCCCCTGCTGCAGCCGCAGTCCCTGCAGCAGATGCTGTCGCCCCAGCAGCGCCTGCGGCCCGAGGCGCCCTTCGTCGGCCTGGGCTTCTATGAGGACGGCGGCTGGCCCGTTCGCGTGGTTGGCCACAGCGGGGACACGCAATGGTTCCATGCCGGGCTCTACCTGATGCCTGAGCGGGGCCTGGGCGTTTTCATTGCGCAGAACAGCAGCGGGCAGCAGGTGATGCGTAGCGACCTCTTCGCCCGGCTCCTGGCACGCTACGTGGGCAGCACCCGGGCCGCGGCACCGAAGCCCCAGGCCGGGGCCGCCGAGCGCCTCGCTGGCTGGTACCTCGACAGCCGTCGTGGCGAGACCCATCCCTTCTACGGCTTTGCCCTGGCGGGCGCCCTGCATCTGAATGCGGATGAGCGCGGGCGGCTCTTCAGCAGCCACTTCAAGGGACGGGACGGTCGACTGCTGCACTTCGTCCGCGTCGGCGAGGGGGTCTGGGAAGCCGAGGAAGAGCCGCGTCGCCGCCTCTACACGCAGACCCTGGCGGATGGGCGGCAGGCCGTAGGCATGCATCACGGGGTCTCCATCTGGTTGCCGGCAGGCTGGGCGCAACGGCCCTACTGGCTGCTGGGTCTGGGCGGTCTCAGCGTGGTGCTGGCCGCGCTGTCGCTGCTGGCATGGCCCGTGGCCAGCGCAGTCAGGCGGCAGATGCTGGGCCCCCGGCGGCCGCAGCATTGGCCGGGCCGGTGGACGCTGCGCGCCCTGGCGCTGTTGCTCTTGCTGCCTCTGCTGGGCCCGGCCTGGCTGGTGCTGGACAGTGCCGGCGGCTTTGCGGCCGTGATGGGCGAGCCGGGCCTGACCGCGGTTCGCGCCGCCCAGGTCCTGGCATGGCTGCAGATGGCCGCGCTGCCTGCTGTGAGCTGGCTGGTCGTCAGGCACTGGCATGCCTCGCCCTGGCCGCGCCGGCTGCACCAGTCTGCCCTGCTGCTGAGCCTGGTGGCCCAGCTGCTGCTGAGCTGGCAGTTGCAGCTGCCCTTGTGGAACGGGCGCTTGTAGGGGGGGCCGGCCGGTCTTTCCCGGCTGCGATGGATCCCACGGACGGGCTGGCGGGCGCACCGCTAAAATCCCCCGGGTTTGCCCTCGCTCTTCCTGACATCGCCCGGCTTCGCCGCCGGCTCCCGCCATGAACCTCTCCGCCCTCACCGCCCTGTCTCCCCTGGACGGCCGCTATGCCTCGCGCATGGGCAGCCTGCGCCCGCTGCTGTCCGAGTTCGGCCTGATGCACCGCCGCGTGCAGGTCGAGGTCGAGTGGTTCATCGCCTTGTCGGATGCCGGCTTCGATGAGTTCAAGCCCCTGTCCACCGCCGCCCGCGAGCTGCTGCGCGCCCTGGTGACGAACTTCGGCGAGGCCGATGCCCAGGCCATCAAGGACATCGAGAAGACCACCAACCACGACGTCAAGGCCGTGGAGTACTGGATCAAGTCCCGCTTCGAGGGCCATGCCGAGCTGAAGGCCGCCGGCGAGTTCGTGCACTTCGCCTGCACCAGCGAGGACATCAACAACACCAGCCACGGCCTGATGCTCAAGGCCGCCCGCCAGGACGTGATCCTGCCGACGCTGGACCGCATCATCGAGAAGCTCAGCAGCATGGCCCACACCCTGGCCGCCGTGCCCATGCTCTCGCGCACCCACGGCCAGACCGCCAGCCCCACCACCGTGGGCAAGGAGATCGCCAACGTCGTGTCCCGCCTGCGCAATGCCCGTGCCCGCATCGCCGACGTCAAGCTGCTGGCCAAGATGAACGGCGCCGTGGGCAACTACAACGCCCACCTCAGCGCCTGGCCCGCCTTCGACTGGGAAGCCTTCAGCCAGCGCGTGATCGAGCAGCAGCTGGGCCTGACCTTCAACCCCTACACCATCCAGATCGAGCCGCACGACTACATGGCCGAGCTGTTTGATGCCGTGACCCGCGCCAACACCATCCTGATCGACTGGTCGCGCGATGTCTGGGGCTACGTGAGCCTGGGCTACTTCAAGCAGCGCACCAAGGCCGGCGAGATCGGGTCCTCGACCATGCCGCACAAGGTCAACCCCATCGACTTCGAGAATGCCGAGGGCAATTTCGGCCTGGCCAATGCCATGCTGACCCACCTCAGCCAGAAGCTGCCCATCAGCCGCTGGCAGCGTGACCTGACCGATTCGACCGTGCTGCGCAATATGGGCGTGGGCCTGGGCTACGCGCTGCTGGGCTACGACTCCCTGCTCAAGGGTCTGGACAAGCTGGAGGTCAACGAGGCCGCCCTGGCCGCTGACCTGGACGCCGCCTGGGAAGTGCTGGCCGAGCCCATCCAGACCGTGATGCGCCGCTACGCCCTGCCCAACCCCTACGAGCGCCTGAAGGAGCTGACCCGCGGCAAGGCCATCACCCGCGAGTCCATCCAGGACTTCATCCGCGGCCTGGAGCTGCCCGAGGCCGAGAAGGCCCGCCTGCTGGAACTGACGCCGGGCGGCTACACCGGCACGGCCGAGTCCCTGGCCCGCCGCATCTGAACGGACCCGGGGCCGCCCTGAAGACCACTTCATGAGCCGCCCCGCCGACGGCGCCACCCGCTTCGCCACCCTGCGCCGCATCCCGGGCGCCGTCTGGGTGCTGGGCTTTGTCAGCCTGCTGATGGACATCTCCTCGGAGATGATCCACAGCCTGCTGCCCCTGTTCATGATGGGCAGCCTGGGGATGAGCGCCACCGCCGTGGGCCTGATCGAGGGCGCGGCCGAGGCCACGGCCCTCATCGTCAAGATCTTCTCCGGCATGCTCAGCGACCACTGGGGCCGTCGCAAGCCTCTGGCCCTGCTGGGCTACGGCCTGGGCGCCCTCAGCAAGCCGCTCTTCGCGCTGGCACCGGGCGCGGGCCTGCTGGTCACTGCACGGCTCAGCGACCGCATCGGCAAGGGCCTGCGCGGCGCCCCGCGCGACGCCCTGGTGGCCGACATCGCGCCGCCTGAATTGCGCGGCGCGGCCTTTGGGCTGCGCCAGTCGCTGGACACCGTCGGCGCCTTCCTCGGCCCCCTGCTGGCGGCAGCGCTGATGCTGCTGTGGGCGGGTGACTTCCGGGCCGTGTTCTGGGTCGCCTGCGTACCGGCCGTGGCCTGCGTGCTGCTGCTGGCCGTGGGCGTGCGGGAGCCGGCGCTGCCGCCGGCCGCGCATCGCCCCAATCCCCTGAGCCGCGCGCAGCTGGCCCAGCTCGGGCCGGCCTTCTGGTGGGTGGCGGGCCTGGGCGCGCTCTTCACCCTGGCGCGCTTCAGCGAGGCCTTCCTGGTCCTGCGCGCCCAGCAGCAGGGCATTCCCCTGGCCCTGGTGCCGCTGGTGATGGTGGCGATGAACCTGGTCTACGCCGCCTGTGCCTACCCCTTCGGCAAGCTGGCCGACCGCCTGCCTGCCACGCGTCTGCTGGCCTGGAGTCTTCTTGTGCTGCTGGCCTCCCAGGCCTTGCTGGGCGTGGCCCAGGGCTGGGCCTGGGTGCTGGCCGGTGTGGCCCTGTGGGGCGTGCACATGGGCATGAGCCAGGGCCTGCTGGCGGCCCTGGTGGCCGAGGTCGCGCCGGCCACGTTGCGCGGCACGGCCTATGGCTTCTTCAACCTCTTCTGCGGCCTGGCCATGCTGGTGTCGGGCGGCATGGCCGGCTGGCTATGGGATGGGCAGGGACCGGGCAGCACCTTCGCGATGGGCGGGCTGTGCAGCCTGCTGGCGCTGGCGGCGCTGAGGCTGCGGCCGCGGGCTTGAGCCGTCCTCGCGCCAGGTACGGACCTGGGCGCGGGTCGCGCACGGCCACCCTGCCCGGTCCTGTCCGGCGCGGAAAATGGTCGCCGCTGGACAAGTAGGACGAGGACATGGGGACAAGTCGACAGAGCCGCCGGGCACGCAGGAAGCCGGGCGCATGGATCTGAACAGGATGGCGGCCAGCGCCGAGGCCGGGACGGCCGCGCCGAACCGCCGCATGAATGCGGTGCTGGACCACATTGACCGCCACCTCGAGGCGCCCCTGGACCTGGCCGTGCTGGCGGAAGTCGCGCACTACTCGCCCTTCCATTTCCATCGGCTCTTCGCCGCCTGGCTGGGGGAGTCGGCCGCCGCCTACGTGACGCGCCGGCGCCTGGAGGTGGGTGCCCTGTCGCTGGCCTCGTACCCGGCCCTGAACGTCACCGAGGTCGCGCAGCAGGTCGGCTTCGGATCGCCGGAAGCCTTCGCGCGGGCCTTCAAGCGCCACTTCGGCCTGACGCCCTCGGCCTGGCAGCGCGACACCCCGCAGCGCTGGGAAGCCCTGCGCGATGCGCGCCGCCTGCAGGACCGCAAGCTGGATCAGGCGCCGGCTTCGGACCCTGGGCAGCATGCGAGCTCTTTCAACGAGGAGCTTGTGATGATGAAGGTGACGGTCACTACCGTGCCGGCGACCCGGGTCGCCTACTTCCGCCGCCTGGGGGCCTATGGCCCGCAGATCGGCCAGTTCTGGGCCGAGACCGTGCGGCCCTGGATCCAGGCGCAGGGCCTGGAGTCGGCCCGCTGCTATGGCGTGGGCTGGGACGATCCCCAGCTGACCCCGCCGGGCAAATGCCGCTACGACGCCTGCGTCGAGCTGCCCGCGGGCTTTGCGGCGCCCGGTGCGGTGAGTGTCCAGGAGTTGCCGGGCGGGCGTTACGCGATGGCCGCCTTCCAGGGAACGGGTGCAGAGCTGGCGCAGGCCTGGCAATGGCTGCTGACGGACTGGTTCCCGCGCAGCGGCCACCAGCTGGACATGCGGCCCTTCTTCGAGCGCCTGTCAGCCGCGGCGCGCCCCGATCCGCAGACCGGCGCATTTGCCTGCGAGCTGTGCATCCCCATTCAGCGGTCCTGAGGACGCCTGCCCCGGGCCTCAGCGCACCACGCCTTCCGCGAACCACTGTCCCCAGACGGCCGCCTGCAGGCGCTCGTCCGTGCGGCCGGGCAGGCGTGCCAGGGCGGCCTGCAGCGGGGCCTCGTCAGTGCCGGCGCGGAAGAGCACGTGGTCGATGGGCCCGGCCTGCATCGCATACCAGGCGCCCAGCGTACCCTCGTCGACCAGGGCCTGCAGCGCGGCTTCGAGCTGCAGGCGTTCCTCGGGACGCAGCGCCGCGGCGCCGGACAGCATCACGATGCGGTTCTCGACGATCTTCTTCAGGTTCAGGCCCGTGGTGTTCAGAGCCTTCTTCACCTCGCAGGGCTGCGCATTGAGCGTCATGTGGCCCAGGGCCACGTACTCGTCCTCGGTGAAGTAGGTGTGCAGGGCGTCCAGATCGGGGGCGCGCACCACCACGATGCCGCGCTTGTGCTGGGAGGGGTCGCGCATGGGGCCGGCGGCGAAGAGCTTGCCCGCCGCGAAGAGGCGGCCGAAGTTCTCGATGTGACCCTTCTGCATGGCCATCACCCGCTCCTTGTCCGGCGGGGTAGGCACGCCGCGTTCCAGAAAGACGAACCAGTCGCGGCCCGGCACGGGCGTGGGCGCGGGGGCCTCGTCCGCATGGACACGGGGCAGGGCCATCGAGGCGGCGAGGCCGGCGGCCCCTTGCAGCACAGAGCGTCTTTGCATGGCGAACTCCTGAGAGCGGGATGCCCGAAGCATAGCGGCGGCCTCAGCGCCCGGGAGGCGTCTGCTGCGGCCAGCGGATCAGCAGGCGCGCGCCGCCGAGCTCGGGGGCACGCTGCATCAGAGCCTCGCCGCCGTGGCTCTCGGCCACATGGCGCACGATGGCCAGGCCCAGGCCGAAGCCGCGTGAGCGGCGGTGGCGCTCCAGGCGCTTGAAGGGCGTGAAAACCAGCTCGCGCAGGGCCTCGGGCACGCCCTCGCCGTCGTCGTCGATGGCCAGCCAGATCTGCTCCTGGTCCAGCCAGGCCTGCAGGCAGATGCGGGAACGGGCATGGCGGGCCGCGTTACGCAGGCCATTGCGCAGGGCATAGGGCAGGATCTGGGCGTCGAAAGGCAGGGCGGTGTCGGGCAGCTTGAGGGTCAGGCTGAGGTTCTTGCCGTCCAGCAGGGGGCGCAGGCTGTCGGACTCGGCGTTGAGCAGCTCCGTGAGATCTCCCGGCTCGGGCTTGGCGCTCAGGGCGCCGGTGTCCAGCCGGGCCAGCATGAGGCTGGCGTCGATCAGGCCCTCCAGTTCTTCGATGTCGCGCTCGCAGGCCTGGACCTGGGCCTCGCGCCGGGCGGCGTCGTCCTCGTCAATGAGAGCGTCGATGGCGAAGCGCAGGCGCGCCAGCGGTGTGCGCAGCTCGTGCGAGACCGCGCCGGTCAGCTCGCGCTGGCTGGCCAGGGCGCTGGCCAGGCGCTGCAGGGTGGAGCGGATGGCATGGGCCAGGGGCGCGAAAAGCCGGCTGCGCGGGCGCGGCAAGGGCGTGTCGAAATGGCCGGCGCTGATCTGGTCGGCGGCGGCCTGCAGCTCGCGCAGGTCTCGCCAGGCCGGGCGCAGGAGCCACCAGGCCAGGCCCATCACCGCCACGGCCAGCGCCAGCGCGGAGAAGAGCTGCAGCCACAGCTCGCGCGGCAGCTGCCAGGATTGGCCCGGCTCCCAGTCGGCATTGAGCGGACCCAGCTGCAGCACGGCGTCGCCCTTGGGGTCCAGCCGGGCATAGACGCGCCGGTTGAGGCCGGCCACCACCAGCTCGCCGCGCAGCAGCTGCTCCTGGCGCGCACCGCTGAGGTCCTGCATGCGGACCAGGCTCACCGGGTAGGCGAAGGTCTGGTCCAGCTGGCGGATGCGGGCTTCACGGGCCTTGGGGTCCAGGGGGCGCAGCTCGTTGACCAGCACGTCCACCGTGCCGCGCATGAAGCGCTTGACGTAGTCCGCCGTGAACTGGTCGACGGCCACCGCCACCAGGCCCTGGGCCAGCAGCATCAGCGTGAGCACCGCCAGGCCCAGGCCCAGGGCGATGCGCGCCAGGGGCGAGGGCTTGAAACGGGGCAGGCGCAGCCAGCGCGGCATGGCGTCAGGGGACAAAAAGATAGCCCTGGCCGCGAACGGTCTTGATGCGCTCCGGCGCATGCGCATCATCGCCCAGCTTGCGGCGCAGGCGCGAGACGCGGGCGTCGATGGCGCGGTCCAGGCCGTCGAACTCCAGGCCGCGCAGGCCCTGCATGATGTCTTCGCGCGAGACCACCTGCCCGGCGCGCCGGGCCAGGAAGAGCAGCAGCTCGTACTCGGCCGTGGTCAGCTCCACGGCCTCGCCGTTGACGCGCAGCTCGCGTGCGGCGGGGCGGATCTGGACGGGGCCGAAGTCCATCTCATCGCCTGCTTCGGCGGGGGAAGCTTCCAGCGGCGGCGCCGACACATCCCGGCGCAGCAGGGCCTTCAGCCGGGCCAGCAGCACGCGCGGGGCGACGGGCTTGGTGATGTAGTCGTCGGCCCCGCCTTCCAGGCCGAGGACCTGGTCGATGTCGTCGTCGCGGGCGGTCAGCATGACGATGCGGCCCTTGAAGTCACGGCGCACGTCGCGCAGCACGTCGAAGCCGTCCTTGCCGGGGAGATGGCCGTCCAGCAGCACGACATCGAAGGGCTCGGCGCGCAAGCGGGCTTCGCCCTCGGCGCCGTCGCTGCAGCATTCAACGGCATAGCCGGCCTTGCGCAGGGCCTCGGCCACCAGCGCGGCCAGGCGGTCGTCGTCTTCAACGAGGAGGATGCGGGCGGGGTCCATGGGGGCGGTGCTCATTGCTGGCGCAGTGTATGCAAGCGGGCGTCCGGAGCCAAAAGATACCGGGATTCGCAAGAGGACCTCAGCCGCCCTCCCCCGCATTCAGCCCGTACTTGCGGATCTTGTCCGCCAGCGTGGTCTTGGGCGTGCGCAGGGCCTGGGCGCTGCGGGCGATGTTGCCGCCGTGGCGCTGCAGGGCCTCGCGGATGAGGCTCTTCTCGAAATCCTCCACCGTCTCGGCCAGCGAGAGGGCCTGGGGCGCGGGGGCGGGGGCGCTGCTGTCTCCGGGCACATCGCCCAGCACGTCGCTGCGCACGCCCAGCACCAGGCAGTCGGCCACGTTGCGCAGCTCGCGCACATTGCCGGGCCAGTGGTGGGCGGTGAGGGTGCGCAGCTGCAGGGCGCTGACCGTAGGCACGGCCAGGCCGTAGCGGCTGGCGGCCAGCAGCAGGAAGTGCTCCAGCAGCAGGGGGATGTCCTCGCGCCGCTCGCGCAAGGGCGGCAGGTCGATGGTCACCACATTGAGGCGGTAGTAGAGGTCGCTGCGGAAAGCGCCCTGGCGGGACTTCTCCAGCAGGTCGTCCTTGGTGGCGGCCACCACGCGGCAGTCCACGGGCAGGGGCTGGTTGGAACCCAGGCGCTCGATCTGGCGCTCCTGCAGCACGCGCAGCAGCTTGATCTGCGCGGCCATGGGCATGCTCTCGACCTCGTCCAGGAACAGCGTGCCGCCGCTGGCGTGCTCGATCTTGCCGATGCGGCGCTTCTGCGCGCCGGTGAAGGCGCCGGGCTCGTGGCCGAAGAGTTCGCTGTCCAGCAGGGTCTCGGGCAGGCCGCCGCAGTTGAGGGCGACGAAGGGGCCGCTGCGCCTCGCCGAGAGCTCGTGCAGGGCCTGGGCCACCAGCTCCTTGCCGGTGCCGGTCTCGCCGCGGATCAGTACGTCCACCCGCGACTCCGCCACGCGGGCCACCAACTGGCGCACGGCCTCGATCTGCGGTGAGCGCCCCACCAGCTGGCCGGCCACGCCGTCGCGCCGGGCCAGGGCCTCGCGCAGCTGGGCGACCTCCAGCGTCAGGCGGCGCTTGTCCAGCGCGCGGCGCACCACCTCGACCAGGTGCTCGGGCGAAAAGGGCTTGGGGATGAAGTCATAGGCGCCGGCCCGCATGGCCTCCACGGCCAGGCTCACGTCGCCATGGCCGGTGATCATGATGACGGGCAGGGCCGCGTCCATCTCCTGGCACTGGCGCACCAGGCTCAGGCCGTCGGCGCCGGGCAGGCGCATGTCGGTGACGACCACGCCGGCAAAGCCCTTGTGCAGCAGAGGCCGGGCCTCCTCGACCGAGGCCACGGCGCGCGCCGCCAGCCCCGCCAGCTGCAGGGCCTGGACGCAGCCCAGCTGCATGTGCAGATCGTCCTCGACCAGCAGGACGGACAGCTCGGTGGGGGGCGGCAGGCTCATGACGGCATTGTCAGGCCTGGGCGGGGCTGTCGGGCGCGTCGGCGGCGGGCAGGTGCAGGATGAATTCCGCGCCGCCTTGCGGGTGGTTGCGGGCCTCCAGCTCGCCGCCGCCTTCGCGGGCGATGTCGCGCGAGATGGCCAGGCCCAGCCCCAGGCCCACGCCCTGCTCCTTGGTGGTGAAGAAGGGCTCGAAAAGGCGCTGCAGCGCTTCCTCGCCCAGGCCGGGGCCGCTGTCGTGCACCAGCAGCAAGACCTGACCCCCGGCCTGCGTCGCCTGCACCCGGATCAGGCCCTCCTCCTGACCCTGCACGGCGTCCAGGGCATTGCCGATGAGGTTCAGCAGCACCTGCTCCAGGCGATTGGGGTCGAAGAAGGCGAAGACCTGGCCGGGCGCCAGCTGGCGCTCCAGGCTGACCTGCTGCTGGCGGATGCGCTGGTCATGCAGGAAGAGGGCGTTGCCCAGGGCCTGGCCCACGTCGCAGCGCTGCGGGCGGGCCTGGCTCTTGCGGGCGAAGCCCTTGAGCGGCTGGATGATCTGGCCCATCTGGTCCGCCAGCCGGGTGAGGATCTCCAGATTGCCCTGCACCGAGCGAAGGTCCTCACGCCGCATGAACTCCAGCGCGTTGCCAGCCAAGGTGCGTATGGCCCCCAGGGGCTGCGCCAGCTCATGGGTGATGCCGGTGGCCAACTGGCCCAGGGCGGCCATCTTGCCGGCGTGCACCAGCTCGTCTTGCGCGCGGCGCAGCGTGGCCTCGGCCTGCTGACGCTCGTTGACCTCCTGGGCCAGCTGGGCATTGGCCTCGGACAGGGCCTGTGTGCGGCGCGCCACCTGCTCTTCCAGGGCCGCATGGGCCTCCAGCTTCTGGCGCAGGATGCGGCGGCGCTGCTGCAGGATCATCGCGCTGAGCAGCACCACCCCCAGGACCAGGCTGGCCAGCAGGCCATGGGTGCTGGCTTGCTGGCGCACGGGGCGCAGGTCGCTGAACATCATCAGCCGCCAGTCCATGCCGTTGAGCGTGCGGCCCATCACCAGCATGGCGCGGCTGGCCAGGCGTGGCGTGGAGGCGGCAGCGCCCAGGCCGTTGGGCAGCACGCCCTCGACCACCTGGCTGTCCTCGTCCACCCGCAGGTCCACCTGCAGGGGGAAGCGTGGCAGGGGCTGGGCGGCGTAGAGGCGCGAGAGCTGCAGGTCCACGCGCTGGTCCACGCTCAGCTCGGCCAGGCTGGTGTAGCGCCAGGCGGGCTCGGAGGAGAGGATGACGACCTGGTTGGAATCCGCCAGCAGGGCCGGCGAGCCCAGGGTGGCCCAGGCCTCGTTGATGGGGTCCAGCTTGATCTTGATGGCCGCCACGCCTACCACGCGGGCGCCGTCGTGGATGGGATGCGAGACGTAGTAGCCCGGTCGCCCGTCCCGCGTGCCGATGGCGAAGTGCCGGCCCACCCGGCCGGCCAGCGCCTCCAGGAAATAGGGGCGGAAGGACAGGTCCTCGCCCAGCAGCCCGGGCTCGCTGGACGCCAGCACCAGGCCCTGCTGGTTCTGCACGAAGAGCTCCAGGCTGCCCAGGTGGGCATTGAGCCGGCGCAGGTAGAGGCTGGCGGCCTCGGCGCGGGCGGCGGACTGCGGCTCGCGCAGCAGGGCCAGCACCTCGGGGCTCAGCTGCAGGGTGGCAGGGATGGACTCCTGCCGCTTGATCACGCCCTCCGCCGCGGCGGCGAAGAGCTCCAGCTGGTGGTTGGACTCGCGCCGCAGCACTTCCGTGCCTTGGCGCAGGCTGGCGGTGTAGGCCAGCCAGCCCGCGCCGCCGACCAGCAGCGCCGCGGCCAGCGAGCCGAGCAGAATACGCAGACCTCTTTTCAAGCGAACACCAGCATGCTCAGTACTCTGGCTTGGACGGGGCGGAGCCACCGAAGGTGGCCAGCCCCTCAGGCACGGCGTGCGCGGATCCGGCTCTGCCGGGCCGTCGCATGCGCCCCCCTGGGGGGCTGAGGCCGGACACCAAGGGCATGCCCTTGGTGCCTGCCGAAGGGGCGGGCCTCTGGCCCGGCGTGGTCGGCACGACCGCGAAGCGAGTAGGGGGGGTCAATGATTCAGAATTTTCGAGAGGAAGTCCCTTGCACGCGGCGAGCGCTCCTCGGGCTTGCCGAAGAAGTCCTCCTTGCGGCAGTCCTCGACGATCCTGCCGGCGTCCATGAAGATCACGCGGTGGCTGACCTTCTTGGCGAAGCCCATCTCGTGCGTGACGCACATCATGGTCATGCCCTCGTTGGCCAGCTGCACCATCACGTCCAGCACCTCGCCGACCATCTCGGGGTCCAGGGCCGAGGTGGGCTCGTCGAAGAGCATCACGATGGGGTCCATGGACAAGGCCCGGGCGATGGCCACGCGCTGCTGCTGGCCGCCGGAGAGCTGGCCGGGGAACTTGTCCTTGTGGGCGGAAAGGCCCACGCGGTCCAGCATCTTCAGGCCGCGCGTCTTGGCGTCGTCGGCATTGCGGCCCAGCACCTTGATCTGCGCCAGCGTCAGGTTCTCGGTGACCGAGAGGTGCGGGAACAGCTCGAAGTGCTGGAACACCATGCCCACGCGCGAGCGCAGCTTGGGCAGGTCGGTCTTGGGGTTGGCCAGGGAGATGCCGTCCACCACGATGTCGCCCTTCTGGAAGGGCTCCAGGGCGTTGACGGTCTTGATCAGGGTGGACTTGCCCGAGCCCGAGGGGCCGCAGACCACCACGACCTCGCCCTTGCGGATGCTGGTCGTGCAGTCGGTCAGCACCTGGAAGCTGCCGTACCACTTGGAAACGTTCTGGATCTCGATCATGGGGCCACCTCAGCGGATGATTTGGATGCGACGCTGCAGCCGGCGCACAAGCATGGACAGGCTGAAGCAGATCACGAAATAGAGGCCCGCGGCCAGCAGATAGGTCTCCACCGGGCGGTTGAAATTGCGGCCGGCCACCTCGAAGCCCTTGAGCAGGTCGTAGGCGCCGATGGCGTAGACCAGCGAGGTGTCCTGGAAGAGGATGATGGTCTGCGTGAGCAGCACCGGCAGCATGTTGCGGAAGGCCTGGGGCAGGACCACGAGGCTCATGGCCTGGCGGTAGTTCATGCCCAGGGCGAAGGCGGCGTGGGTCTGGCCCTTGGGCACGCTCTGCACGCCGGCACGCATGATCTCGGCGTAGTAGGCCGCCTCGAAGAGCGTGAAGGTGATGAAGGCCGAGAGCTCCGCGCTGATGGGGCCGGTGAGCAGGGGTACCAGCAGGAAGAACCACAGGATCACCATCACCAGCGGGATGGAGCGCAGCAGGTTCACGTAGGCCGCGGCGGGCTTGCTCAGCAGCGGGTTGCTGGACAGCCGCATCAGCGCCAGCACCGTGCCCAGCAGGATGCCGCCCACCATGGCCACCAGGGTCAGCTGGATGGAGAAGAGGAAGCCCTTGGCGATGAAGGCGCGCAGGAACTCGCCGGTCAGGAAGGAGAAGTCGAGATTCATTTGTGGCCCGCTCCGGCAAGACCTGGCACCCGGACCCAGCGCTCGATCAGCGCGGAGACCAGGTAGACCGCAAAGGCGGACAGGAAGTACAGCAGGGTCACCATGGCATAGACCTCGGTGGGGCGGGAGGTTTCCTCACCGACCTGCCGCGCGAACTGCGTCAGCTCCAACACCGACAGCGCGAAGGCCACGGAGCTGTTCTTGACGATGCTCATGGCCTCGCTGGTCAGCGGCGGCACGATGATGCGGAAGGCCACCGGCAGCAGGATGTGGCGGTAGGTCTGGGGCAGGGTCAGGCCCAGGGCCAGGCCGGCCGCCTTCTGGCCGCGCGGCAGGCTCTGGATGCCGGCCCGCACCTGCTCGGAGATGCGCGCCGAGGTGAAGAAGCCCAGGCCGATGGCCGCGATCAGGAAGCTGGGCATGGTCTTCATCACCGGCACGAGTTCCGGCATCACGAAGAACCACAGGAAGAGCTGCACGATCAGCGGGATGTTGCGGAACAGCTCCGTCCAGGCCTCGCCCAGGAAGGCGAGCTTGCGGTTCGGGCCGGTGCGCAACACCCCCATCAGCGAGCCCAGCATCAGGGCGATCAGGAGGCCGATGGCCGAGACAGCCAGGGTCCAGCCCCAGGCCGAGAGCAGCCAGTCCAGATAGGTCTGGGTGCCGGGCTCGCCGAAGCAGCCCTGGACGACCGTCCCTTCGACGGTGTCCTTGCACCAGAGTTCCTGCCATTCGAATGTCATGGGGATCCTTTCTGCGGGGTCAGGTCTTGCCTGACCCTGGGCGGCCGGTGCGGCCGCGTCTGCTTACTTCTTGGCGTAGGCTTCCATGGGCTTGTCATTCGGTGCGGCCAGCACGGACTTGAGGTTCTCGCTCATGGGCAGGCCCACGCGGGCGTTGGTCGGGGGGATGGGCTGCATCAGCCACTTGTCGTAGAGCTTGGCGATCTCGCCGGATTTCATCATCGCCACCAGGGTGTCGTCCACGGCCTTCTTGAAGGCGGGATCATCCTTGCGGAACATGATCGCGATGGGCTCGACGGACAGCACCTCGCCGACGATCTTGAAGTCAGCCGGGTTCTTGGCCTTGGCGATCAGGCCGGCCAGCAGGGAGCCGTCCATCACGAAGGCGTCGGCGCGGCCGGATTCCAGCAGCAGGAAGCTGTCGGCGTGGTCCTTGCCGAAGACCTCGTGGAAGTCCACGCCCGTGGCGCGCTCATGCTTGCGCAGGGTCTGGACCGAGGTGGTGCCGGTGGTGGTGGCCACGGTCTTGCCGGCCAGCTGGCCGATGTTGGCGATGCCCGAGCCGGCCTTGACGGCGATGCGCACTTCCTCGACGAAGGTGGTCACGGCGAAGGCCACGTCCTTCTGGCGGGTCAGGTTGTTGGTGGTGGAGCCGCACTCCAGGTCCACCGCGCCGTTCTGCACCAGGGGGATGCGGTTCTGCGAGGTCACCGGCTGGTACTTGATCTCCAGCTTGGCCAGGCCCAGCTGCTTCTGCACGGCGGCGGCCACCTTCTGGCAGATCTCCACGTGATAGCCCACGTACTTGCCGTCGCCCAGGGTGTAGGAGAGCGCGCCGCTGGACTCACGCACGCCCAGGGTGATGGTGGCGCTGTCCTTGATCTTCTTGAGCGTGTCCTCGGCGCGGGCGGGTGCGGCGCTGAGGGCGGCCAGGCCCAGCAGGGCGGCCAGGGCGGAGGTGCGGAAGGAGGTCTTCATGCGGATGCCTGTCTCTTGACTTGTTGGAAGGGAAGGGTTCATTGCAGGGCGCGGTCCGAGGGCTGCCGGTACAGCTGCAGCAGGGCCTCGGTCGGCGGCCAGTTGAGGTTCAGCCCCTTGGGCGGGATGGGGCGCTGGAACCAGCGCTGGTAGATCTTCAGCGCCTCGCCGCTTTGCATGAGGCGGCTCAGCTCGCGGTCCACCAGGGTCTTGAAGCCGGCGTCGTCGCGGCGCAGCATGCAGCCGTAGACCTCCGAGCTCATGGGCGTGCCGGTGAGACGCCAGTCCTCGGGCTGGCTGGCCTTGGCGCGCTCGCCCAGCAGCAGCGCGTCGTCCAGCATGAGGGCGTCGACCTTGCCCGTTTCCAGGGACTGGAAGGCCTCGCCATGGTCCCGGGCCGAGAGCAACTGGATGCGCCCGCCGTGGGTCTCGTTCCAGGCGCGCAGCAGGCGCTCCGAGGTGGTGCCGGCGGTGACCACGGCGCGGCGGCCGGCGAGGTCGGCGAATTCCTGCAGGGAGGAGTCCTTGCGCACCAGCATGCGGGTGCTGACGATGAAGATGGAGACCGAGAAGGCCACCTGCCTCTGCCGCGCCAGGGTGTTGGAGGTGGAGCCGCACTCCAGGTCCACGGTGCCGTTCTGCACCAGGGACATGCGGTTCTGCGAGGTGACGGGCACCAGGCGCTGGGTGATCGCAGGCAGCCTGAGCTCCTGGCGGATGCCCTCGACGACCTTGAGCATCAGGTCCTGCGAGTAGCCCACGACCTGGCGGCGCTGGTCGTAGTAGGAGAAGGGCACCGAAGACTCTCGGTGGCCCAGGTTGATGGTGCCGGTGGCGGCGATGCGGCGCAGGGTCTCGCTCTGGGCGAGCAGGGGGCTGGCGTCCTTGCCGGCGGCCAGGGCGCTGCCGGCCAGCAGGGGCAGGCTCAGCAGCAGGGCGGGGACGGACAGGCGGCGCAGCATGCCCCGCTTCTTGCAGGGGCCGTGCCAGCTCGGGTTATCCCTTGGGTTTCAGGACCTGGGATGCCGCAAGTGCTTGATTTGACGGGGAGGGCGGGCGCCAACCTTTGGAGGCCTGAACGGAAAACCGTCCGGGCGGGGCGGGGCGGGACGGAATCCCGTGCGATCAGCGACGGCGGCGGCGCGCCGCCCCCACCGCCAGGTCGCCCAGGGCCAGGGTCTGGGGCTCGTCGACCTGGGACTTGCCGTCCAGGAACAGGTCTTGGAAGCAGTACTGCCCGGTCGAGTCCTTGAAGCCGCCGGTGTAGACCATCTTGAGGCTGAAGACGTTGCCGGTGTTCAGCCGGCTGATCCGGCGCTAGGCCTCCACATCCTCCCACAGCACCGCCGCGATCTTCCAGCCCCGCGCGGTCTTCACGCACTGCAACAGCTTGTGCCCACGCCCCTCGAAGGCCAGGCCTTCGCGCCGTCCGGCCTTGGCGTAGTGAAGGCGCAGTTGGGCCAGGCCCCCTTCGTGCTCGATGCGCAGGGTCTCGATCCATTCGTGGAAATCCTGCAGAGTGCCGCTGGCAAAGGCCGCGGTGCGGGGCTCGATGAACTCGCGCAGGCCCAGGCTGCTCAGGGCTTCACCCTGGCGCACCACGATGCGGGCCTCGGGTATCAGCCAGTGCGGCAGGGCGGCGAGCTGCGGGATGCGGCCCTCGCGGTTGTCGAAGGCACCCAGGAAACGCTGCACCAGGGTGCGGAGCTGCTGTGCATCGTCGCCCGCGGGCTCCGCTGCGCGCCATTCGTAGACACGGGACAGGCCCTCGTGCGCCTCGGTCTGCTGCAGGCCCAGGTCCTGGAAGCCGATGTCCATCAGCACGCGGCCTGAACTGTCGTTGTGGGGGGCGGTGGTGGCCAGCAGATGGCGCAGGCCCAGCACCTCATGGGCATAGCGCAGGGCGGCTGCGGCGGCCTCGCGGGCATAGCCCTGGCCCCAGTGGCGCTCGGCCAGGCCATAGCCCAGGTCCGGTTCTGGCAGGCCCTCGCGGTGGATCAGGCCGGCCAGGCCCAGGCGTTCGCCGTCGTCCTTGCGCTCTATGCACCAGAAGCCATGGCCCTGGGCCCAGTAGCGGTTGAGCAGGCGGTCCTGCATCCACTGGCGGGCCTGCTCGGGCGTGCGCACGCCCGGGTCGGCGATATTGGCCTTCCAGGACGGCTCGTTGATCAGGCCCAGGACGAAGGGCACGTCGCTGTCATTGAACCAGCGCAGGCGCAGGCGC
The DNA here is from genome assembly GCF_051857535.1 of Roseateles sp. DB2. Taxonomy (NCBI): domain Bacteria; kingdom Pseudomonadati; phylum Pseudomonadota; class Betaproteobacteria; order Burkholderiales; family Sphaerotilaceae; genus Roseateles; species Roseateles sp. DB2. The sequence goes on along the minus strand of NZ_JBPZGY010000009.1, from coordinate 83,543 downwards.
TCGGTCTCCAGAATCTGCATCGTCGGGTCTCCAGATGGTGTCGGGGCGGTGTGGAAACGGCAAGAAAACCGGCCAGAAGCGAGACAATACGGCACCTCCACCAGCCCAGCCCGCCCAAGGGTGCGATCCATGACCTTCCTCCAGCAACTCCACGCCGCCGAACGCCTGAACCAGTCGATGCTCTGCGTGGGCCTGGATCCGGAACCGGCCAAGTTCCCCGGGGCCTGGAAGGGCGATGCCGGCCGCATCTACGACTTCTGCAGCGCCATCGTGGACGCCACCAAGGACCTGGTCAGCGCCTTCAAGCCGCAGATCGCCTACTTCGCCGCCCACCGCGCGGAGGACCAGCTCGAGCGCCTGATGGCCCACATCAAGCGCGTGGCGCCCCAGGTGCCGGTGATCCTGGATGCCAAGCGCGGCGACATCGGCTCCACCGCCGAGCAGTACGCCCGCGAGGCCTTCGTGCGCTACCAGGCGGACGCCGTCACCCTCTCGCCCTTCATGGGCTTTGACACCATCGAGCCCTTTCTGCGCTACGCGGACAAGGGCGTGATCCTGCTGTGCCGCACCTCCAACCCCGGCGGCAGCGACTGGCAGAACCAGCGCCTGGCCGACATCCCCGGCCAGCCGCGTCTCTACGAGCACCTGGCGCAGCTGGCCCAGACCGAATGGAACAAGACCGGCCAGTTGGGTCTGGTCGTGGGCGCGACGTTCCCGGAGGAGATCGCCCGGGTGCGCGAGATCGCTCCGACCCTGCCCCTGCTGATCCCTGGCGTGGGCGCCCAGGGTGGGGATGCCGCGGCCACGGTGCGCGCGGGCTGGCGCGGCACAGCCGAGGGCAGCAGCGCGCCCATCATCGTGAATTCCTCCCGCGCGGTGCTGTACGCCAGCAGCGGCGAGGACTTCGCGGCCGCAGCCCGCCGCGTGGCGCTGGCGACACGCGAGCAGCTCCACGCCGCCCGCAGCTGAGCCTTCGCCGTGCCAGCTCCTGCGCATTCCTTCTCGCTCGCCCGGCGGGCGTTGTGCCGGACGGGGATTTGAGGGGCCGCATGGCTGGTCAGCCAGCCTGGTCTGACCGAGACTTGCGACCAGCCATGGTCCCGCGGTGGGGCTGGCGCCTTTGGAGCACGGCCGCCCCGTGAGCACGGACCCTCTCGACGACCTCAGCAGCCTGGTGGGCCAGGAGATGTCGCTGGATGAGCGGCGCCTGGCCCTGGAACGGGGCCTGCGCTGGCGCTCGGTGCGCATGCTGCTGGGCGCCTCGGCCCTGATCGGCGGTCTGGTCACCCTGCTGCTGGCCGCCACCGTTCGCGAGGGGGAGCCATGGGGTGGTGTGCTGCCGCCCCTGCTGGCCGGCCTGGTCTGCATGGTCGGCACCGCCTTCTACCTGCGTCTGCCGCGTGAACGGGCCAAGTCCGGTGTCATGCTGCTGATGAGCCTCGTGATGATGATGGGCCTGGCCCTGGCCTGGTCCCGCGGCGCGGGCCTGGGCTCGCCGGGCCTGGGCGTGCTGGCCCTCATGGTGGCGCTGGGCACCGCCCTGACGGGGTTGACCGCCGGCCTGTGGCTCTTCGGCGTGGGCGCCCTTTGCCTGGTGCTGATGGCCTGGCTGGAGGCCCACCAGATGATGCCGCCGGTGCTTGCCGGCTCCAGCGTATCGGCTCAGCTCATCACGCAGCTGGTGCTGCTGAGCACGGGCCTGGTCGTGGGCCTGGGCACCCTTCGCCTGGTACGACGCTCCATGCGCGAGGCCAGCGAGCGCAATGCGCGCTTCCGCCACCTGCTGTCCATGGCCGCGGACTGGTACTGGGAGATGGACCGCGACTTCCGATTCACCCACATGGCCGAGAACATCCCCGGCCAGTCGGGCCTGGACCTCAACAACCGCCTGGGCAAGACGCCCTGGGAAGTGGACCAGGCCCAGGGCCTGGGTGACGAGGACATGGACGCCCACCGCGCCGACCTGGAAGCCCACCGCCCCTTCCGCGGCATGGTGGCCCGCCGCCGCGGCGAGGACGGCACGCTGCGCTACGTCTCGGTCAGCGGCGAGCCGCGTTTTGATGCCGTGGGCAATTTCCGCGGCTATTGGGGTGTGGGCCGCGACGTCACCGACGAGGTGCAGGCCGAGCAGGCCATCGTGGCCACCGAGGCCCGCTACCGCGAGCTTTTCCGCCGCTCACCCTCGCCCCTGGTGCTGCACCGCTGGGGCCGGGTGCTGGACGCCAACCCCGCCGCCATGGCCATGTTCGGCTACACCCAGCGCTCCAGCATGATAGGCCAGGACCTTTTCGCCCACTACGAGACCGGCGAAGACGAGCGCGCCCGCGAGCGCGCCGCCAAGATCGAGTCCATGCCAGTGGGTGCCATCCTGCCCGTGGCGGAATTCAAGCTGCGCACGCTGTCCCGGCGGCGGCGCCTGGTGCAGGTCACCAGCGTGCGGGTCGAGGCCGCCAGCGGTCCCGCCACCCTGTCCTTCTTCATCGACCAGACCGAGGCTTCGCGCGCCCAGGAGGCGCTGCGCCGCTCCGAGGGCCTGCTGTCCCACCTGGTGGCCACCAGCCCGGATGTGATCACGCTGACCGAGATCGCCACCGGCCGCTACGCCATGGTCAACAAGACCTTCGAGGAGCTCTCCGGCTACAAGGCCGAGGAGGTGCTGGGCCGCACGGCGGACGAGCTGGGCGTCTGGCACAACCCCGAAGACCGCCAGCGCCTGGTGGACGGCGTGCAACTGCACGGCCGGGTGAACGACATGCCGGCCGCCTTCAAGTGCAAGAACGGCGAGCTGATCTCCATGGTGATGTCGGCCGCGCCCTTCAACATGGAAGGGCAGGCCTACCTGGTGATCAACGCCCGGGACGTGTCGGAGTCGGAACGCACGCGCCTGATCCACGCGGCCATCCTGGAGAACGCCTCCATCGGCATCACCCTTACCCGCGACCAGCGCTTTGTGCAGGTCAACCGCGCGGTAGAGGAGATGTTCGGCTGGCCGGATGGCAGCTTGATCGGGGAGTCCGGCCGCGTGGTCTGGCCCAGCGACGAGGAGTACCGTGACGCCGGCCGCGAGATGGGCCCGCGCCTGGCCGCCGGCGAGCAGGTCGAGACCGAGCGGCGCATGGCCCGCCGGGACGGCAGCACCTTTCTGTGCCGCATCCTGGCCCGCGCGGTGGACCCCGACCACCCCAGCCGCGGCGGCACCATCTGGATCCTGGAAGACGTCACCGAGAAGCGCCGCGTCGAGGCCGCCCTGGCCCAGGCCAAGGACGAGGCCCAGGCCGCCAGCCGCGCCAAGAGTGCCTTCCTGGCCAACACCAGCCATGAGATCCGCACCCCGCTCAATGGCGTGGTGGGACTGGCCCGCATGCTGCAGCAGCCGGACCTGGACGAAGAGACCCGCCGCCACTACCTGGACCAGATGCTGGACAGCGCCGAGAGCCTCTCCGGCCTGATCGCCGACATCCTGGATCTCTCCAAGATCGAGGCCGGCCGCCTGACCCTGGAGTCCCAGCCCTTCGCCCTGCGCGACATGCTCTCCACCATGCGCATGGCCTACCTCACTTTGGCGCAGGCGCGCGGCCTGGCCTTCCGCATCGACGTGGACGAGGACGTGCCCGGCTGGGTGGTGGGCGACCCGGTGCGCACCCGCCAGATCCTCTCCAACTACCTCACCAATGCGCTGAAGTTCACCGAGAACGGCTCGGTCTCGGTACGCGTGGCGCGCATCAGCGACGAACGCCTGCGCATCGAGGTCACCGACACCGGCCCCGGCATCACGCCCGAGGTGCAGGCCCGCCTCTTCCAGCCCTTCACGCAGGCGGACGAGTCCACCACCCGGCGCTATGGCGGCACGGGCCTGGGCCTGTCCATCTGCCGTGAGCTGGCCCATCTGATGGGTGGCGAGGTGGGCGTGCAGTCCGAGACCGGACGAGGCTCCACTTTCTGGGCCGAACTGCCGCTGGTGGCCGCGGCCAGCAGCCTGTCCTCCCAGCCGCGCGAGGCCCGCGACAACGCCGACCTCGAAGGCCTGCGCGTCCTGATGGTGGAGGACAACCCCGTCAACATGATGATCGCCGTGGCCTTGCTGGAGCAGTGGGGCTTGGAGGTCTCGCAGGCCAGTGACGGCCACCAGGCCATCGAGGCCATCCATGCCTCGGCCAGCATGGGCAAGCCCTTTGACGTGGTGCTGATGGACGTGCAGATGCCCGTGATGAGCGGCCACGAGGCCACCCGTGAGATCCGCCGCCGCTTCCCCGCCGAGCAACTGCCCATCGTGGCTCTCACGGCCGCGGCCCTGGTCTCCGAGCGCGACGAGGCCCTGGAATCCGGCATGAACGAGTTCCTCACCAAGCCCATCGACGCCAACCGCCTGCGCCAGGTGCTGGTCAAGCTGATCGGGCACAAGCCCAACGACAGGCAGCGGCGCTGATCGCCGCGGGGCTCAGGCCTGGGCGTGTGTGTGGCCTGTGAGCAGATACAGGGTGTCCAGGCTGCGGCGCTCCAGTCGGTAGTCCGCAAGCAGCGGCAGCAGGCCCTGCCAGGGCGCATGCAGGGCCTCGAAGCAGCACAGCGAATGCCAGGCCGCGCTCCAGACGATGGCATTGCCCAGCCATTGCCAGGGTGGGGCCCAGACCAGGCCCGCCGCGACCACCCGTGCGCCGGGCTTGAGCGCCGACTGCAGCCGGTCCAGCGCCTGCGGGCATTGCTGCAGGTCATGGGTGAAGAAGAGCAGGGTCGCATCCGCCCGGGTGGGCCAGGCGGCGGCCTCGGCAGGGGCCTCGATCAAGGTCAGGCGCGGATCCGGCCCGCAGCGCTGCCTGGCCTGGTCCAGCATGGCCTTGCAGGGCTCCAGGCCGATCACCTGCCCCGTTGGGCCCACGGCCTCCAGCAGCAGAGGCAGGCTCAGGCCGGTGCCGCAGCCCAGGTCCAGGACGATGTCTCCTGGCTTCAGCCCCAGGCGCGCGATGGCCTCGCGACGCAGCCCTGCCAGGGCCGCCAGTTCCAGGTCATAGACGGGTGCGCGCCGAGCGTACAGCGCCTGCGACTGCTGGCGGCGCAGCTGGTGCAGTCTGGCGCTGGGCGGCGGCGATGACGGCATGGCGGGACTCCGGTGGTGACCAGGCTGCTTGGTCGCAGCCGGGTGGCTGGCGCGGTTGGCAAGTTCCCTGGCAAGTGACAGCCAGCTTCGGGCCGGACGCTGCGCCCGTCAAGCGCAGGGCCTGAAGCCCCTGCGCCCTTGGGGCCGCGCGCCGACTGATGACTTGAGCTGGCGCAAGGCGGTGATACCGCTCACCGCAGGCTCAGACTTGCCGTCTTCCACCCCGCATCCGCCCAGCGCTGGAAAGGCCCCAGTTGCTGGGCATCGCCGCTGCGGCGCAGCACCTGCAGGGTCTGCAGGTCCAGCAGCTCGAAGCTGCGCGGGGTGTAGCGGCCTTCGGCGCGGGCCTCGCGCACCATCAGCAGCTGCTGGCCACCGGGCACCCAGCCGGCGAACTCGGCATAGCCCAGGCCGGGGTTGGCGGCCGCGGGAGGCAGCACGTCCATGCGCCAGCCCTGGGGCGTCTGGCGCAGCAGCCACAGCTCGCGCCAGGCCTCGGTGGGCTGCACGGCCAGCGTGGCGGCGTTGCCTTCGCGGTTGACGCTGAAGGAGGCCGTCTGGATCAGGCCGAAGCTGCAGTGGCGCAGCAGGGCCTCCTTGGCGCGCGTCGACTGCAGCACCAGGCATTGGTCGCCCTCGGTGCCGGGCACGAGGCGCAGCTGCAGCTCCTCGTTGCCACGTCGCCAGCTCATCGACGCGGCGCCGGCAGGCAGGGTCTGCCAGCGCACGGCATTGGCGCGCATGGCGGCGTCATTGGCCAGGGGCTGGTCGTCGTCGGCCAGCTCGCCGGGCTGCAGGCGGGCCAGGGCCTGCAGGGCGCGTGCGCTGGCAGCCTGTGACTGGCTTGCGGCGCTGGCATCGGCCTGGCGGGCCTGCGCATAGGCCAGGCTGCTCCAGACGCTGGCCTGGCGCAGGGCCAGGCGGTTGCGCCACAGCGGGGCCAGGCCGGTGGTCGGCACGCGCTCCAGGATGTCTGCCCGCCAGAGCTCGCGCTGCAGCTTCTGCGAGGGCGTGGCGGCAGGGTTCTGGCACTCCGGGCGGGTCAGCGCCAGGGCGGCGCGCGCCTGCTGCTCGGGCGTGCTCGCAGGCAAGGCCAGCACGCGGCGGAAGACCTCGCCCTCGTAGCAGAGCTGCAGGCTGCCAGCCTCGCGCTCGAAGCTCTGGAACTTCAGGCCGTAGCGCGCGGCCACGTCCAGCTGGGCGGCCAACTGGGTGTCGGCCGAGGTCGTGGGCGTGTCCAGCTTCGCTGCGCTGCTGCGCGAGGCGCGCTCGGCCAGGCGCTCGGCCAGGCTGCCCAGAGCGTCCAGGGCCTCGATGCCGCCGGGGCCTGCCATCTGCTCGGCACTGGCCTGCTGCACATAGGCCGCGGCCAGACCCAGGCCCAGGGACTCCGCGCCCGGCTGCAGGCGCACCAGACGCAGGGCGGCCAGCAGGGCGGCGGGCTCGGCGGCCGGCCCTTCCAGGGGCAAGACCTGACCCTTGCGGACGAAGCCGCCGCGCTCGCGGCGGTAGTCGTAGACCTGGTAGAAGTCCAGGCGCTCGCCGCGGATCTCCACCGCCTCGCCGCGCCACAGGGCGGCCTGCGAGGGAGCGGCGTCGCGGGCGGCGGCGCGCAGGGCAGCCTGGTCCTGCAAGACCAGGGCGGTGGCGGCGTGGGCCTGCACGGGCTGCAGGAATGCCGCGGTGGTGGCCAGGGCGGCGGTGCTGAATAGGCGGCGCATGGTTGGGTCCTCGCGGGTGTGGTGACGGGGTCAGTTGTTGCCTTCAGTCTGTTCTTCCTGCGCTTCGCGCGCCTTGGCCACGGTCTCCGTCTTGCCGCCCAGCAAGGCCTTGCCGATGAAGCCGCCATCGGCCGGGGGCGGGGCGATGATGACCTGCACCTTGTCCGAGAGCTTGTCGGCCATGGCCTTCTGGATCAGCAGGGGGTGCCGGCTCAGCAGGGCGCCTTCGGCCGACATCTGCTCCAGGCTCACCTTGCCCAGGCGGCCCTGGCGGTAGGCCTCGGCATCGGCCAGCTTCTCGCGAGCCCGAGCCTCGCCCTCGGCCTCGATGCCGCGTGCCTGCGCGGCGCCCTCGGCCATGCGCACGCGGGCCACGCGCTCGGCCTCGGCCTCCAGCTGGCGCTGCTCGACCTGGCGCTGCTTGAAGGGCAGCACATGCTTCATGGCCTCTTCCTGGGCCTTGGCTGCGATGACCTGCTCGCGTGCGGCGGCCTCGGCAGCGGTCTCGCGGCGGATCTTGTCGGCGGCGGCCTCCAGCTCGGTCTGCTTGACCTTCTTCTCCTGCTGCTCCAGCGTGTAGCGCATCTTCTCGGTGGCCAGGCCCTCGGACAGCAGCTTCTCCAGGCCCTCGCGGTACTCGTGCGGCAGGTCCACATTCCCGATCTGTACGCTGTGGAGCACGATGCCATCGGCGATCAGCTTCTTGCGCAGCTCGGTTTCCAGGGCCTGCTGGATTTCGGCGCGCTGGGTCGAGAAGATCTCACGCACCGTGTGGCTGGCAATCTGGCGGTAGATCACGCCCTGCAGGATGGGGTCGATCAGCTCGCGCTCGATGTGGTCCGGCAGGCTGCGGGCCAGCTGGGGCAGGCGGCTTTGATCCACGCCCCAGCGCAGGGTCAGCGTGAGTCCCAGCGACAGGCCTTCCACCGACTGCAGCGGTGCTGGCCCGTCAGCCCGGGCGAAGGCGTGGGGCTGGTAGCTGCGGTCCTGCTGGGGCAGGGTGCGGATCTCGTGCAGGCCGGGCAGGCGAAAGAGGCTGCCATCGCGTGCCTGGGTGACGCCGCCGGTGAGGGTGTTGGTGCGCAGGGCGACTTCACCGCGGGGCACGGGAAAGAAGGGCGGATGCAGGGCCAGGGCCGTGACGCTGGCCATGCTCACGCCCAGCGCGATCAGCAGCGGGGCATGGCGGCGCAGTTGGGCGCGCAGGGAGGGTCTGGCGGCTTCGTGGGCGGCAGCGGCCTGGTAGTCCTCGACAGCGTCGTCGGCGAAGCGGGTGTGCAGGGCTTCGTCGTCCTGGCTGGCGTTGGTGCCGGGGGTGTGCTCGTTCATGTGCAGCTCCTGGTGCGGATCAGGGTCAGGGCCCTGTGTGGATCGATGGCTGCAGTGTTCGGCGAAGGGCGCGGAGGGCGCCAGGGCGGCGGCGGGCCACTGTGCTCACAGCCCGGAAGAAAGCTTCACAGGGGGCGGTGCGGGGCCTGCCGATAATCCGCCCATGAACAAAGTCGCCGTCATCGAGGACGACCGCCCGACCAGCGAGCAACTGGCCGGCTGGATACGCGCTGCTCGCCCCGAGCTGCAGGTGGACCAATGGTTCGACCGCGACAGCGCCGAAGCCGCCCTGGGCCGCGAGTCCTATGCCATGGTGGTGCTGGACATCGAGCTGGGCCGCGAGCGCCATGCCGGCGTGGCCCTGATCAATGCGATCAACAAGCTGCATCAGGGCACGCCGGTCCTGGTGGTCTCGGCCATGCCGGCGGCCATCTACCGCGGCATCATGAAGGCCCTGGATGCCTGGGACTACCTGCAGAAGACCAGCTTTGACGAGGCCGAGTTCACCGAGACCTTCCTGGACATCCTGCGCGCCGCCCGTGCCCGCGCGCCCAGCCCGGCGCCGGACGCCGCGACGACGCTGCAGCTGGACCCCCTGTGGCAGCGCAGCCCGTTGTGGAAGGGCCAGCGCATCAACCTGCCGCTGACCGCCCAGCGCATCCTGGCCACCCTGCACCAGCGGGCGCCCGAGGTGGTGAGCTACGAGGAGCTGTTCGACGTGGTCAAGAGCGGCCGCACCCGGGACAACGTGCGCAAGCATGTCTCCACCCTGCGCGAGGCCCTTCGCGAGGTGGATGCCGGCTTCGACGCCATCGAGAACGTCCCCATGCGCGGCTTCCGCTGGGCCGGGCCGCGATGAGATCGGCCGGCGCATGAAGCTCGGTCCTGTCGAGCTGCCGGCCCTGCCGGTGCCGCGCCTGGGGCTGGCGGCCTTCCGCCGCCGCCTGGTGGTGCACCTGGCCTTCGTGCTGCTGGTGGCAGCCACCCTGGGCCTGGCCCTGACCGTGCTGCAGGATCAGAAGCAGCGCAGCTATCAGCGCTACGAGCAGGGCTTCCGACAGTCCCTGGCCGAGATCACCCTGCAACTGCGCCATCCCGCGGGGCAACTGGCACTGCTCAATCCCGGCATGGAGCCGGGCAATGGGCAAGACCTGGCCCCCGTGCTGCTGCCCTTCTCGGCCATCGACTTCGACGACCAGTACAAGGCCCTGCGCGCCGTGGAGATGGCCGGCTGCGGCCTGCGCTGGCCGCAAGGCGCCAGCCTCTGCGCGGCGGTGGGCAGCAATGCCTACGCGGGCGGCTTCGTCTACCTGGTGGGCAGCCTGGACGCCGGCCCGCTGCAGCCGCGCAGCGTCGGTCAGCTGGACTTGGACGGCGTACACCGCCTGCGCGTGAGCCTGGACTACCGTGGCCAGCGCAGCGTCTGGACCGCGCCCTATGAAGCCGCTCGCCCCGATGAAGGCCCGGCCCTGCAGCGCGGCCGCCTGACGGGCTTCCTGGCCGAGGGCGATCAGCTGGAGCGTCAGGCCCGCCCGCAGCGCGAGTTCCGCGGCTGGTTGTGGCGTGAGGGCCCCTGCGTGCAGTCGGGCGATGCGGCTAATGCCGAGGCGGCCTGCGCGCGGCACACGGTGTTCTCGGTTCGCCTGCCGGTGGAGGCCTTCAAGGCGGCGCTGTTCGAGCGTGGCGCCCAGTCCTGGCCGCCTAGAGACCTGGACCGGCTGCGCCTGCGCGTGCAGCTGCTGGGCCCGGCGGGCGAGGACGGCGCTGCCGTCGCCCTGTTCGACAGCGCCCGGCCGGGCGCGACGGTGGGCGTCTCGCTGGACCGCCTGGGGGCGGCCCTGCAGGCCGGCGAGACCCTGCGGATCGAGCGCCTGGGCGAACACCCGCTGGTGATCGCCGAGCGCCGCGGCGCCGAGATCGGCGATGCACCCCTGCCCTGGCTGAGCCGCCTGATCCGTCGTCTGCCGGTGGACGTGCCCGTGGGCGATGCCCGCCTGCGCTTGCAGGCCCAGGAGGAGGTTGTCACCGCCACTGGCCGCTACCGGCTGAGCCTGCAGGGCGATCTGCGCAGCCTGGACCGCCAGCTTGCCCGCGAGGCCCGCAGCCTGCTGTGGCTGGTGGGCGCCATGCTCGCGGCCATTGCCTTTGCCTGGCTGCTGGTGGAGCTGGGGCTGATCCGCCGCATCACCGTGCTGACGCGCCGCGCGGCGGCCGTGTCCTACAACATGCAGGACCCGCGGGCCGAGCAGCGCATCGGCGAGCTGGACGTGGCGGACCTCGAAGGCCGCGACGAGCTGGGCATCCTGGCCGGCACCCTGCAGGCCCTGCTGCAGCGGGTGAAGGACGGCCTGCGGCGCGAGCAGCTGCGGGCCGAGCGCGAGCGCGAGATGTGGCATGCGGTGGGGCACGAGATCATGTCGCCCCTGCAGTCCCTGATGGTGTTGCATGCCACGGCGGACGACCCCAGCCACCGCTATGTGCAGCGCATGCAGCAGGCGGTGCGGGTGCTGTACGGCACGGCCTCGCCCTCCGAGGCGCTAGAGGCCGCGGACCTGCAGCTGGAGACCCTGGACCTGGCCCAGTTCTGCCGCGAGGTGGTGGCCAATGCGCCGCATGCAGGCATTGCGGACGTGCAGCTGCAGGGCGACGACGGTACCCCGCTGCCCGTGCGCGGCGAGGCCTATGCCCTGGAGGACGTGGTCACCCATGTGCTGCGCAATGCCCAGCGCTACCGGCTGCCGGGCACGCCCATCACCCTGAGGCTGGCAGCCGAGGACGGCTTTGCCCTGCTGGGCATTCACAACCGCGGGCCGGCCATTCCGGCGGACATGCTGGCCCGCATCTTCGAGTACGGCGTCTCTGACCAACCGCCCGACGCCGGCCCCGAGCGGCGCGGGCAGGGGCTGTTTGTCGCCCGCAGCTATCTGGCCAAGATGGACGCGCAGATCGAGGCCCGCAACGAGGACGGCGGCGTGCGTTTCTGGCTGCGTCTGCGTCGGGCCTGAGCTGGACCTGCGCTGTTCCTGAGGCGGGGCGGTTCATTCGGGGGACTTGCGATCAGGCCCCCGCCGCGCACAATGCGGGCATGAGTGATGCTGTCCCCCACCGATCCCACGCCCTGGCCCTGCTGCCCGACAAGGGCGTGCCCAATCTGCTTTTCCTGCTCTTCCACGGAGCCGGGGCGGATGCCACCCAGATGCGGCCCCTGGCCCAGGCCCTGCGCGGCCAGTACCCGCAGGCAGCGGTGCTGGCGCTCAGCGGCCCCGAGGCCTATGACCTGATTCCCGGCGGCGGCAGCGGTCTGCAGTGGTACTCGCTGGACGGTGCCAATGACGAGAACCACGCCCGCCGCGTGGCTGACGCCTTGCCCGATTTCATCGCCCTGATCCGGGCCTGGACCGCGCATTTCGAACTGCCCTGGCAACAGGTGGCCCTGGGCGGCTTCTCCCAGGGCGCCGTGCTGGCCCTGGAGGCCGTGCAGGCAGAGCTGGCGCTGGCGGGCCGCGTGATGGCCTTCGGCGGGGCCTATGCCACCCTGCCCGAGCATGCGCCTCAGGAGGTCTCCGTGCATCTGCTGCACGGCCAGCAGGATGGCGTGCTGCCTTACCAGGACCAGATCCATGCCGCCAGGCGCCTGGTGGCCCTGGGAGCGGATGTCACGGCCGATGTGCTCCCGGACATCGGCCATGAGCTGCATCCCGAGCTGATCGAACGGGCGCTGCACCAACTGCGCACCTTCGTGCCGGCCCGCCTCTGGCGGGCGGCCCTGCAGGCGGCCGAGGAGCAGGGGCTCAAGGCCCCGCTGCAGTGAGCATGACCCGGGGGCAGCGCCGGATCTCGGGCCTGCTGGCCCTGGTGGCGACCCTGGGGTCAGGTCTTGCCAAGGCCTCTGGCGCCGAGTCCCCGACCTTGCCCAGCGTGGACCTGCTCTACCAGGACCGCCCGCCCTACTACCTCCCCCAGCCCGGGCGGCAGCCGCCGCAGGGCCTGGTGATCGAGCCCCTGCGGCGCGCCCTGGACCGCACCGGCCTGCCCCACCGCTGGGTGCTGACACCGGCGGTGCGTCAGCTGCTGATGGTCGAGAACGGCGAGCACCTGGTCTGCGGGGTGGGCTGGTTCCGCAGTCCGGTCCGTGAGGCCAAGGGCCAGTTCAGCGCAGCGCTGTACCGCGGCCAGCATCTGGCCATGATCGCGCGCCGCGATGCCGCCCTGCGAGAGGGCATGAGCCTGCGCGAGGCCCTGGACTCCCCGGCGCGCCTGCTGGTGAAGCAGGGCTATTCCTACGGCGCGGAGCTGGACGCCCTGATCGCCGAGCGCCCCGGCCGCGCCACGCAGGGCAGCGGGGAGGTCGGTCAGCTGCTGCGCATGCTGCAGGCCGGCCATGCCGACTGGATGCCGGCCGCCCCCGAAGAGGTGCAAGCCCAGCTGCAGCGCGACGGCCGCCGCGAGCAGACCCTGCAGCTGCTGCACTTCAGTGACCCGCCACCCATCGTGCCCCGCCACCTCTACTGCAACAAGGCCGTGCCGGCGGCCTGGCTGGAACGGCTGGGGACGGCGCTGCGTTGAGTTGGCCGGCCGGGCCCGCTCAATCCAGCGTCACCTCCGCCTTCACCACCCCCGCCCGCTCTGTGCGGGCCGAGAGCGAGAGCCGCGTGCCATGCGGCGCGCGGACGATCCATTCGGCGACGGCGCGGTCGCCGGTGATCTCCTCGGTAGGCAGGAAGCTCAGCTGGGAGGCCTGCGGCGCGTGGCCGGCCAGGTGCGGGCCTTCCATGCGCTCCTTGCCGGTGACCAGGCTGGCGCTGCCGTCCGCGGGCAGCCGGATCTCGAAGATGACCCCGCGCACCACCTGGCGCTCCTTGGCACGGGCGGTGACGGCTGCGCTGAGATAGCCGCTGTTGGCCACGGCCAGGCGCACGCGCCAGCTGTCGGCGCCCAGGGCACGCACCTCGGTACGCAGCAGCTCCAGGCGGGGCAGTGAGAGGCCGATCTGTGTCAGCCAGGCCGGGAAGCGGGCCGCCTCGCGCTCGCGCAGGGCGGGCGGCGGGTTGCGCCAGTAGTTCATCTTGTCCCAGCCGCCGATCTCCACCGCGCCCAGCTGTGGGTGCTGGAAGGGCGTCCAGTCCACATGGGCCTGGCCGGCGCAGTGTTCATCGCTCCACTTGAGCAGCTTGATCTCGTCCTCGACCGGATGGTCGCGGAACCAGTCGATCCACTTGTAGCCGGTGATGCCCGCCTCCTGGTTCGGGTTCCACAGCTCCACCACCCAGAACAGGGCGCCCAGGTGCTCGTAAAGCCATTCCTGCGTGCCGCTGATGCTGTCCTTGGGGTGGTACTTGAAGTCGTGCCAGATGCTGACGGCGGGGTAGCCCGTGTGCTTCTCGCCCAGGGCCGAGAACTGCTTGATCAACCAGAGGTCCTCGGGCGTCATGTCTTCGTCGGCGCAACTGCCCATGGGGCGCAGGATCACGCCGCTGTAGGTGTGGAAGCTGATGGCGGCGCCGATGTTGGGGTGCTTCACGATGAAGTCCACCATGGCCCGCACCTCGGGCTCGCTGGCCGGGTAGGGGCCGGCGCCGTTTTGCTCGTGCTCCTGGCGCCAGCCGCCGGGAAAGTTGCGGTTCAGGTCCAGGCCCTCGACGTCGCCGTTGACCTTGATCTGCAGGCCGTCGTAGTGCTGCAGAAAGCCCTCGGGCATCAGCCGGTAGTACTCGCCGCCGTACTCACCGGGCTCGCGCGCCACCATCAGGCGCGGGTCCTGCGGGTGCTTCTTGTAGCCGCCATGCGGGTCGGGCACTCGCATGGTCAGGATGCGGCCGTCGCCGTCCACATCTTCCATGGTGAGGCCATCCACCGGGTCCTCGTCATGCGGGTAGCGGCGGGTGGAGGAGCGGATGTGGCGTGGCCGGTCGGCCAGGGCCAGCTCGGCGCCATCGGGGTTCAGGCGCGGGACGATGTAGACCACGCGGCTGTCCAGCAGCTGCGTGACGCGGCGGCCTTGCTCGCTGTCCTGCCCATGGTGGTTCAGCAACTGGTGCAGGTAGTAGAGGCAGGTGGTGCAGGCCGTGAGTTCGGCGGCATGGATATTGCCGTCCAACCAGAGGGCGGGCTTGTCGGTGTCGGGGCCGGTGGCTTCGTTCGTCACGGCCAGCAGCCAGATCTCCCGACCCTCATGGCTGCGGCCGATGGCGCGCAGCGTCACGAGATGTGGTCGCGCCGCGGCATAGGCCTGCAGCAGTTCGGTGAGGGGCTGGTGGCGGAGGAACTGACTGAAGTCCGGGATCGGAAGGGCGGCGGCCATGGCATGCGTCTTGTGGAGCAGAGGGCCATGCTACGGGTGGCCCCGCCGCTTACGGGTGGGGGCGAACCCGTGCCAGCATCCACGGCGTCAGGCACCGCCCGGCTTGCTCATTGGCCCTTGAACAGCCCCTGGAACTGCCGCGACACCGGCAGCTTTTCCTCGCGACCCTTGAGCGTCAGCTGCATGGTGTTCTCGTCCACGCGCACGGCGCTGGCGATGCAGCGGCTGTTGACCAGCACCGAGCGGTGCACCTGCCAGAAGAGCTCGGCATCCAGCGAGGCCAGCAGCTCCTTCAGCGGTGTGCGGATCAGGGCCTCGCCGCCGTCATAGACCACGCGGGTGTAGCGGTTGTCGCTCTCGAAATAGACCACGTCCTGAGGGTCAATCATCTTGACCTCGCGGCCCAGCGAGGCCTGGATCAGGCGCGGCTTCGGCGCGGCCGTGGCCATGGGCAGCAGCTGCTTGAGCAGGGCCTGAAGGTCCGGGGCGGGTTGCTGCAGCCGGGACTTGAGACGCTCGATGGCCTGGGCCAGGCGCGCATCCTCCACGGGCTTCATCACGTAGTCGACGGCGCCGGCATCAAAGGCGGCCAAGGCGTGGTCCCCATAGGCCGTGACGAAGACCACATGCGGCGGGCGTGCGGTGCCACCCATGCGGCGAGCCACCTCGATGCCGGTGAGGCCGGGCATGTTGATGTCCAGGAAGCAGACCTGGGGCTCGTGCGCCAGGAAGTCGTCCCAGGCGTCGACGCCATGGCGGCTGGCTGCCACGATGTCCAGCTCGGGCCAGAGGCGCTGCAGGGCGGCGCGCAACTGCTCGCGGGGACCTTCCTCGTCGTCGGCGATGAGGGTGCGGATGGGGGTGTTCATGAGGCTCCTCTTTCCTTGTCTTTCCTTGTCGTGTCGGTTCATGCGGCCTGGATGCGGACCACGGCCGCGCAGCCGCCTGCTTCCCTGGCCTGCAGCTGCAGGCTGGCGCGATCGCCGAAGGTCTGGCTCAGGCGATGCAGGGTGTTGCGCAGGCCCAGCCCGCCCTGGCGTGCGGCGCCGGCCGAGGCTGTGCTGAAGTCGAGCCCGGGCGCGGGGCCCTGGCCGTCGTCCATCACCCGCAGGCACAGGCCGTCAGTGTCCAGCACCGCCTGGATGACGATCTCTCCGCCGTCCAGCTGCGGCTGCACGCCATGCTCGACAGCATTCTCGACCAAGGTCAGCAGCACGCCCGGCGGTAGCTGGGCGCTGGCGGCTTCCGGCGCGATGTCCAGGCGAAAGCGCAGTCGCTCGCCCAGCCGCGCCTGCATGACCTCGAGGTAGCGGCAGGCGGCCTCGGCCTCCTCGGCCACGCTCAGCAGTGGGCGATCGAAGAGTGGCAGCGTGGCGCGCAGGTAGCCGGTCAGCGAACCCAGCAGGGGCGCGGCCCTGTCGTCCTTGGACTGCACCCAGTACTGCAGCGCGGCCAGTGAGTTGAAGAGAAAGTGCGGCTGGATCTGCGCCGTGGCCAGGCGGCGGGCCAGCTCCAGGGCCTCGGCCTGGCGTTCCTGCTCGCGCAGCCACTGGGCGCAGTACTCGTTGCGCCAGGTCGCAAGCGCCCACAGCCCCAGGGAGCACAGCACCAGCACCATCAGGCCGGTGCTTTCCAGCACCTTCAGGGCTTGCGGCGTCAGATCCCAGTGCCGGCGGGCCTGCGCGGCCAGCAGCCCGGCGATCAGTGCGCCAAGAAATCCCCAGGCATAGGCCTGGTAGAGGCGCTTCATGGTGGGGGTGCGCCAGAGCCCCAGCAGCAGGGCTCCTGTTCCCACGCCCAGTCCCAGCGCCAGCAGCACGACGGCGGTCAGATGGGGACCACTCAGGTAACGCCAGCTCAGATGAACGACGGCCAGCACCGCACAGGTCAGGTTGATCAGGCCGCCGACCACGATGCTGGGGTTCAGGGAGGTGATGGCCTGCAGCTTTTGCCATTGCTCCGGTGTGAAGCGGTGCCGCGGCCCCAACATCAGGGCGACGCGCCAGTCCACATCGCGCCAGAAGCCCAGGAAACGCTCCTTTGCTGCTCGCACGCTCACGCCTGTCCCTCCAGCTGCAGGCATACGCGGGTGCCCGGGCCGTCCTCGCACGGACTGAGCTGCAGGGAGGCGCGTTCACCGAAGAAGCCCTGCAGGCGGGCGCGGCTGTTGCCCAGGCCCAGTCCTTCTCGCCAGCCCTCGGTCAGGCCGACGCCCGTGTCTTCGATCAGCAGACGCCAGCCGCCCGCGGGCTGCTGTGCCAGCTGGATCAGCAGGTCGGCGCCGTTCAGCGTGGGGGCGATGCCGTGCTCCAGCGCGTTCTCCACCAGGCTCAGCACGATGCCCGGCGGCAGGCTGGCGGCCGAGGCGCAGTCGGCGTCGATGTCCAGCCGGTAGCGCAGGCGCTCGCCCCAACGGGCCTGCATCACGCCCAGGTAGGCCTGCACCAGCTGCAGCTCCTCTGCCAGGCTCACTTCGGGCCGCAGCATCAGCTCGGCCGAGCCGCGCAGGAAGCTGCTGAGCTGGCGCAGCAGGGGGCTGGCGCGGGTGTCGCCGGTGTCCACCCAGTGCTGGACGGCGGCAAGGGTGTTGAAGATGAAGTGAGGCTGGATCTGGGCCTGCAGCAGGCGCAGCCGCGCCTCGCTGGCCTCGCGCCTGGCCTGCTCCTGCTCGGCCCGGCTCTGGGCCAGGGTCAATTCCCGGGCCATGTGCTCGCGGCGCTGGCTGGCCGTCAGGATCACCACCAGCAGCAGCGCGAAGGCCAGCATCAAGGGCAATGGCATGCCGACCTTGGCGGCGACAAACATGCCGTGCAGCTGTTCGCGCCAGGGCAGGCCGTGGTCCACCGGGGCGCGGCGCAGGCCCTGCGTCATCCCGAAGGCGCCGGCAAGGAAACCGGTCAGGGTGCTGAGAATGACCGCGGGCCGGCCCGAGAACCACAGGGGGCGCAGCCAGGACAGCCCCATCAGCCCGAGGAATCCGCTGCTGAACCCCACCCAGGCCAGCAAGGCCAGCAGCAGGTTGCCCGTGTCCTGGACGATGCCTGCGAATATCCCCATGCCGCCGAACATGGCCCCGAGCACCGCACCCATGAGCTGAGAGTTGCGGCAGACGCTGTTCTCGTTGCGCAGGATGCGGCCCAGGGCCTGCGCGGCGTCGCTGCGCAGTGATGCATGCCAGGAGAGGGAGGAGGAGGGGGTAGCCATGGCGCGAGTATCTCTGCCGTGGCGCGGGTCGATCACCACGATGCGGCGAACGGCAGCCTGCCGCGGTGAATGGCGGCCCGCCCCGTTCGGCAGGGCTCAGCCCGCCAGCGTGCCGCCCACGAAGACCTTGAGCTCGCCGGGCTGGAAGGCCACCCAGGGCTCGTCGCGGGTCAGGGGTTCGGTGGCGATGATGGCGGCACGGTCCAGGGGCGAGGTGTGCTGCGACAGGTCCAGGCTCAGGTCCTCGTCCTGCAGGTGCACGCGCCCGAAGGGATGCTGGCGCAGCAGGTAGTGCAGCCTGGTCGAGCCATGCGCCCACAGGGCCTGGCCGTTGGAGAGCAGCATGTTGAAGGTGCCGTAGGCATTGAGCCGTGGCATGAGCTCGGCCAGGGTCAGGCTCAGTTCCTCGACGCTGGGCACGGTGCAGTGCGCCTTGGCCAACTCCTGCATCAGCCAGCAGAAGGCGCGCTCGCTGTCGGTGTCGCCCACCGGACGGAAGGCGGCGTGCAGGGACGGATGGAAGTCCTTCAAGTTGCCGTTGTGGGCGAAGACCCAGTAGCGGCCCCACAGCTCGCGCACGAAGGGATGGGTGTTCTCCAGCATGACCTGACCCTGCGTGGCCTTGCGGATGTGGGCGATGACGTTGTCGCTCTGGATCGGGTAGTGCCTGATGAAGCCGGCCAGGGGCGAGACGCGCGCGCTGTGGTGGTCCACGAAATGGCGCAGGCCGCGGCCCTCGAAGAAGGCGATGCCGAAGCCATCCTTGTGCTCCTCGGCCCGGGTGGCCAGGCCGGTGAAGCTGAACATCACGTCGGTCGGCACATTGCAGTTCATGCCCAGCAGCTGGCACATGGGAAAGGTCCTTGCTTACTCGAGGAACAGGCGTCTGAAGCCCTTGAGGCTGAGCAGATTGCCCGGGTTGCTGGTCTCGTTGAGCACGCCGCTCATGCGTCTCAGCAGGCGCGGGCTGCGCTTGGCGCGCCAGATCAGCAGGTCGGCCAGCCAGGGCGCCGCATTGATGCGGTTGGCACGCTCGTAGAGATCGTAGCGGGGCTTGAGCTGGTGCAGCACGGCTTCGTAGCGCTGGCGGGTGTCGTCGTCGTCCTGGCCCGCCAGCACGGCCTCGGCGGCGGCCATGCCCGTGGCCATGGCTTTGCCGATGCCTTCGCCGGTGAAGGAATAGGTGCTGCCGGCGGCCTCGCCGCTGACCAGCAGGCCCGGCCGCGTCCAGCGCGCGCCCTGCAGAGTGCAGCGCAGGGGCGCGCCCTTGAGTTCACCCTCCAGCTTGCCGTGGCGCATCAGTTCCGCCGCCGGTGGATAGTGCTGGCAGAAGGCGTCGAAGATGGCTCTCAGGTTGACGTCCTTCTTCTGCCCCTTGCCGGCGACGGCGCTGTGGCTGTCTGTCACGCCCACGCCAATGTTGAAGCGGCCCTGCGGTGCAGGAAAGATCCATCCATAGCCCGGCCGGACCTCGCGCGACCACACCACTTCCATGGTCTGGATGCGGCCGACCATGGCCGGCGCATGGACGTAGCCGCGCAAGGCCACGCCGCTGGGTGTGTGCCGCTCGCACATGCCGGCGGCAACCAGGGCCTTGGGTACGGCACCTGTGGCCAGGATGACCCAGCCGGCCCGTACTTCCATGCGCTCGCTGCCCCGCTGGAGCACCGCACCGCACACGCGGCCCTGCGCGTCCTCCAGCACCTGCTCGAAGCGGGCCTGCTCGAAGCGGGCGCCCGCGGCCAGGGCATGACGGGCCAGCAACTCGTCCAGGATCTGGCGGGGCAGCACGGCAAGTTCTCCGGGCACGTCGATGCGGCCGCCGCGCGGGCCGATGCAAGCCACCTCGCGGACCGGCTCGGCGCAGGCCATCACTGCTTCCAGCAGGCCCAGCTTCTGAAGAGCCTGGTGGGCATCGGGAATCAGGCCGTCGCCGCAGGTCTTGTCCCGTCCCAGGGGGTGCTGGTCGACCATCAGGACCTCGTGGCCGGCCTGTGCAAGCAGGCGGGCTGCTGCAGCGCCGGCCGGGCCGGCGCCGATCACGAGCACATCGACGCTCATCACGCCGACGGCGCTGGCGGGCATGGGCGGCGGAGGCACGGTGTCATCCGGCGAACGCGGCAGGGGCGGCAAGGGCGAGGTGTTCGTCATGGCAAGGGCAGTGTTGGCGGCGCGATTCTAGAGAGCGGCCAACCCCGATCAGCGCCACGCGACCTTGCGGCCGCTCATCGAATATGGCCAGGACCGCGCCTGGGAGATCTGTTGGCGCGCTGCAACAAAATGTGTTTCTGCGCGTCTGGCGCACCCCTCATCCACGGGGAAAAAGTCATCAAAAATTGCTATTTCGCCGCAAATATCGCCCTTCTGTTCATTTGTCGGATCGCTTGGAAGATTCGATGGTGGAAACCCTAGCAGTCCCCCAAAGGTGGGTCGTAAAAAATTCGGGGTCCCTCCGCGAGCGCGCACCCGCGCCGTGAGAAGGTTCAGTGGAGGTGGGCCATCAGCCTGCTTCTTTCATACACAGACTTCCGATTCCCGAGGAGAAGGAATGTTCAAGAAAACTGCCGTTGCCAAGGCCATGGTGCTGGGTTTTGGCCTGGGCGCTGCGTTGGGCGTGGCTCAAGCACAGGAACAGCTGGAGCGCGTCGAGATCACCGGTTCGGCGATCAAGCGCACCAATGCCGAAGGCCCGTCTCCCGTTGAGATCGTGACCCGCAAGCAGATCGAGCGCACGGGCGCCACCTCTGTGAACGAGTTGCTGCGCTCCATCCCCTCGATCGACATCTTCGACCAGGGCGAGCTGGCCTCCAACTCGCCGGCCGGTTCCGGTACCGCCAACGTGCGTCTGCGTGGCCTGTCCAGCAGCGAAACCCTGGTGCTGCTGAATGGCCGTCGCCTGCCCGTCAACGCCCTGTACGATTCGTCGGGTGCCGGCGCAGCCTTCGACATCAACTCGCTGCCCATCGGCGCGATCGAGCAAGTCCAGATCCTGAAGGACGGCGGCTCGGCCATCTATGGCGCTGACGCCATCGGCGGTGTGGTGAACTTCATCACCAAGACCGACTACCAAGGCATCGAAGCCAACCTGAGCACCGGCCAGAGCAGCCGCAGCGATGGCAAGGAAACCCGCTTCGGCGCTTCCGCCGGCTTTGGCGACCTGAACAAGGACCGCTTCAACATTCTGGTGGGCCTGGACTACCTGAAGCGCGACCCGATCTACCGCAAGGACCGCGACATCTCCAGCTCGGTGGACTTCCGTCGCTTTGGCGGCAATGACGCCCGCAGCTCGTTCTCGCCCTTCGGCAACGTCATCGATCCCAACAGCGGCGCTCTGGTGGGCGTGCCCTATTCGGCCTGCCCGGCTGAAAGCCTGAACGGGACGGTCTGCCGCTACGACTTCAACAAGAGCATCCTGACGGCCTACAACGGTGCCGACCGTCTGAGCGCGATGGCCATTGCCTCGTACCAGATCAACCCGGACACCCGCGCCTTCGCGGAAGTGACCTACTCGACCTCCAAGGACCACTTCGAGGCCCACCCGGTGCCCGACTACTTCGTGGTGCCCATCACCAACGCGGCGCAGCGTCCTTACGAGATCCCGGCTGACTTTGGCCTGGGCGCCGACAAGGTCTACATCGCCGGCCGCTTCATGCAAGGTGGCCCCCGCATCACCGACCGCAAGGCCGACTTCATCAACGCCGCCGCCGGCGTGGAAGGCAGCTTCGGCACCTATGACTGGAAGGTCAATGTGTCGCGCGGCGAGAGCAAGGTGGTCAACACCGACCACAACTACTACGACGCCACCAAGTGGGGCCCGGCCACCGAGAGCGGCAAGCTGAACCCGACGGTCAACACCAATGACCCGGCCTTCGTGGACAGCCTGAAGGTCAACCCGGTTCGCACTGGCAAGTCCGTCCTGACCAGCTTCAACGCCCTGCTCAGCGGTGACGTCACCAAGCTGCCCGCCGGCATGATGAAGTTCGCCGTGGGCGTCAACTTGAACCGTGAAACCCTGGTTGATACCCCCGACCTGCTGACGCAAGCCGGCAAGGTGGTGGGCTCGATCAAGCAGGCTCCCGTGGATGCTGCCCGCACCTACAAGGCCGTGTTCAGCGAGCTGTCCATCCCCGTGCTGAAGAGCCTGGAAGCCCAGGCCGCGCTGCGCTACGACAAGTACCCCAACGCCAGCTCCAGCAGCCCCAAGATCGGCCTGAAGTGGACGGCCACCCCGACCTTCGCCCTGCGTGGCTCCTACTCCGGCAGCTTCCGCGCTCCCGTGCTGAAGCAGCTGTTCGGTGCCCAGGAAGAAGGCGCGGTGACCATCACCGATCCGGATCAGTGCAAGATCCTGGGCGTGCCGCTGGACGCTCAGGGCAAGTGCCTGGTGTCGGCCTATCAGGTCAATGGTTCCAACCCCGACCTGCAGCCTGAGAAGGGCAAGACCTTCAACGTGGGCGGCGTGTTCGAGCTGAGCAAGAGCTTCAGCGCCAGCGTCGACTGGTGGAAGATCAAGAAGACCAACGACATCAGCACCCCCACGCTGGCGTCGTCCATCGAAGCTGGCCGCTTCACCAAGGTGGGTCCGCGCTTCAACATCTTCACCAACCTGCAGAACTTCGCCCAGCGCGAGACCTCGGGTGTGGACGTGGATGCCCGCTGGCGCCTCAACGGCACCATCCTGGGCAATGTGTCGGTGCGTGAACTGCTGACCTACTACTCGACCAACAAGACCCGTGGCAGCGACGACGGCGAGTGGTCCGAGTACGTGGGCACCTACAACACGCCGCGCTTCCGCAACAGCGTCAACGTCTCGGTCGAGAACGGCCCGTGGACCTATGGCGTGACCTGGAAGACCGTGGGCGGTTTCTACGATACCGACAAGCCCTTCCCCATCAAGCCCAACACCGGCTATGTGGGCACCTACGAAGAGGCTGATGCACTGCTGCAGTACTCCGGTTTCAAGAACCTGGAGCTGAGCGTGGGCGTCAAGAACCTGTTCGACCGCATGCCGCCGCTGAGCCTGACCAATGCGTCGAGCAACAGCTACACGCAGATGGGCTTCGCCGAGATCTACTCGAACCGCGGCCGCTACATCTACGTGAGCGGCAAGTACACCTTCCGTTGATCGACCACGATTGACGTAAGGTCCCAAGGCGCCTTTGCGGGCGCCTTTTTCATTCAGATCAGGGCCGTGGACCCGGCAGCAGCGCCTGCTGCCGGCCGCGAGCCCGACATAGGAGGTTTCATGTCAGGAGAACACATGTCCATGCAGCGTCGCAGCCTGCTGGGCGCTGCGATGGCCGCACCGCTGATGAGTGTGCCGGCCTGGGCGCAAGGGACGCCCGCCCCCATTCCCATGGCGGACTTCTTCAAGTCTGCCGCCCTGATGCAGCCGCGCCTGTCGCCTACCGGCAAGTTCATGGCCGCGCTGCGCGAGGTCAAGGGCCGCTGGAACATCGTGGTGGTGGACCTGGCCACCCGCAAGGCCACCATCATCACCAACTTCACCGACGGTGACGTCACCGACCTGCGCTGGATCACCGACGAGCGCCTGCTCTTCTCCATCCACGACCAGGAACGCGGCAGCGGCGACCAGATCGCCTCGGGCCTCTTCGCCATCAACCGCGACGCCAGCGATTTCAAGCAGCTGTCCGAGCGCGCTTTCCTGTCCGATGGCCAGAAGCTGCTGCCCGCCAGCGCCGACTTCCTGCGCACCGTGTTCGAGAACGGCAAGCCGACCAACGAAGTGCTGGTCACCGTCGGCTCGCGCCAGGCCAAGGGCAAGGTCAGCTCCAATATCTATCGCCTGAACACCATCACCGGTCGCCACAGCATCGTCAGCCTGGGTGGCCCTGGCGATGTGATCCATTGGGTGCTGGACACCCGCCTGGTGCCCCGTGCGGCCGTGTCCCGTTCGGAAGACTCGCTCACCCTGCACGTGCGCGACAGCGCTGACGCGCCCTGGCGTGCCGTGTACAGCTACAACCAGCTGGATGTGGCGCAGACCCTCAATCCGCTGAGCTTCGATGCCGAGGGCAATCTGTACGTGTCGGCCTACGCCGGCAACGACAACCTGGGCATCTATCGCTTCGACCTGAAGTCCGGGCAGCTCGACAAGGAGCCGGTGGCCGCCATCAAGGGCTATGACCTGGACGGTGGCCTGATGATGTCGCCGGACGGCAACCGTCTGATCGGCGTGAGCTACGAGGCAGCGCGCCCCGGCACCTACTGGATCGACGAGAAGATGGTCGCCATCCAGGCGGCGGTCGACAAGCAGCTGCCGGGCCAGCACAACATGATCCAGCTGCGCGGCCCGGAAGATGCCCGCGTGGCCCTGATCCTGTCGAGCTCCGATCGTGACCCGGGCAGCTTCTATCTGTTCGATCTGAAGTCGGGCAGCTTCGAAGGCATCGGCCGCGCCAAGCCCTGGATCAATCCTTCGCAGATGCGTCCGACCACCTTCTTCCGCTACCCGGCGCGCGACGGTCTGAGCATCCCGGGCCAGCTGACGCTGCCGGCCGGCGAGGGCAAGTTCCCGCTGATCGTGCTGCACTACGGCGGTCCGTGGGTGCGTCCCATCCACTGGGGCTTCGATGCCCGCGTGCAGTTCCTGGTGTC
The DNA here is from genome assembly GCF_051857535.1 of Roseateles sp. DB2. Classification (NCBI taxonomy): domain Bacteria; kingdom Pseudomonadati; phylum Pseudomonadota; class Betaproteobacteria; order Burkholderiales; family Sphaerotilaceae; genus Roseateles; species Roseateles sp. DB2. The sequence continues at coordinate 59,275 of NZ_JBPZGY010000009.1, read as the reverse complement.
GCGGGGCTACGCCGTCTTCATGCCGGCACCGCGCGCCTCCACCGGCTTCGGCATCAAGCTCTACAAGGCCGGCTGGAAGCAGTGGGGCCTGGGCATGCAGGACGACGTGGCTGACGGCGTGAAGTACCTGATCGAGCAGGGCAAGATCGACAGCAGCCGCGTCTGCATCATGGGCGCCTCCTATGGTGGCTACATGACCATGATGGGCCTCGTGAAGGAGCCCAAGCTCTACAAGTGCGGCATCAACTGGGTGGGCGTGACCGACCCCAACTTCATGTTCACCGTCACCTGGGCCGACTTCAACCGTTTCGGCGGCCCGGACACCACGCTGCGCGTGCTGATCGGCGATCCGGAGAAGGACGCCGAGCAGTTCAAGCAGACCTCGGCCGTGCACCGCGCCGCCGAGATCAAGCAGCCGGTGTTGATGGCCTACGGCGGCCTGGACGTGCGGGTGCCGCTGATCAACGGTGAGAAGATGCTGGCGGCCCTTCGTCCGCATAACCCCAATGTGGAGTGGGTGGTGTATCCGGACGAGGCCCACAGCGGCTGGCGGACGGATACCACGATGGACTTCTTTGGCCGCGTCGAGAAATTCCTGGCCAAGAACCTCTGATCCGGCACGCCGTGCCAAAGCAAAGGGCGACCCGAGGGTCGCCCTTTTTCATGGCGCCGGGCCCATGCTGCGGCCCGGCGGCAAGGCTCAGGCCTGGCCGGCCTTGACCTTCAGGCGCCAGGCGTGCAGCAGGGGCTCGGTGTAGCCGCTGGGCTGCGCCTTGCCCTTGAAGACCAGGTCCAGCGCGGCCTGGAAGGCGGCGCCCTGCGGATGCGCGGCCAGGGACTTGTAGGCAGGATCGCCGGCGTTCTGCTGGTCCACCACGGCGGCCATACGGGCGAAGGTCTCGCGCACCTGGGCCTCGCTCACCACGCCATGGTGCAGCCAGTTGGCGATGTGCTGGCTGGAGATGCGCAGCGTGGCGCGGTCTTCCATGAGCCCGACGTTGTGGATGTCCGGCACCTTGGAGCAGCCCACGCCCTGGTCCACCCAGCGCACCACATAGCCCAGGATGCCCTGGACGTTGTTGTCCAGCTCCTGCTGGCGCTCGGCGGCGCTCCAGTTCGCCTGGGCGGCTACGGGGATGGTCAGCAGCTTCTCCAGGATGCCGGCGCGCTCGGCGGCCTCGTCGGTCTTCTCCAGCGCCTGCTGCACCGCCGCGACGCTGACCTGGTGGTAGTGAAGGGCATGCAGGGTGGCGGCGGTGGGGCTGGGCACCCAGGCAGTGTTGGCGCCGGCCTTGGGGTGGCCGATCTTCTGCTCCAGCATGGCCGCCATCAGGTCCGGCATGGCCCACATGCCCTTGCCGATCTGGGCACGGCCGCGCAGGCCGCAGGCCAGGCCCACCAGCACGTTGCTGCGCTCATAGGCCTGGATCCAGGCGCTGGTCTTCATGTCGCCCTTGCGCAGCATGGGGCCGGCCAGCATGGCGGTGTGCATCTCGTCGCCGGTGCGGTCCAGGAAGCCGGTGTTGATGAAGGCCACGCGGCTGGCGGCCGCGGCGATGCAGGCCTTGAGGTTGACCGAGGTGCGGCGCTCCTCGTCCATGATGCCCAGCTTGACGGTGCTGTCGGGCAGGCCCAGCAACTGCTCGACGCGGCCGAAGAGCTCATTGGCAAAACCCACCTCGGCCGGCCCGTGCATCTTGGGCTTGACGATGTAGATGGAGCCGCGGCGCGAGTTGCGCAGGCCGCTGCCGGAGAGCTGCTTCAGGTCATGCAGGGCAATGGCGGTGGTGATGACCGCGTCCATGATGCCCTCGGGGATCTCCTTGCCGCCGTCCCAGAGGATGGCCGGGTTGGTCATCAGGTGGCCCACATTGCGCACGAACATCAGCGAGCGGCCATGCAGCACCAGCTCGCCGCCCGTGGGTGCGGTGTAGCGGCGGTCGGCGTTGAGGCGGCGCACGAAGGTCTTGCCGCCCTTGGCGACTTCCTCGGTCAGCGTGCCACGCTGGATGCCCAGCCAGTTGCGGTAGGCCAGCAGCTTGTCTTCGGCGTCCACGGCGGCCACGGAGTCTTCGAGGTCCAGGATGGTGGACAGGGCGGCTTCCATCACCACGTCGGCGATGCCTGCGGCGTCGGTCTTGCCGATGGCGGTGCTGCGGTCGATCTGGATGTCCAGGTGCAGACCGTGGTGGACCAGCAGCACGCTGCTCGGCGCCGCGGCCTCGCCCTGGTAGCCGGCGAACTGTGCCGCGTCCTGCAGGCCGGTGCTGCTGCCATTGGAGAGGCTCACCACCAGGCGGCCGTTCTCGACGCGGTAGCCGGTGGCGTCCTTGTGCGAGGCGCCGGCCAGCGGGGCGGCCTGGTCCAGCACCTGGCGGGCGAAGGCGATCACCTTGGCGCCGCGCACCGGGTTGTAGGCGCCGACGCGCTCGGCGCCGTCGGTCTCGGGGATGGCGTCCGTGCCGTAGAGCGCGTCATAGAGCGAGCCCCAGCGCGCATTGGCCGCGTTCAGCGCATAGCGGGCATTGAGGATGGGCACCACCAACTGCGGGCCGGCCTGGGTGGCCAGCTCGGCGTCGACGTTGGCGGTGGTGGCCTGCACCTGCTCCGGCACGGGCACGAGGTAGCCCAACTGCTCCAGGAAGGCCTGGTAGGCGGGCATGTCGGTGATGGGGCCGGGGTGGGCGCTGTGCCACTGGTCCATCTCGGTCTGGATGCGGTCGCGCTCGGCCAGCAGGGCGGCGTTCTTGGGCGCCAGCTCATGCACGAGGGTGTCGAAGCCGGCCCAGAAGGCCTCGCGGTCCACGCCGGTGCCGGGCAGGACCTCCTGGTCGATGAAGGCAGCCAGGCGGCTGTCGACCTGCAGGCGGTGGAGGGAAGTGCGTGCGTTCATGGCAAACCTCGTGAAGGCAAGGGGATGGAATCAGGAAACGGAATCGGGAAAGAGCGCCAGCACCCCGCGCAGGGAGCTGGCCTCGTGATGCGGCGCCGGGCCGAGCTGCTCGCGCGGCAGGCCTTGGCGGTTGACCCACAGCGTGGTGTAGCCGTACCAGGTGGCGCCCAGGGCGTCCCAGGCATTGCTGGAGACGAAGAGGATCTCGCGCGCCGGCAGGCCCAGGGCGGCGGGGCCCAGGGCATAGGCGGCGGGGTCAGTCTTGTAGCGGCCGGTCTCGTGCACGCTGAGCACCGGGTCCAGCCACGGCGTGAGGCCCGCGCTCTGCACGGCGATCTGCAGCATGCCGGGGTCGCCATTGCTGAGGATGCCGGCGCGCACGCCGCGGGCCTGCAGCTGCTGCAGCACCTCGCGGTTCTCGGGGAAGGCGCTGAGGTGGCGGTACTGGTTCATCAGCCGCTCTTCGCCTGCGGGGCCGGGTGCGAGCTTCAGGCTGAGGCAGGCATGGCGCAACGCGGCGCGGGTGAGGTCCCAGAAGGGCTGGTACTGGCCGCTCATGGAGCACAGGCGGCTGTACTCGATCTGCTTGTCCCGCCAGCGCTGGGAGAGCAACTGGCCCTGGCCGGGAAAGAGCTGCTCGGCCATCAGCGCGACGCTGTGCACGTCAAAGAGCGTGCCATAGGCATCGAAGAGCACGGCGCGGACAGGGGGGCGGGTCATGTTGCCAATTTAGGGCCAAAAGGTCGTCTGATTGCTGCGCTGCACACCAGGAGATTCGTGATCAAAACGCAAAGATCTGGCGATTCATGGCGCTGATTCCACTTTGAGAAACATCTTTTCATTGAGTGAAATGAGGATTGCAACCTTACATAGGTGTAAATCCAACAATTTCAGATCCATTGCCATCTTTTCAAAGCTGCGGGCGCAGAATGTGACGCATGGACCGGCTCAAACAGATCGAATCCTTTGTCGCCGTGGCGACCAAGGGCAGCCTTACCGCCGCCGCGCAGGCGGAAGGTGTGGCGCCTGCGGTCATGGGGCGGCGCATCGACGCCCTGGAGGCTCGCCTGGGCGTGAAGCTCCTGCTGCGCACGACGCGGCGGCTCTCGCTGACACATGAAGGCACGGCGTTCCTGGAGGATTGCCAGCGCCTGCTGGTGGACTTCGCCAATGCGGAGGCCAGTGTCAGCGCGGGCGGCATCAAGGCCAGCGGCCACCTGCGCATCACGGCGCCGGCCGGTTTCGGCCGCCGCCATGTGGCGCCCCTGGTGCCGGACTTCCTGGCCCAGCATCCGGACGTGTCCCTGTCCCTGAACCTCTCGGACCGCGTGGTGGACATCGTGCACGAGGGCTTCGACTGCGCCGTGCGCGTGGGCGACCTGGCTGACTCCAGCCTGGTCAGCATGCGCCTCGCGGACAACCGCCGCCTGTGCGTGGGGGCGCCCGGCTACCTGAAGCGCGCCGGCATCCCGCAGCATCCGGACGAGCTGTCCCGCCATGCCTGCCTGGTGCTGAGCTCTGATGCCAGCCAGTCGCGCGGCTGGGCCTTCACCGTGGACGGGCAGCTGCAGCACATACGCCCCGTGGGCCGGCTGGACTGCAGCGATGGGCAGGTGCTGCACGACTGGTGCCTGGCCGGCCTGGGACTGGCTTGGCGCAGCACCTGGGAGGTGGAGGCGGACGTCGCCGCAGGTCGCCTGGTCTCGGTGCTGGACGACTTCGCCGCGCCGCCGAATGGCATCTACGCCCTGATCCCGCAGCGCAAGCACTTGCCGCTGCGGGTGCGGTTGTGGATCGACTTCCTCAAACACCACTACGGCAGCACGGAGTACTGGCAGCGCCAGGGTGCTGCGTCTGAGGCACACTCCGCCTGAATTTTCCGCAGGCATTGCAATTCAGGGAGTGCGTCGATGGTGCTTGAGACCGGCCTGGCCATCTTTCATTGGCTGTCCATCCTGACCCTGGTGGTTTTCATCAGCAGCGAGGCGGCGCTGTGCCGCGTCGAGTGGCTCAATGCTGCGGTGGTGAAGCGCCTGCAGCGGGTGGACCTCATCTACGGCATCGCCGCGGTGGCGGTGCTGGCCTCGGGCCTGCTGCGCGCCTATCTGGGCATCAAGGGCTCGGCCTGGTACTGGGGCCAGCCCCTGCTGCATGCCAAGCTGACGCTGTTCGTGATCGTGGGCCTGATGTCCATCAAGCCCACGCTGACCTTCCGCCGCTGGGGCCGGCAGTTGGCCGCGGAAGGGCGTCTTCCCGAGGCCGCGGAAATTGCCGCCACGCGCAGGCTGGTGATGATCCAGGCGCACCTGATCCTGGTCTTCCCCATCCTCGGGGCCTTGCTGGCGCGAGGCGTGCTGACCCGCTGAAGGGGCGCGCCTGGAAGAACCAAGGCCCGCTCGAGGCGGGCCTTGGCATGTCAGCGCAGGAGCGGGGGTCAGCCCTTGGCGGCGTCCGCCGCACACTTCTTGACGAAGCTGTTCTTGGCGGCGCCTGCCAGTTTCTTCTCTGCGGCCTTGGCCTCGCAGGCGGCGGCCGGATCGGGCTTGGCTTCTGAGGCAGCACCACCGGCGGCATCGGCAGTGCACTTCTTCAGGAAGCTGGTCTTGGCAGCGCCGGCCAGCTTCTTCTCGGCCGCCCGGGTATCGCAGCCATTGGCGGCGCCAGCGTCGGCATTGCATTTCTTCAGGAAGCTGGTCTTGGCCGCACCGGCCAGCTTCTTCTCGGTGGCCTGCTCGTCACAGCTGGCGGCCAGGGCCGAGAAATGGGCGGCGCCCAGCACGAAGCTCAGGGCCAGGAGGGAAAGGGACTTCTTCATGGTGGAACTGCCTTTGATGGTGGACTACGGGTACAGCACTGCGAACTGCGGGGAACGGCTGTCGTGAGGGCACTGGGGTCAGGTCTTGCCTGAGGGCGCCGTGGGGATTCAATGCATGGGGCGGGCTCGCGGTTGACCTCGCTCAGAGAATCCGCCGCGGATGGGCGATGGCCTCATGCGCCGCATGCAGACGCCGCACCAGGACCTGGATGAAGGCCCGGTCGAAGCGGTGCTGGCACTCTGGGCTCAGCAGGGCCAGGGACTCGGGGGTGAAGGAGATCGTGGTGCAGACCTGTGTCACGCGGATGTCGGTGCTGTGCCGGCGCAGCTCGGGATTGGGCGCGAGGTAGGCCATCTCGCCCACGGACGTGCCGGTGCCCAGGGTCGCGACCTGCTGGCCGTCGCGGAAGACCTCCACCTCGCCCGCGGCGATGATGTGGAAGCTGTTGCCCTCCTGGCCCTTCTTGTAGAGCGCATGGCCCTCGGGGTAGCGGCGCCACTTGGCACGGTGCACCACCTCCCACAGCTCCACGTCCCCGAAGCCGGCGAAGAACTCCAGGCTGCGCGCCAGGTTGAAGCGCTCGGAATCCTTGACCTCGTACAGCCGCGCCAACGGCACCAGTTGCTTCGCCACCAACTGGGACAGCGCGGTGGCGAAGCTGTCCCAGTCCGGGAAGCGTTCGGCCGGGTGCTTGGCCAGGGCTTTCTGGATGACGGCGTCCAGCTCGGGCGTCACCCCGCCGCGCAGGTCGGTCAGGGGCTGCGGCGTCTGGTGGTAGATCTGGTGCATCAGCGCCATCTGGTTGGGCGCGTCGAAGGGCGGGCGGCCTGCGATCAGGTGGTAGAGCACGGCGCCCAGGGCGTAGATGTCGGCCTGGCAGCCGACGTCGCCGCCCTCGATCTGCTCAGGCGGCATGTAGGCCAGGGAGCCGACGCGGTGGATCTGGGTCTGGTCGGCGTTGAGGTTCAGGGCGCTGCCGAAGTCGCTGACCTTGACGTCCGTTACCTGGCCCTGGGCGTCCAGCACGGCCAGCAGATTGGCCGGCTTGACGTCGCGGTGGATGACGCCCTGGCGAAACACATAGCCCAGGGCCATGGCGCACTTGAAGCCCAGCTCCACGATCTGGTCCAGGGGCAGCAGGCGGTCGCTGCGGCAGAAGCTTTTGAGAGTGACGCCGGGCACGTACTCCATCACGAGGAAGGGCGCGTCGGCGTCGGGGACGGCATCCAGGATCTGGACCACGTTGGGGTGCTGCAGCCGCCCCGCCAGTGCGGCCTCGGCGGCGAAGAAGCGCCAGCTGATCTGCCCTTCGGCGGACTCGGGCTGCTGGCTGGCCCAGGCGCGCTGGCGCTTGATGGCCACCTCCAGGTCGCGGAATTCGTCCAGAGCCAGGAAGACATCGCTGGTGGCGCCCTCGCCCAGCTGCCGCAGCACCTTGTACTTGCCGATGTAGGCGGGCAGGTCCCGCGCGGAGATCGGGCCCAGGGCATCCGAGCCGGCGGACGGCAGGGAACCGGCGAGGGTGCGGGAGTCAATGCTCATGACGGCACGTATCGTGCCCCAGGCCCCCGGACGAGGCAAGACCGTGAACAGGCAGTAACAGGCCTCGGCAACAGCTGTTCCGCGATGGCACAGGCTGCCGACTGCGGCGTTGGGAGGCGGGGGTTTCGTAGAATCGCGCCCATGATCCAAGCCAAGCAGGAACTGCTCGCCGCCCTGGGCGAGGCCATCCACTCCCTCAGCCCCGAGGCCGCCCTGGCCCCGGCCTTCGAATCGCCCAAGCAGGCCAGCCATGGCGACCTGGCCTGTACGGCCGCCATGCAGCTGGCGCGGCCGCTGAAGGCCAACCCGCGCGCGCTGGCCGAGCAGCTGATCCAGAAGCTGCAGGCCAGTCCGGCCTTCGAGCGCTGGGTCTCGGCGATGGAGATCGCCGGCCCGGGCTTCATCAATATCCGCCTCAAGGATGCCGCCAAGCAGGCGGTCGTCGCCGAGGTGCTGGGCACCGGCAGCCATTTCGGCGACCGTCCGGCAACCGGCAAGCACGTGATGATCGAGTTCGTCTCGGCCAACCCGACCGGCCCGCTGCATGTGGGCCATGCCCGCCAGGCCGCGCTGGGTGATGCGATCTGCTCGCTGCTCAAGACCCAGGGCCACGATGTGACCCGGGAGTTCTACTACAACGACGCTGGCGTGCAGATCGCCACGCTGGCCCACTCCACGCAGTTGCGGCTCAAGGGCTTCAAGCCGGGCGACGCCTGCTGGCCCACCGATCCTGACAATCCCGAGAGCAAGAAGTTCTACAACGGCGACTACATCCAGGACATCGCCGACGCCTTCCTGCGCAAGGAAACCGTCAAGGCCGATGACCGTGAGTTCACTGCCTCGGGCGATGTCGAGGACCTCGACGGCATTCGCCAGTTCGCCGTGGCCTATCTGCGTCACGAACAGGATCTGGACCTGCAGGCCTTCGGCCTCAAGTTCGACAACTACTTCCTTGAATCCAGCGTCTATGCCAACGGCCAGCTCGAAGCCGCGGTGCAGCGCATGATCGACAGCGACAAGACCTACGAGAAGGACGGCGCACTGTGGTTCCGCTCGACGGACTATGGCGACGACCAGGACCGGGTGATGCGCAAGCGCGAGGGCGGCTTCACCTATTTCGTGCCGGACGTGGCCTACCACGTCAACAAGTTCGGCCGCGGCTACACCCAGTGCATCAACATCCAGGGCACCGACCACCACGGCACCATCGCCCGCGTTCGCGGCGGCTTGCAGGCGCAGAACCTGGGCATTCCGCAGGGCTTCCCGGACTACATCCTGCACAAGATGGTCACGGTCATGAGGAACGGCGAGGAGGTCAAGATCTCCAAGCGCGCCGGCTCCTACGTGACCCTGCGCGATCTGATCGACTGGACCAGCCGTGACGCCGTGCGCTTCTTCCTGATCAGCCGCAAGGCCGACACGGAGTTCACCTTCGACGTGGACCTGGCCCTGAAGCAGAACGACGAGAACCCGGTCTTCTACGTGCAGTACGCCCATGCGCGCATCTGCTCCGTGATCCGCAAGTGGGCCGAGCAGGGCGGCGACGAAGCCGGCCTGGCCGGTGCCGACCTGAGCCTGCTGACGGCCCCTACCGAGGCCGCCCTCATGCTCAAGCTGGCCGACTACCCCCGCATGCTGTCCAGCGCTGCGCAAGACCTGGCCCCGCATGACGTGGCCTTCTACCTGCGCGATCTCTCCGGCGCCTATCACAGCTACTACGCCGCCGAGCGCGTGCTGGACCAGGCTCCCGAGCTGACCCGCGCTCGCGTGGCCCTGCTGGCGGCCACTCGGCAGGTGATCCGCAATGCGCTGGCGGTGCTGGGCGTCAGCGCCCCGGAAGTCATGGCGCGCGAGGCAGCGGCCTGACGTCCGCCTTGACCGGTCGGCGGACCTAGAATCCGCCGCGTTGAAGGGTCGGTCCCGGGTGGGGCCGCGAGCATGGAGATGGCATGAGCAAGGCTGAAGCTGGCAAGCAGCGCGGTGGATTTGTCCTGGGGCTGATCGTGGGCCTGCTGCTGGGTCTGGCGATCGCGCTGGGCGTGGCGCTCTACATCACCAAGGTGCCCATCCCCTTCGTCAACAAGGTGCCGCAGCGCACGGCCGAGCAGGACGCCGAGGAGGCTGCCCGCAACAAGAACTGGGACCCCAACGCCCCCTTGGCAGGCAAGGCTGCGCGCAGCGCCAGCGGTGTGCTGAGCCCCGCGGCACCGGCCTCCACGCCCCTGCCGCAGGAGGCGGTGCGGCCGCCGGAGAAGGCGACCGACAAGCCCGTCGACAAGCCCGTCGAAAAGACGACCGACAAGCCCGTCGACAAGGTCATGGAAAAGGTGGCCGAGAAGACCGCGGAGAAAGCCGCTGCCGATGCCGGCAGCCTGTACTACGTTCAGGTGGGGGCCTTTCTCAAGGCTGAAGACGCCGAGGCGCAGCGCGCCAAGCTGGCCATGGCCGGCTTCGCGTCCAAGGTCTACGAGAAAGAGCAGTCGGGTCGCACCGTCTATCGCGTGCGCATCGGCCCGCTGGAGAACCGCGACGAGGCCGAAGGGCAGCGCAGCAAGGTCGAGGCCGCCGGCATGGAGGCCAATCTGGCCCGTGTCGCACGCTGACAGGCGGCCGGTGGATACCATCGATTCCAGGAGATCGTCATGAGCATCAAGCGCCGTGATTTCACTGCCGCAGCCGGCCTGGCTGGGTTGAACCTGCCCCTCGTCGCCCTGGCCCAGGGTGGGCCGGTCGAGGGCCGCCACTACCAGAAGCTCCAGCAGCCGCTGCCCACCATGCCCGGCAAGATCGAGGTGGTGGAGTTCTTCTGGTACGGCTGCCCGCACTGTTATGTCTTTGAGCCTGCCCTGTCGGTGTGGACGGCCCAGCTGCCGCCTGACGTCGCTTTCCGCAAGTGCCATGTGCTGTTCCGTCCGAACATGCGCGTGCACCAGCGCACCTTCTTCGCGCTGGAGGCCCTGGGCAAGGAGGCCGAACTGCGGGGCAAGATCTTTGACGCCATTCACCGCCAGAACCAGCGCCTGGATGAACTGGACGCCATGACCGCCTTCGTGGCCAGGCATGGCGTCGATGCGGCCAAGTTCAAGGACACCTTCGGCTCCTTCGGCGTCGACAACAAGTGCCGCCAGGCCGACAAGCTGGCCGAAGCCTTCCGCATCGAAGGCGTGCCCTCCGTGGGTATTGCGGGTCGCTACCTGACCTCCCCTGCCATGGCAGGTGCCGGCCAGCGCATCGACGAGGAGCAGAGCGTGCTGCGTGCACTGGGCGTCATGGACTATCTGGTCAAGCGGGTCCGCCAGGGCGTCTGAGCCGCGACATTCCCTGCGCCAAGCCCCCGGCCATGGGGGCTGGCAAGAGCCGCCTCGTGGCAGAATGGTCTGCAAGAACCGTGCCTTGGCGCGCGGCGTCTGCGGGCGCCCAAGCTGCCGGGCCGTGCAACCCCTGAACTTCCGTCCGAGCGCTGTATGACTGCCACCGGCTTGCGAGCCTCCGCCCTGCTGTGCCTGTCCCTGTCGACGGGACTGATGGGCATGACCCCGGCCCACGCGGCGCGGGACGATGCCAACAAGCCACTGAGCGTCAGTGCCGAGAAGGGCGGGCGCCTGGACGTGGTGCGCCAGCGGACCGAACTCAACGGCAACGTCATCCTCAGCCGCGGCAGCATGCAGCTGAAGGCCGAGCGCATGGACATCCAGGAGGGGGCTGACGGCTTCTACCTGGCCTATGCCCAGGGCGAGACCGGCAAGCCCGTCAGCTTCCGCCAGGACCGCGACGTGGCCGGCGAGTCCATCCAGGGCTATGCCGACCAGCTCGAGTACGACGGCCGAGCCGATACCGTGCGCTTCATCGGCAATGCCGTGGTGCGCCGCATGCGCGGCACGGTGGTGGTGGACGAGGTCAGCGGCGCCGTCATCGTCTATGACAACCGCACCGAGGTCTTCGGCGTGGAGGGCGGGCAGGGCGCCCTGCAGCCCAATGGTCGGGTCCGTCTGGTGATGAGCCCGCGCGGCAGTGCCTCGGCGCCTGCGCCGGCCGCTTCCACGCCTTCCCTGCAGCTGCAACCCAGCCCCGGTCTGCAGCCCCAGCGCAAGACGCCATGAACCAGCGCCCCGCCCTCGAAGCCGGGCCGCCCAGCCGCCTGGAGGCCGAAGGCCTGCAGAAGAGCTACGGCGTGCGCAAGGTCGTCAAGGACGTGCACCTGGCTGTCAACAGCGGCGAGGTGGTCGGCCTGCTGGGACCCAACGGCGCCGGCAAGACCACCAGCTTCTACATGATTGTGGGCCTGGTGCGTGCCGATGCCGGCGAGATCCGCATCGATGGCCGGCCGGTCCAGCGCCTGCCCATCCACCAGCGCTCCCGCCTGGGCCTGAGCTACCTGCCCCAGGAAGCCTCCATCTTTCGCAAGCTCAGCGTGGAGGAGAACATCCGCGCCGTGCTGGAGCTGCAGCAGGACGAGCACGGCAAGTCCTGGCCCGAGTCCCGGGTGCACGAGGTGCTGGAGAGCCTGCTCGCAGACCTCAGCATCGAGAAGCTGCGCGACAGCCCGGCGCCGGCCCTGTCGGGGGGCGAGCGCCGCCGCGTGGAGATCGCGCGTGCCCTGGCTACCCAGCCGCGCTTCATCCTGCTGGATGAGCCCTTCGCGGGCGTGGACCCCATCGCGGTGCTGGAGATCCAGCGCATCATCGGCTTCCTGAAGGCACGCGGCATCGGGGTGCTGATCACTGACCACAATGTGCGCGAGACCCTGGGCATCTGCGACCGCGCCTACATCATCAGCGAGGGCCGCGTGCTGGCCGAGGGGCAGCCGGACGAGATCGTCCAGAACCCCGAGGTCCGCAAGGTCTATCTGGGCGAACACTTCCGCATGTAAGGGCGGCCGCCGATGAAGCCCTCCCTGCAGGTCCGCCTGTCCCAGCATCTCTCGCTGACGCCCCAGCTTCAGCAGAGCATCCGGCTGCTGCAGCTCTCGACCCTGGAGCTGAACCAGGAGGTCGAGCAGATGCTGGCCCAGAACCCGCTGCTGGAGACCGAGGAAGAGTTCGAGACCCGCCAGGAAGCTCCACGCGCAGAGCTGCAGGCGCCTGCTGGCAATGCTGCCGACGAAGGCACGGGGGGCGAGGAAGGCGGTGAAGCGCTGGGCGAGATGCGGGCCGAGGACTTTGGCACCACCGAGCGCGAGGACTGGGAGAACGGCACGGAGGGCGACGACTTCGACGGCATCCGCGAGCTGCCCAGCGGCAATGCCGCGCCCAGCGACGATGGCGAGGACCGCGCAGACACCGACGCCGGCAGCATCAGCCTGCAGGAGCATCTGCAGGCGCAGATGGCGGGCATGACCCTTGGGGACGAAGACCGGGCCGCCCTGCTGGTGCTGATCGAGTCCCTGAACGAGGACGGCTACCTGGAGGACTCGCTGGAAGAGATCGCCAGCAGCCTCAATCCGGAAGGCGACCCCGAGGCGCAGGACGAGCTGCTGGACCGCCTGCGCTGCGCGCTGAAATGGCTGCAGAGCCTGGAGCCGGCCGGCGTGGGGGCGCGCGATCTTTCCGAGTGCCTGGTGCTGCAGCTGCGCGCGCAGCCGCGCAGCCAGGTTCAGGCGGTGGCCATCCTGATCTGCAAGCAGCACCTGGAACTGCTGGCGCGGCGCGACCTGCGCCGCCTGGGCTCGCTGACGGGCGCCGACGAGCCCCTGCTGCGCGAGGCACAGGCCTTGATCGCCCGACTGGAGCCCAAGCCTGGCCGCCCCTTTGCCCGCAGCGTGGCGCAGGCAGTGATTCCTGACGTCATCGTGCAGAAGTCGGGCCGCGGATTCCGGGTGATGATCAACCCCGAGGTGGCGCCCAAGCTGCGCATCAACGAGCTGTATGCGCAGGCCTTGCGGCAGACCCGCGGGGGCGTCACCAACTCGCCGCTGGGCGGCCAACTGCAGGAGGCGCGCTGGTTCATCAAGAACATCCAGCAGCGCTTTGACACCATCCTGCGCGTCTCCGAGGCCATCGTGGAACGCCAGAAGGGCTTCTTCACCCACGGCGAGCTGGCCATGAAGCCCCTGGTGCTGCGCGAGATCGCCGACGAACTCAGCCTGCACGAATCCACCATCTCCCGGGTGACCACCGCCAAGTACATGGCCACGCCCTGGGGGACCTTCGAGCTCAAGTACTTCTTCGGCTCCGGTCTGGCGACGGAGACAGGCGGCAATGCCTCCAGCACGGCGGTGCGGGCCCTGATCAAGCAGTTCGTCGCGGCCGAGGACCCGAAGAAGCCGCTGTCCGACAGCGCCCTGGCCAGCATGCTGGAGGAGCAGGGCATCCAGGTGGCGCGGCGCACGGTGGCCAAATACCGCGAGGCCCTGAAGATCGCGCCGGCCAATATGCGCAAGACCTGACCCTTGTTGGCCCCCTGCCCTACGGAGATGCCTCATCCATGGACCAGCTCAAGGCGATGCGAGTGTTTGCCCGGGTCATCGACGAGGGCAGCTTCGCCGGCGCCGCGCGGGCCCTGGACCTGGCGCCGGCCGTCGTGACCCGCCTGGTGGCCGACCTGGAGGAGCACCTGGGCGCCCGGCTGCTGAACCGCACCACCCGCCGCCTGGCCCTGACCGAGGTGGGCGAGGCCTATCTGGAGCGTTGCCGCCGCGTGCTGATGGAGCTGGAGGATGCCCAGGCCCTGGTGCAGTCCGCCACTCATGAGGCACGTGGCCATGTGCGCGTGCTGGTGCCGCCGGCCATCGCGGTGCACCAACTGGCCAAGCACCTGGCCCGCTTCCATCAGCAGTACCCGCATGTGACCCTGGAGCTGCACTCGCCGGGCCCGGTGACCCAGATCGACGAGGCCTTCGACATCAGCATCCTCAGCACCAAGGAACCGCTGCAGGGGGACTTCGTCGCCCGACGCCTGGCACGCACCGAGGTCATTCTCTGTGCCGCGCCCGAGTATCTGCAGCGCCGCGGCCGGCCCCAGCATCCGCAGGAGCTGCATCAGCACGATGTGCTGGTGCCGCCCATGGCCATCCAGCAGCGCGGCATCGTCTTCGTGCGGGGCCGGCGTGAGGCGCCCGACGAGCGCATCGAGGGCGAATGCCGCCGCGGCGTGCTGACCACCGGCCACAACGACACCAACTACGCCGCTGCCCTGCACGGCCTGGGCGTCGCCGCCCTGCCTTCCTTCATGATCGAGGACGCGCTGATGGAGCACGCGCTGGAGCGCGTGTTGCCGCTGTGGCGGCTGCAGAGCTATGACATCTGGGCCGCCATGCCCTCGCGCAAGTTCCTGCCGGCCCGCACGCGGGTCTTCCTGGACTTCCTGGTCAGCGTCTTCGGCGGCCAGGATCATGACCCCTGGCTGGAAGCCGCGGGGTGCGCCACCCGCTGATCCTGGCCCCGAGGCCGATCAGCGCAGGCTGAAACCGTCCTGCACCAGGTCGCCGCGCAGGTCCTGCAGCAGATGCGTCAGCGGGGACAGCTCCACATAGCGCGTGCTGACTTTGATCGCGTAGGCGAACAGGCGCGGCAGGTCCTCGGCGTAGCGGGGTTTGCCGTCGCGGTGCTTGAGGCGGCAGAAGATGCCCAGGATCTTCAGGTGACGCTGCAGGCCGCACCATTCGATGCGGCGCCAGACCTCGCCGAAGTCGTCGCCGATGGGAACGCCAGCGCGGCGCGCCTGCTCCCAGTAGCGGATGGCCCAGTCCAGCTCGCGCTCCTCGTCCCAGGAGATGAAGGCGTCGCGCAGCAGGGAGGCGATGTCGTAGCAGAGCGGGCCGCGCACCATGTCCTGGAAGTCCAGGATGCCGGGCAGGGGCTCGCAGACCATCAGGTTGCGCACCATGTAGTCGCGGTGCATGGCCACCAGGGGCTGATCCAGCATGTTGCGCACCAGGGCCTTGCAGCTCATCTCCCACCAGGCCTGCTGCTGCTCGGTCCACTGGCGTCCGTATTCCTTGAGCACGCACCAGTCGACGAAGATCTGCAGCTCGCGGCGCACGAAGGCCTCGTCATAGGCCGGCAGAGCGCTCGCATCGGCGCGGGACTGCCATTGCACCAGGGCGCCGATGGCCGCGCGCATCAGGCGGTCCGCCTCCCTGGGTTCGGCCTGCAGCAGGGCCTGCAGATAGGGTGTGTTGCCCAGGTCCTCCAGCAGCATGAAGCCAAGCTCGGTCGAGCTGGCCAGCACCTGGGGGGCATGCAGGCCAGCCTGGCGCAGCTGCTCGCCGACCTGCAGGAAGGGGCGCAGGTCGTTGCTGGCTGGCGGGGCGTCCATCAGCACCAAGGGGCCCTGGGCAGCGTCCAGGCGCAGGTAGCGGCGGGTGCTGGCGTCCTCGCTGGCCGGCCGCAGGGTGCCGGCGCGCAGGCCGAGGGCGGGGTCCAAGCCTTGCAGCCAGTGGTGCAGGAGCTCGGCACGGGCAGGATCGGGCCAGGAGACAGTGGACATGTGCGATTGCTGATCAGGGCAGCGCACAGCGCTGCAGGCGGAAGGGGAGGCGGGCCGGTCCCTGCCCAATCCCTGCCTGATGGCAGGGGGGCGCGGCGGCCGGCTCATGGATAATGAATTCTACAAACCGCCGTCATGGCGAGCGCCGGCCTGCCCCGCAGGCTGCCACTCCACCTCGAACGATGCCGTCGCCGTGCTGCGTCCCGCTCCCGTCCTGCTGCCCTCTCTGCCCCCCTTGCGCTCCCTGCTCGTCCTGACGCCATTGGCGTTGGCGGCCATGGGTGTGGGTGCACAGACCCTCGATCCCGAGGCCATCCCGCCACGCCTGAAGCCTGCTCGCAGCCTGGACGCGGTGCGCCACGGTGGTGTCGAGCAGAAGCCTGCCCTGGTGCTGGAGGCCGAGTCGCTCAAGAGCCAGCTGGATGCCCAGACCCTCGCCCAGGGGCAGGTCCGCCTGCGCTACGGCGACCTGCTGCTGCGTGCAGACCAGCTCAGCTATGACCAGGTGAAGGACCTTGCCCGTGCCGAGGGCTCCGTGGAGGTCAGTCGCAACGGCACCGTCGTGCGCGGGCCCAGCCTGCAGCTGTACCTGGAGAGGTTCGAGGGCGAGTTCCTCTCGCCGCAGTACAGCTTCGCGCTGACCGGCGGCAGCGGCCGCGCTCAGCGCCTGCGCTTCATCGACGCCTCGCATGTGCAGGCCGATGGGGCGACCTACTCCAGCTGCCCCGTCGAGGAAGGCAGCGGACGACCGGCCTGGCAGCTCACGACCAAGCAGCTGCGCATGAACTTCGATGCCAACGAGGGCGTGGCCGAGGACGCCGTGCTGCGCTTCTACGGTGTGCCCATCCTGGCTGCTCCGGCGCTGAGCTTCCCTCTGGGCGAGGGGCGCAAGTCGGGCTGGCTGCCGCCCAATATGGGCCTGGACAACCGCAGCGGCTTCGAGCTGGGTCTGCCCTACTACTGGAACATCGCGCCGCAGCGCGACGCCACCCTCACGCCCTTCTTCATGACACGCCGCGGGGCGGGCCTGGACAGCGAGTTCCGCTACCTGGAAACGGGCCATGCCGGCCAGCTGAACCTGGCCTGGCTGCCGCGCGACCGCATCATCGATCGCAGCCGCTGGGACCTGCGCCTGAGTCACGACGGCGAACTCATGGACGACTGGCGCTATCGCTGGCGCCTGGAGCGCGTCTCGGATGACGAATACTGGAAAGACATGCCCCGGCGCCTGCAGAACGTGCCGCAGCGCCTGCTGCCGGCCGATTTCAGCCTGAGCCGCCTGCGCAGCCATGGCTGGGGCGAGATGCAGACCTACGTGCGCGTGCAGCGCTGGCAGGCCTTGCAGGGCCTGGACGAGACCGCACAGTTCGAGACGCCCTACCAGCGCTCCCCGCAGGTGGGCCTGCGGCTCAATACCCAGGCCGACGACCTGGTGCTGGGCGGTTTCCGCCCTTGGGGGCGCCGCGCTCGTCTTGAGGGCGGGCTGGAGCTGGAATACAACCGCTTCGACCTGGCCACCGCGGCGCTGCCGCAAGGCCAGAACACTGGCGAGCGCGTGCACCTGCTGGGCCATGTAAGCCTGCCCATGGGCGGTGCTGCCTGGTGGCTGGTGCCCAAGCTCTCGCTCAACGCCGCGCGCTATCGCCTGGATCAGCCCGTGGCTGACGGCCGGACCAAGCTGGGCCGCAGCATCCCGACCTTCAGCCTGGACCATGGCTGGGTCTTCGAGCGCAACACGACCCTGTTCGACCGCGCCATGCAGCAGAGCCTGGAGCCCCGCCTGCTGTATGTGCGCACGCCCTATCGCCAGCAGGACCTCTTCCCGCGCTTCGACAGCGCCGCCAAGGACTTCAACGCTGACTCCATCTACGCCGAGAACCAGTTCTCCGGCGTGGACCGCGTGTCTGATGCCCATTCACTGACGGCAGGAGTGACCTCGCGCTGGCTGGATGCCGCGCAGGGCGAGGAGATGCTGCGCCTGGGCCTGGTGCAGCGCTTTCTGTTCGCGGACCAGCGTGTGACGCCGGACGACAAGCCGGTGTCGCAGCGGGTGTCCGACGTCCTGCTCCTGGGCGCCGCCCATCTGGACCGACGCTGGTGGATGGATGGTGCCTTGCAGTACAGCCCCGAGGCCGGCCGGACCATGCGCTCGGTGCTGCGTGCCCGCTACGCACCTGGGCCCTTCCGCACGGTCAGCGTGGCCTACCGCCTGGCGCGCGAGCAGAGCGAGCAGGTGGAGCTGGCCTGGCAATGGCCGCTGTTCGGTGCCTCCGACCGCCCACAGCGCCGCAGCAGCAGCGCCGGCAGCTGCAGCGGCGCCTGGTACAGCGCGGGTCGCATCCAGTACAGCATGCGGGACCGGCGCCTCACCGACTCGGTGGTGGGCTTCGAGTACGACGCCGGCTGCTGGGTGCTGCGCGTGGGTGCAGAGCGCCTCTCCGCGGGACGCGCCGAGACCAACACGCGGCTGCTGCTGCAGATCGAGCTGGTGGGCCTCTCCCAGCTGGGTTCCAATGCGCTCAAGGTCTTGAAGGACAATATCCCCGGTTACCGTCAGCTGAGCTCAGACCGCTCGGCCAGCTCTCATGGCATCTATGACTGATCTGTCCCTACGCACTCTTCTTGTCGTCGGCCTTTGCGCCGGCGTGCTGCCCCTGGCCTCGGCCCAGTCCGGTGCCAGTCGCATCAAGCCCGGGGACCACATCGCCGTGGTGGTGAACCAGGACGTCGTGGCCGCCAGCGAGATCACGCTGCGGGCCGAGCGCGCGCGTGCCGAGGCGCGGCGGCGCGGCGAGGCCAATCCTGACATGGAGGCGCTGCGCAAGCAGGCCATGGAGGCGCTGATCGAGGAGCGCGCGATGGTGACCCTGGCGCGCGAGACCGGCCAGCGGGTGGATGAGCCCGAGCTGGATCGTGTGGTGGCCAATGTGGCCACGCAGAACAAGCTGACCATGCCCGAGCTGAAGGAGCGTCTCAAGGCCGACGGCATGGACTTCAAGACCTTCCGCGAGAACCTGCGCGACCAGATGCTCATGGAACGGGTCCGCGAGCGGGAAGTGCAGAAGCGCATCAGCATCAACGACGGCGACATCGACCGCTACCTGGAGGAACGCCAGGCCAAGGCGGACAGCAATCCCCAGCTGAACATCGCCCAGGTGCTGGTGCCCATTCCGGAGAAGAGCACGCAGGCCCAGGTGGCCGAGCGCCTGGCTCGCGCCGAGACCGCCCTGGCGCGCATCAAGGCCGGCGAGGATTTCGCCAGAATTGCGCGCGAGTTCTCCGAGGATGCCAACAAGGACCGCGGCGGCGAGGTGGGCCTGCGACAGGCGGAGCGCCTGCCGGACGTTTTTGTCGATGCCGTGCGGGAACTCAAGCCGGGCCAGGTCAATCCGCGCCTGATCCGTTCGGAAGTGGGTGTCCATATCATCAAGCTGCTGGCTCGGGAGGCAGCGGCCAATCCCAACATCATCACCCAGACCCATTCGCGCCACGTGCTGCTGCGCCCCTCGCAGCAGTTGACGCCCGAGGTGGCGGCTCGCCGCCTGCAGGAGTTCAAGCGAGCCATCGAGGCTGGACAGACCAGCTTCGAGCAGGTGGCCCGGGACAACTCCGAGGATGGCAGCGCGCCCAATGGCGGCGACCTGGGCTGGGTGAGTCCGGGTGCTTTCGTGCCCGAGTTCGAGGAAGCGATGAACGCGCTGCCGCTGAACGGCATCTCCGGTCCGGTGATGTCCCGCTACGGGGTGCACATGATCCAGGTGCTGGAGCGCCGCCAGGTCGAGCTGGAGCCCAAGCAGCTGCGCGAGCAGGCGCGAGTCGCCCTGCGCGAGCGCCGCTACGAGGATGCCTACAAGGACTGGCTGAAGGAGTTGCGCGCCAACGCCTTCATCGAGATGCGCGAGTGGCAGTGAGCGAAGGCGCCTGATGCAGCACGTCGCCCGCAAGCGCTTCGGTCAGCATTTCCTGACGGACGGCGCGATGATCGAATCCATCATTGATGCCATCGCGCCGGAGCCTGGCGATGTCATGGTGGAGATCGGCCCCGGCCTGGGCGCGATGACGCTGCCGCTGCTGGCCCGCATCCAGCCGCTCACCGTCATCGAGCTGGACCGAGATCTCGCAGCCCGTCTGCGCAAGCGGGGCGACCTGGAGGTGATCGAGTCCGATGTGCTGAAGGTGGACTTCGCGGCCATTGCTGCAGCCAAGGGCAGGAAGCTGCGCGTGGTGGGGAATCTGCCCTACAACATCTCCACGCCCATCCTGTTCCACCTGCTGGGTTTCGTCGACCATGTTGTCGACCATCACTTCATGCTCCAGAAGGAAGTCGTGGACCGCATGGCGGCCTCCCCGGGCTGCAAGGACTACGGCCGGCTGTCGGTGATGCTGCAGTGGCGCTATGACATCGAGTCGGTGCTGGACGTGCCGCCCGAGTGCTTCGATCCACCGCCGCGCGTGGACTCCGCCATCGTGCGCATGATCCCGCTGGCTCAGCCGCCGGCGCTGGATCCGGCACTGCTCGAGCAGATGGTTGCTGCGGCCTTCTCCCAGCGCCGCAAGCTCCTGCGCCACAGCCTGGGCGTCTGGCTCGCCCAGCGCGGCTTCCAGGGCCATTTCGACTTGCAGCGCCGGGCCGAGGAAGTGCCGGTCCACGAATACGTGGCCCTGGCCCAGCAGCTCCAGAATTGAGCACAGCCCGCCAGTGAGCGGGCTTTTTCTGCTTGCGCGGCATTACTCGGCGGCCTCGGATCCGGCTCTGCCTGCCCCTTGAGGGGGCGGCCGTCAGGCCGTAGGGGCGGGCAATCCGCCAGCGCCAGATCCTGCACGGGATCGACCCCCAAAAGCAAAGAAGCCCACCGGAGCAAGCCGGTGGGCTTCGCCCCTAGCGAATACCGCTGATCCGGCTCTGCCGGGCAGTCGGTATTGCCCCCTTGAGGGGGCGGCCGTCAGGCCGTAGGGGGTGTTCAATCAGGCCGCGCTCAGCCACATGGCCGTATCAAAGGCGCTGCTCATCATTGGCATGTTCATGCCGAAATTGGCATTTGCTGCAGCCTTGCTGCTCTTCGTTGCAGGCTTCTCAGCAACCGGGGCCACCTCAGTAGCCCGCTCCCATGACCCGTTTTCTTGGGAGCGGGCTACTGAAAAGAATAGAAACACCGGAAGGGGACTTTGCGGTCCGCCCAGTAGTCGGCGGCATCGCGGAACACGTCCAGCAACTGCTCACGGGACTCGCGGTCGAAACGCAGGTTGTCCGGCAACTGCTCCAGCACCACGACGAAGCCCGGCTGTGCACCCGACTTGTGAACCAGATCGGTCATGCAGTCATAGAGGGCGTCGAGGTTCTTGCCAAAATGCGCAGGGAAGAGGAAGGACTGCGCGATCCCTTCCAGCACATCCTGCTTGGACTCCGCCTCGGTCAGGTTGGCGTAGAGGAAATGCTGGCCGGCCGCCTGGGCTGCCTGCATCAAGTCCTCTACGCGGTAGGCCCGTATGGCCTGCACGATATTGGGACGGACGGTCTGCAAAAGCATGGTCACGTTCCTCCTAGAATGGTCACAGAACTGGGTGCGCCGCTGCTCATTTCACGATCTTGCGAAAGCTCGCGTAATGATCCTCGGTGTAATAGCAAACCTCGGGATTGCTGGGGGGCAGGCCACCGCACACGATCCGCCTGGCGCCACGGTTGCGTGCGCCGGGCGTTTTGACGGTGTACTCGTGGTAGAAGCCTCGAGCCTTCTTCGGCAGCTGCCGCTCACGATTGCCGAACACCACGCCATCCTTCGCATAGGGGAAAGGACCCCCGGAAAGAATCAGTTGGTGGGTTTGTTGGGCTTCGCGCGGCAAGGCCGACAAGGCCACCGTGCCGCTGGCTGTGTCGGTCGTGCTGGCGTTTTCCTTGGCCTGCGCACTGGGCGCAACTGCCAAGACCACGGCGGCTGAGACGGCAGCGACAAGGACGCTGCCCCTCTGTCGCCACGCGGGCCAAAGCCCTGACCGATCAAGCAAAAACACGGGTTTACCCTGAATCCTGAAGGCAAGATGGTACCGAAGCCCCCCGGAAATCTCAAGCCGAGGGTTTTGCCGATGCCTAGAAATGCGGCAATGTGAGTGTGCGCACACCATGCTTATGGCGCGCTTAAAGACTCACTTTGGGTTCAGGAATCAGGCTCAGTGAGCCGTCACAAACTTTTATGAAGAGGCTGCGTTCCAGAGGGAGGATTGCACAAAAAAGGTGCAATTCCAGGCTACGATATCTCTGAAATTTCTGCATCGCAGCATCGTGGCTGGCCCTGCGGCAGCGCGTCCCGGCCCTCTCGGGCCGGGACAGTCAGGGTGTCAGCGGGCGGCGTTGGCGTCCGCCACGGTCAGGGCCGTCATGTTGACGATGCGCCGCACCGTGGCCGAAGGCGTCAGCACATGCACCGGCTTGGCCGCGCCCAGCAGCACCGGGCCGATGGCAATGCCGCCGCCGGCCGTGGTCTTGAGCAGGTTGTAGCTGATGTTGGCCGCGTCGATATTGGGCATCACCAGCAGGTTGGCCTCGCCCGAGAGCGTCGTGCGCGGCATCAGCTGGGTGCGGTAGTTGGCGTCGAGTGCCGTGTCGCCGTGCATCTCACCATCCACCTCCAGCCAGGGGGCGGCCTGCTGGATCAAGGCCAGGGCCTCACGCATCTTGACGGCCGAGGGATGGCTGCTGGAGCCGAAGTTGCTGTGCGAGAGCAGGGCGGCTTTGGGGCGGATGCCGAAGCGGCGCAGTTCCTCGGCGGCCATCACGGTGATCTCGGCCAACTGCTCGGCGCTGGGGTCGTAGTTGACGTGCGTGTCCACCAGGAAGACCTGGCGGCCCGGCAGGATCAGGCCGTTCATGCAGGCATAGGTCTTGACGCCCGGGCGCTTGCCGATGACCTGGTCGATGTACTGCAGGTGCATGGCCGTGTTGCTCCAGGTGCCGCAGAGCATGCCGTCGACCTCGCCCTTGTGCAGCAGCATGGAGCCGATCAGCGTCAGGCGGCGGCGCATCTCGATCTTGGCCAGCTGCTCCGTCACGCCCTTGCGTTCGGTCAGGCGGTGGTAGGTCTGCCAGTAGTCGCGGTAGCGGTGGTCCTGCTCGACATTGACGATGTCGTAGTCGCGACCTTCCTGCAGGCGCAGGCCGAAGCGCTCGCAGCGCTGGGCGATGACGGCGGGGCGGCCGATCAAGGTGGGGCGGGCCAGGCCTTCGTCGACCACCACCTGCACGGCGCGCAGCACGCGCTCTTCCTCACCCTCGGCATAGGCCACGCGCTTGGCCGTCGCGCGCTTGGCGAGCTGGAAGATGGGCTTCATCGTCGTGCCCGAGGCATAGACGAAGCTCAGCAGCTTCTCGCGGTAGGCGTCCCAGTCGCTGATGGGGCGGCGGGCCACGCCGGAGTCCATGGCGGCCTGTGCCACGGCCGGGGCGATCTTGATCATCAGCCGCGGGTCGAAGGGCTTGGGGATCAGGTACTCGGGCCCGAAGCTCAGCGTGGCGCCGGCATAGGCCGCGGCCACCACCTCGCTCTGCTCGGCCTGGGCCAGCTCGGCGATGGCGTGCACGGCGGCGATTTCCATCTCATCGGTGATGGTGGTGGCGCCGCAGTCCAGGGCGCCGCGGAAGATGTAGGGGAAGCACAGGACGTTGTTGACCTGGTTGGGGTAGTCCGTGCGGCCGGTGGCCATCACCGCATCGGTGCGCACGGCCTGCACTTCCTCGGGCAGGATCTCCGGCGTGGGGTTGGCCAGGGCGAAGATCAGCGGGCGCTCGGCCATGCTGGCCACCATGTCGGGCTTGAGCACGCCACCGGCCGAGAGGCCCAGGAACACGTCGGCACCGGCAATCACCTCGCGCAGGCTGCGCGCATCAGTCTTCTGCGCGAACTGGGCCTTGTCCGGGTCCATCAGCTCGGTGCGGCCTTCGTAGACGACACCGGCCAGGTCCGTCACCCAGATGTTCTCGCGCGGCAGGCCCAGCTTGAGCAGCAGGCTCAGGCAGGCCAGGGCGGCGGCACCGGCGCCGGAGGTCACCAGCTTGACCTGCTTGATGTCCTTGCCCAGCACCTTCAGGCCGTTGAGCAGGGCGGCGCCCACCACGATGGCGGTGCCGTGCTGGTCGTCGTGGAAGACGGGGATCTGCATGCGCTCGCGCAGCTTGCGCTCGACGTAGAAGCAGTCCGGCGCCTTGATGTCCTCGAGGTTGATGCCGCCGAAGGTGGGCTCCAGCGCGGCGATCACGTCGACCAGCTTGTCGAGGTCGCGCTCCTGGATCTCCAGGTCGAAGACGTCAATGCCGGCGAACTTCTTGAACAGCACGCCCTTGCCTTCCATCACCGGCTTGGAGGCCAGGGGGCCGATGTCGCCCAGGCCCAGCACGGCGGTGCCGTTGGTGACCACGGCGACGAGGTTGCCGCGCGAGGTGTAGCGGAAGGCATTGGCCGGGTCGGCGACTATCTCCTCGCAGGCTGCGGCCACGCCGGGCGAGTAGGCCAGGGCCAGATCGCGCTGGTTGACCAACTGCTTGGTGGGCGTGACGGCGATCTTGCCCGGGGTCGGGAACTCGTGGTACTCCAGGGCGGCTTGGCGGAGCTGGGCGCGTTTTTGTTCAGCAGTGGGCATGGACAGGTCTCGTCGTTCAGGGCCGGAACCGGAGCCGGGCCGAGGGGCCCGAGCGCCTGTCCGGACAAGCCGGGGTGGGCGGCGATTGTAGGAGCCGGGTCCTGACGCCAGCTGACGCCGCCATGCCGAATCGGCATGCGCCCCAGCCGGTGCCGGCGAGCGGCTCCGGTGCTCGAATGTCCTAGTGTGAACCCGAATGGCTGCGGCGGGATACGCGAAACTGCGCATCTGAATTGCGCCCCCTGCAGCAATACTGGGCCGACCCCATGAACGACCCTCGCGCCCCTTCCTCCGGCCCCTCCTCCCATCCCCTGTCGCCCCGGCGCGGCCGCCGCTGGCTGCTCTGGGCCGCCCTGGTGAGCCTGCTGCTGGTGGCCCAGAGCCTGCTGCTGGCCCTGACCCTCAGCTACGAGACCCAGCGCGCCCAGGACCAGGTCGACGCCCTGGCGCTGGAACTGGTAGGCCGACTGCAGCAGCTCGGATCGCACCAGATGCAGGACGTGCAGGCCCTGATGTGGGAGGAGGGCGCCATGAGCTGGCAGGCCGAGGCTGCCCGCCTGATGCGGGCGTCCCGGCCCCTGTTGCGCCTGGAATGGCGGGATGCGCGGCGCCAGGTGCAGCGCGCCGTGGAGTCGCCCTTCGGTGGCCCCATGTTCGCCCGCCTGGCCCGCACGGAGCTGCAACTGGAGACCGAGCTGGCCTGCACGGCCGCCGTGCGCCAGGGCTCGCCGCAGTATTCGCGCAGCTATTTCGTGCCCCTGGGCGGCGGCGATGGCCTGGAGGTGATCGACCTGTGCCTGCCTCGCCTGCAGGCAGGCCGCACCGAGGGCTATCTGGTCGCGACCATCGGCCTGCACCAGTGGCTGGAGGAGGCCTCCACGCCCGAGCAGGCACGCCGCCACGAGTTCAGCTTTGTCGAGGGCGACGGCACCCGGCTGGCTCGCGCCGGCCTGGTCCGCGGCGCCGGGCATTTCCGCGCCGAGCGCGTGCTCGACATGCCGGGCCTCACGCTGCAGCTGCGCGTGGACAGCGCGGCCGGCAGCCCCAAGCTCATTCCCAACCTCATGACCTCGCTGGTGCTGGGCCTGTCCCTGGCGCTGTTCGCCGTGGTGATCCTGCTGGCCCGCGACGTGCGCCGCCGCGCCGCCGCTGAGCGCGCCCTGGCCGAGGCCCTGGCGCTGCGCAAGGCCATGGAGAACTCCCTGATCACCGGCCTGCGGGCCCGTGACATGGACGGCCGCGTGAGCTACGTCAACCCGGCCTTCTGCCAGATGGTGGGCTTCAGCGCCGAGGAGATCCTGGCCACCGGCGGCGAGCGCGAGCAGAGCGCACCGCCTTACTGGCCGCCCGAGTTCATCGAGGAATACCGCCGCCGCCACCGCGAGCGCAGCGCCCGCTGGCAGGCTGACGAGCCCGCCCCGGCCGGCCAGGATCCGCGCCAGGGCTTTGAGACCGTCTTCATGCGCCGCAATGGCGAGCGCTTCCCGGTGATGATCTTCGAGGCCCCGCTGCTGGACGCCCAGGGCCAGCAGACCGGCTGGATGAGCGCGGCCCTGGACATCAGCGAGCAGCGCCGCATCGAGGAGCTCTCGCGCCAGCAGCAGGAGCGCCTGCAGGCCACGGCCCGCCTCGCGACCGTGGGCGAGATGGCCTCGCTGCTGAGCCACGAGCTGAACCAGCCGCTCTCGGCCATCGCCAGCTATGCAGCGGCCTCCTTGAACCTGCTGCGCCTGGAGGCCGCTGACCCGCAGACGCCAGACATGGTCCGCCAGGCCGTCAGCCGCATCGCCGAGCAGGCCGAGCGCGCGGGCCGCGTGATCAAGAGCGTGCACGACTTCGTGCGGCGGCGCGAGCAGGCCCGCGAGTCCATCGCCGTGGCCCGGCTCTTCGATGCCGTGCTGCCCCTGATACGCCTGCAGGCCCGCAAGAGCGGCGCGCGCATCGAGGTGACGCTGCCAGAGGGCCTGCCCGCCTTGCGCTGCGACCGCACCATGGTCGAGCAGGTGCTCCTCAACCTCAGCCGCAACGGCATCCAGGCCATGGAGGCCCATACCGCGCTGAGCGAGCGCGTGCTGACCCTGGGCGCCAGCCAGCAGGGCCGCTGGGTGATGATCACCGTGCAGGACTGCGGCCCTGGCATCCCCGAGGGCGTGGCCCGCCAGCTCTTCACGCCCTTCTTCACCACCCGCAGCGAAGGCATGGGCCTGGGCCTGAGCCTGTGCCGCACGGTCATCGAGCAGCACGGCGGCGCCATGGACTTCGAGAACCTGGGCGAGGAGGGCGCGCGGCGCGGCTGCCTGTTCCGCTTCACGCTGCCTGCCGATGCAGGGGGCTGACGCTCTACCATCCGGACTGCCGACAAGGAGCTTGCCCATGCCCTCCAGCCTGCCCATGGTCTACATCGTCGACGACGAGGAGGTCGTGCGCGACGCCCTGGGCTGGCTGCTGCGCTCGCGCCGCCAGCTCTTCGAGGGCTTTGCCAGCGCCGAGGCCTTCCTGGATTTCCTGGACAGCCTGCCCGAGGGTGGCGCGCACTGGCCCAACTGCCCCAGCTGCCTGCTGCTGGATGTGCGCATGCCCGGGCTGAGCGGCCTGGCCCTGTTCGAGCGCCTGATCGAGCGTGGCCTGCTGCAGCGCCTGCCGGTGATTTTCCTCACGGGCCATGGCGATGTGCCCAGCGCGGTCGATGCCCTCAAGCGCGGCGCCTTTGACTTCGTCGAGAAGCCCTTCTCCGACAACGCCCTGGTCGACCGCGTGCTGCAGGCCCTGGCGCAGAGCGGCGAGGCCATCGCCCTGCGGGCCCGCGACCGCCTGCTGCAGCAGCGCGTGCAGGAGTTGACCGAGCGTGAGCGCGAAGTGATGCAGCTCATCGTGCGCGGCCTGCCCAACAAGCTGATCGCCGACCAGCTCCACATCAGCGTGCGGACGGTGGAGGTGCACCGGGCACGGGTCTTTGACAAGATGGAAGTGAAGTCGGCCGTCGAGCTGTCCAACCTGCTTCGCGAGCCCGGCGCAGCCTGAGCGCCCCGCCGCCCGGCGACAATCGCCGCATGAGTGCAAGCCTGGGTGAATTCGAGCTGATCCGCCGCTTCTTCGATCGCGCCGATCGATCCGCGCCGGCCGTGGTCAAGGGCATTGGCGACGACTGCGCCGTGCTGGCGCCGACGCCGGGCTGGCAATGGCTGGTGTCGACCGACATGCTGGTCGAGGGCCGGCACTTCCTCTCCACCGTCGATGCCGAGCGCCTGGGCCACAAGGCCCTGGCCGTCAACCTCAGCGATCTCGCTGCTTGCGGCGCCACGCCGCGGGCCTTCTTCCTGGCCCTGGCCCTGCCGCGCGCCGATGCGGCCTTCCTGGAGGGCTTCGCCCGCGGCCTCTTTGCTCTGGCCGATGCGCATGGCATCGCCCTGGCCGGCGGGGACACCACGGCGGGCCCGCTCAACGTCTGCATCACCGTGATGGGCGAGGCACCGCAGGGTCAGGTCTTGCTGCGCAGCGGCGCCCGGCCCGGTGACGAGCTGTGGATCAGCGGCACGCTGGGCGATGCGCGCCTGGCGCTGGAGGTCTTCCGAGGCACGGCCTCCTTGCCGGGCGAGCAGTTCGCGCAGGTGCGCCGCGCCATGGAGCTGCCGCAGCCGCGCCTGGCCCTGGGGCAGGCCCTGCGCGGCATTGCCAGCAGTGCCATCGACGTGTCGGACGGCCTGGCTGGCGATCTGGGTCATGTGCTCAAGGCCTCCGGCGTGGGCGCGGAGCTGGTCTTCGAGGCCCTGCCGCGCAGCGCCATCCTGGCCGGGCAAGACCTGGCCCTGCAGCAGGAATGCCTGCTGTCAGGCGGTGATGACTACGAGCTGATCTTCACCGCGCCGCCCGGGCGTCATCAGGACGTGCGGGAGGCCGCGGCCCGCGCGGGCACGCCGGTGAGCTGCGTGGGCCGCATCAGCCCCGATCCCGGCCTGCGCCTGCTGGACGCCGCAGGTCGGCCCATGGCGGAGCGCTTCGCGTCCTTTGACCATTTCAAGAGCTGAGCATGAGCGAGCCGCAAGACCTGACCCCAGAGGCACCAGACGACGTCGGCGCGCCCCTGCGCCCCGATGACGTCCATATGGCCGACGCGCCCTCCGGCGGTGCTTCGCCCGCCCGCAGTGCCCCGCGCCGTGCCACCGCCGCCTTCATGCTGCGCCACCCGGCGCGCTGGATCGCCCTGGGCTTCGGCAGCGGCCTCTCGCCGGTGGCGCCGGGCACGGTGGGCACCCTGTGGGCCTGGCTGAGCTTCGTGCTGCTGCAGCCCTGGCTGACGGACCTGCAATGGCTGCTGCTGATTGCCGCGGGCACGCTGGTTGGCGTCTGGGCCTGCACGCGCTGCGCGCAGCACCTGGGCGTGGCCGACCCGGGCGCCATTGTCTGGGACGAGATCCTGGCCTTCTGGCTGATCCTGTGCCTGGTGATGCCCGTGGGCTTCGGCGGGCAACTGCTGGCTTTCGGGCTTTTTCGCTACTTCGACGCGGCAAAGCCCGGCCCCGTGCGATGGGCGGACGGCCTGTTCAAGAGCAAGTCCGGCGAGCCCATCACCTGGCGCCAGGGGCTGGGCATTCTGCTGGATGATTTCGTCGCCGCTGGATGTACCCTCGTGGTGTTGGCGCTGTGGCGCTTCACCATTGGAGGATGACCATCATGCTGTGCCCTGACGAACCCGAACTGATTGAACGCATCGCCCTGGCCCTCATCCAGCGCCGCGAGCGCATGGGCACGGCCGAGTCCTGCACCGGCGGGCTCATTGCCGCGGCCTGCACCAGCCTGGCCGGCTCCAGCCAGTGGTTCGAGCGCAGCGTGGTCAGCTACAGCAACCAGGCCAAGACCGAGATGCTGGGCGTGCCGCCCGGCCTGCTGGAGTTGCATGGCGCCGTCAGTGCCGAGGTGGCGCAGAGCATGGCCCGCGGTCTCTATGCGCATGCGCCGGTCGAGTGGACCCTGGCCGTGACCGGCATCGCCGGACCCACCGGCGGCAGCGAGGACAAGCCCGTGGGCACGGTCTGGCTGGCGCTCTACCACCATGGCAAGCCGATCAAGGTTTGGCAGGAGCTGTTCAAGGGCGACCGCCATGCCGTGCGCGCCGCCACCGTGCGCGTGGGCCTGACGGCCCTGTGCGAGGCCCTGGAGGACCGGGACAGCTGATGGCGATATTCCTGTGTGGCGGCTGGGCACTGGACCAGCCCGAGGGGCGGGCCGAGCAGCAGCGCTGGCTGCAGGCCCTGCAGCAGGTCCTGCCCGGCGAGGACTGGGTGCTTCAGAAGCCTGATGGCCCGGCGCAGGCCGCGGCCATCGAGATTGCCGTCGTGGCCAACCCGCCGCCCGGCAGCCTGCAGGGCTTGCCGCGCCTGGCGCTGATCCAGTCTCTGTGGGCCGGCGTGGACCGCCTTCTGCAAGACCTGACCCTGCCGCACGACGTCCCCCTGTGCCGCATGGTCGATCCTGCCATGAACGAGGCCATGGTGCAGACGGCCCTGTGGGCCACCCTGGCCCAGCACCGCGGCTTCTTCCGCTGCCAGCAGCAGCAGCGCACGGCACAGTGGCGCCAGCCGGCGCAGCTGCGTGCCGGGGAATGGCAGGTGCTGGTGCTGGGGCAGGGCGAGCTGGGCGGCCGCGTGGCGCGGGCCCTGGCCGGCCTTGGCTATGCCGTCGCAGGCTGGAGCCGCCGTCCTCGTGCTGGCGAGGGTCTGAGGACTCTGCACGGCGCGGCTGGCCTGGCCCAGGGCCTGGCTACGGCCGACACCGTGATCAACCTGCTGCCGCTCACCGAAGAGACGCGGGGCTTCTTCGACGCGGCCCGCTTCGCCGCCTTCAAGCGGGGCGCTGCCTTCGTCAACCTCGCGCGCGGCGCCCACGTCGACGAGCCGGCCCTGCTGGCGGCGCTGGACGCCGGGCAGATCGGCCATGCGATGCTGGACGTCTTTCGCGAGGAGCCCCTGCCGGCGCCCCATCCCTTCTGGTCGCATCCGCAGGTGACCGTGCTGCCGCATACCGCTGCCCAGACCGACCCACGCTCGGCGGCCGAGGTGGTGGCAGCCAATGTCCGGGCCCTGCGGAGCGGCGCAGCACTGCAGCATGGCGTGCTGCGCAGCCAGGGTTACTGATCAGCCCGCCGCCCTACCGGCATCCCTGATGCAGGGCTTCTCAGAGGCCACGCGCCTGCGTTAGCCTTGGGGCTCGTCGTCGGGATGAGAAAGCACCATGGACTGGGTCCGCAGACCTGCGCTGTTTCCGGGTCGCCTGGCTTTGGCCGCCGCGGGTGCCGTGGCGCCTTCGTCCTTGCAGGAGCTGGCCCGGCGCGCCTGGGCTGAGCGCCAGCTGGACAGCCGCCAGGCCCTGTCATGGGCTGCCACCGTGCTGGAAGGCCTGCCCTCACTGGGCCTGCCGGCGGACGAGGAGCGCCTGCTGGCGGCCCGCATGACCCTGGTGCGGGCAGAGATCCATCTGCAGCAGCTTCGTCTGGACGAGGCTCAGCAGGAGGTCCTGGCCGCCCGTGCCCTGTTCACCGCCTGCGACGATGACTGTGGCCTGGCCGACGTCTGCTGGCTGGACCATCTGCTGGCCAGCGATCGGGGCGACACGCAGGGCCTGCGTCGCGCGCTGCTGGAAGCGTTGGCCTGCGCCGAGCGGGCCGGGGAGCCGGAACGGCAGCTGTTTCTGCAGATCGTGCTGGCGCGCTCCGACATGTTCCGCGACGCCGGGCAGGCCCGGCAGGCCTGGGCTGGGCGGCTGCCGGAGTCCATCGAGGGCCTGTCCCCCATGTGCGCTGCGGCCCTCGCGGATTTCCTTGGCGTGCGCGAAGGGCTGCTGTCGCACTACTCTGCGTCCGCGGCCTGGTTCGAGCAGGCCTTCGAGCTGTCGCTGGCCTCGGGACAGCTGCGCCGCGCCATGGCCCTGGCCTCCAACCTGGGCTACACCTTCACCGCCGCCTCGGACTACGCGCGAGCCATCGACTGGCTGCAGCGCGGCCTGGAGCTGGCTCGGAGCGCTGGCTGGCCGGGTTCCATAGGCCTGTGCCTGGCCCAGACCGGCGAGGCCATGCGGCGCGTGGGGCAGGTGGAGGCGGCGCGGGACCTGCTGCAGGAATGCCTGCACACACTGGCCGGACATCCGGACAACCGCACCCTTCTCCTGGCCCTGGGCTATCTCGGCCAGGTGGAGCTGGACTCGGGTCATGGGCCTGAAGCCCTGGCCAGTTTCGAGACCCTGGTGCAGCGCGCCCTGCAGGTCGGCTCCAGCGACCTGCGCCTGGACGGCGAACTGGGCCGCGCACGCTGCTTGCTGCGCCTGCACAAGCTCGAGGAGGCGCAGGCCGTGGCGAGCGCGGCCCTGAGCCTGGCTCGCGAGTTGCAGCAGCAGGCCGTGGAGGTGGAGCTGCTGTGGCTGTTGGCGGCCATCGGTCGCGCGGGTGCGGCACCGGCCATGGAGGTGCTGGACGGCTTGCAGCAGGCCTCGGCGCTGGCTGCCGTGATCGAGGGCTATCGCCCGCCGCCGGCTCTGCTGGAGGAGACGGCGGAGGCTCTGGCTGCTGCCGGCCGGCACGCGGAGGCCTATGCCAGCGCGCGCCAGGCCGGCCAGGTCCGCAAGGACAGCCTCAGCGACGAGGCCGCCAAGCGCGCTGCGGCCCTGCACCTGCACCAGCGGATCGAGGCCCTGGCCGCGGAGCGCGAGCACCTGCAACGCCTGGCGGAGTCGGAGTCGGCCCGTGTCCAGGCCCTGGAAGATGCGCAGCAGGTGCTCAGTCACCTGAGCCGCGTGGGGCAGGAGATCACCGCTGAGCTGGTGGCCGAGCGGGTGTTCGATTCACTGGAGCGGCACGTGCATGCCATGCTGCACGTGGCCTGCATGGCGATCTACCTGCTGGACGAGGCGGGCACCCAGCTCTACTGTGCCTTCGGCGTGGAGGAGGGGCAGCCCTTCGTGGACCCGCCGGTGCCGGTGGACGCCGCGCACAGCTATTGCGCACGCTGCGTGCGGGAGCGCTGCAGCTTCGTCCTGGGCGTGGACGAGACGCCGCACGAAGATGCGCAGGTGCCAGGCACCAGCCAGATGCTCAGCGTGATGTTCGCGCCTCTGATGATAGGCGAGCGGGTGGTGGGGGTGATGACGGTGCAGTCGCCGCGCGCGGCGGCCTACGGCCAGCGCGAGGAACTCATCTTCTCCAGCCTCTGCGCCTACGCCGCCATCGCGCTGGACAACGCGCGTGCCTACCAGCGCCTGTCGGAGCTGCAGCGGCATGTGATGGCCCAGGAGAAGCTCGCCGCCCTGGGGGCCATGGTGGCCGGTGTGGCCCATGAGCTGAACACGCCCATCGGCAACAGCCTGCTGGTGGCCTCGGCCCTGCTGGGCGACGCGCGGGACTTCGAGGGCAGGGTGGGCCGTGAGGCCCTGCGCCGCAGCGACTGGCAGCAGCATGCCGCGCGAACCCGCGAGGGCCTGGAGGTCATCGAGCGCTGCATGGACACGGCGGCTGCCCTGGTGCGCAGCTTCAAGCAGGTGGCGGTGGACCGCAGCGCCGAGCAGCGCAGGCGCTACGAGCTGCTGGAGCTGTGCCAGCAGGTCCACCAGAGCCTGGGGCTCATGCTGCGCCGGGCGGGCGTGCAGCTGGAGATCGCCGTGCCGGCAGGGCTGCTCCTGCATGGCTATCCCGGGGCCCTGAGCCAGGTGCTGGTCATACTCATCAACAACGCCGTCACCCATGCCTTCGAAGGCCGCGATCAGGGCTTGCTGCGCATGGACGCGCAGCTCAACGGGCCGCAACACGTCCAGCTGAACCTCCGGGACGACGGCCTTGGCATGGAGCCGGCCGTGCTCCGGCGGGTTTTCGAGCCCTTCTTCACGACCAAGTTCGGGAAGGGGGGCAGCGGCCTGGGCCTGTCGATCTGCCTCAACATCGTCGAGACGCTGCTGGGCGGCCGCATCCGGGTCAGCAGCGAGCCAGGGCAGGGCAGCTGCTTCACGCTGGAGCTGCCTCTGATCGCGCCTTGATCGAGTCCTTCGTTCGACGCGGTCAGTAGCCGGAGCAGCTCAGCTGAGCCCGGCCAGCAGCGTGTCCGGCGGATCCAGGGCATCCAGGGCCGGCGGCGTCCACTGTGCCAGCCACTCGCCGAACTGAGCCTCGGGCATGGGCTTGCTGATGAAGTAGCCCTGGCCTTCGTCGCAGCCCAGGCGGGCCAGGATCTGCCAGGCCTGAAGGGTCTCCAACCCCTCGGCCACGACCGAGAGCCCCAGGTTGTGCGCCAGCTCGATGGTGGAGCGCACGATCTTGGCATCGTCCAGGTCGCGCTCCATGGCCATCACGAAGCTTTTGTCGATCTTCAGCTCATCCACCGGCAGGCGCTTGAGGTAGGCCAGTGAGGAGTAGCCGGTGCCGAAGTCGTCGATGCTCAGCTTGAAGCCCATGGCGGAGAGCTGCTCCAGCGTGCTCAGCGCACGGGCGGGGTCGTCCATGATGGCGCTCTCGGTGATCTCCAGGCACAGGGCTGATGGAGGGGCGCCTTCGGCCTCGATGGCGGCGCGGATCTTCAGGGGCAGGTCCTGGTCCATCAGGTCGCGCGTCGAGAGGTTGACGCTGATGCGCAAGACCTGACCCCGTTCGTGGGCCAGCCGCCAGGCGCGGGCCGAGGCGGCCACTACCCAGGCGCTGAGCTGGCGGATGAAGCCGGTCTGCTCCGCGAAGGGAATGAACTGCATGGGCGGCACCAGGCCGCGCTGCGGGTGCTCCCAGCGCACCAGGGCCTCGGCGCTGATCACCTGCCCGCTGCGCAGGTCCACCTTGGGCTGAAGAAAGAGCCGCAACTGCCCACCCTCGACGGCACGGCGCAACTCGCCCAGCAGGCTCAGCGACTCCTGGCTACCGGCATCCAGGCTGGGGCTGTAGAGCTGGCTGCCGCTCTGCCGCTGCTTGGCGGCGTACATGGCCAGCTCGGCGCGGCTCAGCAGGCTGCTGGCGTCACGGGCTTGGCGGGGGTAGAGCACGATGCCTATGCCGGCGCCCAGGTCCACGGTCTGGTCTTCGATGTGCAGGGATTGCTCGAAGTCTCGCTGAATGCGATCGGCCATGGCCAGGGCGGCCTCCTCGTCGGCACCCTCCAGCAGCAGCGCGAATTCGTCCCCGCCCAGTCGTGCCAGCAGGCTTTGCGAGCCCCGGCACAGCTCGCTCAGGCGGTCGGCGACGCCGCACAGCAGCTGGTCGCCCAGGCGGTGGCCCAGCACGTCGTTGACATGCTTGAAGCGGTCCAGGTCCAGCATCAGCACGGCGCAGGGCGCCTCGCTGGCCTGGAGCCGCTCCTGCAGGCGCTGGCTGAATTGCTCGCGGTTGGGCAGGCCGGTCAGCGGATCCCAGTAGGCCAGGCGATGAACCTGCTCCTCGCGTTCGCGGATGCCCAGGCGCATGGCCTCGAAACTGCGGGCCAGCTCGGCCACCTCGCCCAGGTCGGAGCCCGAGGCGACGGGCGTGTCGTAGTCTCCAGCGCCCAGGCGCTGGGCGCATTGCGTCAGCGAGGCGATGGGGCGGCTGATGCGCCGCGCGGTGAAGACGCTGCCCATGGCAAAGGCAGCGATGCCCGCGGCCGTCAGGGCCAGCAGGGACCACTGCAGCTGGCGGTAGGGTGCCACGGCCTCGTCGAAGGAGGCCCACATTACCGCACCGATCTGGCGATTGCCGGCCAGCTCCTGCGGCAGGGGCAGCAGGCGCACCCGCCAGTGCTGCCCGCCCCATTCGCGCTGAACGGACTGGCCGGGGCTGAGCTCCGCCATGGCGTTGCTGAAGGCCGGGCCGCGCTCGCTGTCCTCCACCACGGACACGCTTTCCTGCCAGCGCCCGTGCTCGCCGGTGACAAACATGGCGTCGACATTGATCAGGCGCTTGAGGTCCAGCAGTGGGACTTCATCCAGCCGGAAGCCCATCAGCACATGGCCTATGGTCATGGGCGCGCGCACCGGCACGGTGACGACCTGCATGATCTCGCGGTCCACCAGGACCAGGGTGGCCTGCTCGGGGTCGGGGTTCTGGCGCTTGAGCAGGGGCAGATAGAGCTCGGCCTGATCACGCGTGGCCGCGACCAAGCGGCCCGTCACATCGGCATAGGCGACCAGGGCGGCGCTGACGCGCTCGCCGTTGTTGTTGAGCGCATCGCGCAGGGTTTCGATGTCGGCCTGCTCGGCAGAGGCCTGGCTGCTGCCCAGGGCCTGGCGGAAGCCGTAGTCGGCGGCCAGCAGCTCCGCCGCGGCCTGCTCGCGGGCAGCCTGCTGGACCAGCAGGCGCTGCAGCATGCGGCCTGCGGTGGCCAGCCGGGCCTCGATGGCGGCCTCGGCATTGGCCTCGATGGTATGGCCGATGAAGCCAAAGCTGGCCAACTGGACCAGCAGCAGCAGGCCCAGGAACAGGGCCACGATGCGGCCCTCGATGCGGCGCGGATTGAGGAAGGCTGGCAGCTGCATGGACGACATCAGGACAGGCTCGTCACTGGGGGGCCAGCACCAGGCTGGACGTGCCGGCGGCCTGGCCGGCTGGCACGCTCAGCTTCTGGCTCAGCAGCAGGGGCTGCAGGCGCGAGGGGTGCCAGAGCTTCAGCGCATGCTCGCCCGGTGGCAGGTCCAGGCTCAGCTCGCCTTGGCCATTGGTCTTGCCGAAGACAGGGGTGTCCACCACCACGATGAAGGCGCCCATGCGGTCATGGATGTTGCAGCCCAGGGCCGCGATGCCGGGCTTGTCGAACACGATGGGCTCGACGGGCGTGCCCGAGTAAAGCCTGATGTCGAAGGGCTTGATCGGCGAGAAGGAATAGACGTGGTGACGAACCGTGTCGAAGTTCGGGAAGGACACGGCCGTGCCCGTCTGGACCACCAGCACATGCGGCTGGAACTGGCGATCACGCTGCGCCATCTCGGCGCGGCTGCTGCTGGTGCGCGAGGGCCCCTTGATCTCGACGGCGACCACGGCATCGGCCAGGGGCTGCCCGTCCGGATTGCGCAGCTGGAACTGCCAGGGCGTTGCGCCGGTCCAGGTCGGGAGCAGGCACAGGACGGCGCTGCAGCCGCCCAGCAGGGCTCGAATCGTCGCTTGGAGGTCCATGCGGTGCATGCCTGCGCCTTCCAGGAAGGAAATACAGGCCAGACCATAACGCGAAACACCGGCTTGCGGCGCGCCTGGACGACTGTCTCAGACCTTGAGAACGAGGCTGGCGTGACGTCCGCCCGCCCCGCGGCCCTGCTGACCCTGTGCGGTCTCCAGCAGCATCAGGGCCAGTCTTTGCAGGGCGGCCCAGGGATCCAGGGGCCAGTCCCGGTTGCGCAGGCCCTTGACGATGCCGTCGCAGACCTGGGCCGCATCCACCAGGGCCTGGACCTGGATGCCATGCAAGCCCGGCACGATGCGCTCGAAGAGCCGCTCCTTGGCACCCCAGACGCGCGATTCGCGCAGGGCCATGGGCAGGGGCTTGCCGGCATCGACCGCTTCGCGCACGCGCTTGAGGGCGCGGATGTCGTCAGCCAGGGCCCAGTGCACCAGGACGGCGGCCTCCCCCTCGGCCTCCAGACCTTCGAGCATGCGCAGCACACGCGCCGTCTGACCGGAGAGGACGGCCTCGCTCAGCTTGAAGACGTCGTAGCGCGCCACATTGAGCACTGCACTCTCGATCTGCTCGAAGCTCAGCGGCCCCGGCGGGTGCAGCAGCGCCAGCTTCTGCAGCTCCTGGTGGGCGGCCAGCAGATTGCCTTCCACCCGGTCGGCAAAGAAGGCCAGGCTGCGCTGCCCCTCCTCGCCCTCGGTCACGGACTGCCCCTGGGCCGAGAGGCGCTGGGCGATCCACTGCGGCAGTGCGCGGCGCTCCACCGGTTCGACCTTGATGCTCACGCCCCGCTGGTCCAGCGCGGTGAACCAGGCGCCGGAGAGCTGGGTCTTGTCCAGCCGGGGCAGCGTGACCAGGGTGAGCACGTCCTCGGGCAGGGCATCGCAGTAGCGCTGCAGGGCCTCGGAGCCTTCCTTGCCGGGCTTGCCCGAAGGAATGCGGATCTCGATGAACTGGCGCTCTGCGAACAGGCTCAGGGCCTGGGCGGCACCCAGCACCGGGCCCCAGTCGAAATAGGCCCCGCTGACGATGAACACCTTGCGCTCGCTGTAGCCTTGCGCACGGGCTGCGGCACGGATGGCATCGGCGGCTTCCTGGGCCAGCAAGGGCTCGTCACCGTGCACGGTGTACAGAGGCTTGAGGCCTTTGGCGAGCTGCGCGGCCAGCGCGTCGGGGCGGATCTGCATGGGGCGGATCAGCGCAGCCGCACGCTACCGAGCCGGCGCATCACCTGCGCGGCGGCGTCGTACTGCATGGCACGGTAGAGCGCGGCCTCCTCCTGCTCCTTGGCCAGGGCCTGGGACTCGAGGTAGCTCATTTCTCGGCTCATGCGCAGCTCCGTGTTGGGCAGCAAGGGCTCGCCACCGGGCGTACGGACGAGGTAGTCGAGCTGCAGCTTGAGCTGCCATTCCCGCACCTGCCCGGCGCTGGTGGACACGACCACCGAACGCTCGCGGCTGTCCCGCAGCGCTTCCAGCACCACCTGTGCCTTGGAGGGGTCCTGCACCAGTTGCAGGGGCGACTGCCGCAGCTGCCGCCGCAGTTCCTCGGCCAGGGGCGAGTCGGGCGCGAAGCCCGTGAGCGCCAGGGACTGGAAGGCGAACTCGGGATCGCGGCGCAGCTCGAAGCCGCAGGCCGCAAGACCCGAGAGCAGGGGCAGCGCGAGCAGCCCGCGGCGCGAGAGATGGCTCATGGCGCTCAGACCACCACGTTGACCAGGCGGCCCGGCACGACCACGACCTTCTTGGGCGCCTGGCCGCCGCTGAACTCAGCGAACTTCTCGTGGGCCAGGGCGGCGGCCTCGATGGCGGCCTTGTCGGCGCCCGCAGGCACCTTCAGCGAGCCGCGCAGCTTGCCGTTGACCTGCAGCATCAGCTCGATCTCGTCCTGCACCAGGGCGGATTCATCCACCGTCGGCCAGGCCGCATCGAGCAGATCGCCCAGCTGGGCCGCGAAGCCCAGCTCTTGCCACAGCGTGTGTGCAATGTGCGGGCAGGCCGGGTAGATCACGCGCAGCAGCACCGAGACGCCTTCGCGCACGGCGGCGGACTGGCCCGCCACGTCCTTGAAGGCTTCCAGCGCATTGAGCAGCTTCATGGCCCCGGAGACCACGGTGTTGTACTGCATGCGCTCGTAGTCGTAGGAGACCTGCTTGAGCACCAGGTTTACCTCGCGGCGCAGGGCCTTGCCCTCGGCGCTGAGCGCGGCAAAGTCCTCGCCGGCCGTCTTCAGCGCCTCGGCGTTCTTGGCAGCGAAGCCCCAGACGCGCTTCAGGAAGCGATGTGCGCCTTCCACGCCGGCGTCGTTCCACTCCAGCGTCTGCTCGGGCGGGCTGGCGAACATCACGAAGAGGCGGGCGGTGTCGGCGCCGTACTGGTTGATCAGCTCCTGCGGGTCCACGCCATTGTTCTTGGACTTGGACATGGTGCCCACGCCCTCGTAGTCGATGGCCGAGCCATCGCTCTTGAGCCTGGCACCGACGATCTTGCCGCTCTTCTCGTCGAAGACGTTCTCGACCTCATGCGGCCAGAAGTACTCGATGCCACCCTTGTCGGTGCGGCGCGAGTAGATGTGGTTGAGCACCATGCCCTGCGTCAGCAGCTTGGTGAAGGGCTCGTCGAACTTCACGAGGCCCAGGTCGCGCATGACCTTGGTCCAGAAGCGCGCATACAGCAGGTGCAGGATGGCGTGCTCGATGCCACCGATGTACTGGTCCATCGCGGCGCCCTGGCGCATCCAGTAGGCCGTGCCGTCGCCGACCATGGCGTCCTTGTTCTGCGCGTCGCAGTAGCGCATGAAGTACCAGGACGAGTCCACGAAGGTGTCCATGGTGTCGGTCTCGCGCCTGGCGGGCTTGCCGCAGACGGGGCAGGGCACGTTCAGGAAGGCGCTGTGCTTGTTCAGCGGGTTGCCGCTGCCGTCGGGGATGCACTCCTCGGGCAGCACCACGGGCAGGTCCTTCTCGGGTACCGGCACCGCGCCGTGCTCCTCGCAGTGGATGATGGGGATGGGCGTGCCCCAGTAGCGCTGGCGGCTCACGCCCCAGTCGCGCAGGCGCCAGGTGGTCTTCTTCTCGCCCAGGCCCTTGGCCCCGACGAGCTCGGCGACCTTGTCCACGGCCGCCTTGTGATTCAGGCCGTCGAGCACGCCGGAGTTGATGCAGACGCCCTGCGTCTTGTCGCCGTACCAGTCGGCCCAGGTGCTGGTCGAGAAGGCCTGGCCTTCGACGGCCACGACCTGCTTGATCTCGATGCCGTACTTGTTGGCAAAGGCGAAATCGCGCTCGTCATGTGCGGGTACGCCCATGACGGCGCCGTCGCCATAGCTCATCAGCACGTAGTTGCCGACCCACACCGGCACCTGCGCGCCGGTCAGCGGATGCGTGACCACGAGGCCGGTGGGCTGGCCCTTCTTCTCCTGCGTGGCGAGCTCGGCCTCGGTCGTGCCGCCCTGCTTGCATTCCTCGATGAAGGCGGCGAGCTGCGGGTTCGTGGCGGCGGCATGCGCGGCCAGGGGGTGCTCCGGCGCGACGGCGCAGAAGGTCACGCCCATGATGGTGTCGGCGCGGGTGGTGAAGACGTAGAGCTTGCCGTCCTGGATCAGCTGGCCGTCGGTCCCTTTGATCTCGTGCGGGAAGGCGAAGCGCACGCCCTGGCTCTTGCCGATCCAGTTCTCCTGCATCAGGCGCACGCGCTCGGGCCAGCCGGACAGGTAGTTCTTGTCCTCGGGGTTGGCCACCGCGGCCAGCAGTTCTTCGGCGTAGTCGGTGATCTTGAGGTAGTAGCCGGGGATCTCGCGCTTCTCGACCAAGGCGCCGGAGCGCCAGCCGCGACCGTCGATCACCTGCTCGTTGGCCAGCACGGTCTGGTCCACCGGGTCCCAGTTGACGACCTGGGTGCGGCGCTCGGCGATGCCCTTCTCCAGCATCTTCAGGAACAGCCACTGGTTCCACTTGTAGTAGGCGGGCTGACAGGTGGCGATCTCGCGCGACCAATCAATGGCCAGGCCCATGGCCTGCATCTGCGACTTCATGTACGCGATGTTGGAGTACGTCCATTGCGCCGGGGGCACCTTGCCCTTCATGGCGGCGTTCTCGGCCGGCAGGCCGAAGGCGTCCCAGCCCATGGGCATCAGAACGTTGTAGCCCTTCATGCGCAGCTGACGCGTGAGCATGTCGTTGATCGTGTAGTTGCGCACATGGCCCATGTGCAGCTTGCCGCTGGGGTAGGGCAGCATGGAGCAGGCATAGAACTTGGGCTTGTTCTCGTCCTCTAGCACGCGGTAGGCGTCGCGTTCGTTCCAGTACTGCCGCGCGGCGGCTTCGATCTCGTTGGGGGCGTACTTGTCGTTCATGCGCCAAATTGTAGGCGCAGGGTGTGGCGCAGCCGCTTCAGGGCTTGTCGCTGCTCGGTGCTTGGGCGACGAAGGCAATGCGGTGCAGGCCGCCGTCCTGGATCCAGCCAATCAACTCGGCCACCCGGCCGTAGGGCACTGCCTGGTCGGCGCGCAACTGCACTTCCATTTCAGGGCGAGCCTGGCCCAGCTGCTTGATGCGGGTCTTGAATTCCGCAGGAGTGAGGCGCTCCTCGCCGAGATAGAGCTCGCCCTTGGGGTTCAGGGCCACGGCGATGAACAGCGGCGTGTCGGAGGGCGTGGCCGCCTCGCTCTTGGGCAGGTCCAGCCGGAGCGAGGAACTCATCAGCGGCGCCGTGATCATGAAGATGACCAGCAGCACCAGCATGACGTCGATCAGCGGCGTCATGTTGATCTCGCCCATGGGCTTGGGCGATTCGCGGCGTTCGAGGCGACCGAATGCCATGTTGACGGGCTCTATTCGAGGAACTCGCGCAGGTCGTGCGCAAAGCCTTCCAGCTCGGCCTCGCAGGCACCGATCAGCTTGCCGAAGACGTTGTAGGCCAGCACGGCAGGGATGGCAACGGCCAGGCCGGCGGCGGTCATGACCAGGGCCTCGCCCACCGGGCCGGCAACCCGGTCAATGGTCAGGTTGCCTGCAGCGGCAATGCTCTCCAGCGCGTGGTAGATGCCCCAGACGGTACCGAACAAGCCTACGAAGGGCGCGGTACTGCCCACTGAGGCCAGCAGCACCTGACCGTATTGGAGTTGCTGCACAACGTGGTGCAGGGCGTCTCGCAGGCGGCGGGTCAGCTGGGATTCCTTGTGCCCCTGTCCAGCCAGGGTCTGAGCGGAGGGGCTTTGCGTGGCGGCCTGCAGCAGGGGCGCCAGCACACCTTCGCGGTCCAGGCGCGACACAGCAGAGCGCCCCTCTTCCAGTGAGGGGGCGTCCCAGAAGGCCGACATGCCCTGCGCCAGATCCCGCCTAGCGCGACGCAGCTGCCAGGACTTCCAGAAGATCAGCACCCAGGCGCTGACGGACATGGACAGCAGCAGCAGGGCCACGGCGCGGCCCACGGCATCGCTCTGCGTCCAGAACTGGAGGAAGCCGCCCATGGGTTCAGGGGTTCCGGGCGTTCAGGCCCAGGACGTCGTCCATGTCATAGAGTCCGGGGCCGCTGCGGGCCAGGAAGCGTGCGGCACGCAGGCTGCCCTGGGCATAGGTCGCGCGGCTGGAGGACTTGTGCGAGATCTCGATGCGCTCGCCCGTGCCGGCGAACAGCACGGTGTGGTCGCCGATGATGTCGCCGCCGCGAACGGTCGCAAACCCGATGGTGGAGGGGTCGCGCTCGCCGGTTACGCCCTCGCGGCCATAGACGGCGCAGCTCTGGAGGTCGCGACCAAGGGCC
The DNA here is from genome assembly GCF_051857535.1 of Roseateles sp. DB2. NCBI lineage: Bacteria > Pseudomonadati > Pseudomonadota > Betaproteobacteria > Burkholderiales > Sphaerotilaceae > Roseateles > Roseateles sp. DB2. Next base: position 17,109 of record NZ_JBPZGY010000009.1, on the reverse strand, counting down.
TTGGCCACCACCTCGCCCATCTTGAGGGCCGTACCGCTGGGCGCATCGATCTTGTGGCGGTGGTGGGCCTCGATGATCTCGATGTCATAGCCCTCGTTGAGGGCTCGGGCGGCCATGTCCAGGAGCTTGAGCACCACGTTGACGCCCACGCTCATGTTGGGCGCCATCATGATGCCGATCTTCTGGGCGCCGGCTGCGATGCGGGCCTTCTGTTCGGGCTCGAAGCCGGTGGTGCCTATCACCATGGCGATGCCCAATTCCTCGCACAGGGCCAGGTGTGCCAGCGTGCCCTCGGGGCGGGTGAAGTCGATCAGCACCTGGGCATTCTGCAGACCGGCGCGCAGTTCGTCCGTGACACGCACGCCGCTCTCGCGGCCCAGGAAGCCGCCAGCATCCTGGCCCAGCAGCGGGCTGCCAGCACGGTCCAGGGCGCCGCTGAGCTGGCACTCGGGGGATTGCAGCACGGCTTCGATCAGCATGCGGCCCATGCGCCCGGAGGCGCCGGCAATGGCAATGCGCACGCTCATGAGCGAGGTTCCAGCGGCGGGTAGCTGCGGACGGGGCCCATGGGCTCCAGCGCCGTCGGTGCCTGCTTGGCGGGGGTCGGCAGGGCCTTGCGCTCGCTCTCGCTCAGGGCCAGCTTCGGGGCCTCGCCTTTCAGCTTCAGGGTGTTGATGGAGGCCACGAATTCACGTTCTGTGGGGATGTCGTTCGGGGCATCCACACTCTTGAGGGCGTCCCCCTGGAACCAGACCACGACATGGCGGCGCTGGGGCTCGGTACCTTGGCGGCGGATGGTGAAGATGTAGTCCCAGCGGTCTTCGTGGAAGACGTCGGTCAGCATGGGCGAACCCAGCAGGTCCTGGACCTGAGCGCGCGGCATGCCGGGCTTGACGCTGGCCAGCAACTCCTTGGTCAGCACATTGCCCTGCACCACTTCGACGCGGTAGGGGCGCACCAGGCCCAGCACCTTGTCGCCCGTGGCGGAGGTCAGCTCGCTCAGTTTGGGCATCTGGCTGCAGCCGCTCAGGGCCAGCAGCGCCAGCGCCAGCGCGCCGGTCAGCGGCCAGCCTCGGGGGCTGGCGTCGGGAGAAATGAGTCGCATGTCACTAGGGGCTTAGAAGTCGGCGGCCCAAGCTGGCTATGATCGACCCATTCTAGCGGCAGGCCCGGCGCCTGCTGAATGCACGCTGATTGCCAGCAAGACCATGAACCGCACCGACGAAATCAAGAACAGCGGCCTCAAGGCCACGCTGCCGCGCATCAAGATCCTGGAGATCTTCCAGAAGACGGCGCAGCGGCACATGACGGCCGAAGACGTCTACAAGGCCCTGCTCGTCGAAGACGCGGACATCGGCCTGGCCACCGTCTACCGGGTGCTGACCCAATTCGAGCAGGCCGGCCTGCTCTCGCGCAATCATTTCGAATCCGGCAAGGCGGTGTTTGAGCTCAATGAGGGGCACCACCACGACCACCTGGTGTGCCTGACCTGCGGCAAGGTCGAGGAGTTCTTCGACCCGGAGATCGAGTCGCGCCAGCACAAGATCGCGCTGGACCGCGGCTTCGAGTTGCAGGAGCACTCGCTGTCGCTCTACGCGAACTGCATCAAGAAAGACTGTACGAACAGGCGTTGATCCCCATGCCGCTTGCGCTGGTCACCCTGAGAAGGTAGCCGCAGGTCCGGCGGAGCCGGATCCCAGGGCATGGCCTGAGCGGGAATGCCTTGCGCCCCATCAATCGCATGCATGGCGGCATGCGGCGAGGGCTGAATCGCCCGTCAAGGCCTCAGGCGTCGTCCTGCAGGCCTTTTTCTATGGCGCGCTGGTGGCGCTCGACGAACTCGCGGTAAGTGTCGATGCCGCGCAGCTGCAGGATGGTGTTGCGCACCGCAGCCTCCACCAGCACGGCCAGGTTGCGGCCGGCGTCCACGGCGATGACGACCTTGCGCACGGGCATGCCCAGCACTTCCTCGTACAGCGGCTCGTAGGGCAGGCGTTCGAAGTCGCGCTCCATGGTCTCTTTGCGGACCAGGTGCACGATGAGCTTGAGCCGCATCTTGCGGCGCACGGCGGTCTCGCCAAAGATGGCCTTGATATCCAACAGGCCGATGCCCCGCACTTCCAGCAGGTTCATCAGCAGCTCGGGGCAGCGGCCTTCGATGGCGGTCTGGGCGATGCGGAAGAAGTCCACGGCATCGTCGGCCACCAGGCCGTGGCCGCGGGAGATGAGCTCCAGGCCCAGCTCGCTCTTGCCCAGGCCGGATTCACCAGTCAGCAGCACGCCCAGGCCCAGGATGTCCATGAAGACGCCGTGCCGGGTGGTCCGGTTGGCGCACAGCAGCGCCAGATAGGAGCGGACCACGTCGATGGTGTGGCCAGCGGACTCGGCGGTTACGAAGAGCGGGATCTCGGCGCGGTCGCACATGGCCACCAGGCGATCCGGCGGGGTCTGGTCGTCGGCGACGATGATCACCGGCGGCTCCAGGGTCACGATGCGCGCGATGCGGCGGTCCAGCACCTCGCCCGAGGCTTCGCTGAGATAAGCCACTTCACGGCGACCCACCAGCTGCACGCGGTAGGGGTGGATGTAATTCAGATAGCCCACCAGGTCGGCGGCGGACTGGGCGTCGCGCACCGCCGTGTCGTCAAAACGGCGCTCGGGGTGGGCGTGTCCGGCGATCCAGGCCCAGCGCAGGGCCTCGCGGAGTTCTTCGAAGAGGCGGTCGGCGCTGATCGAGGTGGGCTTCATCCCGTCATCGGCCTCAGGCGACCGACTTCAGCGGTTCCCAGTCGGCGATCAGCTTGTGCAGCGTCGCCGCCTCCGCCTCGGTCTTGAGGCGCTCGCGCAGTTCGCGGTCCGAGAGCATCTCGGCGATCTCGGAGAGGATTTCCAGGTGGCGCTGGGTGGCAGCCTCAGGCACCAGCAGGAAGATAAGCAGGGACACGGGTTCATCATCCGGCGCGTCGAAGCCGATGGCCTGCTGCACGCGCAGCACCGCCGCCAGCGGATTCTTCAGGCCCTTGATGCGGCCATGAGGGATGGCTACGCCATGGCCCAGGCCGGTGGAGCCCAGTCGTTCCCGGGCAAAGAGGTTGTCCGTGACCAGCGCACGCGCAATGGAATGGTTGTTCTCGAACAGCAAGCCTGCCTGTTCGAAAACTCGCTTCTTGCTGGAGGCGTCCACATTTACCAGCACATTGCTGGCAGGCAGGATGGCGGCGAGACGGTTCATCGAGGTCACAGCGCCGATTACGGCCGGGTCGGCCTTGGGCGGGACGCTTGGTCACTAGGATTGGAAAACCGATTATAGAAAGCTCCTTGACCCCGGACGCCCTGCCGGACCGAAGAGCCCTGCAAATGGGGGCGATAGCGTGACATTGCGGCAATCCGGCAACGGTGCGCCGCCGGGACGGGCCAGCAAAAAGGCGCCCGGGTGGGCGCCTTGCGAACAGGGTAGCTGCAGGAATCAGGCGGCCGGTACGTCCATGCGTTTGACGGCTTGATGGTGATGGTCCTGGAGCTTGTCCTTGTGGCGGCAGACCTGACGGTCCAGCTTGTCCATCAGCTGGTCAATGGCGGCATAGAGGTCTTCGTGAGCTTGCTCGACAAAGATGTCGCGTCCCTTCACATGGACGGTGACTTCGGCCTTTTGCCTGCGCTCCTTCTCCTTCTGCTTCTCCACCGTGAGCAGGACGTTGATGTCAACAACCTGGTCAAAGTGGCGGGTCACCCGGTCCAGCTTGGTCAGCACGTATTCGCGCAGCGCTGGGGTCACTTCAAGATGGTGGCCGCTGATAGTCAGGTTCATAAAGCCTCCTTTCACAGGGCTTGGTCGCGAGAAAGCATTGATGCTTGGGAACACTGGCGGACGCCATAAGCGGCCGCCCTTCTTCAGGGATACAGAGGTCTTGAGGGGGAGATTGAGGCGTCTTTGAAAGGTATGCGGCAGTCAGTAGCGGAGTGGAGAAATCGTTCTTGCTGCGATTCAGTGTGCTCCCTAAGCATGACTGTGACAAGCGTTTTAAAGCGCGGTCTGATGGCTTGCAGGGGTGCTCATTTGCTTCAGCGCAAAGGCGTGATGGAATGCGCGGTCGGGTGGCGTGCGGCGGCTGTGCTGCCTCAGGGCAAGCCCGCTGATATCGGCTGCCCCGGCGCCATAGAAATGCTTGATGCGCCCAGGGGCACGACGCGATAATGCGGCGGTCCCCACCACTGGAGCCCTTTTTGGACAGCGATCACCCTTGGTGACCGTCCACTCCAGCGTCCTGGTGCACGCGGCCTCTTGAGCTGGCCCTGCGTTGCGGCCGGTGTCCGGAGTGAGACGGGTCGCCTTCACCCCCTTCCCCGGACTTGGCCTGCCCTGCACGCTCGTCCATCGCCCACAGACTGTTCCCGCCGCACAGGGTTGTCGGCCGGACGCATGCGCTGGAGCCCTCATGCTCAATGTCTTCACGCTGGATAACGGCCGCCTCAAGGGCGGGCTGTTCCAGGACGAAATCGAATCCGCCGCCGATCTGGCCATGGCCCGCCCCGTCTGGGTGGACCTGGAGAATCCGACGTCCGAAGAAAAGGGCTGGATACGTGAACGCTTCGGGCTGATCATTCCCGAGGACATCGTCGACGACGACCTGGAGGAATCCGCCCGCTTCTACGAGGAAGACAACGGCGAGCTGCACATCCGCTCCGACTTTCTCATCGAGGACGACGAATCGGCCCGCAACGTCCGTGTGGCCTTCATCCTTCACCAGAACGTGCTCTTTTCGGTGCACAACGAGGACCTGCCAGTCTTTCGCCTGCTGCGCCTGCGCGCCCGCCGCATCCCGGCCCTGATCGAGGATGCCAAGGACGTGCTGCTGAAGCTCTATGACGCCGACGCCGAGTACTCTGCCGATGTGCTGGAAGGCATCTACGACAAGCTGGAGCGCATCAGCGCTCGCGTGCTGAAGAGCGATGTGAACGACGCCGAGGCTGGCGAGGTGCTGGCCGCCATCGCCCGCGAGGAAGACTTGAACGGCCGGATCCGCCGCAATGTGATGGACACGCGGCGGGCCGTCAGTTTCATGATGCGCAGCCGCATGCTCAACGCCGAGCAGTTCGAGGAATCGCGCCAGATCCTGCGCGACATCGACTCGCTGGACTCCCACACGGCCTTTCTGTTCGACAAGATCAACTTCCTGATGGATGCCACGGTCGGCTTCATCAACATCAACCAGAACAAGATCATCAAGATCTTCTCCGTGGCCAGTGTGGCGCTGCTGCCCCCGACGCTGATTGCCAGCATCTACGGCATGAACTTCAAGCACATGCCGGAGCTGGACGCGGAGTGGGGCTACCCCTTCGCCGTCGCTCTGATGATTGCCTCTGTGGCGGCCCCCTTCATCTACTTCCGCCGCAAGGGCTGGTTGCGCTGAACGTCCGCGCTTGGCGCAAGTTGGCTGCGGTGCGCCCGCGCTCTGGGGGCGCGTGGGGCGACGCCACCGTCCTGGCCCTTCGCAGTGCGGCGATAGGATTCGTCATTGGTGATGTTGGCGATCGCGTGATGCGAAGCGCGTGCGCTGTCCGAGATCGCCTGTATATCGATTTCGGCTGTAGCTTTACATCAGCCGGCAGGCAAGAAAAAGGGCTCCCGCAACAGCGGGAGCCCTGGACATAAAAGAAGCCGCAAGATGCCCCGGGACCAACGAGGGAGGGAGGGAGGAGGAGGAGAAGAGTCCCGGGATTTCAGCCCCAACACTGGGGAGATCTTGCGACTGAAAGCTTGTGGTTACTGTACTCGTTTGTGCTTTGGCTGTGTGAGAGCCGCTGGCGTACTTTTCAAACCTTTGCGCAAATCTGTAAATGATTTGGCGCCACACTTCGGATTGTTGGGCCTGGGCGTCGGGAGTTTTGCTACTTCTGTCCCTCGTGCTGGGTACAAGACCCAATTCCTGAGGACGAGTTTGAGGTGCTGGGCTTACGCCAAGCTTGAAGACACGGGGTTTCACCTGATAAAGATGGGATGGCGTGTCCCGCATTTCTGTGTCATGCGGAAATGCGACGCGTGCTGCCGTGTTGCAGACAGGCCTGGACGCCCCGCTTTTGCCAGGCTTCGGGGCGAATACCCGTGACTTGTCACAAGGCTGCAAGCCTGAACTGGTGAACTATGCGCGGGGCGCTTTCGTGGTGACCCTGTACAGGCGCTTTCCTGACGGTGGCGCTGCGGCACCCCTGCCTGCGGGGCCTTGCGGGGCCGGCAAGGTCGCTGCGTGCCATCCCGTTTAGAATGCCGCCCCTAAACCATAGGACGGACCATGCTCTACCCCGAACTCTTCAAGCAACTGGAAGCCGTGCGCTGGAACATGGACACCGACATCCCCTGGGACAAGTTCGATGCCAGCCTGCTTACCGAGGACCAGGCCCAGACCATCAAGATGAACGCGATCACCGAGTGGGCGGCGTTGCCGGCCACCGAGATGTTCCTGCGTGACAACCGTGACGACAGCGACTTCTCCGCCTTCATGAGCGTCTGGTTCTTCGAAGAGCAGAAGCATTCGCTGGTGCTGATGGAGTACCTGCGCCGCTTCCGCCCCGACCTGGTCCCAAGCGAGCAGGAACTGCACGAGATCCGCTTCGACTTCGATCCGGCGCCAGCGCTGGAGACCCTGATGCTGCATTTCTGCGGCGAGATCCGCCTGAATCACTGGTATCGCCGAGCTGCCGAGTGGCACACCGAGCCTGTGATCAAGGCCATTTACGAGACCCTGGCCCGCGACGAGGCCCGTCATGGCGGCGCCTATCTGCGCTACATGAAGCGTGCCATGCAGAAGTTCGGCGACGAGGCCCGCGCTGCCTTTGCCAAGGTTGGTGTGCTGATGGCCAGTGCCCGCCGAACGGCCCAGGCCCTGCATCCGACCAATCTGCATGTCAATGCCAAGCTCTTCCCGCGCGACACCATTCAGAGCCGTCTGCCGGATCCGGAGTGGCTGGAGAAATGGCTGGACAAGCAGATCCAGTTTGACGCTGTCTGGGAGACCAAGGTGGTCGAGCGCATCCTTCACAACATGAGCCTGCTGATGGAGCGCAGCTTTGCCAGCGTGCAGGAGCTCAACCGCTTCCGCAAGGAGGTCAGCGCCAAGGTCTCCGCCGCGGGTGCTGCCGAGCCCAGCCCGGCTGCCTGATCACCCTGAAGAACGCCCCATTGCAAAGCCCGCCGATTGGCGGGCTTTTTTGTGGGCTCAGGGAGGGTCAGCTGGCCTGGCGACGCTTGAGTACCAGCAGGTGGAAGCAGAGGGCAGCCAGGGCCAGTCCCCCGACAAAATGCGGCGAGGCCAACTGGGCGAAGGCGGCACCCAGGTCATGCAGCATCAGCTGCAGCAGGCGGGCGAAGCTCTCGTGCTCCAGCTGCTGGGCGGCGCCGCGGCCCTCCAGGGTCATGCTGGCATTGAACAGAGCCTTTCCGGCGCCTTCGAACTGGGCCTTCAGCAGCTGGGCCACCACACGGTTCTGATAGAGCTTGTCCAGCACGTTTGCGAGGATCACCGTGCCGCCGATCAGCACCGGCACACCCCAGCGCTTGAGCCAGGCCGCGGCCGCCATCAGGGCCATGAACAAGGGCGCCAGCCAGAGAGTCATCAGCAGCAGACCGATGCTCAGGCGCAGCCAGCCCAGGAAGGCCATGCCCATCAAGCCGCCCCAGGGCACCGCGGAGAATCCTGCGAAGCCGTGGATCTTGAGCATGGCGGCAGCGGCCATCACCGGACCGCAGACCAGGCCTACCGCCATGGCGGCCAGGGGCACCAGCAGAGCGTGGGTCAGCACGGTGGCACCGATGCTCTCCACATGGGTGGCCGGCAGGGACAGCCAGAACTCGACGGACCGGTCCTGTTGGTCGCGCCGGGACAGGCCGGGCAACTGGAACATGGACACGATCCAGCTCAGGGCGAACACGCCCACTACGCTGCCCAGCATGGCGATGGCGGCGACCACCACCGGCGGCGGGGGTGTGTTGTCGCCATCAACGATGGGGCCCTGGAGGGGCATCAGCAGCAGGATCAGTGCTGGCGGCACCAGCATCACCAGCAGCCAGCCAAGGCGGTGCTGCATCCACTCGCGCTGTATGAGGGTCTTGAATCGTTGTGCATTCATGGTCGGAGCTCCTTCAGGCCTCGCGGGGCTGCAGTTCTGGCTTGCGGGTCAGGGCGACGAAGAGGTCGACCAGGCTGGGGCGAAAGCGCTGGCCCAGGGCTTGGATGTCCGCTGGCGGCTCGCCGTCGAACAGCGCCGCCGAGCGGCCCTGCTGGCGATAGCGCAGCAGCGGGTGGGCACGGGCCACGGTGTCGGCAGCTGCCGGGTCGTGGGCCAGGGCCACGAAGCGCGAGTCCATCTCCTCCAGGCTGATGTTGAGCACCAGCTTGCCCTCGTCCAGCATCATCACGTCGGACAGTAGGCTCTCGATTTCCTCGACCTGGTGGGTGGAGATCACCACCGTGCGTTCGCCGTCGCACCATTCGTCGATGAGCATCTCGTAGAAGCTCTTACGCGAGATCACGTCCAGCCCCAGGGTAGGCTCATCCAGGATCATCAGCCGCGTGTCGATGGCGGCAACCAGGGCCAGGTGCAGCTGGGTCACCATGCCCTTGGACAAGGATTTGACCTTGTCGTTGAGGCTCACGCTGGTGCGCTTGAGCAGGGCGCGCGCCCGCTCGGCGGAGAACTGCGGCTGCAGGCCGCTCATCAGCGTGATCAGTTCATGAACACGGGCCCAGCGTGGCAACACGGCCACGTCAGGGATGTAGGACAGGCCCTTCAGCAGCTCAGTGCGTTGGCTTCGCGGATCCAGGCCCAGCACGCGCAGCTCGCCTTCGCCTCCTTGCAGGCCCACCATGGCCTTCATCAACGAGGTCTTGCCGGCACCGTTGTGACCCAGCAGGCCCACCACGCGGCCCTTGGGAATGTTGAAACTGAGGTGGTCGCAGGCCACTTTGCGGCCGTAGCGCAAGGTGAAGTCGCGTGCGCTGACCAGGGCCTCGGCGGTGTTGTTCGTGTTCATTGCAGGTCCTCCCATTGCAGATCCTTGGCGCCGATCCCCAGGCGCTTGAGCTTGTCCCGCAGCAGCGGCCATTCCTTGCTCAGGAACTGCTCGCGCTCGCTCTCCAGCAGACGCTGGCGGGCACCGGGGCGCACATACATGCCCAGCCCGCGTCGGCTCTCGACCAGGCCGTTGTCCGCCAGGGATTGCAGCGCGCGGCTGACGGTCAGCGGGTTGATCAGGTATTGAGTTGCCAGCAGGCGGACCGAGGGCAGGGCTTCGCCTTCAGGCGGGTTGCCGTCCAGCAGCTGGCTGGCCAGGCGGTCGGCCAACTGCTGGTAGATCGGCGCATTGTCGTTCCAGCTTTGCATGTCGCTTCAGGCCAGGAGCCTGCGGTGTGTTGCTGATGTAGCACACCATAACAATGACCCCCTGGATGGCCCAGGGGTGGGCGACAGACTGCAGGGGAAGGGGGATGAACTGCATCTGTCGAGTATGTCGGTTTGTGTCCCGGCCGATGCAAATCTGAGCCACTGTCGGTTTGCGCTGTAGTTCGAACTATTTGCGCTGTAGTTTGAACTCAGAAGGCCGTGGTTCGCGACTTTCTTGTGGGTGTAAGTTATTGATTTGATAAGGAAATTTTGGGCTGTGAGGCCATGGAATGGTCATGGCTGCGAAGGCCGCTCACTGCACATATGCACGCCTTTTGGAGCGCTGTGCAAGATTTGTAAGAAGGCGCCTGAGCAGCCAAACTCGCGCGCATGAACTGGTCGTGCGAGTGGCTGACTTGCAGCGATCTCGGGCGGTCAGCGCCGCGCGTCGCGCAGGAGGTGACTGGCACATTCCGGCCATCGCGTTAAGAGCTTGACTAAGGCTTAAGCGACTGGGCCGCGGCCGTTCTCTGCAGGTCACGTACCCAGCGCTGACTTCGATCGCAGCAACAGTCTGCTCTCTGAGTCACTAAACGGCCTGGACGAAATCAGCCAACTCGCTCAGGCTCGCCAATGCTCTTCAAGAGAGAGTTGTATTGCACCTTGTCTGAGGCATAGATCTTGTCCAAGACATAGTTGGCAACCTTGGCAATCTCTGGAATTTCAACGGGCTTAAAGCCTCTATCTGGAACAGCCTCTAGATGTGAGAACTCGTTGTTGAGACGATTGACAAGTGCAATGGCTGTGTCTTCCTCTTCCCCGAAGAACTTCTTGATCCGTTCAAAAGAATCGTTCTTGTCGTCGTGATATGGAAACTTGAAGAACAAAAATGCCTCTAAGAATTTGCGCAAATTATTGCCGAAGCCAAAGAATGGCTCGTGGTTTTCCGCGGCGGCAGCTTGATCCTTGCACTTATAGATTTGATGGAAGAGGTAGTGAAATTCTGTGATGTAGTCCTTGAGGTAAGAGGGCATAAGCATGATATTGCTTGAGGCGCCGTTTCTTTCAATCATAAAGTGTTCATGATCAGCAACACTTCTTGCCTTTGCTCCCTCTGCAGCTGGAAGCTTTTTCATCGGAATGGAAAGGCGCTTGAGGTATTTCAAGAAGTCCAAATTGTGCGTAGAGATGAAAAGTTGCTTGTAGCGGTACGAATTTGAGCCATCTGGCTTCTTCACTGGCTTGGTGATCAAGCTTTCAATCAAACTAAACATGAAGAAGATGTGGTTGCCGTCCAAACTTGAGATTGGATCGTCAATGTAGATGATTAGGTCTTTTCCCTTGCTCTCAGGCTCATCAAGCTTGGCAATGAAATAGCAGAAGGCGATCAGGCTGCATTCGCCTTCACTCAAGTTGTACGCCGACTTGCCATTTCGGGTGATCTCAAACTTGACGGTGGCTTTGTCCCCGCCGTCACGAGCTTCCAGCTTGATTCCGTCATGGCCGAAGAAGTTGTTGAGCAGGGCATTGACCCGTTCTGCCCCCTTGCGCTCATCCTTCTGTTTGGCCCTCAAGGCTTGGACCTCAGCCTCGGCGTCACGGATCTCTTTCTCCGCATCGGTGAAGACTGTGCCTGCCGTTTCGGAGGTGGTCTTGAGGGTGGCGATCCGGCCAAGCTCCTTGTCATAGGCGATGGCGTCTGCAAAGGCGAACACGTCAGCCAGGCGAAGCGCATCCCTGGCGGCGGCCTTGTCCTTTTCCAGCGAGGCAGTCTTGCCGTTGCTCGTGGCGATCAGTGCATTGATGTCGGCAACATGCTTTGCGATTTCCTGGGCATCATGGGTAGGGGGCTTGAGGGCTGTGGGCTGGAACAGGTTGTTCTTGCGAGTCTCAAGCGACTTCTTCAGCGCCTCCAGATCCTTTTTGTAGGCGGCCAATGCTAGGGACAGGGCTTTGCTGCTGACTTCAAACGCGGTGCGCTCGTCAGCGTAGAACTGCGCACCCGTGAAAGTGTTGAGTCCAGTGATGCTGCCGATCTCGTTCGTGACTGACGTGATTACGGCGTCTAAGGAAGCTTCCAGGTCGCCAGACTCCTTACTGAAATGCTCATCGAGCACCTGCCAAATGTCGTGCGGCAGGTCTTGTCGGCAGAAGGCGCAGGTGCTTCGCTTCTCGCGGTGGTGCCCCATACCCTGCTTGACCCAAAGTTGCAGTGCGCTCTCTTTGAGCAGTTCCTCAATGGCTTTGGTCGGCGTGATCGTCTTGGACAGTAGCGGTTCGGCAGTGGCCGTCAACGAGTCCAGCTTGAGAGTGACAACCAGGGTATCTGTGATGTCGGGTAGCGCTTCCTGCTTGAGAAGTTTGATCCGACCTGCTTGTTCCTCGGTCGTGAGAGCGACGAAGCCTGGCTTGCAGGTCGTGGCAATGTCACGTCTGATGTGCTCGATGTTGTAGATGGGGCTGCGGAAGTTCGGGTTCTTCTTGATCTTCTCGGCGGCATGTGAGCGCAGTTTGTCGTCCAACCCATTGCACGCTGTGGTGTAAGCAGACTTGGCGCGATCGCGCTCTTTCTTTTTGGCTTCAAGGTCAAATCGAAGGCCCGCCTTACCTTCCACGCTGCCAAGCTTGGCCTCTATCGCAGCGATGGCGTCGTCAATCTCTTTGTTCTGCTCGCCGACTATGGCAAAGGTCTTGATGACACCTCCGATATCCTGATTGACCAGAAAGCTGAGGTTGTCGGTAACGAAGTCGCGGTTGTAGACCCGCACGTCGTAGTTGTGACCTACGAGCCCTGTTTGGGTAACGGTGCCATTCTCCCCGTACACCGTGAAGGAAGAACCAACATAGTTCAGCGGAATTTTCTGCGTCTCCAATGCACGGAAGACGCGAGACAGGGTTGTCTTGCCTGAGTAGTTGCGCCCATAGAGGATATTGAGCCGCTGGAACTGCTTGACGTTTTTTCCGCTGTCGCGCACGGTCTTCTTCCATTCCAGACCTTGAAAGCTGCCAAAGTTGGCTATGTCAATTTGATTGATCACCGATTTCCTCCCCGGTAGTGGCTTTGCACCTATTGCAACTGAATGTTGACTCCGTCACAAGAGATGAGCAAAGCGGCCCACTCGAAACGTCGAAGATGCGCAGCGAGTAGCGAGATAGAAAATTGATTTGGACAATCGTCGTGACCTTGCTTAATCGCCTGCGCTGCAGCCGGTCGCAATGCGGCGCCCGCGTCAAGAGCCGCGGGCTCCAGTAGCGATTGGCCGAGGTGCTTGACGTGCCATGTGCGCACCTGATCTTCACGCTGCCGCAGCCGCCTGTTCCGCCTCGCTGCATTGGTTCGGCGTCAGCCGAACTGCGACTTTGATCGCCTGCTTTCTGAAGACGACGTTAGCAGGATGAATGTCAGCAATGAGGATTGGATTTCCAACGTGTCGCGGGTCGACGAACGGCCGCTGTCAGCCTATTGCTGACGGCCCAGTTCGACCGACAGCTCTGCAGCGGTTGCTGTCGCCGGCAACGAGCAGCCGAGGTAACGCTTTCTTTCTCAAAGCTGCCGTCGGCCCAGTTCGACCAGAGCTAACGCTCCGGCCGGAAGGCTTCAGGCAGAGCCAATGACGGTCAACATGAGGAGACCGGGTAGAACTGAACGGCTCTACATGAAGAGCCGGTACGGATAGACGCTTCTCGGCAGGTCCTGCACGTTCGCGATGGTGCGGGCGAGTCGCTGTGAGTACCTGATGCTGACCGGAACCGGGTCGTACAGCGCGTCGTTGTTCCAGTCCATCTTGGTCAACGCCAGCGCCTCATGCGCGATGAGTTCTAGCGAACCTTTGCCTGCGTGCCGGATGAGCTGCAGCGGCTTGGGAATGCTCTTACCGCCCTGGTAATAGTCGCCCTTCGTTGAGGCCTCTGGCGCATTGCCTGCGACCCAAACAAGGACTGAATTGCCCGAGCGGATCACGGTTGTTCCGCGCGGCACTGGGTACATCGCAGGCTTATATGGAGGGTTCTCGTGCCCCGACTCGATGAGCCAGACACCTCGCCAGCAGGACGCCGCGCCCACCTCGATGCATTCAATCTCCGCGACGCCGCTCAGGGCGTCGAATGCGCCGTCGATTTCCTCCTGTTTGAATGCCGTGGTCTTGTGGATCACGAGCCGCTTTGGCAGGACGCCCCCATTGCGACTTTGATAGAGTTCCAGACTTCGAGCCAAGACCGCACGCATGTCGTCGCGGCTGAGGAACGGGTTGCGCTTCGCTTCCGCCACATCCTCGACCGGATCACGCGCCTCGAATGCCACGAACTGCATGCCGCCGCCGTCCATGTCGAACACCTGTGAACAGCAGGTCACGTAGTGAGCGTCGCGGGCATCACCACGTAGCGCATACGCAAGACCGATGTACGCAGTGCCATCTGGCACACCCTTCAGCGGAGCAAGCTTCCATGGCGTCCCAGCAGCCTTCACGTAGAGCGCGGTCGAAAGCCGCCACGCCAGCGACGCTGTATGGCCAAAGGTGAACACGCGGTCATTCAACACCTGAGTCGGGATGTTGTACTTCGCCCCAAGTGCCTTCAATGCATCGTGAGCGTCGAACTCCTTGGAGCGAGTCGCAGGCTCCCAGGAGTCTGGGAAATGCACCAGCACGACGTCGAGCTCGTCACGCATACCGTCCAGGCGTCGCAGGGCCGCTTCCATCGCATGGAAGAGGCGCTGGTGGATGTCGCCGTCTCCCGGTAGGTCGTCTACGCGATCCGGCCACCGGACATGGGCCGCCGCAACCGCCGATTCGAGCTTCACGCGGTAGAGGGCTTCGAACCCTGGATACAGCGGGACGTACTCGGACTTATCGTGCGGCCGGTGCTGGTCCCGCAGCGAGGCCATCAGCGCGCCGCGGCGCTTGAAAGTGCCAACTGGGCCCACCGTCGCAATGCGAATCGCGGACGTGTAGCCGCCGAAGGAGCCCTTCGAAAAAGGGCCATGGTGCAGCAGCCCGCGAAGGGGATGCACAGACGTCTGCGTGTGGTCGGAGGGCGAAAACGCCAGCAGCGGCTCCTCGAGCAGTTCGAAAGGGGGCAGCTTTGACGATGCCATCACTTGGTCCTTTCGAAGTAAGGATGGTGATGGCCAGGCCGGCTCCACCCAGTCCGCGTGGAAATGGAGAAGGAGGCGTCGACGCCGGCCTGCTGATCTATTCCAAACGCGCGCACCGTGCCGTCTTTGGTTGTGGTCAGCATCGCGGCCCAGGCATCAATGATCTTGGCCCAGTGCTTGTTGTACTTGGTCGCCCAGTGCTCGCGGCGCCAGTCGCCTGCTGGATCACCCCCGCGGCGCCCGTAGTGCACCCCCAACGCTTCTTGAACGCTCGCGGCCTCCGTAGGAGGCGTCTGGTCCAGCAGCTCTCGCGGTATGTCCACGAAGGTGTACGGCTCGAAGCCGCACCACCAGCGGTCCTCGATCTGCTCCAGTTTCAGGAAGACCCCCTCGTGGAATGGAAAGTCGAGCTTGGGCACTTGGCCGGTCAGCCGGGCCTCATATGCGGCGCTGAGCCGCGCGAGGTCCTGGGCACGTTTGCGAGCCCATTCCTGGTCCTCGCCCTCCCTAGGTCCGGCGACCAGAAGGGAGTGACCTGAGCGCTTGTAGCGCGGTATCAGCGGTCTGTGCCGCGACAGCGCCTTCGTCAATGCTTCGTACAACAGACCCAGCGCCCAGCTGTCCTGCGTCGGATTCAGGTCCACCGTGCCTGCGAGTTGGCCCCCGACAGAGGCGAGCGCCGCGACTATCTCTTCGTCTTTGCCGAACACGGCCAGGTCGCGCCCATAGGCCGCGACAACCGCCTTGCAGTTCTGCTCCCTGATAAGGCCACGAGCCGCAGGCGTGGTCAGTGGTTGAGCCAAAGTAACCCTACGCGCCACCCGCGGCATTGACTCAATGAGCAGCGCAGAGAGGCGAAGCATCGGGTACTGCCGGGTCGCGTTCGATGGAAGCTCGACCGGCACCAGTCGAGGCGTAGGCCGGCCCTGGGTGACCATGTTCAAGAGCGGCGATGGAAGGTCCACTTCCTTGATGAGGTCCGCCGCCAGCTCGTCGAAGGTCGAGCACTCGACCACGGCGACATCCACGCCTGCATGGTGGGCGATAGTCAGGAACTCGGTGACCGCAGGTAGAAGCTTGGCGGCGGAGCTGGCAACCCAGTAAAGCCCGTTAGGGAACGGCGTCTTCTCCTTCAGCACCGAGGTCAGCGCCTCCATGACGGACTGATCGCGGCCGCTGTAGCCTACGAACACCATCCCGAAGCGCTGGCTCGCCTCAACCAGGACGTGCCTCATGGTCTCGTCCTGCTTCTCCAGCTCTGACCCGGTGTTCTTGATCCTGACGGACTGGTAGTCCCCGTGGAGCTTGGCCACCAGCGGCCAGCCCGATTCCTTCAGGCAGCGCATGGCTCGCTCGCCGGAGTCGATGGCAGCAACCGTGGGACGTGTTTGGTCAGCGACTTGCAGCAGCGCGTTGGCGGCCAGCACAGTGTCCTCGATGAGCGGATCGAAGTTGGTCGTAAAAACGCAGTCCACCTTGCGAGCCGCCATCAGGGCGCCGAGCACCTTGTGCCCGTAGCAGGGAGTCCCCTTCCTGACGGCGTCCTCGATGTACTGGCGACGATGGCGCTCCTGCGGGTACACCATCTCGAAGGCTGCGGCGTACTCGTTTGGGTCGCCATCCGGTGGCAGAACCGAGGTACGCCGGAAGAAGTCGTCCATACGGTCGATCCACACTTGGTCGCCCGCGTCGATTTCGCGCCGGGAGATGTCGTTGTGGCTGCAGAAAATCTTGGCCTTGAAGTCCCGGATCATGGCGTAGCCTGTCGGGATACCTGACGCAGCGGACGCGCCAGCACCCAGGAACCAGTTCACCAGGTTTGGCCTCAGGGCAAACGCCGTCGCGAACGCTCGCGACGTCATCGTCGGAATGGATTTCGTCACAACACTCCCTTGTGTCCTAGGTGTTGCGCTTTTCGCGCTATACGCCTCGCACCTTATGCGAAGCTTCAATATAGCGCCACGCTCAAGCCGGAATCGGCCGCCCAAGCGGACAATTCGCTAACTACTGGGTTAGCCGAATAGCATCGCGCGGGCGCCGGGCGTCCAATGCGACCACAGGGGGGAGGGGCAAGGCCACATGGCAAAAGACGATTCCGACGACACCTGGATTCGGGAGCTTGAGGCGCACGTCGCCCACCACCCTATCGTCATCCTGAACCTGGAGGAGCGCGAGCTGCATGGGCTGAAGGAGACCCGCGATGGGATGCGCCAGTTCTCGCTGACGCGCGCGCACGATGACGCCAGAGGCGTCTCCACCCCATGCATCTGCCTCTTCTTCGCTGAAAAACCGCGGCCATTCGGTGGACAGGCTGACCCACCAGCGGCCTATGCCGCGATCTTCAAGGCTAAGGGCGCGGCGACGACGTTCGACTCCAGGCTGACGATCCGCCGAGGTGTCGAGATTCAACCGAGCACGCCGGCGGGCCTCGTCAAACTCTTCAAGGGTGGGAAGTTCGAGCAGGACATCAAGAAGCGCCTCAACAAGGATGAACCCCTAGTCCCGCTGGGACCGAAGTAAGCGTCCTGGCATGTCATGTTGATCCGCTGAGCCGCGCCTAGGATGCTCGTATCCATCAACGACTTGATGGGTACGTACGCACTATGGAGCAAGCAGCGCCAGGCCGCCGTCGCCGAGTT
>NZ_JBPZGY010000008.1:0-218668 GCF_051857535.1 Roseateles sp. DB2 | reverse complement strand
ACCGCCACGATCTGCTCCACCGAAAAACGACTCCGTCTCACGACTTCTCCTGCGCCCCATTCTCGAGGCCGAATCGCCGAAAGACTAACGCTCAGCGTGTCTCGATTTCTTCAATGCAGATCAGGTGTTGCATCCCAGTCGTAGCGATCAGCTGCTGCTGGCGAAACCACCCCGCGACGCTCGAAACCAAATCTTCTTGCGCATATGACCCAGATCCCGACGCTCGATCCTGCCCAAGAGATCCGCATTGAGGCGGTACATCGCGGCTTTCTCTATCAGCATCTTTATGCAGCAGCGTGCCTTCTCGCCTCAAGGCAGACCGGCGCGACTTCCGTGGTGGTCGAGCGCGACGAGGACATCGAGCTCGTCACGCCGACAGAGCGAATCTACATCCAGGTCAAGACGCGCGGCCGGGCCATCATGCCGTCGGACATCAAATTGGCTCTGGAACGATTCGACGAGTTGCGGCAAGAGCACGCGCAGGGCCGCCGGCCGGGGCAAGCGACGTTCGTGGTGGTGGTCAACCGTGCCTTGGGGCCGACGCTCGCTGATCAAGTTCGCACAGGACAGCTGGCAGGTGACGTGAACATCCTCTGGCCGGGCCGCGTCTGTACGGACGCCCTTGGTCAACTTCCACCTGCTTGGTCGGGCATCGACGAGGCAGTCTCTTGGTGCGTCGATCGAGCCGCGACGGTGCCGCTCGCCATGCTGGCGCCTGATTCCCTCGTGTGGAAGCTGGCTGGCCGCGTCCAGGCTGCGGCCGCCGGAGAGGCGCCCCATGCGGATCACACCTTCGTGATCGCGGAGTTGTCGTCGCTTTTCGACCAGATCCTGATCCAGCTGCAGGACTTCCCGGCGCCACCCGACCAGTACCGCCCGCAGGAGAACGAGCCTCAACTCGACTCGAACTCCCGGGTCCGTATCGTTTCCGGCTTCTCGGGCGCCGGGAAGACCGCGTGGGCTTCACAGGCGGCCACTTTCAGCAGTCACAACTGCGCGTACTTCGACTGCGCGGAGACGCCGGGGGAGGCCCTCGCCCTCTCGCTGGTGCGTGAGCTGGCCGCCAAGTTGGCCGGCGCCGGCCCGGATGCGGTGCGCAAGGTCTTGCTGCCGGGCGCCACCGGTGTCGAGTCGCTGCGCCAGCTAGACATCTATCTCAAGCACGAGGGCCTCTCGCCGATCGTTGTGCTCGACAACGTGCATCGTGTTTCGGCAGAGAGCCTCAAGCGCATGGTCGATGTCACGTCTGCGCTAAGGTTCGTTCTCCTGGCGCAACCGCTGGGGACATTGGCCGAGATCGAAGCGCTTCTGGGCCTGACGCGAGAGCCGCTGAATGGGTGGGGTGTCGACGACGTTGCGGCGGCGGCCTCTGCGTGGGGATGTCGAGGTGATGCGGCCACTATGGGGCGTTTGAAGACGCTGACGGCGGGCATGCCTCTGTTCGTCAGAAGTGCCGCGACGATTGCTCGCGAAGAGTACGCTGGGCGCCTCGACCAGATGTGCGACGCCGTCGACGCATTGACCAACCTGACCCAGACCGCGCAAGAGGTCATCCTGGCGAAGGTCTTCGACGCGTTTCCCGACGCCGCGCAACAGACGATTGCGGTGCTGAGTCTGTCCGATATCGGTCTGCTCCCGGCCGAGATCAATAAGCTGCTGGACGCGGCCCTTGAGATGGACGAGCGTGCGGTTGCTGGCGTGATCCGGGAATTACGAGCCGCTGGGGTCGTGGAGATCTACGGCAACAAGGAGATCCGACTGCATGACGCCATCCGTGTTGTCGGGAGTCTGCACCTGTCAGGCATGCCCGCAGAGGTAGCGTCACGGGCTCGCGTTGCCCTCAAGGACCTGATGGTCGAGGCGTTCGAGCGTGATCGCAACACGGCGCGCTTCTCGCTCTACACGCGGTTGCTGCTGGCGACAGGAGACGTCAAGACGCTGGTGGACCTCGTCGGCGAAGAGATGTTCCATGAGATGGGCGTTGCCGTAGAGGTCTGGCACGGCCTGGAGGCGCTGGTTGCCGGAGACGGGTCAGATCCGGAGCAGCGGTATTGGGCTCTCGATGGTCTTGTCTTCTCGGACATGAAGCTCGGGCGCATGGATCGTCTGGCGCCTAGGTTTGCGGCGATGGAGCAATTGATCGACAGTGGCGTGCTCGGTGAGGACGAAGCCCTGTCCTTCTTGATGAAGCGCATGCTTTATTTCTCGAGTCAGGGTGACGAGGAGGGTGTTCTGCGCGCGATCCGCGAGCTGGACAGCCGATTGTCAGACAAGCCCGTCCACCGACGCGTCTTCCTCTACAACGCGGCCGCGGCGCTTTTTCGACTTGAGCGCTATGAGAACGCGATGAGGGTGGTCGACGAAGTGATCGATGAGACGTTTGCGGTTCTCGGCATTCGTCCCGAGCAGGTTGTTGGCGCAAAGAATGCCGCGCTCTGGGCGCTCATCAACAAGCCGGGACTTGATCACGCGGACATAAAGCGGCTCGCGGATGCGCTCGAACTCAAGGCAATGGTGGCTGGCGGGATGCACTCGTTCGTGCCTCTCGCGCGAATCCATGCCATGAAGTTCTACAACATGGCAGGCGCCATCGACTCGCTCATTCGTGTCGGGCAAGACCTCGCCGACGAGTTCGTCGAGCGACATGATTTCGTGGGCGCGCGTGAGATTCTTGAGCAGCACGTCATGCCTGTGTTCGTGGACAACCAACTCCTGAATCGGAACCTAGATGTACGCGCGCAGTACGCGGTCGTTCTGGCCTACTGCGGCAACTACTCAGAGGCCGAGATGGAGATGGAGCGGCTTCAGGCTTATGCGACCGGCCTGACATCCGAGGCTCGCATGAGCCTCGCGAACCAACGCCAGCTGATCGCTGAAATCAAGGCCAATCCGATACCGCAGTGGCGCCCGGGAGTGCGTCCTCTGGTCGTCAGACAAGGAACGCCGATTTCTGCTGGGGCAAAGATCGGGCGCAACGAACCCTGTCCGTGTGGTTCAGGCAAGAAGTTCAAGAAGTGCGGCTGCGGTCTTGCCGGATAGCGCCGAAGCAGTCATTCAAGTGGGTACAGCACGTGAGCCACAGACGAGCCACCGGTTACGAGGGGAGTGCTGCCGGCCTGACCCAACGGTGCTCGGCGGCTGCTATTGGCGGTAGCTGTCGCTCTGGCCCTGCCCCGCGAACGACCCAGACCAGCCTGAAGCCGACATCGCTGTAGCGATTGGCGCTGCCGTGCAGTGATTACGTTCGGGCTACCCAGCTTGGCCGAGTGCTTCTAGCCCGTGACCTGTCGTCGGCCGGCGTCGGCTTTGGCGCGCACGCATAGCCTCGCTTGCGGCTATCGAGGGCGGCAACCCGTGATCCGTCAGTGCCCGCAACAGAGCCCTGACCGCTTCAGCTCCGCAGTTAAGCAAAGCTTGGCCCAGAGTCGAATTAACTTAACCTTGGCCATCCCGGCCAACTTATGGGCTAAGTCACAAAACCCAAGGCAGCAAAAATCGAATTGGCGCGACCGGCAAGAATCGAACTTGCGACGAAGCCTTCGGAGGGCTCCATGATATCCACTTCACCACGGTCGCACGCCAGCCGTGTATTCTAACCCGGCTTGGGAGCCGTCCCGATGATTGGTCTGACTGCTTCAGCTGCGCAGCAGCTTCAGACGCGGCGCCGCTCGGGCCGGCAGATCAGGGAAGACGCGGGCCAGTGCCTCGTCGTCAAGGCCCAGATGGCCTTGCAGCACAGGGCCAAGCACATGGCGGAAATCGGTGCTGACGGCCAGGTCGCGCCCATCGGCCAGTGCGCGGTCCTCCAGGCCCGGCCATTCGCCCAGCACGCGGCCGCCGGCCGCGCCCTGCAGCGGACCGCCCAGCAACCACATTGCATTGCCCCGGCCATGGTCGGTGCCGCCGGTGCCGTTCTCACGTACGGTGCGTCCGAACTCGCTCATCACCATGATGACGGTGTCCTGGAGGCTGTCGCCCAGACCCTGGGCCAGGGCGTCCAGGCCCTCGCACAAGGCCCCCAGGCGGCTGGCCAGCTGGCCGCGGGCTCCGCCCTGGTTGACGTGGGTGTCCCAGCCGCCTACCGAGGTGAAGGCCAGCTGGGTCTGGGCGTCGGCGCGGACCAGCTCCCCGAGGCGGCGGGCGTCGGCAGAGAAGCTGCGGGCGGACGGAGCGCCGGCATCGGCGCTGGGATCGCGGCTGGGGGCTTCGTCCTTCATGTCGCGCGGGCGCTGCTCAGCCTGGGCCAGGTTGCGCCGCATGTCTTGGCGGGACTGAGTGGCATCGCGATAGTCCTGGGAGAGGGCATCCTGACCCGCGTACAGCTTGGCCAGGCCGCGCTGCAGCCGGGCCTGGTCGATGGCCTTGGGGTCCAGTGCCTTGGGGCCGGTGCCGAGGAATGCCACGGGTGCGCTGCCCGCGAAGATGCGGGGCGGCGTGTTGCCCAGGCTCAGGGCGCGGCTGGCGCTGTGCGGCCCGGGCAGCCCGACCAGCAGGCGGTTCATCCAGCCGTCGGGCGTGCCCTTGCGGCCCGGGGTGCCGGATTCGAGGTAGTCCTGTGCATCGAAATGCGAACGTGTCGGGTCTGGCGAGCCGCTGGCATGGACGAAGCCCATCAGGCCGCGCTGCCAGTAGGGCATCAGCGGGCTTGCAGCGGGGTGCAGGCCGAAGAGGCGGTCCAGCGGCAAGGCGCCGCCTTCCTCGCCGGGCCTGGCAATCGCCAGACGCGGCCGGGCGCGTGCATAGGCCGGGTCGCCGTGGGGCACGACGACGTTGAGCCCGTCTATGGCCCCGCGCAGCATCACCACCACCAGGCGGGGACGACGATCGTCCGCGGCGCTCAAGGCCCGGGTCGGCAGGGCAAGGGTGCCGAGGGTGGCCGCGCCGTGCAGCAGCCAGTCGCGTCGACGCAGGGTCTTCGGAAGGGGCAGGGTCATGTCAACACCTCAGCACTGCATGAAATCGGGGCTGGCCAGCAGCAGGGCGGCCTGCGCGGCCGGGGTCTCACCCAGCAGCGCGGCGCGCGTGCGGGCCTGCAGGCTGGGGCCCAGGGTGGCGAGCAAGGCCTGTGGCTGGGTGTCCGCGTTCCAGCGCCGGCCCAGGCGTCCCTCGGCCAGGCTGCTGGCGAACTGCACGCGCTGCGTCAGGGCCTCGGGCCCGCGCCAGGCGGCGGCAGTGGTCTTGTAGCCATCGGGTGTCTGCCAGCCGTAGAGCGGCTGGCCGGCCTGGGCCAGGAGGGGCAGCAGCAGCGCGGGCTCGTCCACCTGCGCATTCACGGCACGCAGGGCGGACAGCAGATAGCGGTAGGGCGTCTTGAACTGGGCCTGCCAGTGTTCGGGGCTCCAGAACTCGGGCGCCTGGATGAGGGCCTCGGTCCACTGGCGCAGGTCGCCGTCGCTGCGCAGGAAGACTTGGGCGAGGCGGTCAACCAGGGATGCCGGCGGCTCGTCGGCCACGAAGCACTGGGCCAGCTTGCGGCTCAGATGGCGCGCGGTGGCGGGGTGGCGGGCGAGGATGTCCAGCGCCTGCTCGCCTTCTGCCTGGCCCTCGCGCGGGCCGCTGGCGCGGATGCGCCTGCCCAGCCACAGCTTCTCGCCGTGATCATGGCGGCGGGGATCGAAGGCGAAGAGATCCCGGCTGCTGCCCAGGCCGCGCAGGTCCAGGGTCCAGCCGGTCAGCATGCGTGCCAGCTCGGTGACGTCGGCCTGGGTGTAGCCGCCGTCCACGCCCAGGGTGTGCAGCTCCATCAGCTCGCGGGCGTAGTTCTCGTTGAGACCCTGGCTGCGGGCATTGGCGCGGCGGGGCTGGAAGCCAGGCGCGACGCTGAGGTGGTTGTCCAGGTAGATGAGCATGGCCGGATGCCGGGCCGTGGCCCCCAGCATGTCGCGGAAGCGGCCGAGGATGTGCGGGCGTATGGCCTCGCGCTCGTAGGCGCCTGCGTAGACGCTCACCGCGCTCTTGCCAGCGTAGACATTGAAATGGTTGAACCAGAACTCGACCAGGCGCTCCTGCAGCTGGGCCGGGCTTTCCAGGGCCCGCCACAGGCGCTGGGACTGCGCCTCCAGCAGCACTGGGCGGACCAGCTCGCGGCGGGCGTTGGGGGCGGGATCGGCGGGTGAGGAGCCTGTCTTTGCGGCCTTGTTCTCGCGCTGGGCCTGCTGCGCCCGGCGAAAGCGTTCGCCCAACTCGCCCTGGCTTTCCCGCCAGGTGCCCAGGCCGGCCAGGCGCTGCTCCAGCGTGGCCGGCAGGGCCTGCGGCTGCAGCTGCGCCTGCAGAAAGCCCTCCAGCCAGCGCGCGGCGCCCAGGCGTTGCATGTCCTGCACGTCCTGGGGACGCGGGCCGTAGGCCAGGCGCTTGAGGGCATGGTGGGCGCGTTCCTCCTCGTTGAGCGGCGCCTGCCGGGCAGGGACCTCGGCGCGGCCGGTGCCGGGAAGGCTGGCCATCAGGGGCAGGGCACTGCTGCCCAGCAGCAGGTAGCGCCGACATGGATCCGGCAGGCAAGGCTTCATGGGCGGAGACACAAAGTGTGGGAGCTGACCATACGGGTTCTCATCATGGGCCTGTGGTGTTCGCGGCATTTGTCGCGCCGGTAAAGCTCTGTGCGGGAAGGGGGCGGCCTATAATCCCGCGGCTTTGCGCCTGATAAGGCCTAGCCAATTTTCCAAATTGCCGACGTCAACGAGGATTTCATGAGCGGACACCAGGATCAAGACCACGGCCACGACTCTCACGAGGGCCCGATCAAGACCCCCAAGCAACTGGCCTGGGCTGTGTTCTTCGCCTTCGTCGTGCCCATCTTCGTGATCGTGCTGCTGGCCAACTACGTGACGACGGACACCAAGCCCGCCGCTGGCAGTGTCGGCCTGGAAGAGCAGGCGATCGCCGCCCGCATCCAGCCCATCGGCAGCATCGAGCTCAAGGATGCCTCCAGCGCCGGCGCGCTGAAGACCGGCGAGCAGGTCTACCAGGCCCAGTGCGCTGCCTGCCACGGCACCGGCGCCATGGGCGCTCCCAAGTTCGGCGATGCCGCCGCCTGGGCGCCCCGCATCAGGACCGGCTTCGAAGCCCTGCTGAATTCGGCCCTCAAGGGCAAGAACGCCATGAGCCCGCAGGGTGGTGGCGAGCACAGTGACGTGGAAATCGCCCGTGCCGTGGTCTACATGGCCAACAACGGCGGCGCCAGGTTCGAGGAGCCCAAGGCCCCCGCCGCCGCCGCCTCGGCCGCGAACTGAAGCTCCGTTTCTTGCAAGAAGCCGCCCGTCGCAAGACCGGCGGCTTTTTTCATGGGCTGGCGGTGGCGTCCGTGCGATAGGCCGGGAGGTCCCGCCACTGTGCCATCAGCTCCCACCAGCGCTGCACCTGCTGGCGCTGGGCCTCCGGCAGCTGGCGTATGGTCATGACGTAGAAGTCGCTGATGAGCAGGGGAGGCTCCAGCTGGGTCAGGTTGCTGAACTCCGGGCGGGTCAGGAGGGTGTCGGCCTCCTCGCGCACCAGGACGGCGAGGTCCAGGCGGCCCAGCTGCAGCATCCGCAGGACGTGCAGGGACTGGTTGGGTCCCGGCGTCAGCTCCAGGCCCAGGCGGCGGACGGCCTCGGTGGCCGCACGGAAGCCGGCTCGAGCGCCCAGGCGCATGGGGCTGGCGTGGGGCATCTCCAGGCGCCGGCCATCCCAGGTGACGACGGCATCCTGCCGCTTGACCAGCACGATGGAGGTCCGGGCGACACGCATCTGCGGATCGCCGCTGGGGCTGCCCGGGAAATCGAACTCCTGCATATTGGACGGAATGGCGGCGCCGACGCCGGCCTCCACCTTGCCCAGCCGCATCTGCTCGAAGCAGCGGCGTGCCGGCCAGCGCAACAGCTCCACCTGCAGGCCGATCTGGCGGCCGGCATCCACCATGAGGCGCTCGGTGACACCGGGATGGTTGGCGTCGCCACTGAGAAACGGCGGCACGGGCACATCGCCCACGCAGACCTGCAGGGCTGCGGTCGGCTGCGCGCAGGTGAGGCTGGTCAGCCCCAGCCCCAGCCCCAGCCCCAGCCCCAGCCAATGCCAGCGCCATCCCGATCTAGTCTGCTTGTCAGGTAAGGCGGCCATCGCTGATGAGCCAAGTGGTGGTGCAGCGAGTCTAGCGCGCCAATGGCAGGGCACTCAGGGCTCGGGATGGCCCATGACGTGGTGCTGTTGGCACAGCGCCTCGAAGGACGCGCTCTCCGGCACCCAAGCGGACTGTTCCACCGCATCGGCCGCGAGACCCATGTCCAGGCTGTGCACCAGGCCCAGCACCGGGGCCTCAAGGCCCGGCAGGTGGGCGCTCAGCAGCAGGCGGTCCTGCTCGTCCAGCCAGCAGTGCAGCAGGGTGGCCTGCGGGCCGGTGTGGCTGAAGATGCGGGGCGAGCCGTCCGGCCCCTGGCCATGCAGGCGCCAGACATGCGGCGTGGCCTCCAGGGTGACGTAAACCCTTTGCGGTCCGTTCTGGAAGAACCAGGCGCCTCGCTCGTCGGGGAGGTAGTTGCGGTGGATGAAGTCCCGCAGCTTGTCATGGGTGATGCGGCTGCCCTTGACCTGGGGGAAGGGGCCGGCGGCCTGGATGCGCTCGTCACGCATGTACCAGTCACCGCGGGCATCCAGGGCCAGCCAGTCATAGCAGTGGGGTACGTTCGGCCACTTCTTCAGGGCCGCCTTGACGATGTCATCCATGGCGGCAGTGTAGGACCCCACGCCTGCAGCCGGTGCCTAGGTCCCCTTCCTCAGAGGTGTCCCAGCACGCCCAGCCGTCGCGCACGGTCCAGGCAGGCGCGGAAGCACAGCAGGCCCAGGGCCAACCAGGCGCCGCCGTTGAGCGCCACCCAGGCCCACACGTCCGCGGACAGCAGGGTGCCGGTGGCCGCGGCACGGGCGCCAGCTGCCGCGAGGGCATAGGGCAGCCAGGCCAGCTCGGAGACGGGGTAGGCCGGCAGTGACACGAGGGCGATCACCACCGGGTAGGCGGCCACCATCAACAGCTCGCCATGCTTGACCAGCAGGCTCAGCCCTGCCATGGCATAGCCGATGCCGGCCAGTGCCGGGCAGCCCAACAGGGCCAAGGCCAGCACCTCGGGGGAGGTCTGCACGCGTCCCTCGGTCAGCCCGCCGATGAGCAGCAGGCTCAGCACCAGCAGCAGCAGGCTCACGGCCAGGCCCAGGACCAGGCGTATCGCAAGCAGGCTGGCCAGGCTCAGCGGTGCCAGGTTGAGCTGCTCCAGGGTGCGCTGGCGCGTTTCCTCCATGATCTCCTTGGAGCCCGCATGAGCCGTGCCGCTGGCGAACAGCCACAGGGCAAAGCCGGCGATGAGTCCGTCGGCCCGGCCTGAGTCCAGGCTCTGCCCACTGGCCTTGAGCACCGCATAGACCAGCCCGCCGAAAAGGCTGACCAGGAAGCCCAGGCCCAGCAGGGTCTCGACCCAGTAGCGCCGCGCCAGCCACAGGCCGCGCCGTGCCTCGTTGAGGCTATGTCTCCACAGGCGTGTCATGTCTGATCCTCCGGGGTCGCTGCGGAGCGGCCCGATTCCAGATGTTCCAGGTAGTGCTCCCGCAGGTCGATGCGGCGCAGCTGCAACTGCTCGCTGGCGGCCAGCCAGCCCGCCCACAGGCTCATCAGGCGCATGGCCTCCGCTGGGTCCTTCAGAGGCAGGGTCCAGTCCTCGTCCTGGCGCTCCCAGCGGCGTTCGGTCAGCCAGTCGGGGAGGTCCGGGCAGGGCGCCTGGTGGCGGACCTGCAGGCGGTAGGGATGGGGCAGGTGGACAAAGGCCTCGCGCGGGCCGTCGAAGCGCTTGCGGCCCTGGTGGATGCATACGATGCGCGGGCACAGGCGCTCGATGAAGTGCAGGTCATGCGAGCTGATCAGGAAGGTCTGGCCATCCTGCGTGCCCTGGCGCACCAGCGTGTGCAGGCGCTCCACGCCTTCCAGATCCAGGCCCAGGGTCGGTTCGTCCAGCAGGGCCAGGGCCGGGCGGTGGATCAGCGCACCGATCAGCGCGGCCCGCAGCTTGTTGCCGGTCGAGAGCTGGCGGATGGGGGCGCGCACATCGTCCAGGCCCAGTGCCTCGGCCATGTGGCGGAAGTGGACGGGATCGAAGCGGGTCTCGCGCAGCTCGCAGAAGTAGCGGGCGTTTTCCAGGGTGCTGAGCCGCTCGTAGGCGGCCCCCCGGCCTTCCAGCAGCACGCCGATCTCGCGCAGATGCGGGCCACCCTGGCCTGCCGGCAGCGGCGGACCGCCGCGCCAGCGCAGCGTGCCGTGGTCAGCGCCGCACAGCCCGGTCAGCAGCTTGACCAAGGTGGTCTTGCCCGAGCCATTGGGACCCAGCAGGCCCAGCACCTCGCCGGGCTGCAACTGCAGCTCGAAGTCCTGCAGCGCCTGCACTGCGCTGTCGCCTCGTCGGTACTGCTTGCTGGCCTGCTCCAGGCGCAGCAGGGATGCCGTGTTGCCATCCGGGGGGATCGCTGTCCCGTTCATGTCCGCCCTCCTTGTTTCAAGGCGGCGCCATGCTAGCCGTCCAGGACGATGGACGCGGGGTCGAGTGGGCGAATGGCAGCCGTCGCGACATGGACGGCAGATCCGCCCGCCCGATGGAGGCAGGGTGCGGGCGAGGCAGTTCAGGCCAGGCGCTGGCCCAGCCAGTGGCAGACCAGTTCCGGCATGGCCAGCACATGGCCCGGGAAGCGGCCGCCGGGGAAGCCGACGTGGCCGCCATGCGCGGGCTGCCACAGTGTCACGAAGGGGCCGGCGTCCTGGACGGCGGGCAGCGAGGCAGCGGGCACGAAGGGGTCGTTGCGGGCGTTGAGCACCAGGGCTGGCAGTCGGATGCGGGGCAGCTGTGGCTTGGCCGAGGCGCGGGCCCAGTAGTCCTCCGTGTTGCGGAAACCGTGCAGGGGCGCGGTGAAGAGATTGTCGAATTCGTAGAGGTCGCGCACCTCGCGCAGGGCCTGGCCATTGAAGAGGCCGGGATGTTGCTGCAGCTTGCGCAGGGCCTTGGGCACCATGGTGCGCAGGAACATGCGGGTGTAGACCTGCCTGTTGAAGCCGCTGCCGATGGCGCGGCCCGACGCCGCGAGGTCGATGGGCGAGCAGATGGCGGCCACGGCGCTGGCGCTTTGGCGGGCGGTGTCGCCGGCCTCCTGCGCCCAGCGCAGCAGGGCATTGCCACCCAGGGACACGCCCGCAGCAATGAGCGGCCCGCGGTGCTGGCGGCGCACTTGCGCCAGCATCCAGCCGATCTCCGCGTAGTCGCCCGAGTGGTAGGCCCGTGGCGCGAGGTTCAACTCGCCCGAGCAGCCGCGGAAATGGGGGATCGCGAAACGCCAGCCGCGGCGCCGGGCGGCGTCGGCGAAGGCCTGGGCGTAGTGGCTTTGCGAGCTGCCTTCCAGGCCATGGAAGAGCACCAGCATGGGCACGTCGTCCCGAGGGGGCAAGGCCGCGTCGCCGCCTGGGTGGCGGCTGGGCGGGGGCTGGTCCAGCAGGAAGTCGGCGTCAACGAAATCGCCGTCGGGCGTGGCCCAGCGCTGGCGCTGGAAGGCCAGGGGCTTGCCGAAATGCCGACGCGAGAACAGGGCGGGCCAGATGGTCTGGACCTGCCCGCCGGGCAGCCACCAGGGCGCGTGGAACTCCATCAGTGCAGGATGGTCGGCTCCTGCACGACTTCCTGGATGTCGTGCCCGGTGCCGGGGCTGGCATGGTGCAGCACCATGCGCCAGCCTTGCGAGGTCTTGAGGTAGACGTTGGTGGCGATCACCCAGGCGCTCTGCGGGCCGTCAGCCCCTTCCACCTGCACGCGCTCCAGCACCTGGTGGATGGCGGTGTCCCCGGTGTGCAAACGCCGCACGCGCTCGGGCGTGACGGCGATGGGGCCTTGCTGGAACACCGTCTCGAAGGCGGCGCGTATGGCCGCGAGACCCACCACGCGGGGCCCGCCGGGATGGACGCAGGAGACTTCGTCCTCGTCCGCCCAGATGTCCATCAGCCGGTCCAGCTCACCATGTTGCAGGGCCTCGTAGAACTGCTGCTCGATGTCCTCGGGGGAGGCCATCAGCGCGGCCGTCTGCGCCTTGGGGCGTTGCATCGCGCGGCCTTCAGTGGGCGGCGTGCAGGTGCTCGCCGTCCTTGAGGCGATAGACGGTGCCGCAGTAGGGGCACTTGCCGCCCTCGTCATGCGTCACATCGATGAAGACGCGGGGGTGGTTGCTCCACAGCGGCATCTTCGGGTTGGGGCAGGCGACCACGCCGGGGCCCTGCACGTCCTTGGCCAGGACTTCGACGATGGATTTGGTTTCGCTCATGGGGACTTCTCTTCTTTGTTGTGGCAGGGGGCGGGCCGGGACTCAGACCAGGCTCAGCCAGTGCGCGTACTTGGGATTACGGCCGTTGACGATGTCGAAGAAGGCCGACTGGATCTGCTCGGTAATGGGGCCGCGCCGGCCCACATAGTCAGCGGTACCCAGCTCGATGCGGTCCAGCTCGCGGATGGGCGTCACTTCCGCGGCCGTGCCGGTGAAGAAGGCCTCGTCGCAGATGTAGACCTCGTCACGGGTGATGCGCTTCTCCACCAGCTTCAGGCCCAGGTCCTGGCAGATGTGGAAGATGGTGTTGCGGGTGATGCCGTTGAGCGCGCCGGCCGAGAGGTCGGGCGTGTAGACCACGCCGTTCTTGATCACGAAGAGGTTCTCGCCCGCGCCCTCGGAGACGAAGCCCGAGGCGTCCAGTAGCAGGGCCTCGTCGTAGCCGTCGTCCGTGGCTTCCATATTGGCCAGGATGCTGTTGGTGTAGTTGGACACCGCCTTGGCCTGCGTCATCGTGATATTGACGTGGTGGCGGGTGAAGGAGCTGGTCTTGACGCGGATGCCGCGCTTCAGTCCTTCCTCGCCCAGGTAGGCGCCCCAGGACCAGGCGGCGACCATCAGGTGGATGCGGTTGCCCTTGGGGCTGACGCCCAGTTTCTCGGAGCCTATCCAGGTGAGCGGGCGCAGGTAGCAGCTCTCAAGCTGGTTCTCGCGCACCACGGCCTTCTGTGCCTCCTCGACCTCTTGAAGTGTGAAGGGGATCTTCATGCGCAGGATCTTGGCGCTGTTGAACAGGCGCTCGGTGTGCTCGCGCAGCCGGAAGATGGCCGTGCCCTGCGGCGTCTTGTAGGCGCGCACGCCCTCGAAGGCGCCGCAGCCGTAGTGCAGGGTGTGGCTCAGCACATGGATCTTGGCATCGCGCCAGTCGACCAACTGGCCATCCATCCAGATCTTGCCGTCGCGATCTTCCATGGACATGAGGGCTCCTTGCTCGAGGGCTTGAGGGTTGACCCGGGGATTCTATGCCGCGCCCGTGCCGGCGCCGGTGCCCGCGCCGGTGCCCGCGCTGGTGCCGGGCCCCTCGGCTTCCGTGCACGTTTCGGCAGGCCGCCGCAGCGTCCACTGCTGCAGCACGCCCTGGCTGAACTGCAGTTCCAGGCGGATACCGCCGACGTCGGTCCAGGCCCAGGCTTCTTCGCGGCCTTCGATCTTGGCGCCCAGGCTGCGGGTGAGGGGCAGCACCTCCATGAGCTTCATGCCCTGGCGCAGGCGCGACTGCAGCATGACGGCGCTGTCGATGCGGCCCACCGGCGCGCCGTTGGCCGCCTGCATCACCCGCATCAGGCGGCTGAACTGCAGCAGCAGCCAGAACACGATCACGGTGAGAGCCAGGATCACCCCCTTCCAGCCCAGCAGCACGCCGCCCCCGACCAGGGCAGCGAGGGCCAGCAGCACGCCTACGACGGGGTTCATGCGCCGGCTCCGTGCAGGGGATCGGCCGGGCCGTCCGCTTCGTCCCAGCCATAGGCGCGCTCCACCCGGGCCACGCGCAGTTCGTAATGGCTGTACCAGCGCAGCCGGCCGGTGTCGCGGGCAGCCTGGTGACGCAGCTCGGCGCGCCAGGCGGCGATGGCGGCCTCGTCCATCCAGTAGGACACCGTGATGCCCAGCCCGTCGGCCCCGCGGGCGCTTTCCGCTCCCAGGTAGCCCGGTTGAAGGGCGGCCAACTCCACCATGGCCGTGGCCATGGCGTCATAGGACGGGTCCGGTGCCCGGCGCTGGCTGGTGAATATCACTGCAACATAGGGCGCGGGAAAGCGGCCGGCAAAGCCCGGCGGCCGGGCGTCGGACGGGCGGGTGTCGGGCTGCTGAGACGTGGTCATGGTCAGCTTGGGTTGTGTCGGGGACAGGCGTATTCTGTGCGATGGCGGGCGGCCCTCCAGGGGCTGCGGGCGCCGGGCACGTTTCCTTGTCGATGTCTTGTTGTGCGACCCCGGAGGTGGTCCATGGCTGAGCAGTGCGGACCGGGCTTGAACAGACGGGGCGGGCAATGAGGTTGCGGCGACGCCTCCTGCGCTGGCGTGCCCGCTGGCGCAACGGCCCCCGTCTGACCCAGGGCCTGCCATGGGCCATCCTGCTGCTGGGCCTGATGCTGAGTCTGGGCCTGTGGTCTCACGAACGCCGGGAAGCCGAGCATGTTCAGCAGCGTGAGATTGAGGCAGTCCTGCATGCCGCCAGCCAGCGCCTGGACCACCGGCTCGATGCCCTGCAGCAGATCCTGTCCGCTGTCCACGCCCTGGCGCAGACGCAGGAGCCGGCCACGGGGCTGCCCCTGGATGAATCGCGGCTGAGGCGCTTCCTTGACGCGCTGCCCCTGGGGGCAGACCACGCCGGCCTGGAAGGCCTGGCCCTGGTGCGCTGGATGCCCAGCCGCACGGCGGACGACAACGCCACCCCGCGGGCCCTGCTGGGTCCGCTGTTGCCCGGCCCCGGGCTGCTGGGCCAGTCTCCGGACCTCTGGCGCGAGCCCTTGCTGCAGCCCACCCTGCAGCGCGCCCGCGACAGCGGACAGCCTGCGCTGAGTCCATCCCTGGATCTGCGCAGCTGGCGTCTCGGGCGCAGCCAGGGCGTTGTGCTGGTCCAGCCCCTGTTCCGCACGGCCTTGGATGGCAGCCATCGGCTGGAGTCCTGGGTGCTGGCGCCCGTTGCGCTCGGGGCCCTGATGGACCCCCTGCAGGCCCAGATGCCCCACGCTCTGAGCCTGCGGCTCTTCGAGGGGGAGGTCCTGCAGGATCGTTCGCTGCTCTACCAGCCGTCCCAGGCCCTAGCGCAGGGCCTGCTCCAACGCGAGGAGCGGCTGCAACGCGGTGGGCAGGCCTGGACCCTGCAACTGGTGGTCCACGAAGGCTATGCCCCCCTGGCCGGACAGACCGAGCCCTTGACCCTGGGCCTGCTGGGCGGCCTGGGCAGCCTGCTGCTGGCCCTGCTGGCCTGGGCCCTGGCTGGATCGCGTGAGCGCGCCCAGGCCCTGGCCCAGCGCATGACGCGCGCCCTGCGCGAGAGCGAGCAGCGCTGGGCCTTCGCGCTGGAGGGGGCGGGCGACGGGGTCTGGGACTGGGACATGCGGGCGGACACCCTGGTCACGACGGCACGCTGGAAGGCGCTGATGGGTTGGCCACTGTCCGCACCCGAGCCCCGCTTCGTGCAGATGCTGCCCCTGGTCCATCCGGATGACCACGCCGGCCTGCGGCAGCGGCTGCGTGAGTGCATCAAGGGCGGGCGGGGCAGCTTCGAGGTCGAGTACCGCGTGCGGGCCGAGGGCGGGGGCTGGCGCTGGCGCCTGGCTCGCGGGCGCATCGTCGAGCGGGACGGCGTAGACCAGCCCTTGCGCATGATAGGCACGCTGTCCGACATCGACGCCCGCCGCCAGTCCGAGGCGCAGATCCATTTCCTCGCCCGCCACGATCCGCTGACCGAGCTGGCCAACCGGGCGCATTTCTCCGAGCGCCTGCAGCAGGCCCTTGCCCATGCGCGGCGCTACCGTGAGAGCCTGGGCCTGATTCTGGTTGACCTGGACCGTTTCAAGCCTGTCAACGACATCCACGGCCATGCGGTGGGCGATGAGCTGCTGCAGGCCATGGCCCGGCGCCTGAAGGCTGCGGTGCGCGAGACCGATGTGGTGGGACGCATCGGCGGTGATGAGTTCCTGGTGCTGCTGTGCGGCCCGGTCAGCCGCGAGAGCGCCCGTCATGTGGCCGAAAAGATCTACAACCTGGTGGCCGAGCCCCTGCAACTGGGCGAACTCAGCCTGGAACTCACCTGCTCCGTGGGCCTGGCCATGTATCCCGAAGACGGCGAGGACGAGCGCAGTCTCAAGAAGGCGGCTGATGACGCCATGTATGCCAGCAAGCGAGCCGGCCGCCTGCTGCTGGGCGCGGCGGGCGGCTGAGCCGGGGGCGTGCCAAGGCAGCGCCGGGCCGCCCCAAGCTGCTTTGACCCCCTCGGGGGGCCTGGCACACAGTGACAGGTCAGGGGGCGCGTCAACGCAGCGCCGGGCCGCCCCAAGCTGCCTTGACCCCCTCGGGGGGGCCTGGCACACAGTGACAGGTCTGGGGGCCTCGTGACTTCTTTCAGTTCAGGGCTTGGCCTGCAGCAGCACGCAGCGCACCCAGTGCCCGGCGGCCAGGTCCTCGCGGTGGCCGGCCAGAAACTTCTCGGCCGTGGAGTTGGCCGAGATGAAGCGCATGCCGTGCAGATGGCCCATGCCGGGCAGGGGGCGCGTCCAGGCACGCTCCAGGACACCGTTGAACCATGACACCTGCTCGTCCTCTCCGGGCTGGGCGTCAGGCTGCCCCAGCAGCAGCACGACTTCGTAAGGGCCCTGGTCCAGCATTTCCGTGGCGCTGGTGAGCACCTGCAGACCGCCATTGCTGATGTTGAGCACCAGGCCGGCAGGGCCGCGGGTGAACTGCACGGGCTTGAAGATCCAGCCCGGCAGGGACGCCACATCCTGCCCGGCAGCGGGCAGATCGAAGCGGGTATGCAGGCGCTGCTCGGAGGCAGAGTCGGTCATGAAGGGCTCCTTGCTGGCCGGCGTGGCCTTGCGTTGCATCCTAAGCAGACTTCGGCCTGAGAGCCAGCGGGTTTCAATCCAGCTCTCGCAACACCGAGATGGCGTCCTCGATGCGGTCCACCGCATGCACCGTCAGGCCCTCGATGGCCCTCTTGGGTGCGTTGGCCTTGGGTACCACCGCGACGCTGAAGCCCAGCTTGGCCGCCTCCTTGAGACGCTCCTGGCCGCGCGGCGCCGGCCGTACCTCGCCGGCCAGGCCCACCTCGCCGAAGGCAATGAAGCCGCGGGGCAGCGCCCTGCCGCGCAGGCTGCTCTGGATGGCCAGCAGCACGGCCAGGTCAGCCGCCGGCTCACTGATGCGCACGCCGCCCACGGCGTTCACGAAGACGTCCTGGTCACCCGTGGAGACGCCGGCATGGCGGTGCAGCACGGCCAGCAGCATGGCCAGGCGGTCGCGGTCCAGGCCTACCGAGAGCCGGCGCGGGCTGGGGCCGCCCGAATCGACCAGGGCCTGCAGCTCCACCAGCAAGGGGCGCGTGCCCTCCAGCGTGACCAGCACGCAGGAGCCCGGCACCGGCTCTCCATGGGTGGAGAGGAAGATGGCGCTGGGGTTGGCCACGCCCTTGAGGCCCTTGTCAGTCATCGCGAAGACGCCGATCTCGTTCACGGCACCGAAGCGGTTCTTGATGGCCCGCACCAGGCGGAAGCTGCTGTGGGTGTCTCCCTCGAAATAGAGCACCGTGTCCACGATGTGCTCCAGCACCCGCGGCCCGGCCAGGGCGCCTTCCTTGGTGACGTGGCCCACCAGCACCATGGCACAGCCACCGGCCTTGGCGGTGCGGGTCAGCTGCGCGGCGCACTCGCGCACCTGGGCCACCGAGCCGGGGGCGGAGGAGAGCTGGTCGGAATAGAGCGTCTGGATGGAGTCGATCACGCAGAAGGCCGGGGCCTCGACCTCGATGGTGGCGAGGATCTTCTCGAGGTTGATCTCGGCCAGTACCCGCACCTGCGCACCCGAGAGGCCCAGGCGCCGCGCGCGCATGGCCACCTGGGCGCCGGATTCCTCACCGGTCACATAAAGCACCTTGCACTGCTGGCTCAGCGCGTCCACGGCCTGCAGCAGCAGGGTGGATTTGCCGATGCCGGGATCGCCGCCGATCAGCACCACGCCGCCGGCCACGATGCCGCCGCCCAGCACCCGGTCCAGCTCCTCCTGGCCGGTGGGGGTGCGCTCGTAGTCGCTGGCCTCGATCTCGGACAGCGTGGCCACCGGCTGGCTGCGCGCCAGGGCCTGGAAGCGGTTCTTGCCGCCGCCCGTGGGCTCGGCCACGGTCTCGATCAGGGTGTTCCAGGCACCGCAATGGGGGCACTTGCCCAGCCACTTGGGGCTGCTGCCGCCGCATT
The DNA here is from genome assembly GCF_051857535.1 of Roseateles sp. DB2. Lineage (NCBI taxonomy): Bacteria > Pseudomonadati > Pseudomonadota > Betaproteobacteria > Burkholderiales > Sphaerotilaceae > Roseateles > Roseateles sp. DB2. Next base: position 200,379 of record NZ_JBPZGY010000008.1, on the reverse strand, counting down.
CGCTGCAGCTGTAGACGGTTTTTTCCTTGGCCATGGCCGGCATTGTGGCGTGGCTGGGGACCGCTTCCCGGCGCTTCGCGGGCATCTTGCCGCCGTGCATCCCCTGCCCTCGGCAAAAACCCGGACAAAGTGCTACAACCACGGTTCGCCGTGCCCACCGTTGTTCCAGGGCGCGGCTCATGCCGGAGCATTTGACATGGAATTCTCGACCTGGCTGGCCTTCTTCGCCGCCTCCTGGGCCATCAGCCTTTCGCCGGGTGCCGGTGCCATCGCCGCCATGAGTTCCGGTCTCAACCACGGCTTTCGCCGCGGCTACTTCACCACTTTCGGCCTGGTGCTGGGCATCCTGACCCAGATCGTGCTGGTGGGGGCGGGCCTGGGCGCCCTGATCGCCGCCTCGTCCTTCGGCTTTGCCCTGGTCAAGTGGCTGGGCGTGGCCTACCTGGTCTATCTCGGCGTGCAGCAATGGCGCGCGCCGGCCAAGCCCCTTGTGGCGGCCACCGAGCCCTCAGAGGCCAGCGCCGTGAGCCTGCGCCAGCTGGTGCTGCGCGGCTGGGCCATCAACGCGGTCAACCCCAAGGGCACGGTCTTCCTGCTGGCCGTGGTGCCGCAGTTCCTGGACATGCACCAGAGCCTCAGCTCGCAGTACACCGTGATCGGCGCCACCCTGTGCTTCACCGACCTGGTGGTGATGGCGGGCTACACCGCCCTGGCGGCCAAGGTACTGTCGGCCCTGCGCAGCGCCGAGCACATCAAGACGCTCAACCGCGTCTTCGGCAGTCTCTTCATCGCGGCTGGCACGCTGCTGGCCACCTTCAAGCGCGCAGCCTGAGCCTGCCAGTATCCGCAAGAAGCAAGAAGCGGGTCGCGCCGAGAGCGCTCCCCGCGTGAAATCCGCAAGACGCGCCACCGATGGCGCGTCTTTTTCATGGAATCTGCATGAGCACCACCGCTGCCCTGGCCCCGGCTTCCCCGGGTCTGTCTTCCCGCTGGCTCTTCTGGGGGCCCACGCTGATCTGGGCCAGCACCTGGCATGTGATCCTCTACCAGCTGGACAGCGGCGTGCCGGTGCTGAACTCGGTGGCCTGGCGCTTCGCGCTGGCGGCGCTGATGCTGGCCGGTCTGGCCCGCTGGCGCGGCGAGGGCCTGCGCCTGCCCCTGGGCGCCCATGGCCTGATGCTGGCCACCGGCATCGTGCAGTACAGCGGCAACTATGTGTCCGTCTATGAAGCCGAGCGCCACATACCCAGCGGCCTGGTGGCGGTCCTCTTCTGCCTGATGGTCTTCGGCAATGCCTTCTCGGGGCGCCTCTTCTTCGGGCAGACCGTCAGCCGCCGCTTCCTGCTTGCGGCCAGTGGCGGCGTGGCGGGGGTGGTGATGATCTTCTGGCCGGAGATTGCCGCCACCGGCGCGCGGCCGACGGCCGCCCTGGGCCTGGGGCTGGGCCTGCTGGCCGTGCTGTGCGCCTGCGTCGGCAACGTGCTCACGCTCACGCTCACCCGCCGCGGCCTGGCGCTGGTACCGGTGCTGGCCTGGAGCATGGGCTATGGCGCGGCCTTTCTGGCCAGCCTCTCTCTGCTCAACGGCAGCGGCTGGCATTTCAGCTGGCAGCCCAGCTATCTGCTGAGTCTGCTGTACCTGGCCGTGGCGGGATCGGTGGCGGCCTTTGTGATGTACTTCAAGCTGGCCCAGCGCCAGGGCGCGGCGCGGGCGGCACTGACGGGAGTGGTCATCCCGGTGATCGCCCTGGCTGTCTCCGCCCTGTTGGAAGGCTGGATGCCCACGGCCCTGTCCCTGGCGGGCATGGGTCTGTGCCTGGGCAGTATCTACGTGGCCACGCGGCCGCAATGAAGCCACGGTCACAGCGGCAGCGGGTGGACAGCTCCGGGTGCCCTCAGCCGCGGCCTGCCTGGTGCTGCAGGCGCAGCGCCGCTCCCATCGGGAGGGACTGCCAGTCCTGAAGCAGGCGCAGGGCCTGCTCGTGCAGCGGGGGGCCGTACGCCAGGGCGTCGGCTGCCGGCAGGGGGATGCCGCGCGCCTCGCAGGCCAGGCGCACGCCCTCTGCAAAGGCCTGCGGATCGAATGTGCCGGCCCAGAGCTGGGTCTGCAGGGCCTCAACCACCGCCTCGACCTGCCACGCGCCTGCTGCAGCTGCCGTCGCCTCGGCAGGGCGCGCGTGAACCTGGCTCATGGTGAACGCAGGTTCGGCCCCTTGGGAGACTTGGTCCAAAAAGCCATGGCGAAGCGCCGGCAGGGCCTCAACCAGCACATGGATCAGGTCATGCGGCAGGGTGCCCTGCCTGGGCATCAGCAAGCGGCAGCCGCTGCCATCGCTGCGCAGCATCTCCAGGCTGTCGAACTTGCCCTGCGGAGGAAGCTTGGTGGCGATCAGATCCATGCGCGCACTATACGGGGCAGGCCGCGTGGCACTGGCGCGCAGCGTTTGAGCTTCGCCCTGATCAGGCCTTGTGCTGGGGGCCGGTGGGCGCCACGCGCGGCAGCGTCAACACGAAACGTGTGCCGTCGCCCAGGCGGCTGCTGAGCTCGATGTGTCCGCCCAGCACATCACAGACGATGGTGTAGACCAGGTGCAGGCCCAGGCCGCTGCCGCCCTGGCCCAGGCGCGTGGTGAAGAAGGGCTTGAAGACCTGATCCAGATGCTCGGGCGCAATGCCGCGCCCGTTGTCGCTGACGGCGAGATGGACGCGGTCCTCGTCCTGTGCGAGCAGCTCGATGCGTATCAGCCCGCCCTGGCGCTCGCCGAAAGCATGGATCACGGCGTTCTGCACCAGGTTGGTCAGGACCTGGCCAAAGGGGCCTGGGTAGCTGTCCAGGCTCAGGGCCTCCGGCAGCTCGATCAGCACTTCGTGCTGCTGGCCCTTGAGCGTGTGGTGCAGCAGGTGGACCACCTCCTCGCAGACCTGGCGCAGGCGGAAGGGGCGGCGCTGGAGGCTGGCGCGGTCAATGGCGACCTGCTTGAAGTCGCGCACCAGGCCCGCGCTGCGCTGCAGATTGCCCAGGGTTAGGTGCAGGCTGTCCTCGGCGAGCTGCAGCTGGCGCTGCATCTCGCCGCGGCGCACGGCCGGTCCGGCCAGCATCCGGCGCACGCTGCGCAGGGTCTCGGCAGCGGTGTCAGCCCCCATCAAGGCATTGCCGATGGGTGTGTTGAGCTCGTGCGATACACCTGCCACCAGCGAGCCCAGGCTGGCCAGGGTCTCGCGCTGCACCAGTTCCTCGTGGGCCTGCTGCAGCTGGCGCCCGCGCTCCTGCACCCGGGCTTCCAGCGACAGGTTGAGCAAGCGCACGGATTCCTCCGCCTGCCGGCGCTCCTGCACCTCGTGCTCCAGGGCACTGCGGACGCTGCGCTCCTCCCTCCGATGGGCCGCCAGCCCGGCAGCCAGGGTGTCGAAGGCCTGTGTCAGGCGGTTCAGGTCCGGCGAGGCAGCAGCGGGCAGGGCGCTGGGCTCCTCGCCGCCGCGCACTCGCAGGCCCTGGGTTTCTATGGCCTGGCTGAGCGTCTCCAGCGGCTGGTAGAGCCGGCGCCGGACCACGCCCCGCAGGAGCAGCAAGGTCAGGAGCAGGCCCAGTGCGCCCACGCCCAGCATCCAGCGGACCACGGTGCGCAGGACTTGGTCGATGCTGTCGCGGGGGATGATGCGCACCGACCACCAGTCCGGCCCGGGCATGCGGCTCCAGGCCACCAGGTAGCGCCCGTCGGCCGTCATGCCGTCCCTGGCCTCCGGGCTGTTGGCCTGTCGCGAAAGCAGCCCATGCACCTGGTCCAGGACAGGATCCTTGAGGTCCTTCAGGGCCAGCTGTCCCTGGGCCTGCGCGATGCGCTCATGCAGCTCTGGGTGGGCGATCAACTGCCCGTCGCCGCTGAGGATCATGGCGGTCGACCCCATGGGCGCCTCGGCGTCGATGATCTGCCGCAGCAGGGCGTCAATGGTGATGTCGTGGCCCACGGTGCCGACCCAGCGCCCTCGCCAGTCCAGGGGCTGGATCACCGAGACCATCCAGGCGTGAGCCTCGCTGTCGAAGTAGACCGGCGTCCAGAAGCGCTGCCGTTGCGGATTGCGGGCGGGGTCCGATCCGGTCATGGTCGGGTAGCTGAAGTTGTCGGTGGCGGGCGTTGCGCTACGGCCCCAGTCCACGCCACGCGAAAAGACCATCAAACCCTTCTCGACGAAGTCGGTGTAGACGGAGAAGAAGGGCGGCACCAGAGCCGGCCCCTGTTCCGCCAGCAGCTGATGGCTGACGACGGCACGCCGCCGCGTGGAGGCATCGGGCCCCTGAGTCCCATGCTGCAGATAGAAGGTGGGCGCTCGCTCGGTGTCTATCCAACGCTGCTGCAGGCGCCAGACGCCGTCGGCCTGCCGCTCGAAGAGCTGGGCCCAGCGTCGGTCGATGTCGGCGTCGGCAGGTTCGTCAATGCGCCGCAGCCATTCCCGGGAGAGGCGCTGGACGCTGGCTTCGGCCTGGAGAAAGACCTGACCCTGCTGCGCCGCGTGCAGCGCCACTGTGCGCCGCATCACCGGCGGTACGACTTGCAGGGCCGCCTGCCCGATCACGACATAGGCCAGACCGGTGAGCACGGTCAGCATGACCGTCACCAGCAGGCTCAGCTGCAGGACCAGCTGCCGGGACAGTGACTGCCTCTGGAAGGCATGGACGAGCCGCTTCATGGACCCCCGGGGTTGTGCCGGCCGCAGCGGGCCAGTGCATGACCATGCTACCCCGAGGGGGAATCTTTATCATCCCGGCAAGTCAATCCTCATTCTTCCGGCACGAAGATCCACAGCAGCAGGTAGACCAGCAGGCCCCCGCCGACACAGAGACTGGTCAGCACGAAAAGCAGGCGCCAGATCCAGGACTCCACATTCGTCATGCGCCCCAGGCCGCCACAGACGCCGCCCAGCCAGCGGTCGTTGAGGCTGCGGCGCAGGACCTGCCCGGAAGCCTGGCTGCCGAAGGGGGCACCGCCCGGTGGGGGAGCGGCGTTGGCCTCGCCCTGCAGGATGCGGGCCTTGGCGCGTGCGAACTCCTCGTCGCTCAGCTGGCCCTGGCGATGCAGTTCCGCCAGGCGTTCCAGCTCACTGCTCATGCTGCTCATGTGTGCTCCTTGTGATCGAGAACCCCGTGTTCTCAGGCATTAGCCTAAACGCTCCGTGCGCCGCGCCAAGCCGTCTTGGACGGTCTGCAATCCGCAAGCCCTGGACTGCAGGTGCAGCCGACAGGGACGAAGTCCTCGACGGAACAGGCCCCGGCAGCAAGGCTGCACGGGGCTGCAGGACTGCGTGCACTTGATTGAGCGGGGGCGGTGTGGCGCTGCGTGCGGTCGAAGGTCGGCGACACGGCGTCGCCGGTCAGATGGGACGGTGCCAGGTTCAGGGCAGGCCCCGCGGCAGATTCAGGCGTCAATCAGCGCCTTCAGGCAGCTACCAGCCTTGGGTGATGCCGCCCCAGACTCAGGCCTTCAGCGGCTCCACCTGCACCGGCACGCGCCTCGTGACGGCGCACATCAGCTCGTAGCCGATGGTGCCGGCGGCGCGGGCCACTTCGTCGATGGACAGCACGCTGCCCTTGCTGCTCTGTCCCCACAGCGTCACCTCGGAGCCGAAGCCGGCGCTGGGCAGCTCGCTGAGGTCGACTGCCAGCATGTCCATGGACACGCGACCGACGGTTCGGCTGGGCTGCCCGTCCACCAGCACCGGCGTGCCGCTGCCGGCGTGGCGGGGGTAGCCGTCCGCGTAGCCGCAGGCCACGGTGCCGATGCGCATGGGGCGGTCGGCCACGAAGGTGCTGCCATAGCCCACGGAATCGCCGGGCTGGAGATGCTGCACGGCGATCACCTTGGCGCGCAGGCTCATGCCAGGCAGCAGGTCCCAGTACGCCATGTCGTGCTCGGGGTAGTCCGGCACGCCGCCATAGCTCATGATGCCGGCGCGCACCCAGTCGGCGCGCACGTCGGGCTGCTGGTTGTAGCGCAGGGTCGCGGCACTGTTGGAGAGCGAGCGCTCGCCCGGCAGGTCATGGGTGGCTTCGGCCCAGACTGCCCTCTGGTGGGCGATGCCGTCCTCGCCAAAGCGCTGGGCATCGGCGTCGGAAAAGTGCGTCATCAGGGAGATCTCGTCGACCTGGGGCAGGGCATTGAGCCGGGTCCAGGCGGCGCGGAAGGCCTGCGGCGTGAAGCCCAGGCGGTTCATGCCGCTGTTCATCTTGAGGAAGACGCGGTGGGGTTCGTGCGTCTTGTGCATGGCCAGCCAGTCGATCTGCTGCTCGCAGTGCACGGTGTGCCAGAGCTTCAGCCGCGAGCACAGCTCCAGGTCGCGCGCCTCGAAGCAGCCCTCCAGCAGCAGGATGGGGCCACGCCAGCCCAGCTCGCGCAGTTGCTGCGCCTCGTCCAGATCCAGCAGAGCGAAGCCGTCGGCGGCCCGGAAGGCCTCGAAGACATTGGCCACGCCGTGACCGTAGGCATTGGCCTTCACCACTGCCCAGATCTGGGCATCAGGGGTGCAGGCGCGGGCACGGGCCAGGTTGTGGGCCAGGTGGGACGGATGGATGAGGGCTTGAATGGGGCGCGGCATGCTCGCCATTGTGGCAGCAAAGCCCGAGGGTTTGCCCTAGGCGCAGCGGCTGCAAGGCCATCTGCTGAGCAGGCAGGCCGGCCAGCGCCATGCCCGGTGGCAGCACCCTGCGCCTGCGAAGGATTGCAGCCGCAGGCCCCTGACGTCATGGCATGCACAGGTGTGCGTGCTATAAACCCGCCGCAGCATGGCCCGCTTGTGAAGTTTTGTGAGGCGTTTACGGGGGCACGGCTTTCTCTCCTTTGCTTCGAAAAGACAGGCATTCACAAGCTCGGGTCCATGAAAAAAGGCTTCTACACCATCATGGCGGCGCAGTTCTTCAGCTCGCTGGCTGACAACGCGCTGTTCGTCGCTGCCGTGGAGTTGCTGCGCAGCGGCGGGTCCCCGGAATGGCAGCGTGCTGCCCTGGTGCCCATGTTCGCTCTGTTCTACGTGGTCCTGGCGCCCTTCGTGGGTGCCTTTGCCGACGCCGTGCCCAAGGGCCGGGTGATGTTCATCTCGAACAGCATCAAGGTCGTGGGATGCCTGCTGATGCTGACGGGCCTTCACCCCTTGTTGGCCTACGCGGTGGTTGGCCTTGGTGCGGCCGCCTATTCGCCAGCCAAGTACGGCATCTTGACGGAGCTGCTGCCGCCGTCCCAGCTGGTCAAGGCCAACGGCTGGATCGAGGGGCTGACCATCACCTCCATCATCATGGGCGTGCTGCTGGGCGGCCAACTCGTCGGGCAGCACATCGCCCCGCACCTGCTGGCGATGGACCTGCCCTTGATCGACACTGGCATCGACACCGCGGCCGAGGCTGCCATCGCTTCGCTGGTGAGCCTCTACGCCCTGGCTGCCGTATTCAACCTGCGCATCCCACGCACGGAAACGGCCTTGCAGCCCATGGGCCGCGACATGCTCTACCTGGTGCGCGACTTTGCGAACTGCAACTCGCGGCTCTGGCAGGACAAGCTGGGCCAGATCTCCCTGGCCACCACCACCCTGTTCTGGGGCGTCTCCGGCAATCTGCGCTACATCGTGCTGGCGTGGGCGGCGGCGGCTCTGGGCTATGGCACCACCCAGGCGTCGACCCTGGTCGGCGTGGTGGCCATCGGAACGGCCGTGGGCGCGGTGCTGGCCTCCATGGTCATGCGCCTGGAGCGGGCAACGGCCGTGGTGCCGCTGGGCATCGCCATGGGCCTGCTGGTGATCTTCATGAATGTCATCCACAACGTGTGGATAGCGGCTCCCTTCCTGATTCTGCTGGGCGGCATTGGCGGCTACCTGGTCGTTCCCATGAACGCCCTGCTGCAACACCGGGGCCACAACCTCATGGGCGCCGGCCGCTCCATCGCCGTGCAGAACTTCAACGAACAGGCCTGCATCCTGGGCCTGGGGGCGCTGTACACGGGCATGACCCGTCTGGGCATGTCGGCCTTCGGCGCCATCACCATCTTCGGCCTGGTCGTGGCCGGCACCATGTGGCTGATCCAGCGCTGGCACCGCAACAACTGTGTCCAGCATGCCGAGGAAGTGCAGCGCCTGCTGGCCATTGCCCGCAGCGACAAGCACTGAGCCCGGATCACCAGGGCCGGCACACGAAACAGCAAGGGGCGCCGTGTGGCGCCCCTTTTTCATTGAAGCCGGGCCGTGCCCGGCGTACGGCGCTCAGCCCTTCAGGCCTTCTTCTTCCCGCCCGTGTTCCCGTTGAGCACGCCCTCGATGTGCTCGCTCCAGGCCCGGGCGATCTTGAAGCAGCCGCTGTGGTTCAGGTGGATCTCGTTGAACCAGTCTCCGCTGTTGCCGCTGGAGCCGGGGGCGGCCAGGGCCAGGGGCACGGCGGTGGAATCAAAGACGTGCAGCCCGGGGTAGAGCTGCTGGTCGGCCGCCAGGCGCTTGAGCAGCTGGGCCAGGTGATAGACCATCAGCCGGCTGACCGCTGCCCAGTCTGCCGCCGGGATGGCATAGGCCTTCAGTGCCGGATAGAGCCAGGGGCCGGAAGCGTCTTCAGCGCCAGCAGGGCGAGGCATGGGCACGGCGTAGCTGTGCATGAAGACCGGCTTGCCTGCCGAGCGGCCCTGGTCGCGCAGGCTCAGCAGGTGGCGCAGATTGGCGCTGAGGTAGTCGGCATAGGTGGCCCAGCCAGGTTCGGAGAAGTAGCGGGCGACCCCGGCCGAAGGCGGACCCCATTCGGTCTGGCGGCGCAGGAGTCGCAGGTGCAGGGCCACGGGCTCGCTGTCCGGCAGATGGGCCGGGGTCTGGGCCGCCTTGACCAGATCGTTGCCCCCCACGGACAGCAGGATGCCGTCCCAGGCGGGGGCGTCGTCGGCGCTGAGCAGGCGCACGAATTCCGGTGCGGACTCCAGGTCCACCATGTGGCTCAGCGCATTGCTCTGGCCGGCGCAGTTGACGGCCAAGGCCTTGTCGCGGAACACCAGCTCCTCCAGCAGATTGGCATGCGCATTCATCTGCGCGGCGGTGAAGCTGAACCAGGAGTCGCCCTGGGCCAGCAGTCGCCAGCGGTAGCCGCTGAGGTCGGGTGCCGGTTTCGCTTGCAGATCAGCCGGGGTCAAGCAGGCCAAGTGGTCCAAGTCGGGCTCTCCCTAGTTCATGAGGCTCATCGAAGGGTGGCCAGCCTCCCGGAGACTGGCTGCACGGCGTCCCGATTGGAGTACGGTTCTTCCTCTGGACACCATGCTATAAACCCTGGGCATTGTGGGTCGGCAGTGTGTCGGCTTCCCAGTGGATTTCAAGGGGTTGTTGCAGCGAGCCAACCCATGCCCTGTAAGCAGTGACATGGTCCGCACGGCCCCGTTGCGCCAGGGGGGCATGACCTGACCCCATTCCCCGTTCCGGTTCCCGGCACTCGCATCCGCCGGGCTCTTGCGCCCCTTGCGCACCTGGCTGCATGGCATTCCTCGGTCTGATCTTCAACGCCCTGGTCTGGGGCCTGTCCTGGTGGCCTTTCCGCCAGTTCCAGTCCGCGGGGCTCCACCCGCTGTGGGCCACAGTCTGCTTCTACACCTTGTCCTGGCTGGTCATCCTGGTCGCACGGCGCCAGGCCTGGCGCGAGCTGCTTGCCACGCCTTCCCTGTGGGTGGTCATGCTTGCCGCCGGTACCACCAACACCTTCTTCAACTGGGGCGTCGCTACGGGCGATGTCGTGCGAGTGGTGCTGCTGTTCTACCTGATGCCGCTGTGGGCGGTGCTGCTGGCGAGGCTGCTCCTGGGCGAGCACCTGACCCGCCTCGCCGTGCTGCGCATGGTTCTGGCCCTGGGCGGAGCGGCGGCGGTACTCGGGCCGGCGCAGGGCGGCCTGCCCCTGCCTGCCAGCCTCCCGGACTGGCTGGGCGTGCTGGGTGGCATGGCGTTTGCGCTGAACAACGTCATGCTGCGTCGCGAAGCCGGTCGCAGCCCCGAGGCTCGCGCACTGGCCATGTTCAGCGGCGGCGTGGTGGTATCGGCCTTGGCGGCGGCGCTGATGGCGAGCCAGGGCCTGGCGCCGTGGCCGGCACTGGCCTCGCCGGTCTGGCTGCTGCCCTTGGCGGGCATGGCCCTGCTGTTCTTCCTGTCCAACCTGTCGCTGCAATATGGGGCAGCCCGGCTGCCAGCCAACATCACCGCCATCGTGATGCTTTGCGAGGTGCCCTTCGCGGCGATCTCCTCGCTGGCCTGGGGCGGCGGTACCTTGGGCGCGCGCACGGCGGTCGGCGGGCTGTGCATTGTCGGGGCGGCCCTGCTGGCGGCGCTGGAAAGGCGCCAGGGCTAATATCCGGCTTCCCCAAGGAGCGCGCCATGGCACAACAGACGATCTACGACTTCAACGCCACCACCATAGATGGCCAGCCCTTCTCGCTGGCGTCCGAGCACGGCAAGGTGATGCTCATCGTCAACACGGCCAGCGAGTGCGGCTTCACGCCCCAGTTCAAGGGGCTGGAGCAGATCTGGAAGGACTACCGCAACCGCGGCCTGGTCGTGGTCGGCTTCCCCAGCAACGAGTTCGGCGGCCAGGACCCCGGCAGCAATGACGAGATCGCGTCCTTCTGCGAGATCAACTACGGCGTCAGCTTCCCCATGATGGCCAAGGTGGCGGTCAACGGCGACAAGGCCGACCCACTCTGGCAGTGGCTCAAGAAGGAAAAGCCAGGCCTGCTGGGCACCCAGGCCATCAAGTGGAACTTCACCAAGTTCCTGGTCGGCCGTGACGGGCGGGTGCTGCGCCGCTACGCGCCCAATGACACCCCCGAGGCGCTGCGTGCGGACATCGAGGCAGCGCTGGGCGACTGATCCACCGGCATTGCCGTTCTCGCTCAGCAGGCCAGGGACTCGCGCAGCTGCGCGCCCTCAAGGCTGATGCACAAGGTGCGGGCCTGCAGGCGCAACTGCCCGCCGTGCGTCAACTCCAGCGCCAGGCTCAGCCGGCCCGCGTGCCGGGCGGGCAGGACAGGGGCCAGCGACTGATCGTCCAGCAGCAGCACGGCCGTGGCGATGCGCCCTGGCATCAGCCCCTGGGACTGCCACGCCCGCACGCCTGAGCACTGCAGCCGCAAGGGCCAGACCCAGCCCTGCTGCGGTTGGCGCTGGCGGCTGTCAGGCCACCGCACCAGGGCGCTGGCCAGCTCGATCCCGCACTGCCCGTCCTGATGCCAGGCCTGTCGCAGCTCGGAATCGGCAAGGACCAGGGTCAGCGGGGCGGGCCAGGCGGTGTCGAGGGCTTCCATGCCGGCATTGTCGGGGGCGGACCGGCATGGGCCGGTTCAGACGCTGGGTCGCCAGAAGATGCAGCGATAGGCCTGGCGCAGCCGCCCCTGGCCGGCCAACTGGCCCAGCCATTCGTTGACGGTCTGGCGAGAGACGTTCGCCAGCGCGGCCAGCTCCACCTGGCTGGCCTGCAGCCGCCGCCAGCCGGGCTCCCCAGGCAGGTCTTCGCCGCGCTGCTGGTCCAGCTGCTGCAGACCCAGCAGCAGGCGCTCGGCCGCCGTGGCATGGCGCGAGGCCGCCAGCAGCCCCAGGGTGCCGGCATAGCGCCCTGCAAATTCCTGCATCAGGGCACGGGCAAAGCCGGGCAGCTCGTCCATCAGCCAGGTGTAGGCCGCGGGGCCGATGGCGAGCAGCTCGCTGGGGCTCAGGGCGACGGCCTCGTAGCGCGAGGGCTGGCGGCAGACGAAGCCGGCCAGGCCGAAGAGCCGCGGAGGCCGTACCGACTCCAGCACCGATACCTGGCCGTCCAGGCTGCTGAAGCGCGCCTCGATCTCGCCTTGCGCCACGGCGTAGAAGGCCTGGGGCAGATGCCCCTGCAGCAGGACCGCCTGCCCCGGCTCCAGGTGCTGCAGGCGCAGCAGCGGCGCCAGGGCCTGCCAGTGGGCCTCGTCCAGGGCGAGGCCGGGGGCCAGTGCGTCCAGCATGGCCGCAAGGGCTGCCCGCAGCTCCCCGCGTGGGCGGCCGGCAGGGCAAGGGGGCGACGCTTTCTTCGCAGGGCGACGGGGCGGGGCAGGCATCTGAAGATTGTCGGGTAGCCGACCATGTTTGGGGCCTTGGCCGCCTAAGCTTCGTGCATGACTTCTTCTTCTGCCGCCGCCGCCCTGGACCGCATCCCGTCGCCGCGCTCCGATTGGGTCGTCCTGTTTCTGCGTTTCGCCGCCGAGGACTGTCCGGAGGATCCTCTCTACCAGGCCTTGTGCCGGGCCCTGGCGGCGCAGCCGGCGATGCTGGCGCTGATGGACGAAGCACCGCCCGAGCAGGCGCGGCCCAATCTCTACCTGGCGGCTCTGCACGCCCTGGTGATGGCCTCACCGCAGTCGGAACTGGCCGGCTATTTCCCGTCCCTGGGCGGTCGACGGCTGCCGGACGCTGCCCTGTCCATCGTCCTGGCCGGCTTTGTTGCCGAACATGAAGCGGCTCTGCGCGCCCTGCTGCGTCAACGGGCCACCCAGACCAACGAGATCGGCCGATGTGCCCTGCTGTGGCCCGCCCTGCAGCATATGGCCCGGGCCGGCGGGCGTCGGCGCCTGGCCCTGTTCGACTTCGGCTGCAGTGCCGGGCTCAATCTCGGCGTGGATGCCTACCGCTACCGCTACCTCGGTGAGGACGGTCGTGTGGTCGAGGCAGGTGCTCTCGCGGATCTGGCAGCACCGCAGATCAGCTGCCGCTGGCAGGGCGCGCTGCCCAGGGCGGAGGCGGGCTTCGAGCTGGTCCAGCGCCAGGGCGTGGACCTGAGCCCGCTGCACGCCGCCGAGCCGGACGACGCCCGCTGGCTGCTGGCCTGCCTCTGGCCGCATGACCACGAACGCCGCGAGCGCCTGCAGTCCGCCCTTGCGCTGGCGCGGCGGCGCGCCTGGCCGGTGCGGGCGGCGGCCGATGGCCTGGCGCTGCTCGAGGTCTGGCTGGACGGGCTGCCGCCGGGCGTGCAGCCCGTGCTGTTCCACAGCTGGGTGCTCTACTACTTTCAGGCTGCCGACCGCCACCGCCATCGGCAGCGCGTGGAGCAGCTGATGGCGCAGCGGGGCTTGTGGTGGCTTTCGGCAGAGTCCCTGTCCGACAGCGACTGGCCGGCTGCCGCCGTCCTGCCGCCTCGTCCGGAGGGCGTGTCTGCCGGCAGCGCCACGCTGTGGCAATGGCGTCGTGCCGGTCATGAGTCCCAGGCCCTGGCCTGGTCGCATCCGCATGGGCGATTCGCGCACTGGCTGGCGTCGACAGGATCGAGCGGATATGGCGGCTGACGGGTGCCCTTCGGCACGCGAACACGGCCCATCCCCTGGCATAGACTCCCGCGCAGTAGCCCCGCGGCACAGCCAGCGCGGGGCAAGCCTCCCCTCATCAGGGACGAAGGCGCCTGCCAGGCCGTGGCGGGGCTGGGGTGCGGGCCGCGCGGCCTCTCGCCAGGCCCCGGGCCGCATAATGGCAGGCTGTCTCAGACCCCGGAGTGACTTGCCATGTTCCAACACGTTGACGCCTACGCTGGCGACCCCATCCTCAGCCTGAACGAAGCCTTCCAGAAGGATCCGCGCGCGGGCAAGATCAACCTGTCCATTGGCATCTATTTCGACAACGACGGCCGCATTCCCATGATGGATTCGGTCCGCAAGGCCGAGCTGGCAGTGGTCGAGTCCGCGGGTGCGCGCCCCTACCTGCCCATGGAAGGCCTGGCCGCCTTCCGCAGCGAGGTGCAGGCCCTGCTGTTCGGCCGTGATGCCGAGGTCCTCAAGGCCGGTCGTGTGGCCACCATCCAGAGCGTGGGTTCCAGCGGCGGCCTGAAGGTCGGCGCCGACTTCATCAAGCGCTACTTCCCCGAGAGCGCGATCTACGTCTCCGACCCCACCTGGGACAACCACCGTGCCGTCTTCGAAGGCTCGGGCATCGCGGTCAAGACCTACCCTTACTACGACCCGGTCAGCGGCGGCGTGCGCTTCAACGAGCTGCTGGAGGCCGTGCAGGCCATGCCCGCCAAGAGCGTGGTGCTGCTGCACGCCTGCTGCCACAACCCGACCGGCGTGGACCTCACTCCCGTGCAGTGGGACACCCTGATCCCCCTGCTGAAGCAGCGCGAGCTGCTGCCCTTCCTGGACATCGCCTACCAGGGCTATGGCGAGGGCCTGGAGCAGGACGCCTTCGCCATTCGCGCCATGGCGGACGCGGGCCTGTCCTTCTTCGTGGCCAATAGCTTCTCGAAGAACATGAGCCTCTACGGCGAGCGCTGCGGCGCGCTGTCGGTCGTCTGCCCTGACGCCCAGCAGGCCACGCACGTGCTCGGCCAGCTCAAGGCCACCATCCGTCGCAACTACTCCAACCCGCCCATGCACGGCGGCCAGCTCGTGGCCAAGGTCCTGGGCGACCCGGCCCTGCGCGCCCTGTGGGAAGGCGAGGTCGAGGAGATGCGCGAGCGCATCCTTGCCATGCGCAACGCCCTGCACCAGGTGCTGTCCGCCAAGCTGCCGGGCCGCAACTTCGACTACTTCCTGCACCAGCGCGGCATGTTCAGCTACACGGGCCTGACGCCCGCGCAGGTGGACCGCCTGAAGGACGAGTTCGGCGTCTACCTCGTCCGCTCGGGCCGCATGTGCGTCGCCGGCCTCAACACCAAGAACGTGGAAGCCGTGGCCAACGCCATGGCCGCGGTGCTGGCGTGAGCCGCGCAGGCCGCATCGCCTGGGGCGCCTCGCTGGCGCTGCTGGCCTGCGGCCTGGTTTTTTCCATCGGCCCCCGCAATGGCGAGATCGCCTGGGAGCCCGCCCCCACGAACCCCGTCCAGCTGCCCGAGCAGCTGGAGGCGCTGGAGGCCCAGTTGGCTGCCAGCGAAGCGCGCGTGGGCGGCCTGACGCCGCAGACGGAAAAACGCATCGTCTGGGGCGAGAAGGGCCGCCAGCGTGCGCCCTGGGCGGTCGTCTATCTGCACGGCTTCAGCGCCACGCGGCAGGAGATGGCGCCCGTGCCCGAGCGCCTGGCCCAGGCCCTGGGGGGCAACACTTTCTACACCCGCCTGGCCGGCCATGGCCTGCCCGGCGAGGCCATGGCCCAGGCCAGCCTGGGCCAGTGGAAGGCCGACGCGCTGGAAGCCCTGCAGGTGGGCCAGCGCATCGGCGAGCGCGTGCTGGTGGTGGGGGCCTCGACCGGCGCCACCCTGGCCGCTTGGCTGGCCCAGCGCGAGGAAGCCAAGGACGTGGCCGGCTGGGTACTGGTTTCGCCCAACTTCGGCCCCCGCGACCCCCTGGCCGGCGTCATCAACTGGCCTTGGGGCCGCAGCATCGCCCGGCTGGTGCAGGGCGCCGAGTACCAGGAAGCACCGGCCAACGAGCGCAAGGCGCGCTTCTGGACCCACCGCTACCCCACCGAGGCCCTCTTCCCCATGATGGCCCTGGTCGAGCGCGTGCGCGGCAGCGAGCTGGGCAAGATCCAGGCGCCCACGCTGATGATGATGTCCCCGCGGGACACCGTCATCGACGTCGCCGAGGCCCGCGCGGCCTTCGAGCGCATCGGCAGCCCGCGCAAGCAGCTGATCGAGGTCGACTACAGCGAGTCGCCAGGTCAGCACGTCCTGGCCGGTGACATCGACGCCCCCCGCGCCGTGCAGCCCATGGTCGACCAGATCCGCGACTTCGTCGCCACCCAGGTCGAGCCCCGGCCCTGAGCCCGGGCGCCTGCCCTGCCACCTCCGCCCTGCCACCTCCGCCTTGCCACCTCAACAGGTGACGGTCCCCTGAAACAGGGGGCTTCTGCGCCGCAGATGCGATGGCATTCACGCCCCGTGCGGCGCACACTGGATCCATCACTGA
Source organism: Roseateles sp. DB2 (assembly GCF_051857535.1). Taxonomy (NCBI): domain Bacteria; kingdom Pseudomonadati; phylum Pseudomonadota; class Betaproteobacteria; order Burkholderiales; family Sphaerotilaceae; genus Roseateles; species Roseateles sp. DB2. Next base: position 184,541 of record NZ_JBPZGY010000008.1, on the reverse strand, counting down.
AGCCGTCGAGGTGGACCATGGCACAGCTGATCAAGCCCCGCGGGGCCGCACATCCCGAGACCGGCATGGCCCGCATGGCCCAGCTGGGCCGCAGCGCGATGAACGCCATCGCGAGGCCCCTGAACATCGTCGGTGCCAGCAAGATCGACGGCCTGGAAGTCCAGGACTCCACGCTGGAGGAATGGGAGCAGTGCCAGTCCCAGTTCGAGGACAAGTTCCGCCACGGCGTCTCCGACTACCTGCGCTGACGGTCGCCCACCTCCGCCCCGGGCGGCCTCGCACCATCCGGATGCTGCCCGGGCGCTACATTGCGGTCCATGCACCGCCGCGCTCCCGTCTCACGCCCCCCTCGGTCCCGCCGCCTGGCGCAGGCCGCCCTGCTGGCCTTGAGCTGTGTCGGCTTGATCGCCCCGGCCCAGGCCGCCAGCAAGCTGCCGCCGCCGGTGGCCGCCGCTCTGCAGCGCGCCGGCCTGCCGCCCGAGGCCCTGGCCCTGCGCGCCTTCCCCCTGGATCGACCCCAGGCCGGCTATGCCTGGCAGGCGGACAAGCCCATGGTGCCGGGCTCCGTGGCCAAGCTGCTGACCGCGGCGGTCGCCCTGGACCAACTGGGTCCCAATGCGCGCACCCGGACCGATCTGCTCAGCACGGGCATCCCGCGCGAGGGCGTCCTCGAGACGCCGCTGTACCTGCGCGGCGGCGGTGACGGCGAGCTTGACAGCGCCGCCCTCTGGCAATTGCTGCGGGACCTGCGCCAGTCCGGCGTGCGCGAGCTGCGCGGCGGCCTGGTGCTGGACCGCAGCCTCTTCCTGCCCGAGCGCGAGGACCAGCAGGCCCCGGACTTCGACGAAACGCCCCTCTTCCCCTACAACGTCGTGCCCGATGCCCTGCTGCTGGACGGCGGTGTTCAGCTCCTGGAACTCGCCAGCGGCGCCGAGGGGCCCGTGCAGGCGCGGCTGCCGGCCTGGCCCGAGCTGCCGGTGGACACCAGTGGCCTGAGCCTGGCCGAGGCCCCCTGCCGGCACTGGGATGTGCTGCCCCTGCAGCCGCGCTTCGAGCCGGGGCAGGGGGGCGCCGCGCCGCGCCTGCGACTCAGCGGTCGCTTCCCGGTGGAGTGCCGGGTGAGCCAGGCACTGCAACTGCTCGATCGCCAGTGGCAGCTGGGCGAGACGGTGCGCCAGCTGTGGCAGTCCCTGGGCGGCACCCTCAGCGGCGAGCTGCGCAGCGGCCGTGCGCCCGCCGAGGCTCGCGTGCTGCAGACCCGCTGGGGCCGACCCCTGGCGGAAGTGCTGCGCGGAGCGCTCAAGCGCTCGGACAATGTGCAGCTGCGCCTGGTCTACCTTCGCCTGGGGGAGCAGGCGGCTGCCGCAGTGGCCGGTGACGCGGCCCTGCCCACCCGCGAGCGGGCCGCCCAGGCCGTGCAGCGCTGGCTGACCGCGCACGAGATCGCCGCCCCCGAGCTGGTGCCGGACAACGGGGCCGGCCTCTCGCGCAGCGAGCGTCTGAGCGCCGACACGCTGGCCGCGGTGATCCGCCAGGCGGTCCAGGGGCGCCATGCGCCGGACTGGCTGGCCGGCCTGCCGCTGGCGGGGGTCGACGGCACCCTGTCCCGCCGCTTCCAGGGCTCGCCCGTCCAGGGCCGGGCGCGGCTCAAGACGGGCACCTTGCGCAATGTCGTCTCGCTCGCGGGTCTGGTGCAGGACCGCCGTGGGCGCTCCTGGGTGCTGGTGTTGATGCTCAATGACGAGGCGGCGCTCTGGGTGGGTCGCCCGGCGCTGGACCGGATCGTGGACTGGCTGGCGGGCCAGTCCTGATCCGCAGCCGGCTGCCCTGGCGCTATGCTGGGCGCCATGAAGCCCCTGGTCCTGACACTGAGCCTGACCCTGACCCTTCTCCTGGCCCGACCCAGCGCGGCCGCCGAGCCGCCGCCCCTGCTGCATTTCGGGACGGAGCCCTTTCCGCCCTACGTGATCGAGCGCCAGGGCCGGGCCAGCGGGCCCATGGTGGAGGTGCTGCGCGCCACCTGCGAGCGCCTGGGCTGGCGTTGCGAGCTGAGCCTGCTGCCCTGGCGCCGCGCCCTCGCCGAGGCCGAGGCCGGCCGTCTGGACGGCCTCTTCCCCCTGCTGCAGACCCCTGAGCGCGAACGCCTGTTCCACTTCAGCAGCCCCGTGCTGAATGCCCGCTACGCCCTGTTCAGCCGCAGCGGTCAAAGCTACCGCTACGAGGGACCGGCCAGCCTGGAGGGCCACGAGCTGGGCGTCTACGGGCCCTCGGGCTCGTCCATCGCCCTCCATGAGTTGCTGCAGGATGGCCCCCCCGTCTCCGTGCATGTGGAGCCCGACAACGCCACCGTGCTGCGCAAGCTGGTCCATGGCCGCTATGGCGAACAGGGCCTGGCCTTCGTCAACGAGAGCGTGGCGCTGTGGCTGCTCAAGCAGGAGCAGCTGCAGGGCCTGCAGATGGCTGGCGTGGCGCGCGAGATCAGCTACGGCTTCGGGCTGGTGAAGGCCCGGCTCACCGAGGCTGACTTCCAGCGCTTCGACGAGGCCCTGCAGGCCAACTGCCGCAACGGGCGCAATGCCGCGCTGATCCGCCCCTATGCGCTGCCGGCCTCGGCCTGTGTGGTGCGCATGCCGCGTTGAGGCGCGGCCCCGGGCCTGCCCGGCTGGATGCGCGCCCCGCAGGCCCTATGCTTGGCACCTCATCCTGGGAGACTGCACCCCATGCCCATGACGCCGCGGCCCGCCCCCGCCCGCCCTCGCGGCCGCCGCGCGGCCTGGCGCCTGCTGTGCGGTGCGGCCCTGCTCCTGTGGCCGGTGCTGCAGGCGGCAGCCGGCCCTAGGCGTCTCTTCCTGACCGAACCCTTCCCGCCCTACACCTACGAGCGTGCCGGGCAGCCCGCCGGCCCCATGGTGGACGTGCTCAACAAGGTCTGCGAGCAACTGGCCTGGCGTTGCGAGGTCCAGGTGATGCCCTGGCGCCGCGCCCTGGCACTGGCGGAGCAGGGCGAGGCCCACGGCCTCTTCACCGTCGTCGACGCGCCGGAGCGGCGCAGGTACTTCGCGCTTTCGCCGGCCGTGGTGCAGGCGCGCTACACCCTGTTCGGCCGCCAGGGCGAGAGCCTGCAGTACAAGGGGCCTGCCTCGCTGGAGGGCCGCACCGTGGCCGCCTACGGGCCCTCGGGCACCTCGCTGATGCTGGAGGAGTTGAGCCAGGGCCTCAAGGTCCAGCTGATGATGGAGCGTGACAACCTCACCGTGCTGCGCCTGCTGCATGCCGGGCGCTACGGCGCTCAGGGCCTGGTCCTGATGAACGAGGCCGTGGCCTTGTGGCTCAGCGCTCAGAACGAGATGCCGCCCCTGCAGGCCGTGGGCGCGGTCAAGCAGTTCGGCTACCACTTCGGCCTGAGCCGCCAGCGCATGAGTGCGGCCGACCACCAGCGCTTCCAGCGCAGCCTGCAGCAGCTGTGCCGCAGCGGGCGCATGGCCGAGCTGCTGCAGCCCTACGCCCTGCCGGCGGCGCCCTGCAACTGAGCGCCGATGCTCAAGTCACTGCGGGCGCGAGGAGGCGCAGGGTGCAGGCGTCCGCGTCGATCTCGGCCTCGGCTCCGATGGGCAGCGTGAACTTGCGCGGGATGTGGCCGATCATCGCGCCGCGATAGACCGGCACGCCCAGGGCGCCGAAGTAGTCCTCGAAGACCTCGTCCAGCGTCAGCGTGCCGTAGTTGCCGTCGCCGGGCTCGCACTTGGTGAACTGGCCCAGCACCACGCCCGCCAGCGAACGCAAGGCGCCGGCCAGACGCAGGGTGGCCAGCATGCGGTCCACGCGGTAGATGTACTCGTTGATGTCTTCCAGGAAGAGGATCGCGCCGTCGAAATCCGGCCAGTAGGCCGAGCCCGCCATGGCGCTGAGCACGGCCAGGTTGCCGCCCACCAGGCGCCCGCGGGCGCGCCCGCTGCGCACCGTCCAGGCGCGGTCGTGGGCCTGGACCAGGTCCCCGCCGGCCTCGCCGCCGGGATTGCGCAGCAGCGGGGCCTCGCCCTCCATCACCAGCGCACGGAAGTGCCGGGTGGTGAAGGCCGTCCAGGTGGAGCCGGCGAAGGGCGCGTGGAAGGTGATCAGCCCGGTCCGGCGCTGGATGGCGTTGATCAGACAGGTCACGTCGGAAAAGCCGCCGAAGAACTTGGGATGCTGGCGGATCAGGCCGTAGTCCAGACGGTCCACGATGCGCGCGCAGCCCGAGCCGCCAGTGAGGGCCAGCAGACCGGCGATGCCGTCGTCGGCGAAGAAGCGGTGGATGTCCTCGGCGCGTTCAGCATCGCTGCCGCCGAACTGGCCACGGCGAGACAGCGCATGCGCACCCAGCTGCACCTTCAGCCCCAGGGCCTGCAGGGCCTCGATGGCCAGCGCCACGGGTTCGCGCTCGAAACTGGCATTGGCGGGGCTGATCAGGCCGATGGCGTCCCCGGGGCGCAGGCGGCGCGGCCGCAGCGCGGGCAGGCGCTCCGCCGTCATGGGGACGGCGCCGGCCGCGGTGCCCAGGGCGCCCAGCGGGGCGGCGGCGGGCAAGGTCTGCAGGAAATGGCGGCGGTCCATGCGGGGCTCCTTCACAGCACGCGGGGCAGGGTGGCGCGTGCCTGCTCGCGGTCACCGAACTCGAAGTGCCACCACTCGGTGGCGATGGTGTGGAAGCCCCCGGCGCGCATTGCCGCGCGCAGCCAGCCGCGGTGCACCAGCTGCTGCGCCGTCAGCAGGCCCTGGGCCAGGTGCTCGGCCTCGTGGTCGGGATGGGACAGCAGGCACATCTCGTCGAAGCCCGAACCCATGTCCAGCTCCTGGCCCTGCTCGTCCAGCAGGCCGACGTCCAGCGCCACACCGAATGAATGCAGGGAGCCGGCCTCGGGGTGGGCCAGGTACAGGGTCAGCGGCGTGCCGGCCAGCTCGGCGTACAGGGCCTCCTGCACCCGCTGCGGGCGCAGGGCATCGAAGACGCGAATCTGCCACTGCGGCCGCTGCCGTTGTAGCCACCGCGCTGCGCGCTGCAGGCCATCGGCTGCGTCCTTGCGCAGGTAGGCACAGTCCAGCGGGCCGTAGACGTCGCGGCTGACGAAGTTGTCCGGCGTGGCGTAGCGCAGGTCCAGGTCGATCTCCGGCATGCCACGCAGCGATTGGAAGTCGGGGTGCGTGGCGAGGTCCTCGCAGGCAATCATGGGTATCGGGGGAGCTGTCATTCGCGCCAGACCTTCTCGAACTCGACCCCGCCATTGGGGTTGATCACAAAGCCCTTCACGTCCGCGCGCACCGGCAGGTACAGCGTGGAATGCGCGAAGGGAATCCAGGGCCGCTCGCGCTTGAAGATGCGCTGGGCCTCGACGTACAGCGCGGCGCGCCGGGCGGGGTCCGGCGTGGCGCGGGCGGTGTCGATCAGGCGCTCGAACTCGGCATGGCAGAACTTCACGCCGCTGCGGTTGGCCGCGCAGCTGAGGTTGGGGGTGAGGAACTCGTCGGCATCGCCGCTCTCGCCGCTCCAGCCGCTCATGTAGACGTCGTGCTCGCCCTTGTTGGCGCGCTTGAGGTACTCGCCCCACTCATAGGTCTTGATGGTGGCGCGCACGCCGATGCGCGCCCAGTCCTGCTGGATCATCTGGGCCAGCAGCAGGCCGTTGGGATTGGTGGGCCGCGCGATGGGCAGGGCCCAGAGGTCGATGGCAAAGCCCTGCGGGAAGCCCGCCTCGGCCAGCAGGCGCCGGGCACGCTCGGGGTCGTGCTCGTTGCGCAGGCTCTTGTCGAAGCCGGGGATGGCGGGCGGGAAGGCGCTGGTGGCCGGCGTGGCGTCGCCGCGCGGGAACAGTACTTTGAAGAGGGCGGGGCGGTCGATGGCGATGTCCAGGGCCTCGCGCACCGCGCGGACGTTGGTGGGCGCACGCGCCAGGTTGAAGCTCAGATAGCTGATGTTGAGGGCCTGGACCTGCAGCAGCTGGATGTCGGCCCGTTTGGCGAGCACGGGCACGTCGATGTCGCGTGCCGGAGCGCTGACCTGGCATTCGCCGGCCAGCAGCTTCTGGATGCGCACATTGGGCTCGCGCGCGATGCTGAAGATCAGCTTGGGTGTGCGCACCGGCCCGGCCCAGTAGCTGGGGTTGGCCTCCAGGCGCAGCACGTCGTCCTTGGCATAGCTGCGAAAGGCGAAGGGGCCGGTGCCGACGGGTGCGTTGTTGAGCTTGTGGGGCTCGCCGCGCTGCAGCAGCTGCTGCGCGTATTCCGCCGAATGGATGCCTGCGAAGGGCATGGCGAACCAGCTGAGGAAGACGACGTTGGGCTCGCGCAGCGTGAAGCGCACGGTGTGCTCGTCCAGCTTCTCCAGCTTCTGCACCAGCTTCGCCAGACCCAGGTTGTTGGGGTAGATGAAGTTGCCGGGCAGGGCCTTGTTGAAAGGATGGGCCGGGTCCAGGAAGCGGCCGAAGGTGAAGAGCACGTCGTCGGCATTGAACTCGCGCGAAGGCGTGAACCAGGGCCGCGTGTGGAAGCGCACGCCGCGGCGCAGCTCGAAGGTGAAGACCCGCGCGTCCTCCGACACCGTCCAGCGCTGCGCCAGGCGCGGCACCAGGGCCGTGCCGCCGCGCTCGAAGCCCAGCAGGCCCTGGAAGAGCTGGCGCACCGCATTGTTGGTGCTGCTGCTGTCCCACAGGCCCGGGTCGAAGCCTTCGGGGCTGGCCTCGCTGCAGTAGACGATGGGCTTGCCCGCAGGCAGCGCCGCCGGGGCCGAAGCGGCAGCGGCCGCCGTCAGCAGCAGCAGTGGGCCGAACAGCAGGGACAGACCATGACGGGACATCAGCTCAGGGGCGCGTGGCAGGTGGGAGCGGGCTGCCATTGTGAGCGCTGCGCGTGACAGGTCCAAGCGAGGGGGCTCATGCGCGGGCGCCCGCAGGCGAGGGCAGGCGGGTGTGGCGGCGGCGGAACTCGCCAGGCGTGCAGGCCAGCAGGGCCTGGAAGCTGCGGTGCAGCCCGGCCTCGTTGGCATAGCCGAGCTGCTCGGCAACGGTTTTCACGGGCAGGGTGGATTCGCACAGCAGCTCCGCCGCCTGGCGCAGCTTGAGCAGGCGCAGCCACTGGCCGGCGGGCAGGCCAGTCTGCGCCGGCAGCCAGCGGCTGAGGCTGCGCACCGACAGGCCCAGCGCCTGCGCCGCCGCCGCCAGCGACAGCGCCTGCGCCGGCTGCCGCTGCGCGAAGACGATCAGGCGGCGCAGGGCCTCGTCGGACTGGCCCATCAGTTCCACGGGGCGGAAGACCGCGGGCCACTGCTGCGGGCGTGGCAGCATCAGCACGGCCTCGATGTCGCGCAGCGCCGCGGGCTCCAGCTGCTCGGCCAGTGCCTGCAGCATCAAAGGCAGGTAGCCGTGGGGGCCGGCGGCGGTGCGCAGGGGGCCGCTGGACACCAGCAGCTCGTCGAAGCGCCAGTGCACCAGCGGAAAGCGGGCGCTCAGGCCGGGCTTGAGCCACCAGGTGGCGGTGGCATCCCGGCCATCCAGCCGTCCGGCGGCCGCCAGCAGGGCGACGCCGGCGCAATAGCTCCACAGCGGCTGGCTCTTGGGCAGCCGGCGCAGGGCCTGCACCAGGGGATCGAGAGTGGCCAACTGGCGCGCCAGGGACTGAGGCGAGTCGGTCCACAGGCCGGGCAGCAGCCAGGCCTCGCAGCGGGCGTCGGCCAGGGCGGCGTCGGCGGCCAGCGTGGGGCCCTGCCAGGTCTTGACGGGGTGCCCATCCAGGCTGACCCAGTGCAGGCGGAAGGCTTCGCAGCCCGCGCGCAGATTGGCCGCTCGGGCCAGGTCCGCGGCGGCAAAGAGTCCGGCGGGCATGCAGCCTTCGAAGAGCAGCAGCCCCAGGGTCAGCGGCGGGCCGGGCATGGTGTGGCTTGAATCGGCAGGAAATTGGCGGATTGCGCCATTGTGGGTCCGAGGCCGGCTTTGAACAATCCATCCCACGACCACTCCCGGCGCCTTGCGCGAGCCCTGCCATGAACATCACCCAGATCCGCAATGCCACCGTGCTGCTGGAGTTTCACGTCGGCGGCCACGACATCGCACTGCTGGTGGACCCCATGCTGGCTGAGGCCGGCACTCTGCCCAGCCTGCGCTACCTGGGCGGCACGCGGCGGCGCAATCCCCTGGTGCCCCTGCCCGACGCGGCCGGGCCGGCGCTGGAGCGCGCCTCCCATGCGTTGATCACGCATTGCCAGAAGGGCCACTTCGACCACCTGGACCGCGCGGGCCGACGCTATCTGCGCGAGCGCAGCCTGCCCGTGGTCTGCATGCCGGACGACGCCCCCTGGCTGGCGGCCCGCGGCCTGCAGGCGCAGCCCCTGGCAGGCCTGCAGCGCCAGCCCTTCCTGGGCGGCAGCATTACGCCCATCCCCTGCCTGCACGGCCGCGGCTGGGTGGGGCGGCTGATGGCGCATGGCGCGGGCTACCTGATCGAGATGCCCGGCGAGCCCAGCGTCTATGTGGCGGGCGATACCGTGCTGCACGCGCCGGTGCGGCACTGCCTGTCGGTGCTGAGGCCGGACGTCGCCGTGCTGCCTGCCGGCGGCGCCCGCTTCGACCTGGGCGGCGAGATCCTGATGGACGCGGCCGAGGTGGCCGAAGCCGGGCGGCTGTTTGCCGGCCAGTTGGTGGTCAACCACCTGGAGGCCCTGGATCACTGCCCGGTGAGCCGCGAGGACGTGCGGCGGGAGGCCGCCGGACTGGGCGATCGGCTGTGGGTGCCGCGGGACGGTGAGTCGCGCCGCTACGAGATCCCGGCTGACCTTCAGCGCGCGGCCTGAGCCAGGCGGCCGCAGAGGTAGGTCCAGACGAACTGCGCGGCGGCGTAGCTGGTGAGCTCGGCGTGGTCGTAGGGCGGCGCCACTTCCACGCAGTCCATGCCCACCCAGGGCAGGCCGGCCAGTTCCTCGAGGATGCTCAGCACCTGGTTGCTGCTCATGCCCCCCGGCTCGGGCGTGCCGGTGCCGGGGGCGAAGGCGGGGTCCAGGCAGTCGATGTCCAGGCTGAGGTAGACCGGCGGATGGCCCAGGGCCGCCATGCGCTCGTGGATACCGCCCAGCACGCCGGCCAGCTGGGCCGGGCTCTCCAGGCCGCGCAGGCTGCGGGCGTCGTAGATCAGGCCGCCCTGCTCGCGCACATAGTCACGGGCCTCGCGCTGGCCGGCCGAGCGGATGCCCAGCTGCATCATGCCCTGCGGCATCACCAGGCCCTCCTGCAGGGCCTCGTAGACCCAGGTGCCATGGCCGCTGGGCTCGCCGAAATGGTCTTCCCAGGTGTCGCAGTGGGCGTCGAAGTGCAGGCAGGCCAGGGGCCGGCCCAGCTGGGCGCGGTAGGCCCGCAGCAGGGGCAGGGTGATGCTGTGGTCCCCGCCAAGCCAGACCATGTGCTGCTGCGCGATCAGCGGTGCGATCAGCGGCATCATCGCGGCGCGCATGCCCTCCAGGCTGGTGTTGGGCAGGGGCAGGTCGCCGTGGTCCTGGAGATGCCCGTCCGGCGTGGTGTCGAAGAAGGGGTGGATGCCGTCGCACAGCATGTGGCTGGCTTCGCGGATGGCGCGTGGGCCGAAGCGGGCGCCAGGGCGGTTGGTCACGCAGCCGTCCCAGGCGATGCCGGCCAGGCCGAAGGGCCGGCTGCCTGGTGCGGCGGGCGGCTGCTTCATGAAGCTGGTGTGGCTGAGGAAGGCGAACTGCGTCATGGCGTTGGCAGGAGAGGGGAGGGCGGGGCCATCTTGACCGAAGTCGGTGCCTGCGTCACCTCGTGCATGCGCCGAGGCAGGAGGCCGGGCTCAGCCGCGTCGCAGCTTGGGGTCCAGCGCGTCCCGCAGGCCGTCGCCGACGAGGTTGACGCTCAGCACTGTCAGTAGGATGGCCAGGCCTGGCAGGCTCAGCACCCAGGGTGCGCGCTGCAGGGCGTCGCGCGCGGTGGCCAGCATGCCGCCCCACTCGGGCGTGGGTGCCTGCACCCCCAGGCCCAGGAAGCCCAGGCCGGCGGCCTCCAGGATGGCCGAGGAGAAGGCCAGCGTGGCCTGCACGATCAGCGGCGCCGCGCAGTTGGGCAGCACGGTGCGGAACATCAGGTGCCAGGACGAGGCCCCGGCGGCGCGGGCCGCCTGCACATAGTCCCGCGACTTCTCGGCCAGCGCGGCGGCCCGCGCCAGGCGCGTGCTGCCCGGCAGGGCGCCGATGGCGATGGCGATCACGGTGTTCATCAGGCCCGGGCCCAGGATGGTGATCACGCAGATGGCCAGCAGCAGACCCGGCAGCGCCAGGAGCACGTCCATGCTGCGCATCACCAGGGGCGAGAGCCAGCGCTCATGGAAGGCCGCCAGCAGGCCCAGCACGATGCCCGGCACCAGCGCGAGCACCACCGAGGCCAGGCCCAGGCCCAGCGAGACCCGCGCGCCGTGCAGCAGGCGCGAGAGCAGGTCGCGGCCCAGCTCGTCGGTGCCCAGCGGGAAGCGGGCCAGGCCGCCGTCCATCCACAGCGGCGGCTGCAGCAGGTGGTCGCGGTACTGCTGCAGGGGGTCGTGCGGCGAAAGCCAGGGCGCCAGCAGCGCGGCCAGGGCCACCAGGCCGAACACGATCAGCGCCGCCAGGGCCCCGCGCTGGGCGGCAAAGCGGTCCCAGGCCGCGCGTGCGGGGCTGCGGCCCCGCGGTGGGCGTGGGGTCAGGTCTTGAGTGGGGGAGGCCTGGATCATGGCTTCAGCGCGCACGCATCCGCGGGTTGACGACGCCGTAGAGCAGGTCCACCGCCAGGTTCACCGCCATGAAGGTCAGGGCGGAGATCAGGATGCCTGCCTGCACCACGGGGTAGTCCCGCCGGCCGATGGCGTCGATCAGCCATTTGCCCACGCCGGGCCAGGAGAAGATGGTCTCGGTGAGCACCGCGCCGGCCAGCAGGCTGCCGGTCTGCAGGCCCACCACGGTCAGCACCGGCACCAGGGCATTGCGCAGGGCATGGCCCAGCACCACGCGGGCCGTGGAGAGGCCCTTGGCGCGAGCGGTGCGGATGTAGTCCTCCTGCAGCACCTCCAGCATGCTGGAGCGCGTCATGCGGGCGATCACCGCGGTGCTGGAGGTGCCCAGCACCAGGGCCGGCAGCAGCAGGTGAAGCAGGGCCGAGCGCCAGGCGCCGGGCTCGGGGTGCAGGGCGGCGTCGATGAGCATGAAGCCCGTCACGCGGGCGACCTCGTACTCGACGGCGATGCGCCCCGTCACCGGCGTCCAGGCCAGGCCCACGGAGAAGGTCATGATGAGGATCAGGCCCCACCAGAACACCGGCATGGAGTAGCCCAGCGTGGCCAGCCCCATCACCCCCTGGTCCAGCCAGGAGCCGCGCCTGAGGCTGGCCGCCAGGCCCAGGGCCAGGCCCAGCACCAGGGCCAGCAGCAGGGCGGCCGCGGCCAGCTCCACCGTGGCGGGGAAGAGGGCCAGGAACTCCTGCGCCACCGGCTCGTGGCTGACCAGGCTTCGCCCGAGGTCGCCCTGCAGCAGCTGCAGCAGGTAGCGGCCGTACTGCACGGGCCAGGGCGCGTCCAGCCCCAGCTGGTGCAGCAGCTGGGCATGCGTGGCCGCGTCCAGGGCGCGCTCGCCCATCATCACCTCCACCGGATCGCCCGGCACGAGGCGGATCAGGCCGAAGGAGACCAGGCTCACGCCCAGCAGGGTGGGCAGCAGGGTCAGCAGGCGGCGCAGCAGGGCAGGCATGGGCAGGCTTCAGCGCGGCAGGCTGCCGTCCTTCATGCGCAGGCCGTCGCGGCGGGTGACGACGTCCAGCAGGGCGGCGGTCTCGGCATCGGCCTCGCCGTCGTGGCGATCGGGGCGGTACTTCATCTGGAAGGCGGCCAGCACCTTGCGGGTCTCGATGTCCCAGAGGCCGCTCTGCGCGAGGCCGAAGCCGTGCTGGGCCAGCTTCTGCTGGAACCAGGCGGCCTCGGGCAGGGCCTGCTCGTACTGCGGTCGCAGGCTGGCCGCCAGGGCCTCGTCCGGCCAGGGGATGAGGCCGGCGGCCCACAGCTGCTTCCATGGGAAGGCGGGGCCGGGGTCCTGCTTGCTCAGCGGCTGCACATCGCTGTGCCCCAGGATGCGGTCGGGGCGGATGCGGTGGCGGGCGACGATGTCCTGGCACAGGCGGATCACCTCGTCGATCTGGGCCTGCGGGTAGGGGGCGTAGCGCGGGCCGTCGGGGGTGTCCACGCGGCCGGGGTTGACGATCTCGATGCCGATGGAGGCCGCGTTGACATTGCCCCAGCTCTTCCAGCGGCTCAGGCCTGCATGCCAGGCGCGGCGGGACTCGTCCACCAGGCGGTAGGTGCGCACGGGTTCGTCGCGCACCAGGTAGTGGGCCGAGACCTCGCCGCCGCCGGGATTGGGCTGGGTGAGGGTCTTGAGCGCGCTCTCGAAATTGCCCACCGTGTAGTGCAGGATCAGCAGCTGGGCGCGGCTGTCCTGGTTGCTGGAGGGGAAGCTGTCGTCGATCTGCAGGCCGCGCGGGCCGGTGGCGCATGCGCCCAGCAGCAGGCAGGCCAGCAGGGGCAGGGAACGGGTGGCGTGGGTGAAGCGGGTGAAGTGGGCGGCACTCATCGGCCCGCATTGTTGCAGCTTGTGCATTGGGGAAAGGCCCGATCCCCGACGGGGCCCTGACGAGCGGCAGGGAGCGGGTCCTGGCGCCACAATGCGGGCCTTCACGAAGACACGCTTTCCAGACCATGAAGACTGCCCGCAAGACCGCCTGGCGCCTCAGCGCCCTGGGCACCGCCCTCGCCCTGGCCAGCCTCGCCCATGCGCAGGACGCCAAGCCCGCCGAACAGCCGCTGCAGAGCCTGCCCTACACGCCCAGCCTGGACCTCTCGGCCATGGACCGCACGGTGGATCCCTGCGAGGACCTCTACCAGTACGCCTGCGGCGGCTGGAACAAGAACAACCCCATCCCGGACGACCAGGCCCGCTGGTCCGTCTATGCCAAGGCGGCCAATGACAACCAGCGCTACCTCTGGGGCATCCTGGAGAAGCTGGCCCAGCCCGCAGCGCCCGGCGAGACCCGCAGCGAGTCCCAGACCAAGATCGGCGACTACTTCGCCGCCTGCATGGACGAGGCCGCCGTCGCGAAGAACGGCCTGGCCGCGCTCAAGCCGCTGATGCGCCGCATCGAAGGCCTGAAGGACAAGTCCGAGCTGCCCTTCGTGCTGGCCGCCCTGCACCAGAACACCCACAACAACCGCCTCTTCTTCAGCTTCGGCTCCGGCCAGGACTTCGCGGACAGCACGCGCCAGATCGCTTTCGCGGCCACGGGCGGCCTGAGCCTGCCCGAGCGCGACTACTACCTCAAGACCGATGCCAAGAGCCGCGAGCTGCGCGCCAAGTTCCAGGCCCATGTGGCCCGCGTCTTCGAGCTGCTGGGCGACGCCGCGCCCAAGGCCGCGGCCAACGCGCGCCTGGTGCTGGCGGTCGAGACCGCGCTGGCGCGGGCCTCGCTGAGCGTGGTCGACAAGCGCGACCCCTACAAGAGCTTCCACCGCTACACGGACAAGCAGCTGCAGGCACTGATCCCCGACTTCGACTTCGCTGCCTACCAGAGCGCGCAAGACCTGGCCCCGCAGCAGGAGTTCAACGTCACCGAGCCCGCCTTCTACAAGGCCCTGGGCCAGCAGTGGAAGCGCCTGCCGGTGGCCGACATCCGCACGATGCTGCGCTGGCAGTTGGCCAGCAGCATGGCGCCCTACCTGGGCCCGGACTTCGTCGACGCGAACTTCGACTTCTTCTCCAAGACCCTGCGCGGTGTGCCCAAGCAGCAGGCGCGCTGGAAGCAGTGCGTGACCCTGGTCGACGGTCAACTGGGCGAGGCCCTGGGCCAGGAATTCGTGGCCCGCAACTTCAGCCCCGAGCTCAAGGCCGCCACCATCCGCATGACGGAGCAAATCGAGGCCGAGATGGGCAAGGCCATCCAGGCCCTGCCCTGGATGAGCGAAGAGACCAAGCAGCGCGCCATGGAGAAGCTGCACAGCATCGTCAACAAGGTCGGCTACCCCGACCAGTGGCGTGACTACGGCCGCTATGCGGTGCTGCGCGAGGACTTCGTGGGCAATGTGATGCGCGGCCAGGCCTTCGAGCGCCGCCGCGATCTGGGCAAGATCGGCCAGCCCCTGGACCGTGGCGAGTGGGGCATGACGCCGCAGACGGTGAACGCCTACTACAACGCCCAGATGAACGACATCAACTTCCCCGCCGGCGTGCTGCAGCCCCCGCTGTATGACGCCCGCATGGACGATGCGCCCAACTACGGCAACACCGGCGGCACCATCGGCCACGAGCTGGTCCACGGCTTCGATGACGAAGGCCGGCAGTTCGACGCCAAGGGCAACCTCAAGGACTGGTGGACCAAGAAGGACGCCAAGGCCTTCGAGCAGCGCGCCGCCTGCGTCTCCAAGCAGTACGCCCAGTACAAGGTCATCGACGACATCAAGATCAACAGCAAGCTGACCCTGGGCGAAGACCTGGCCGACCTCGGCGGCCTGGTCCTGGCCTGGGCCGCCTGGCAGACCCAGATCGCGGGCAAGCAGCTGCCCACGGTCGACGGCCTGACGCCGGAGCAGCGCTTCTTCGTGGGCTTCGCCCAGTGGGACTGCAGCGACACCCGGCCCGAGGCCGCCCGTGTGCATGCCGCCACCGACCCGCACTCGCCGGGCCGCTACCGCATCAACGGCGTGGCGGTGAACATGCCCGAGTTCGAGAAGGCCTTCGCCTGCAAGCCGGGCCAGGCCATGGTCAAGCCGGCCGCGGAGCGCTGCAAGGTCTGGTAAGCCGGACCTGAGGCGAGGAGAGGGCTGCTTCGGCAGCCCTTTTTTACGCCTGACGTGACCCTAGGCATGCGGGCGGGCGGCTGGACTCTGGCAAGCTGGCAGCCATGACGACCCTCCTGCTGCGCACCGGCCAGGCGGGCGATGCGGCCGCCATCAGCGCCCTCATTGTCGAACTCGCGCCGGCCTTCTTTCTATCGCCTGACGGTGCGGGCACCGAGCCCTTCCTGGCCTCCGTGTCCGCGTCCGCCGAGGCCGGCTACCTGGCCGACCCCCGCTTCCGCTTCTGGCTGCTGGAGGCCGACGGCGGCGCGCTGGCCGGCTTCATCGCCAGCCGTGACACCAGCCATCTCTTCCACCTGTTCGTGGCGCCGGCCTGGCAAGGCCAGGGCCTGTCCCGGCGCCTGTGGCAGGTCCTCCAGGACGGGGCAAGCCAGGCCGGGCACCGCGGGCCCTTCACCGTCAATGCCTCGCTGCCCGCGATGCCGGTCTACGCGCGCTTTGGCTTTGTCGCCGAAGGCCCGGTGCAGCAGGTCCACGGCGTAGCCTTCCAGCCCATGCGCCATCCCGGCCGAGCGGAGTGCGATGATGCCGGCCTTGCGCGCTGAGCTCTGCCGTCCATGCCCTCCTTCGACACCCTGCTGGCCTTCCTGGCCACCGCCCTGGTCCTGGGTTTCACGCCCGGGCCTGACAACCTCTTCGTGCTGATGCAGTCCGCCACTCAGGGCCGGCGGGCCGGCCTGGTCGTGGTGCTGGGCCTGTGCACGGGCATCGTGGTGCACACGGCGGCCGTGGCCCTGGGCCTGGCGGCGCTGCTGGCGGCCTCGCCCCTGGCCTTCACGCTGATGAAGGCGGCCGGCGCGGCCTACCTGCTCTACCTGGCCTGGGGCGCCTGGCGGGCACCCGCCGCCGCGCTGCCGGGTGCGGCGCAGGCCCCCGCGCAAGCCTTGTCGGCGCTGTACCGGCGCGGCATCGTGATGAACCTCAGCAATCCCAAGGTGCTGCTCTTCTTCTTCGCCCTGCTGCCGCAGTTCGTGGCCGCCGAGCGCGGCCCCGTGGCCCTGCAGCTGGCGGTGCTGGGCGCCGTCTTCATCCTGGCGACCCTGATCGCCTTCGGCAGCATCGCCTGGGCCGCCGGCCTGCTGGGCGAGCGTCTGCGCCGTTCGCCGGGCCTGCAGCGCGGGCTCAACCGCTGCGCGGCGCTGGTGTTCGCCGGCCTGGCCCTGCGCCTGGCCACCGTCCAGCGCTGATCCTCTGCCCATGCTGCAGATCCCATCGCTCCAGCCCTTTGGCTCACTCGATGCCCTGAGCCTGCGGCTGCCTGGCCTCCGGGGGCTCAAGGGCACCGCCGTCGATCTGCACGGTGCCCTCGATGTCTTCGTGCACGGTTGAGCCCATGCGCCCACTGCTGCTGGCCCTGATCCGCCTCTACCAGCGCCATCTCTCGCCGCGCAAGGGCTACGGCTGTGCCTACCGCCTGCATTGCGGCGGCGCGGGCTGTTCGGGCCTGGGCTTTCGTGCCATCCGCTGGAAGGGCAGCTGGACGGGGCTGTGGCTGCTGCGCGAGCGCCTGGCGCGCTGTGCGGCGGTGCATGCGCAGGCGCATCCGCAGCCCCGTTCGCAGCACCGTCCGCCGGCCCTGCAGCGCGGCGACTGCGACTGCGACTGCGGCGGCTGCGACCTGCCCGGCGCAGGTGGCGGTGATGCCTGTGACCTGGGCGACACCTGCGACTGCTGCGATGCCTGCGATGTCTTCGAGCGCAAGTCCCGCCGCGAGCAGCGCCGCAGGGCCTTCCGCGGGCGCTTCTCCTGAGCACGGTGCGCCATGCGCGATGATGGCGGCATGAAGATCGCCTACACCCTGCTCCTTCTGCTGAGCCTGGGCACCGCCCAGGCCGCGCCCACCGCGCCTGCCGTGCGCACCGAGATCCTCAGCCTGCTGCAGCGCCTGCAGGACTCCGGCTGCGAGTTCAACCGCAACGGCAACTGGTACAGCGGTGCCGAGGCCCGCAGCCACCTGCTCAAGAAGCTGGACTACCTGGAGTCGCACGACGCCAGTCTCAAGCGCAGCGAAGACTTCATTCAGCAGGCCGCCAGCAGCAGCAGCATGAGCGGCAAGCCCTACCTCGTGCGCTGCGCCGCGGCCGCGCCGGTCGAGAGCAAGGCCTGGCTGAGCCAGGAGCTGCTCAAGCTGCGCGCAGGCAAGACCTGACCCCACCGAGCGAGGCCGGGCCATGCGCAGTAGCATGGGCCCCTGCACCGAAGGAGTTGCCCCATGCTGAACCGCCGCGCCGTCCTGATCGCCTCGCCTCTGGCACTGTCCCTGCCCGCCTGGGCCCTGGGGGAGAGCGAGGCCGCCACCGGCATCCGAGCCGCCCTGGAGCGGGGCGCGCAGGCTGCGGTGGCCCAGTTGGGGCGCAAGGACGGCTTCCTGGGTGATGAGCGCGTGCGCATCGAGCTGCCGGACTCGCTCAAAGGCGCCGCCCGCCTGCTCAAGGCCACCGGCCAGGGCCACAAGCTGGACGAGCTGCTGACGGCCATGAACCGCGCCGCCGAGGCCGCCGTGCCCGAGGCGCGCGTGCTGCTGGTCAATGCCGCCCGGAACATGAGCGTGGAAGACGCGCTGAAGATCGTGAAGGGCGGAGACGATTCCGTCACCCAGTTCTTCGCCGCCAAGACCCGCGCGCCCCTGACCGAACGTTTCCTGCCCATCGTGACTCGCGCGACCGAGAAGCAGGCCCTGGCCGACAAGTACAACGCCGTGGCCGGCAAGGCCGCCGGCCTGGGCCTGGTGAAGCAGGACGACGCCAACATCCAGCAGTACGTCACCCGCCGCGCCCTGGACGGGCTCTTCCTCATGATCGGCGAGGAAGAGCGGCAGATCCGCCGCGACCCGGTGGGCACGGGATCGGCCCTGCTCAAGAAGGTCTTCGGCGGCTGACCGGGCCCGGGCGGGTTGACCCTGTCCCGTGAACACGGGGGATGCCCGGCGCTGCGCTTCACGGCGCTGTCACCGGGCTTCACAAAGATGCCGGGCTGGTCCTGCCTGGAGTCTTGCCATGTCCCGTCCTCTGCCCATTCCCTCCTCCCGCGCCCTGGTCCTGAGCCTGAGCCTGGCCCTGCCCGCCGCCGCCACGGCCGCGCCGCTGCTGGCCGTCGGCTCGCTGTCGGGCCTGCATGACAAGTCCGGCCTCACCGGCACCCTGGAGAACGGCCTGCCCGCCGATGTGCTGGGCGGCATGGGCTCGGCCCTGGCCTGGGCCGGCGGCAGCACCTTCATCGCCCTGCCGGACCGCGGCCCCAATGCCACCGTCTACAACCCGGCCGTGGACAACACCGCCTCCTACATCAGCCGCTTCCACACCCTGCAGATGGACCTGAAGGCCTCGGCCGGCGGCGCCTTGCCCTTCACGCTGACACCCACGCTGCAGCGCACCACCCTGCTGTCCAGCCCCACGGCGCTGAACTACGGTTCGGGCGCGGCCTACGGCCTGCCCAACGGTGCCCCGGCCCAGAACACGGCCACGCGCCAGTACTTCACCGGCCGCTCGGACGGCTTCGACCCGGCCAAGTCCTCACTGAACCCGGACAACGCCCGCCTGGACCCCGAAGGCGCGCGCGTCTCCAACGACGGCAAGAGCGTCTTCATCAGCGATGAATACGGCCCCTACGTCTACCAGTTCGACCGCGCCACGGGCCAGCGCCTGCGCAGCTACGCCCTGCCGGCCGAGCTGGGTGTGAAGGTGCTGGGCACCACCACGGCCGCCGAGGACAAGCCCGTCAACAGCAGCGGCCGCGTGGCCAACAAGGGCATGGAGGGCCTGGCCCTGACGCCCGACGGCAAGACCCTGGTCGGTGTGATGCAGGCCCCGCTTCTGCAGGACAGCAACAAGGTCATCCGCATCGTCACCATCGACGTGGCCAGTGGCACGACCCGCCAGTACGCCTACCAGCTCACCGAGGGCAGCGGCGTCAGCGAGATCCTGGCCCTCAACGACCACGAGTTCATCCTGGACGAGCGTGACGGCGCCGGCCTGGGCGACGGCAGCGCCGCCAAGACCAAGAAGCTGTTCAAGATCGACCTGGCCGGCGCCACGGACATCAGTGGCAGGAAGGGCGACCTGCGCAGCTTCGCCGTGAAGAAGAGCCTCTTTCTGGACGTCGCGGCCACGCTGATCGGTGCTGGCGTCGGCATCACGGCCGAGACCGTGCCCGCCAAGATCGAGGGCCTCAGCTGGGGCGAGGACCTGGTCTGGAA
Organism: Roseateles sp. DB2; assembly: GCF_051857535.1. Taxonomy (NCBI): domain Bacteria; kingdom Pseudomonadati; phylum Pseudomonadota; class Betaproteobacteria; order Burkholderiales; family Sphaerotilaceae; genus Roseateles; species Roseateles sp. DB2. The sequence goes on along the minus strand of NZ_JBPZGY010000008.1, from coordinate 165,451 downwards.
GGGCCAGCTGCTGCACACGCTGTGGGTGGCCAATGACAACGACTTCCTGCCCGAGGTGGCTGGCACCAACAACTTCTACGTCTTCGGCATCAGCGACGCGGACCTCAAGGGCTCGGTCTACCAGCCCCAGGGCCTCAAGACCGTGCCCGAGCCCGCCTCCCTGGCCCTGGCGCTGAGCACCCTGCTGCTGATGGGCGGCGTGGTCCGGCGGCAGCGTGGCCAGGGCCGCTGAACGCGCGGTTGTGACAGGGGGTCAGGTCTTGCCTGCAAGCGCGGCCTGGTCCTCCTGAATCCCCGCAGCCTCCAGCGCCCGCCGCAGATGGCCCTCGCAGCGGGCCAGCAGCGCGCGGGCGTCGGCGGCCCCCAGGCCGGCGCGCAGCATCAGGATCGTCGGCTTGAGCTCGCCTTCGCAGACCTGCAGCGCGGCCTGCGCGGCGTCGGGCGTGGCCCGCCCCAGGCGCTCGGCCAGGGCCAGGGCGCGGCGGCGCAGCTTGGCATTGGCGGCCCGCATGTCCACCATCCAGCAGCCATGCACCCGGTGCAGGCCCACCATCAGGGCGCTGGAGAGGGTGTTGAGCGCGATCTTCTGTGCCGTGCCCGCCTTGAGTCGCGTGCTGCCGGCGATCAGCTCGGGGCCGGTGTCCAGCAGGATGCCGAGGTCCGCCTGCGCCAGCAGGGGGGTGCCGGCGTTGTTGGCGATGCCCAGGCTCAGGGCGCCGGCCTCGCGTGCCGCGGCCACGGCACCCAGCACATAGGGCGTGCTGCCCGAGGCGGCCAGGGCGATCACCACATCGTCCGTCGTGGGGGCCAGGGCCTGCAGCTCGCGGCGGCCTGCGGCCTCGTCGTCCTCGGCGCCTTCCATGGCCTCGAACATGGCCCGCGGGCCGCCCGCCATCAGACCCAGGGCGCGCTCGCGCGGCCAGCTGAAGGTGGGCGTCAGCACCACGCTGTCCAGCACGCCCAGGCGACCCGAGCTGCCGGCGCCGACATAGACCAGCCGACCGCCCCGGCGCAGGCGGGGCAGGGCGGCCTCCACCGCGGCCAGCAGCTGCGGCCGGGCGGCCTGCACGGCGGCCAGGGCCTGCTGCTGGTCGTCCACGAGCCAGGCCAGCAGCTGGGGTGTCGGGCACAGGTCCAGGGCGGGGGCCTGGGGAGGCGGGCTTTCGGTGTTCAGCATCGCGTTCTCCGGCAGCGTGCCGCTACTTTAGGCCGTCTGGACCTTGCGCAGCGCGGCGCGCGGCGTGCCGGCCGCGCCGGGGCGCAGTGAGGCCCGCTTGTTACATCTTTTTCGGCGGCGGGGGTGTAAGTTCGCGGAGCCGTGCGCGACAGACCCGCAGATCCATCGCGAACGGCCCCGGCCGCCGCGCCGGGTCTCCTACCCATCTCAACACAGAGCAACTCAGGAGAATCACATGCAACAAAGCCTCAAGACCGGCCTGTCCGTCGCCGCCGCCGCCGCCGCCCTGTTCGCCGCCGCCACGCTGCCCGCGCAGGCCGCTGCGCCTGCAGACGACGGCATGGTGAAGTGCGCCGGCGTCAACAGCTGCAAGGGCACGTCCGAGTGCAAGACGGCCAAGAACGACTGCAAGGGCCACAACAGCTGCAAGGGCCAGGGCTGGGTCAAGAAGTCCGAAGCCGAGTGCAAGAAGGCCGGCGGCACCGTCCAGAAGTAAGCCCTCGTCCGCACTGACGGGGTCGGTGCGGCCGCCTGCGGTCAGGGGCGGCGGCCGGCCCTGTCCACCGAATACCTCCATGAATTCACGCCCCGTCGAAGGCTTCGGCCTGGGCTTGCGCGTCGAGCACTACCAGGCCCTCTGCGAGCCCCTGGACCCGGCGCTGCGTCCGCAGTGGCTGGAGATCATTTCCGAGAACTACCTGGTGCCGGGCGGCAAGCCCCTGCACCACCTGGAACGCCTGCGCCGCGACTACCCCGTGGTGATGCATGGCGTGTCCCTGTCCATCGGCAGTGCCGATCCGCTGGACCGCAGCTACCTTCACGCGCTGCGCGCCCTGGCCGATCGCATCGAGCCGGGCTGGGTGTCCGACCACCTCTGCTGGGGCGGCGTGGACCACCGCCGCCTGCACGACCTGCTGCCCCTGCCCTACACCGAGGCCACGCTGCGCCACCTGCTGCCGCGCATCGACGAGGTCCAGACCCTGCTGGGCCGGCCCCTGGTGCTGGAGAACGTCTCCAGCTATGTGCGCTATGCCCAGGACGAAATGGGCGAGGCCGCCTTCATCGCCGAGCTGCTCAGGCGCAGCGGCGCGATGCTGCTGCTGGACGTCAACAACGTCTACGTCTCCAGCCGCAACCACGGCTTCGATGCGCGCGCCTTCATCGACGCCCTGCCTGCCGACCGCATCCGCCAGATCCACCTGGCCGGCCACGAGGACCAGGGCGACCTGCTCATCGATACCCACGACCACCCCGTCTGCGATGCCGTCTGGCAGCTCTATGCCTACACCCTGCAGCGCCTGGGCCCCCTGCCCACCATGATCGAGCGCGACGACCACATCCCGCCGCTGCCCGAGCTGCTGCAGGAGCTGGACCTGGCGCGGCAGCTTGCACGCCGCGTGCTGGCCGGCTGGCAGGAGGCCGCATGAGCGCGCCGCTGCTGGCCACCCAGCGCCAGATGCAGGCCCTGCTGCTGGACGCGTCGCCCGCCGAGGCCGGAGGCCTGCTGGAAGCGGCCTCGGCGCGCGGCCTGGCCGTCTACCGCCATGCCTACCGCGCCCGGCTGATCGCCGCCCTGCGGGACAACTACCCCGTGCTGGCCCAGGTGATGGGCGACGAAGACTTTGACGCCCTGGCCGCCGCCTATGTGCAGGCCCGGCCCTCCGCCTTCGCCTCCATTCGCTGGTACGGCGACGCCCTGTCCGACTTCATGGCCACTGAGACGGCGCCGGCCCACCCCGCCTTCATCGACGTCGCCCGCATGGACTGGGCCCTGCGCGGCGTCTTCGATGCGGCCGAGGACGAGGCGCTGGCCTTCGAAACCCTGCAACAACTGGCCCCGCAGGACTGGCCAGCCCTGCGCCTGCAGCCCCGCGCCAGCGCCTGCTGCCTGCCGCTGGCCTGGGCCGTGGAGCCTGCCTGGGCCGTGCTGGCCCGCCATGCGCAGCAGCGGGAGGACGGTGAGGCGGCGGACGAGCCCGAGCTGCCCGCCCCCGAGCCTCTGGATCACCGGCTGCTGGCCTGGCGCCCGCAACTGGAGACGCGCTGGCGCTCGCTGGAGGCCGAGGAGGGCGCGCTGGTCGCCGCCGTGTTCGAGGGCGCCGACTGGACCCGCCTGGGCGAGCTTGCTGCTGCGCAATGGGGCGAGGCCGAGGCCGCTGCGCGGCTGGTGGGCTGCCTGCAGCAGTGGGTGCAGGAGGGGTGGTTGCGGGCGCTGGCGTGATCGCCAAATAGCCGAGGCCTGGCAGAGGGCTTGCCTCGTGGGCATGATGCAGACCTTTGATGCCTCAAGGAACGGTCATGCGCGCTTCTGCTTCTTTCCTGCTGACGGCCCTGCTGGGCCTGGCTGCGGTGCTGCCCGCGCACGCCGCCCTCAAGCCCGGCGACGCCGCCCCCGACTTCAGCGCCGATGCCGCCCTGGCCGGCGAGCCCTACCGCTTCCAGCTGGCCGAGGCACTCAAGAAGGGCCCCGTGGTGCTGTACTTCTATCCCAAGGCCTTCACCAGCGGCTGCACCGTGGAGGCGCACCAGTTCGCCGAGGCCACGCCCAAATTCCAGGCCCTGGGCGTGACGGTGATCGGCATCTCCAATGACGACATCGCCACCCTCAAGCGCTTCAGCGTGGAGGCCTGCCGCAAGCAGTTCGCCGTCGCGGCGGATGCGGGCGCCAAGGTCATGAAGGCCTACGACGCCAAGCTGCTCATGATGCCGGACACGGCGGACCGCATCTCCTACTTCATCGTGCCGCCGGGCCGCATTGCCGCGGTGCACGCCAAGCTCAGCGCCGACGGCCACGTGGAGGCCATGATGAAGGCGGCCGAGGCCTGGAAGGCCGCGCGTTGAGCCTCCGTCGGCGCGCCCTGCTGGGCAGCGCCACCGCGCTGCTGCTGGCCGCCTGTGCCGGCACCAATGGGCCCGCGGACTCGCAGCGCGCCGCGGCCGCATCGGCGGCTGCGCCCGGGGCCCGGCCTGATACCCGACCTGATACCCCGGCCCATGCCCCGGCCCATGCCCCACCTGAGCCCCAGCCCTCGGCTGGCCCCACGCCGGAGCCGGCCGAGGGCCTGCTGTGGCGCATCGACCCCGCCGCCTCGCTGCTGCAGGTGCTGGCCTTCCGGCAAGGGGCGCTGGCCGGCCTGGGCCACAACCACGTCCTCACGGCGCCCCGCCTGCAGGGCTGGCTGCAGCTGCCGGCTGATGCCCCGGACCCGACCCGGCTCAGCCCCGCGCAGCTCGCCCACACGCGCTTCGCGCTGGCCCTGCGCCTGGAGGACGTGGCGCTGGACGAGCCCGCACGGCGCGCCCAGCTCGGGCCCGCCTTCGCGTCCCGGCCGGATGCCCAGGCCATCGCCGGGACCCGCGCCAACTTGCTCGGCCCGGCCATGCTCGATGCGGCCCGCCACCCCTGGCTGCGCGTGCAGTCAGCGATGCTGCGCGGCGAGGGCGCGCAGGTGCTGGCCGAGGTCGAGATCGACTGGCATGGCCAGCAGCGCCGCTGGCGCTTGCCGCTGGCGCTGGCCATGGCGCCCTCGGCAGAGGGTCAGGTCTTGCGCGTACAGGGTCAGATGGCCCTGCGGCTCACCGACTTCGGCATCCAGCCCCTGAGCCTGCTGGGCGGGATGCTGGCAGTGCAGGACGACATCGGGGTGACCCTGGATCTGGTGTTGCGCCTGCGCTGACAGAATGGCGGCCCGGCCGCGTCCTGCAAGAGGCGCTGCGGCCGCCTTCGCCCTGCCGCCGCCTCAGTCATCTTCACCCGTGACCCCATCTCACTACCGCAGCTTCCGCTATGCCTTCTGGCCGATGTGGCGCGCCCAGCTCTCGCTGTGCATGGCCGGCATCGGGACTGTGCTGGTGGCGAAGTCGGCGTGGACCGGCCAGCCCATTCAGCGCCCCGACCTGCTCCTGCATGTGGCCATGGGCCTGCTGATGGCGCTGGTGATGTGCGGGCCGGTGCATGCCTTCCGCTTCCGTGTGGGGCCGCAGGGCTTGCATACCTTCGATGCCCGCGGCCGCTGGCAGACGCTGCCCTGGGCGCATGTCCGCGCCGTCGAGCCCGCCTACTTGCTGCACTTCCCGCATCTGCGCATCCGGCTCGACGGCGAGCGTCGCAGCTTCTGGCTGCCGCTGATGCTGGCTGATCTGGAGGGGTTGCACCAGGCCGTGGTCGATGCCGCTGGCGCCGAGCATCCGCTGGCGCGAGCGCTGCCACGGCCGGCGCGGGCGAGCTTCCGTTGCTGAAGGCCTCGGGCGGCCGGCATTGGCGTCGCTTAAGACCTTGCTAAGTCCGCCCCGCGATGCTTAGGCCCGGACACCAGGAGAGGCCCATGAAGAAACCCGTGATGCAATGGCTGCGTGAGAACCGCGGCTTCCTGATCTTCCTGCTGTGCTTCGGCTTCTTTCGCACGGCCATCGCGGACTGGAACCCCATCCCCACCGGCTCCATGCGGCCCAATCTGCTGGAGGGTGACGTGGTGCTGGTCAACCGCCTGGCCTACGACTTCAAGCTGCCGCTGAGCCAGATCGTGCTGGCCCGCCTGGGGGATCCGCAGCGCGGGGACATCATCACCTTCAGCTCCCCCAAGGACGGCACCCGCCTGATCAAGCGCGTGGTGGCCGTGGGTGGGGACCTGGTCGAGATGCGCGACGAGCGCCTCTACATCAACGGCGAGGCGGCCGCCTACGAGAACGAGACCCCGGTGCGCGAGCCCGTGCCCGGCATCGGCGACTGGCCCGCCCGCCGCGTGCAGGAGCGCGTGGGCGGCCAGATCAGGCAGGTGCAGTGGCTGGACGGCGTGCATGCCCGCTCCAGTTTCGAGCCCCTCACCGTGCCGCCTGGCCAGCTGCTGGTGCTGGGTGACAACCGCGACAACAGCGCCGACTCCCGCTACATCGGCCTCGTGCCGCGAGAGGCGGTGATCGGGCGGGCGCATCACATCCTGGCCTCGGCGGATATCGAGGGCTTCTGGACGCCGCGCTTCGATCGGTTTGGGATGGTGTTGAGGTGAGCGCTCCCCGTTCCGCTGCTGCTTCCACCAGCTCGCTCGCCATCAAGGGGCGGCGCGACGAAGCCATAGGCCCGGGCTTCATGGCGCCAGGCAAGTCCTGGCAGATGGACCGATGCCGATAACATCACCCCGAAACACACCGGCTCAGTCGGCGCCTATTGCGCACGCGGCTCAGGGTCTCTGAACGCCACGGCGCTCGCGCCTGGATCCAGAGCCTGGGGGCTGGCTGCAAGGTGCTGATGGCGCGGCCAGGCTTGCGCAAGGGGTGATATGAACTTCATCTTTGCATCGGTACGAGATTCCAAACGGGGCAGGGAGCCGGCATGAGGCATGAGCAACAGAGGAACAAGGCAGGCGCGCTGGCGGGCGTTGTCATGGTGGCCTTGCTAGGCCTGTCACTGACGGCACGCGCTCAGCAATCGGAGCCGCCGCAGCCGCCCGCATTGAGCATGCGCGCGTTTGCGATGCTGACCCCGCTGCGGCATGCGGCCTTCGCTGCGCAGTGGCAGGCGCTGCTCAATGAGGATTTGTCGCGCCTGAGGGATGCGCCAGAGCGGGAGCGAGTTCGCCAGCGTTTCGTCTGGGCGCAAGGCCGCGTGATGTACCCGTATTTCCACTGGCGTGACGCGCCTGCCCCTGGTGCATTGCAAGCCGACCCCATGCTGCCACAGCTGCTGCGTGACTTGCCCCTGCACGACCCGGCTTGGTGGCCGCTGGCAGAGGTCCAGGCATTCTGGCGAGCATGGCTGCATGAAGACGCGCGAGCCCTCATGCAGAAGGATCCATCGCTGCGTCGGGGTGACGCACGTTGGTTGCGCGCAGAGGTCGCTGCGCTCCATCGTTCAGGCCTGCCGCGCATCCATCAGCGCGAACTCATGGGCCGGATGCTCGCAGAGTATGTCGACGACAACGGCAGCCAGGGGATTGATGGCGTAGTCGAACAATGGCGCGCAATGGCCCCGCCTGCCGCTGACCTCGCTCGGATTCAAGCGGCAATCGACGCCAACCGCGCCCGGGAGTGCTGCCATGAAAGCGCCGTGTTGCGGGAATGGCAAGGGGTCGATTTGCGGGTGCACGTGCTCGAGCCGCGGGGGGCTGCAGCAACGGCGGCCCTGCGCCCGGCCATGCTGTGGCTGCACGGCGGATCCTTCACAGAGGGGCAGTGGTGGCATTCACCCGTCATCAGCGCCGCGCTGCAGGAGCAGGGCGTTCTGGTACTTGCCCTTGATTTGCGGACCAGCACCAGATTCGACACCGGGCCTCTGGAGCAGCTGAGTGATGCCAGTCTGGCCTACGAATGGCTTCAGAAGAATGCGGCCCGCCTGCGCGTGGACCCTCAGCGCGTGGGCGTTGCCGGGTTCTCTTCAGGGGCCGTGCTGGCCTTGATGCTGGCGACTCATGGCCTGGATCCCGAAGCAGAGAAGGGTCGATCGCCGTCCGTCAAGCATTACCCGGCCGCCGTCGTCAGTCTTGGTGGCTGTCCGGACCCCCTGAACCCTCGCAAGGACGGCTGGTTCCGTCGCCAGGTTGAGCGTGTAGCGCCGCCTGAGCGCTTCTCCCCGATGGCCCAGGTGAGCAGCGGTCAGCCGCCGCTGATTGCGTTTCACGGGACAGAGGACGAATACTGCCCGTTCGACGATATGAAGCGCTTCGTGACTGCCTATGGCTCGGCCGGCAATGCGGTTGAACTGGTGGCGATCGAAGGTGCGCCGCACTTCTTTGGCTTCTTTCATCAACCGGGACAAGCTCGCGTGCGTGCATCGCTTGCCGAGGTGCTCAAGCGCTGGGGCTGGTCAACCAACTAGTGCATCCTGGCGCGCGCATCGGTGCCTGCTGCATGCAGACCATAGAAGCCCGATCCCGATCCCGATCCCGTCACCGGCAGATTGCCGTCTTTGGTTCAGGTCTGTCCGGCGCCTGCCCTCACGCCACCCCCATCCCCCGCGCTCCCGCCCGCGCCTCCCGGTCATGCAGTTCGATGACCCCGCGCAGCCGCGGATGCACCTGCCCCGAGCCCACCGCAGTCTGGAACTGGCAGGCGGCGTAGCCCGCGGCGGCCTGTTCGTAGGCGGCCACCCAGGCCTGGCGCCTGGGCAGCTGCGAGGGGCGCACCGGCCACACGCCCGGGCGCGGGCGCATGTGCTGACCGATGCCGATGCGCCAGGGCTTGGCGGACAGGCGGGCGCGGAAGCAGCGCTGGTGGCGGCACATGCGGACGTAGACCGGGTCGGCGCCCACGGCGCTGAAGAACGCGGCCACCTCGGGGGCGGTGGCCTCGAAGGGCGCATGCGTGGCCAGCAGGCGCAGGCCGCCCGGGGTGCGGTAGACGCGCAGGTTCCACACCGGATGCACTGCCAGGAAACGCTGGATGCGCTGCATTGCCACACGCTCGTGCCCGCCCTTGGCGAGCAGGGCCAGGCGCTGCAGCCAGGCCACGAGCGGGCGGGCCGCCAGGAGCGACAGGACCCACAGCCCGCCGCCCAGCGGCGCACTGCCGGCGGCCACGCCAAGGGCCGCGCTCAGCAGGGTCAGCAGCAGCAGGGCGATCAGGACGTGGCGGCCGCGCGGGGCGTCGCTGAAGTCGATGTCGGCGAAGAGCGCGCAGGGCGAGTTCAGGCAGCGGGCGCCGTAGGCATTGCGGGTGATGACCTCCTCGCCATGCCGGGCGAGCACCTCCTCGCGGATGGGCAGGCCCTCGGCGCCGTTGTAGGCCGCCAGGCGCTCCAGGCGGGCCAGCGGCTGGCCGGCCAGGATCTGCTGCAGCGCCTCGTCGGCCCGGCGATCGGCCATGGCCTGGGCCTCTGCCTCGCTGCTGTCTGACCAGCCGAAGCGGCGGACGGTGACCTGGCGACGGCGGTGGCGGTGCTGGCGGCGGGCCTCGGCCCAGTGGTCGGGAACGATCATGCGGCGGTCGGGAAGCGGGTTGTCAGGAGGGGATCTGGCGCGGCTGAATCTAGCATCGACGCGGCCTGGCTGCGGTCAGGGCTTGCCGAGCGAGCGCCGCCTGCCGCACGATGGTGCCGGGCGCTTGTGTCTGGCACCGCCTGTCGAATCCACGCCGTCCCGTTCGTCGTACCAGAGAAGCCCCGCTCGCGGGCCTCACCCACCCCAGGAGCCTCTCATGCCCAAGTCCCTCTTCATCAGCCTGCCCGTGGCCGACGTCCCGCGGTCCATCACCTTCTACGAAGCCCTGGGCTTCACCCGCAAGCCGCAGATGAGCGACGACAGCGGGGCCTGCATGGTCTGGAGCGAAGCCATCAGCGTGATGCTCGTCTCGCATGCCAAGTGGCGCACCTTCACCCAGCGGCCTTTTCCAGCGCCCGGCAGCGCCGGCCACATGCTCTCGCTGCTGCTGGAGAGCCGCGCCGCGGTCGATGCGATGAACGCGGCGGCCGCAGCGCACGGTGGCACGGCCGATGTGAACCCGATGGAGGACCACGGCTTCATGGTCACCCGCGATCTGGCCGACCCCGACGGCCACATGTGGGCCGCGCTCTGGATGGATCCGGCCGCCATGTCCGGCGGCGCCAGCGAGTAGGCGCTGGCGGCAAAGGCTCAGGGCCTGAGCCACCCCATGAACGACAAAGGGCGCCCCGCGGGGCGCCCATGTGCATGCCGGCAGGCCTATTGCCGGGAGGCCCGTTGCCGGCAGGCCTGTCAGGCCTTGGCGTTCATGCCCAGCAGGCGGCGGTACAGCAGGATGCCCAGGCCCGCGAAGGCCAGGCCGCCCAGCCACTTGCTGGCGGTGTGGAAGCTGTCGCCCACCAGGGCCAGAGGCTCGCCCTGGCCGGAGAACACGACGATGGCGGCCAGGATCACGCCGATCAGGCTCTCGCCCACGATCATGCCGGAGGCCAGCAGCACGCCCAGCTGCTTGGTGGCTTCGGGCTTGGCGCTGCGGTCGGCACGGCGGTCAAAGTACCAGCCGGCAAGGGCGCCCACCACGATCATCAGCGTGCTGTTGAGCGGCAGGTAGATGCCCAGGCCGATGGCCAGGGGAGGCAGGTAGACCTTGCCCGAGCTGGAGCGCTTGAGGAACTCGTCCACCACGATGGCGGTGACGCCGATCAGGGCGCCGATGCCGATCAGGTTCCAGTTCAGATCGCCCTGGATCACGCCCTTGGCCAGGGCCGAGATCAGTGCGGCCTGCGGGGCAGCCAGCGCCGTCTCAGGATTGGCCCCGGGTGCACCGGCAAAGCCGTAGGCCTTGTTCAGCAGGTCCAGCACCGGCGGGATCACCACGGCGCCGGCCAGCACGCCGATGATCAGAGCCACCTGCTGGCGCCAGGGGGTGGCGTCCACCAGTTGGCCGGTCTTCAGGTCCTGGAGGTTGTCGTTGGAGATGGTGGCCACGGCAAACACCACGGCGGTCACGAAGAGCGCAAAGGCCACCAGCGCCTGGCCGGCCGTGGGCGGCAGCAGGGGCTTGACGACAAAGGCCAGCAGCAGAGCGATGCCCAGCACCACCAGGATGCCCACGCCCGACAGCGGACTGTTCGAGGAGCCGATCAGGCCGGCCATGTAACCGCACACGGCAGCCACGAAGAAGCTCATCAACACCACATAGACCAGGCCACCGACGACCAGCAAGGCCATGTGGTCGCCCAGGCCGGCGCCGCCGATGAAGTGCGACAGCAGGAAGCCGATGGGCAGCAGGCAGGCCGCGGTGATCAGGCCCACGGTGCCGATGGGGATGTCGCGCTCGGTGCGCGGCAGGCTGGCGGCCTGGCCGGACTTGCGGACCTTGTTGGCCATCAGTGCGCCATGCAGGCCGTCGAAGACCGGGCGGGCCAGCTTCACCAGGGTCCAGATGGCTGCCACGCCGATGGCGCCGGCACCCAGGAACCGCACCTGCTTGCTCCAGACGGCACGGGCGATGTCCTGTGCGGGGCCGGAGGATTCCACCAGGCCGGTCAGGTAGGGCACGGCGCCACCCCAGGCGATCAGCGCGCCGACCAGGATGGCCAGGCCCACCCACAGGCCCACCAGATGGCCCACGGCCAGCAGGGCAAAGCTGAGGTTGAAGTCGAAGCCGCTGGCGCTGTTGGGATTGTTGGGCAGGCGGAAGTAGTCGGCGATCTTGTCGGCGAAGACCTTGGTGGCGATCACCACCGCGAAGCCTGCCGACACCAGGGAGCCCATCACGATGGCGCGCAGGCCTTGGCGGCTGCTCTCACCGGCGGCTTCGCCGTCGGCATGGCCTACCTTGAGCACCTCGGCACAGGCCACGCCTTCCGGATAGGGCAGGGGCGAGTTGGTGACCAGGGCGCGGCGCAGGGGGATGGAGTACATCACGCCCAGCACGCCGCCCAGGGCGCAGATGGTGACCGAGACCCAGTAGGGGAAGCCTGTCCACCAGCCGATCATCACCAGGCCGGGCAGCACGAAGATGATGGAGGACAGCGTGCCCGCCGAGGAGGCGATGGTCTGCACGATATTGGTCTCGCCGATGGAGTTCCCCGCGAAACGGCGCAGCAGGGCCATGGAGATCACGGCGGCCGGGATGGAGGTCGCGAAGGTCAGGCCGGCCTTGAGGCCGAAATAGACGTTGGCGGCGGTGAAAACCAGGGTGATGAGGATGCCCAGCACGATGCCGCGCAGGGTCAGTTCGCTCCCCAGGGGGATGTCAGTGTGGGTCGTGGGTGTCTGAGGCGAGCTCATGGCACGGCTTCCTTGTTGGCGTGGCGGGCCCGTCCGGCGGGACAGGCCCTGGAAGCCGGCATCATCGCGCGTGCGGCCGTACCTGGGATCGGGTCGACTACGGGGTGGGCGACAGGCGCCCTGCGCCCATGGCCCCGCTGGGCGGTCCCCGTGGTGCCAGGTCTTGCTCAGTCCGCCGTGCCGGGCGGGCGCAGGCGGTGCACCATCAGGTCCTTGTCCAGCACGCGGCCGTCGGGCAGCACGATGGCGCCCTCGAGGCGGCCATAGCAGCTGAAGCCGCAGCGTTCGTAGAGCCGGCGGGCGGGCGCATTGCTGCGGGTCACGCTGAGGGTAACCAACTGCAGGGCCTCATCCTGGGCCAGCAGGGCCAGGGCGGCCTGCATCAGGGCACGCCCCAGGCCGCGGCCCTGCGCGGCTTCGTCCACCATCATGCCGACAATATGGGCAATGTGCCGGATCTTGGCGCGGCCATCGCGTTCGGCGGAGAGCGCGCCCAGCAGCTGCTCGCCGTCCCAGGCCAGCAGGGTGAACAGGCAGTGGCCGGCCCCGCTCAGGCGGCTGCGGTAGCTCTGGGCATCGCGACCGCGCTCGGCCGCGGCATCGGAGGTGAAGGCTTCCTCATGGCGTTCCAGCATGGCGTCGCGCAGGGTCTTGTAGGCCAGGAGGTCGGCCTCGCGCATCAGGCGTATCTCCAGGCCTGGAGGCAGGGCTTGGGGAAAACGTGAGGGGAGTGTGGTGCGGACATGGGTCATGGACCAAGCATAGGTCATGGACCGCGGGGGCCTGTCAGGCCTTGCAGCTAGGCATGGGGATGCCCTTTGCCATCATGGCGCGGCGGCGTCGCGAGGGGGGGCAGGAGCCCTGACCCGTGGCGCAGCGGGCTCTGCAGTGCCGGGAGCATCGTGGCGGCCTGCCAACAGCCGTGGGCCGCTTCCCCAACGTCCATGCATCGAGGAAGCCATGATTCCGACCCGTCGTATTGCCGCCTGTCTGCTGGGAACCGCCCTGCCGTTCGCGGCCCTCGCCCAGTCTCCATCCACGGATACCCATCCCAGGCCCGTCACCGTCGCCCGCCCCATCGCCGCGGACCTGAGGTTCGCCGTCGAGCCGCGCCAGGCCCTGGGCAGCACCGAACGCCGTCTGAGCCAGCAATTGCGCTCCCAGGGCGCTGATTTCGTGAAGGTGCACTTCGCCGAGTTCCGCCTGCCTGCCGGCGCCTATGTGCTGGTCGCCTCGGCGGACGGCCGTGAGGTCCATCGCTATGACGCGGTGCCCCAGGCCAACCGCACCTTCGACCGCAGCCAGGGCGAGGACGGCGTGACGCGCTTTGCCGCGCTGTCGGTCTTCGGCGACAGCGCCAGCGTGACCCTGGTGCTGCCGCCCGGCGTGGCCTGGGGCGCCTCGCACGCCTTGCGCATCGACCAGTTTCATGCCGGCCAACTGGCGGCGGCGGAGCGCACGACCCTGTCCGTCTGCGGCACGGACGAGCGCCGCGATCCGGTCTGCTTCGCCAGCAGCAACCCGACGCAGGTGGACCGTACCCGCCCCGTGGCCCGCCTGCTGATGGCGGGCAGCAGCCTGTGCACCGGCTGGCGCGTGGGGCCTGACAACCGCATGTTCACCAACAACCACTGCTTCTCGACCCAGTCCACGCTGACCAACACCGAGGTCTGGTTCAACTACCAGAACACCAGCTGCGGCGGCAGCACCCTGGCCCCCGTGACCAAGGTGACCGGCGGCACCCTGCTCAAGACGGACAGCACCCTGGACTACACGCTGTTCACCATCAACAACTTCGCCAATGTGGCCAGCTTCGGCTACCTGGGCCTGGAGGTGCGCGATCCGGTGCTCAACGAGACCATCTACATCGCCCAGCACGGCGGCGGCAAGCCCAAGCAGCTGGCCCTCACCAGCGACCAGGACGGCGGCGGCAACTGCAAGATCAACAATGCCAACGCCAATGGCAACGGCTCAGGCACCGACGTGGCCTACTACTGCGACACCGAAGGCGGATCCTCGGGCTCGCCGGTGATCGCCGGGTCCAGCAACAAGGCCGTGGCTCTGCACCACTTCGGCGGCTGCACGAACCAGGGCGTGAAGCTCAGCAAGGTCTGGCCCCAGGTCGCCACCCACTTCAACAACCAGGTTCCTGACGGCGATACCGGCACCGGCGGCACCAACACCCCGCCTGTGGCCAGCTTCACCAGCAGCTGCACGGGCCTGTCCTGCACCTTCTCCGGCGCAGGCTCCAGTGATGCGGACGGCAGCATCGTCAGCTATGCCTGGAACTTCGGCGATGGCGGCACGGGCAGCGGCCTGCAGCCCGCCCACAGCTACGCTGCGGCGGGCAGCTACACGGTCAACCTGACCGTCACCGACGACAAGGGGGCCGTCAACACCAAATCGGCCACCGTGACCGTGAGTGGCGGCGGCGGCTTCCCCAAGACCAATCTGTCCGCGACCAAAGGCAACTGGCTGAGCTATACCTACACCGTGCCGGCCGGGGTCAGCAGCGTCACCTTCAGCAGCAGCGGCGGCAGCGGTGATGCCGACCTCTACCTGCGAAAGGGCGCGGCCCCCACCACCAGCAGCTACGGATGCCGCTCCTGGAGCAGCAGCAACACCGAGACCTGCACGCTGACCGTGGCCGCGGGGGACGTGGTCTACATCGGGCTCTACGCCTATGCGAGCTTCTCGGGCGTGACCTTGAGCCTCAAGTGATCCCTCGCTAGGAGCGGCCGGTCAGCCGGCCCCCGACAGGCCCTGCGGGGCCTGTCTGCGCTGGCGCGCCGGGCGGTCTGTCCGGCTGGAGTCGATGAGACCTCAGTGGCGCGCCTCGGTGGTGCTGCCTCAGTAGTGCTGCCTTGGTGGTGCTGCCTTGGTGGTGCTGCCCGGCCGTCCCGCCAGGCATCACCCCGGTGGGTCATGGCAAGACCTGGCCCCACGGATACCCGGGGCTCGGCTTCGTCGCGGGGGGCTGCTGCCTTGGTTCAGAGGCTTCTTCAGGCGGCTTGAGGAGGTGGCTGATGAGGCGGCTGATGAGACCCTTCTTGAGTCGGCTGATGTTCGGCCCAGCGCGTGGCCAGGCGTGCCAGGGCCTCGGGCGTGTTGGCATTGGCCAGCATGAGGGCGTCGGCGGGGCCTGCGAAGCGCACGCGGACGTGAGCTTGGCTGCCTAGCCAGGCGCCCAGGCGGCGCTCGCCGCCGGCCAGGGCCTGTGCCAGGGGGGCGGCCAGGGAGCGGTGCACCAGGGCAAAGGCCGGGTGCAGGCGCCAGCCGCCGCGTTCCTCGTCCGGCCCTTCCACCAGGGCGACGCGAACCGGGGGCTGGCCGCCGGCACCGGGCTTGCCGTCCAGGGCTGCTGCGAGGCGCGTCCCGAGGTCCGGGACCAGGGCAGGGCTGTCGCAGGGCACGCTCAGCAGCCAGTCGGTCCGGCAGGCCTGGAGGCCGGTCAGCAGGCCGGCCAGCGGGCCCAGGAAGCCGGGCAGGCTGTCCGCCAGCACGGGCGCACCCAGGGCGGCGTAGGCCTCGGCATGCCGGTTGGCGCTGATGAGCACCTGGCTTACCTGCGGGGACAGGCGCTCCAGTGCGTGGGCGGCCAGTGGGCGCTCCTGCAGCATCAGCAGGCCCTTGTCCTGCCCGCCCATGCGGCGGCCTTCGCCTCCGGCCAGGATGAGGCCGGTGATCTGCCCTGGACCGGGGCCTTGCTCAGCCACGGCGGCGCACCCGGTCATCGGCCGGGCTCGGGCGGTGCGTCTCCTCCGGGAAGTCGTCACCCAGCACCTGCCGGCCCTTCATCACCGCCAGGATCCAGGTTCCGATCAACCAGGTCAGCACCATGCTGAGGCTGAAGAGAATGGCGCCTACGACCATGTAGTCCACCAGCAGCTGCTGGCGTTCGGCGTCGTTGTGCAGCCCGGGCTGCTGCCCCAGCTTGATCCAGGCGCCCAGCAGCCAGGGCAGCACGAAGCTCAGCGCCGTGAACAGCGCCGCCCGCCGCCGCACCGGCCGCGTGAACCAGCCCGTGAGGGCCTGCCGGAAATGTTCTGGAGGAGAGGGGGGCATGGCGGCCTCGTGTCAATCAGGCTGGATGGCCCAGGAGCAAAGGACTTGCCCGGCACCAGGCCCGTTCAGCGCCTGGCGAAGGTCTCGGGCCCCGCGCCGCTCTCACCAGACCGGGCCGCGCCAGCAGGCCCACAGGCACGACGGCCGAGGATCCGGCTTCGCCGGCATTGACGCCGCCCTGCGACGCCTGGTGAAGCGCTTGGGCCATCGAGGCAGGCCGCGGGCCTCGCGCCGCTCCCACCAGACCGGGCCGCGCCAGCAGGCCCTCAGGCAGGACGGCCGAGGATCCGGCTTCGCTGGCATTGACGTCGCCCTGCGACGCCTGGTGAAGCGCTTGGGCCATCGAGGCAGGCCGCGGGCCTCGCGCCGCTCCCACCAGACCGGGCCGCGCCAGCGGGCCCTCAGGCAGGACGGCCGAGGATCCGGCTTCGCCGGCATTGACGTCGCCCTGCGACGCCTGGTGAAGCGCTTGGGCCATCGAGGCAGGCCGCGGGCCTCGCGCCGCTCCCACCAGACCGGGCCGCGCCAGCGGGCCCTCAGGCACGACGGCCGAGGATCCGGCTTCGCCGGCATTGACGCCGCCCTGCGACGCCTGGTGAAGCGCTTGGGCCATCGAGGCAGGCCGCGGGCCCCGCGCCGCTCCCACCAGACCGGGCCGCGCCAGCAGGCCCACAGGCACGACGGCCGAGGATCTGGCTTCGCCGGCATTGACGCCGCCCTGCGACGCCTGGTGAAGCGCTTGGGCCATCGAGGCAGGCCGCGGGCCCCGCGTCGCTCCCACCAGACCGGGCCGCGCCAGCGGGCCCTCAGGCACGACGGCCGAGGATCCGGCTTCGCCGGTCCTACGGCCGTGCCCCCTCGAGGGGGCCGGCGAAGCCGGTAGGGGGGGAGCCATTCAGCCTCCGATGTAGTGCATCTCGATGCGCCGCTGCCCGCTCCCCGGCTCGGCTGTCAGCTGCGAGCGCAGCTCGGAGTAGCGGTCGGCACGCCGGTTCCACAACCCGGCCAGAGTGGCGGCCAAGGCCTCGTCGTCCAGGGCCGCATGGCCGCGCTCGCCGCGCAGCAGGGCGCGCAGGTCATGGCCGCCGCTGGCGAAGAGGCAGGTGTAGAGCTGCCCCTCGGTGGAGAGCCGCGCGCGGTTGCAGTCCCCGCAGAAGGCCTGGGTGACGCTGGAGATCAGGCCGACCTCGCCCGAGCCGTCGGCATAGCCCCAGCGCTCGGCGGTCTCGCCCGGCGCGCTGGCAGACAGCGGCACCATGTCCCAGTGCTCGCGCAGCCGCGCCAGCACCTGGGCCGAGGGCAGGACCTCGTCCATGCGCCAGCCGTTGCTGGCGCCCACGTCCATGTATTCGATGAAGCGCAGGACCACGCCCGTGCCCTTGAAATGCCGGGCCAGGGGCAGGATCTGGTCCTCGTTGGTGCCGCGCTTGACCACCATGTTCACCTTGATCGGTCCCAGGCCCGCCGCCTGCGCAGCCTCGATGCCCGCCAGCACCTCGCCCACCGGAAAGCCCACGTCGTTCATGCGCTGGAAGATG
Source organism: Roseateles sp. DB2 (assembly GCF_051857535.1). Lineage (NCBI taxonomy): Bacteria > Pseudomonadati > Pseudomonadota > Betaproteobacteria > Burkholderiales > Sphaerotilaceae > Roseateles > Roseateles sp. DB2. The sequence goes on along the minus strand of NZ_JBPZGY010000008.1, from coordinate 148,004 downwards.
GCGTCGTCCAGTGCGTCCAGGCTCACCGTGACGCGCTGCAGGCCGGCGTCCTTCAGGGCCCGGGCCTTGCGGGCCAGCAGTGAGCCGTTGGTCGTCAGCGTGAGGTCCAGGGGGCGGCCTTCGGGCGTGCGCAGGGGCGCCAGCAACTCCACCAGGCGTTCTACATGCTTGCGCAGCAGGGGCTCGCCGCCCGTCAGCCGCAGCTTCTGCACGCCCAGACGCACGAAGACGCTGGCCAGCCGCGTGATCTCCTCGAAGCTCAGCAGCTCCCCGTGTGAGAGGAAGGGGTGGTAGTGGTCGAAGACTTCCTTGGGCATGCAGTAGCTGCAGCGGAAGTTGCAGCGGTCCGTCACCGAGATGCGCAGGTCGCGCAGGGGGCGCCCGCGGGCGTCCAGCAGGGCGGCGCCGGCCTCGGGCAGGGCGATCCCGGCCGGCCGGGGTGGCACCGGGGAACGCTGGCGCTGGTCCAGCAGGGGGATCACGCGTTCGGACATGGCGTCCATTGTGCCGCGCACCGCCATGGGTCGCTGGGGGAAGGGCAAAGGGCTTGAGCAAGGTCAAGACCGGGGCTCAGCCAGCGTCGGCAGACTGCGCGCCGGGCGACATGGCCTCCGGTGACAAGTCACGCAATGCCAGGGCTTGGGCCGTGGGCGTCAGCTTCGCGAGGGCCAGGGCAGGATCATGGCAGCATGCGTCCGCCTGACCCGTCTGCGTCTCGCCGTCAGTGCCTCCAGGTCCTGCTGGGTGCTGGCGCCATGGCCGCGCCGGCCTGGGGAGCGCCGCCGCCGCTGGGCCTGGACCGTCTGCTGGGTTACGCGAACTCGCTGCCGCCCCTGAGCTTCGAGGAAGGCGGGCGGGTGCAGGGTCTCTTCGCCGACCTCTTCCGCGAGATGTCTGCCCAGCTGGGATTGCCGGCTGCCATCGAAATCCAGCCCTTCCTGCGGCTGCAGCAGGCCGCCATGCTGGGCCCGGGCGTGGTGGCGTTCCCCCTCGTGCGCCTGCCCGAGCGGGAGGAGATGTACCTGTGGATAGGCCCGGTCATGCGGCGCCGGGTGATGCTCTACCGCCTGAGCCAGCGCAGCGACCTGGAATTCAAGGGCTGGGCACGCCTGGGCAGCGCCCAGGTGGTCGTCAACAAGGGCACGGCCACCCATCGCAAGCTGCTGGAGGACTTCCATGTGCCGCCGGCCCAGCTACAGGTGTCTGCCAACTACACGACGGCCCTGCGCATGCTGGTGGCCGGCCGCGCTGAGTTCCTGGCCATGAACGAGCTGGCTGCGGCCTGGGCGGCCCGCCAACTGGGCCTGGCCAGTGACCTCCTGCGGCCCGTCATGGAACTGGATGGCGAGGGGGCTTACTGGTTCGGCGTCGTCCCCAGCGCCCGTGCCCTGGCCCAACTGCTGCAAGAGAGCCTGGAGACGCTGCGTCGGCAGGGGCGGGTCGATGTGCTGCGTCGGCAGTACGGCGTCTGATCCGGCAGCAAGTCAGAGCGGCTTGCGCGCTTCTGCTGGGGCGTGGTCAAGGTCCTGCGCCAGCCAGTCCATGAACACCCGCACCCGTCGTGGCGTGTGGCGACGCGCGCTGCGCAGCAGGGTGATGGGCAGGGGTGGCCCTCGAAACCGGGCAGCAGGCGTTCCAGCCGGCCCTGGGCCAGCGCCTCGCGTACGCCCGTGAGCGGCAGCTGGACGATGCCGGCGCCGGCCTGGGCCGCGCGTGGGCGAGGTCGAGGACATCGGCGGCGCCGTGGCCGCCCTGATGCCGGGTGCGGCCTGGATCACCGGTCAGTGCATCGAGGCCTCGGGCGGCATGGTCCTCTGAGACGGCTCAGCGGGTGTGGCGGCCTGCGACCTCGGGCTGCGGGACGCCGTCCTTCAGCCAGTAGCCGCTGGCCAGCAGGCGTTGGCGCACCTGGGCGCGGGCCCGGTGCAGGCGGCTCTTCACCGCCTCCAGGCTCAGGCCCAGCTCGGCGGCCACCTCGGGGCCGCTCAGTTCGTGCACATCGCGCAGCAACAGCACCTCGCGGTAGGGCGGGCTCAGGGCCTGCAGGGCGCGCACCAGATCCTGGCGCAGGTCCAGGGGAACGGCCGCTGCTTCGGGATGCTCATGGGCGGCCAGCTCATCCAGGGGCTGGTGCCGCGGCTGGCGGCGCAGGAGGCGAAAACACTCGCGCTCGACGATGCGGAACAGCCAGGTGGTGAAGGTCGCCACCGTGCGCAGAGTGCCGATGCGCCGATGCAGCGTCCACAGGGCCAGCTGCACGGCGTCCTCCGCATCTTCGCTGCTGGCACAGCTGCGGCGGGCGAAGCGCCGCAGGTCCGGCTGGCAGCGGCGCAGCAGCTCATGCAGGGCCTGGGCGTCGCCTGAGCGGGCGGCTTCGACCAGGGGCGTGTGGGCAGGATTCATGGCTTGTGGTCCAGGGGGCGGCGGCCCATCATCGCGCAGGCCGGGCAGAAGCCCAACAGGGCGGTCAGCGCCAGGCCCAGGGCCGAGCCGCCCAGCAGCCAGGCCCAGACCGGACCGAGCCCGCCCAAGCCCGCGGCCAGTGCCATGAGGAGGGCGCCTGCGAGCCGGGCGCCGCGCTCGGAAGCGGGGACGTTGCGTTTGAGATAGAACATGGACAGCCTCCCGGGCTGGAAGTGGATCACCCTGCACAAGAGGCGTGGCGGTGGCGAAAGGATTCAGGTGCCGCAAAAAATCCTGCGGCAGCGATCAGGGCGCCGACGGCAGGAGCGCCATGGTCCGGTTCTCTTCCCCGGTCTGGCCGCCGTTCGGCGAGAAGGCCTGGTGCCAGCGCGGCGGCTGGCCGGACTGCGTCACGGAAGCGAAGGGCCACGGCGCGAACCACGCCCTTGCGCAGCGGAAGGGCCCGGGCCTGCACAATGTGCGGCCATGGACATCGAATTGCGCCCGGCCCTGCCGGAGGACATCGCCGCCTGCGTGGCGCTGCGCGGCCGGACCCGGGAGAACGCCGTGTCGGCCGAGCGCCTGGCGTCCCTGGGCATCACCGTGGCGTCATGGGCCGGCCAGGTCAGTCGTGGCGAGCTGATCGGCCATGTGGCCTGGGAGGGCACGCAGATGGCCGGCTATGCCTTTGGCGAGCTGGCCAGCGGCGAGGTTGTGGTGCTGGCCCTGCTGCCCGCCTACGAGGGCCGCGGCCTGGGCCGTGAGCTGCTGTTGCGCCTGGTGGCGGACCTGCAGTCCCGCGGGCACCGCCGCCTCTTCCTGGGCTGCTCCAGCGACCCGGCGGTGCGCTCCCACGGCTTCTACCGCCATCTGGGCTGGCGGCCCACCGGCCGCAAGGACCGCCTGGGCGATGAAGAGCTGGAACTGCTGCTCGACGGCGCGATGCCCTGAGCCGCCGCCCGCCAGTCCGGTATGCGCCCGGCAGCAGGCGGTGCCCCGGGGCCTGCTGCTACCCTGGCCGCGCCGCGACGGACGCCCACCTTCGGCGAGGAGCCATCGATGAGTACCTGGACCGACAAGATCACCCGGCACCCCCTGGTCGCAGCCAGCCTGCTGCTGGGCCTGTGCCTGCTGCCGCTGCTGGCCCAGCAGCTGGGCCAGGCGCCGGTGCGGGTGCTGGACCAGGCCCTGCTCTACGTGCTGCTGGCCTTGGGGCTGAATGTCGTCGTGGGCTATGCCGGCCTGCTGGACCTGGGCTATGTGGCCTTCTACGCCGTTGGTGCCTATCTTTTCGCCCTGTTGGCATCACCGCACCTGACCGAGCAGTTCAGCGGCCTGCGATCGCTGTTCCCCATGGGGCTGCATGCGCCCTGGTGGCTGATCCTGCCGCTGGCCGCGCTGTTGGCCGCAGTGGCGGGGCTGCTGCTGGGCGCGCCCACCCTGAGGTTGCGGGGGGACTATCTGGCCGTGGTCACACTGGCCTTCGGCGAGATCGTGCGACTGTTCATCAACAACCTGGGTCATCCCGTCAACCTCACCAACGGGGCACGCGGCATCAGCCCCATCGACGACCTCCAGATCTTCGGCATGAGCCTGGGCCGGCCCCTGGAGCTGGGGCCGCTGACGCTGGCGCCAGTCACGCTCTATGCCTACCTGCTGCTGGCCCTGGTGGGCCTGAGCGTGCTGGTCAGTGCGAGGCTCCAGCGCTCGCGCCTGGGCCGGGCCTGGATGGCCCTGCGGGAGGACGAGATGGCCGCGCGTGCCATGGGCCTGGACACGCGCTCGCTGAAGCTGCGGGCCTTTGCCGTGGGCGCCTGTTTCGGCGGCGTAGCGGGGGTGTTCTTCGCGGCGCTGCAGGGCTTCATCTCGCCGGAATCCTTCAGCCTGCAGGAGTCCGTGCTCATCGTGGCCATGGTGGTGCTGGGCGGCCTGGGCCATGTGCCCGGGGTGATCCTGGGCGCCTTGCTGCTCTCTGTGCTTCCCGAGGCCCTGCGCCATGCCTCCGGCCCGCTGCAGCGCTTCACCGACGGCCACCTGGATGCGCCCATCCTGCGCCAGCTGCTGATCGCGCTGGCGATGATAGGCATCATGCTGTGGCGGCCACAAGGGCTGTGGGTGGGGCGGCGCTGAGGCGCGGCCGGGCCGGCTCCCCGGGCTCAGGGCGTGGACGGCCGCCTCTGCAGGCGACCTTGCCGGGCTTGCAGGGCGGGACGGAAGAGGGTCAGGTCTTGCGGGCTGCGCTCATCCAGGCATTGGTCCTGGCGTAGTCCAGCGCCTGAGCCCGGTCCAGCAGCTCGCCCTGCCGGTGCAGCAGCTCCATGTCCTGCAGCAAGGCGCCATAGCAGGACTTGAACAGCGCGGCCCCGGCGCTGAGCCGCCGCACGCCGGCCTGGCGCAATGCCTCGGCGCCGGGCAGGCCGGGCCAACTCATGAGGTTCAGGGGCAGGGGCGTTGCGTCGGCCAGCCGGCGCGCCACGGCCAGGTCGGACAGGCCGGGCAGGAAGAGGCCGTCGGCGCCGGCCGCCTCGTAGCGTTGCATGCGAGCCCGGGCGTCGTCCTCCAGGGCTTCGGCCGGCAGCCGGCCCGAGAGATAGGTGTCGATTCGCGCATTGATGAACAGGCGCGACCTGGGCAGGGCCTGGCGCAGTGCGCGGAGCTTGGCTTCCAGCAGCTCGGGAGGCTGGTGGCCGTCTTCCAGGTTGATGCCGACCACGCCGAGCTCGATCAGGGCCTGGACCAGGGAGAGCACCATGCCTGGGTCCTGGCTGTAGCCCTCCTCGATGTCCACGCTCAGCGGCAGGTGGTTGACCTGCTGGATGCGAGCGATGGCGTCCAGCAGGTCCTGGCGCGGCAGCACGCCGCCGTCGGCATGGCCCAAGGACCAGGCCAGGGCGGCGCTGCTGGTGGCCAGGGCGCGGGCGCCGCCCTGTTGGGCCAGGACGGCGCTGCCGGGGTCCCAGACATTGGCCAGGATCAGCAGTTGGCCGGGGGCGTGGAGGGCGTGGAAGTCTTGCGCTGTCGTCGTCATGGATCTGCAGGCGGTGCTTGAAGTGGATGCCTGCACTCTAGACGCCAGGCCGGATGCCGTCTGGCCGGAATCGGACCTGTGCCTGCGCCCTTGCGCGCAGGGTGGACCCGTCGCTCAGAGCACGCCGCGCCGGACCTTGTCGCCCAGCACCGTGATGCCGCGCTGCCCGTCGGCCAGGGGCGCGGTCACCAGGCCCAGGTCCTGGAGGCGCTGCTGGATGTGCTCAGGCACGATGCGGCCGCCGGGCTGCTGCGGCATGTACCAGAGGTGGTCGCGTTCTTCGGGGGTCAGGTGGACGGTGGGGACGGCTTGGCTCATGGGCGGCATTGTGCCGCGAGCGCGAGGGCCATGCGCCGCCCTGAGCCGTTCCTGCCAGGGCTGCTGCAGGTCTCAGCGGCTGGCTCCTGCGGCGGCCTTCGCGGGCGGGGGCTCCTCCAGCAGCGAGCGTCCGCCGCGGTCGTGGCGGGTCTTGCGGGCCAGCGCCTCCAGGGGTTCACCCAGGCTGGGCAGGCGCTCCTCGGCATAGGCCCAGTCCCCCTGGCGGTAGCGACGACGCAGTTCGGCATGCAGGGTGGCGCCTATCTGACAGACCTGCTCGGCCGGCGTCTGTTCCAGGCGCTCCGCCAGCGCCCCTGCGCTGGCTGTCTCCACGGCCAGGAGCGCGTCGTAACGCAAGGCCCGGTCTTCCCAGTCCGGGCGCTGGGCATGGCCCATCGGCACCACGCGGCGGGCCAGGCCCAGGGCCAGGCCGCGGGGTATCAGAGAGGCGCTGTCCCACATCACCCGGGCGATACGGGCGCAGTGCGCGGCAGTGACCGGCTGCTGGCTTGCGGCCTGACACCGGTCCATCAACGGGCGCATCGGCTGCAGGGACCATCCGCTCACCGTTCCGGACAGCAGATCGACCTCGACGCTCTGGGCCAGGCCGGGCGTCTCGGTGCTGGCCAGCGCGGCCAGTGCCTGGCGGAGGGCAGGCAGGTAGTCGTCGTGCCGGCTCGCGTCCTTTCCCATGCGCTCGATCAGGTAGCTGAGCTGTTCCGGCGACGTCGACGGCGCCTGCACCTGGACCAGCCAGGCGGCCAGGTTGTCGGGCTCCAGGCGGGCCCATTGGGCAGCGTCGACCGTGCGGCAGCCCTCGGCCTTGCAAGGCCGTTGCAGGGCCAGGGCCGTCACCATGGGATCGGTGCTGCGCCGGGCCAGGTCCTGCAGGTGGGCGCGGCTGGGGGTGTCGCCGGCGAGGTAGTCGGCGATGGCCTGTGAGCGCAGGTCGCGGCGCGAGCGCAGCGTCCGGAGCCAGTGCCGCAGCACGTGCGCGCGGGCGGCGTCCAGCACCTGCTCGGCATCGCTCGCTGGCGCGTCGTCGCTCATGACGGTGTCGCCCTGAGCGGCGGCCTTTCGTTCCTCGTCCTTCATGGCTTCCCGGGCGCCATAGCTGCACCAGTCCGCGGCCATGCGCCGGGCGCGGGGAGACAGGGTGGAAAAGGGGTCGTCTGCTGCCGGCTCCGCCGCTCGGGTGCTGACGGACGACGCCATGGAGGCGGGCAGGGGCGCGGCTGGCACGACCCTTTGCGGGGCGGAGGCGGGGCCAGCGGCTGCGGCGCGGGTGTGGGTTTCGGGGGCGGCCTCCGCAGGCACCGGCGCGGTCATCAGGCGATACCCGAGTCCGGCCGCCAGGCACAGGGCCAGTCCGGCCACCCCTGCGGTGTTCCAGTCTGTCTTCTTCATCTGCACTCCCTGCGGCGGGCGTGTAGACGCCGGACGCCCCCTTGCGGCAAGCACCGGGGCCAGCGGCAGCCGGCGTGCCGCTGCATGCGTTGGGGGCTCAGCCCAGCGCCGCCCGCCGGCTCTGCACAGCCTCTCTCACGATGGGCAGCAGGGCCGCCATCTCCTCATGCCCCGCCTCCAGCGCGCCGAGGAACTCGCGGCGCATGCGGGGCTCCCAGAACTTCTGGAGGTGCTGGGCGATGCCGTCGAGGGCCTCGGCGTGGTCGGGCATGGCCTGGAAGAAGGTGCCGATCTGGTTGGCCATGCGGACGAGTTTGGCGATTTCCATGATGTGTCGGGATGCGTGTTCAGTGAGGCGTGGCACCGGCGCCCTGTGCGTCCAGGTCCAGGCGCTCGGGGTGGCAGTAGACCACCAGGTCTTGCCCGCGGGCGAAGCCGACGAGCGTCATGCCCGCCTGGGTGGCGGTCGTCACAGCAAAGCTGGTGGGCGCGGAAACGGCCGCCAGCAGGGGCACGCCGGCTATGGCGGTCTTCTGCACCATTTCAAAGCTGGCACGGCTGGTCACGGCGATGAAGCCCTCGCTGGCCTTCACGCCGCTGCGGGCCAGGGCACCGATGAGCTTGTCCAGGGCGTTGTGGCGGCCCACGTCCTCGCGCAGCCAGCGCAACTCGCCGTCCGCCGAGCACCAGGCCGCGGCATGCACGGCGCCGGTCGCCTGCTGCAGGGTCTGCTGCTCGCAGAACTGGCTCATGGCATGGGCAATGGCCTCGCGGCGCAAGACCTGACCCTCCGAGGCCGGCAGCTCCGGCAGGTCACGCGCCACATGCGCCAGGCTCTCCGTGCCGCACAGGCCGCAGCCGGTGCGGCCGGCCAGGGTGCGGCGGCGCTCCTTCAGCCGGGCGAAGGCGCCGCTGGCGATCTCCAGCTTCAGGGTGATGCCTTGCGGGCCGGGCGCCTCTTCCACGCCGTAGAGTTCGTCCGGGCTCTGCAGCAGGCCCTCGCTGAGCGAGAAGCCCAGCGCGAAGTCCTCCAGGTCCAGCGGCGTGGCCAGCATCACGGCATGGCTGACGCCGTTGTACTCCAGCGCCACCGGCACTTCGTCCGCCACCCAGTCCAGCAGCTCCGCGCTGTGGCCGCCGCGCACGCGGCGCACCGGCAGGGCGCGGGCGCCTTCGCAGAAGTCGGCGGGTGGCAAGGGAGGGCGCTTCATCACGGACTCACTTGCCGCCATGCACGACCTCGGCCTGCTGCGCGGCATGCAGCAGCTCCTGCTGCAGGGCGTCGAAGCGGCTGAACTCCTGCTGCCAGGGCGAGAGGGCTTCAGCCTGCATCACCTTCGTCACCTGCACGGCTGTCACCTTGTACTCGGGGCAGTTGGTGGCCCAGTCGGAGTTGTCGGTGGTGATGACGTTGGCGCCGGACTCGGGGAAGTGGAAGGTCGTGTAGACCACGCCCGGCTGCACCCGCTCGGTGATGGTGGCGCGCAGCACGGTCTCGCCCGCGCGGCTGTGGATGCCCACCCAGTCGCCCGCGGTGATGCCACGCTCCTCGGCATCGTGTGGGTGGATCTCCAGCACGTCCTCGCTGTGCCACTGGTTGTTCTCGGTGCGGCGCGTCTGGGCGCCCACGTTGTACTGGCTCAGGATGCGGCCGGTGGTCAGCAGCAGGGGGAATTTGCGCGTCACCTTCTCGTCCGTGGGCACGTATTGGGTGATGATGAAGCGGCCCTTGCCGCGCACGAACTTGCCCACGTGCATGATGGAGGTGCCGGCTTCCTCGGTGCTGTCATTGCAGGGCCACTGCACACTGCCCAGGCGCTCGATCTTCTCGTAGCTGACCCCGGCGAAGGTCGGGGTCAGCGCGGCGATCTCGCGCATGATCTCCTCGGGGTTCGCGTAGTTCATGGGGTAGCCCAGGGCTTGGGCCAGCTTCTGCGTGACCTCCCAGTCCGCATAGCCACCCAGCGGCGGCATGACCTTGCGCACGCGGCTGATGCGGCGCTCGGCGTTGGTGAAGGTGCCGTCCTTTTCCAGGAAGCTGGAGCCGGGCAGGAACACATGCGCGTACTTGGCGGTCTCGTTGAGGAAGATGTCCTGCACCACCACGCATTCCATGGCCATCAGGGCAGCGGCCACATGCTGGGTGTTGGGGTCGGACTGCACGATGTCCTCGCCCTCGCAGTACAGGCCCTTGAAGCTGCCCGCGAGCGCGGCATCGAGCATGTTGGGAATACGCAGGCCCGGCTCGGGGTTGAGCGTCACGCCCCAGGCGGCCTCGAACTGGCCGCGCACGGTGCTGTCGCTGATGTGGCGGTAGCCCGGCAACTCGTGGGGGAAGCTGCCCATGTCGCAGCTGCCCTGCACATTGTTCTGGCCGCGCAGCGGGTTCACGCCCACACCCTCGCGGCCCACATTGCCGGTGGCCATGGCGAGATTGGCGATGCCCATGACCATGGTCGAGCCCTGGCTGTGCTCGGTCACGCCCAGGCCGTAGTAGATGGCCGCATTGCCGCCCATGGCGTAGAGCCGGGCCGCGGCGCGCAGCTCGGCCGCCGGCACGCCGCTGGCGGCCTCCAGCGCCTCGGGCGAGTTCTCGGGGCGGGCCGCGAAGTCGCGCCACTGGGCGAAGCTCCTGGGGTCGCAGCGCTCGGCCACATAGGCCTCGTTGACCAGGCCCTCGGTGACGATCACGTGCGCCATGGCGCTGATCACCGCCACATTGGTGCCGGGCCTGAGCTGCAGGTGGTGCGCGGCCTGGATGTGCGGGCTCCTGACGAGGTCGATGCGGCGCGGGTCCACGACGATCAGCTTCGCGCCCTCGCGCAGCCGCTTCTTCAGGCGCGAGCTGAAGACGGGGTGGGCCTCGCTAGGGTTGGCGCCGATGACCATCACCACATCGGCCTTCTCGACGGACTTGAAGGTCTGCGTGCCGGCCGAGGTGCCCAGGGTCTGGCCCAGGCCGTAGCCGGTGGGTGAATGGCAGACGCGGGCGCAGGTGTCGACGTTGTTGTTGCCGAAGGCGGCGCGCACCAGCTTCTGCACGAGGTAGGTCTCCTCGTTGGTGCAGCGCGAGGAGGTGATGCCGCCGATGGAGTCCCGGCCGTGCTTGTCCTGGATGCGGCGGAACTCGCTGGCGGCGTGCGAGAGCGCCACCTCCCAGCTCACCTCCTGCCACGGATCCTGGATGCTGGCGCGGATCATGGGCTTGGTGATGCGGTCCGGGTGCGTGGCATAGCCCCAGGCGAAGCGGCCCTTGATGCAGCTGTGGCCCTCGTTGGCCTTGCCGTCCTTCCAGGGCACCATGCGCACGACCTGGCTGCCCTTCATCTCGGCCTTGAAGGCGCAGCCCACGCCGCAGTAGGCGCAGGTGGTGATGACGCTGTGCTCGGGCTGGCCGATCTGGATGACGGTTTTTTCCCGCAGCGTGGCCGTGGGGCAGGCCTGCACGCAGGCGCCGCAGCTCACGCACTCGGACTCCATGAAGGGCTGGTCCTGGCCCGGCGAGACGCGGGACTCGAAGCCGCGACCGCTGATCGTCAGGGCGAAAGTCCCTTGCGTTTCCTCGCAGGCACGCACGCACCGGTTGCAGACGATGCACTTGCTGGAGTCGAAGGTGAAGTAGGGGTTGGATTCGTCCTTGGGCAGGTCGCAATGATGTGCGCCTGCCTTCTCGCCGACGCCGTAGCGCACCTCGCGCAGGCCCACCACGCCGGCCTGGGTCTGCAGTTCGCAGTTGCCGTTGGCGCTGCAGGTGAGGCAGTCCAGGGGGTGGTCGGAGATGTAGAGCTCCATCACACCCTTGCGCAGCTGCTGCAGCTTGGGGCTTTGCGTCTTTACCTTCATGCCGGCCTCGGCGGGCGTGGTACAGCTGGCGGGGAAGCCCTTGCGGCCGTCGATTTCCACAAGGCACAGCCGGCAGGAGCCGAAAGGCTCCAGGCTGTCGGTGGCGCAGAGCTTGGGCACCATGACGCCCGCCTCGGCGGCCGCGCGCATCAGCGAGGTGCCGGTGGGCACGGTGACGGTCTGGCCGTCGATTTCCAGCGTGACTTCGCGTTCGGATTCGCGGCGGGGCGTGCCGTAGTCGATTTCGGGGGTGTTCATGGTCATGCCTCCTGTGCCGACGTTTGAACGGACGGCTGCTCGCTCTTCAGGCCGAAGTCCTGCGGGTAGTGGTTGAGGGCGGAGAGCACCGGGTAAGGCGTCATGCCGCCCATGGCGCACAGCGAGCCGTGCAGCATGGTGTCGCAGAGATCACGCAGCAGCACGACCTGCTGCTCGCGGTTCTGGTCGGCGCGCAGGCGGTCGATCACCTCGACGCCTCGCGTGGAGCCGATGCGGCAGGGCGTGCACTTGCCGCAGGACTCGATGGCGCAGAACTCCATGGCATAGCGTGCCAGCTGCGAGAGGTCCGCCGTGTCGTCATGCACGACGATGCCGCCGTGGCCCAGCACCGCGCCCATGGCGGCATAGGCTTCGTAGTCCAGCGGCACATCCCATTGCGATTCAGGCACGTAGGCGCCCAGCGGGCCGCCCACCTGCACCGCCTTGATCGGGCGGCCGCTGGCCGTGCCGCCACCGAAGCTGTAGAGCAGCTCGCGCAGCGTCAGGCCGAAAGCCTTCTCCACGAGGCCGCCGTGCCGGATGTTGCCGGCCAGCTGGAAGGGCAGCGTGCCGTGCGAGCGGCCCACGCCGTGGTCGCGGTAGCACTGCGCGCCGCGGGCCAGGATCAGCGGCGCGGCGGCGAAGGTCAGCACGTTGTTGATGACGGTGGGCTGGCCGAACAGGCCTTGAATGGCGGGCAACGGCGGCTTGGCGCGCACCACGCCGCGCTTGCCTTCGAGGCTCTCCAGCAGCGCGGTTTCCTCGCCGCAGACATAGGAGCCGGCGCCCTTGCGCACCTCCAGATGGAAGGCACGGCCCGAACCCAGCAGGTCCGTGCCGAGGAAGCCGGTGGCCGTGGCGCGGGCGATGGCCTCGTTCAGCACGGCGATCGAGTGCGGGTACTCCGAGCGGACATAGATGTAGCCGCGATCAGCGCCCACCGCCAGGCCGGCGATGGCCATGCCCTCGATCAGCATGTAGGGGTCGCCTTCCATGACCATGCGGTCGGCGAAGGTGCCGGAGTCGCCTTCGTCGGCGTTGCAGACGATGTACTTCTGCCGGGCTTCGGTCTGCAGCACCGTCTTCCACTTGATGCCGGCCGGGAAGGCCGCACCGCCGCGGCCGCGCAGGCCCGAGTGGGTGATTTCGGCGACGATGCCGGCGCCGTCGAGCGCCAGCGCCTTTCGCAGGCCGGCCCAGCCCTCGTGGGCCTCGTAGTCGGCCAGGGAGAGCGGGTCCGTCACGCCGATGCGGCGCAAGCTCAGGCGCTCCTGGCGGGCGAGGTAGGGGATCTGCTCGGTGAGGCCGTGGCACAGCGGGTGCGCACCGCCGCTCAGCAGGCCGGCGTCGAGCAGGGCGGGGACATCGGCTGCCTCGACCGGCCCATAGGCCACGCGGCCTTGGGGGGTCTCGACCTCGACCAGCGTCTCCAGCCACAGCAGGCCGCGCGAGCCGTTGCGGATCAGCTCGATGGCGAGGCCGCGGCACTGGCATTCGGCGATCAGTGCAGCGGCGACCTCATCGGCGCCGACGGCGAGCGCGGCGGAGTCCCGGGGGACGAAGACTTTCACGGCGGACATCAGAGGCCCTCCTTCTCAAGCAGGGCGTCCAGCCTGGCTGCGTTCATGCGCGCATGCAGGCGGTCGTTGAGCATCAGGGCCGGCGAGGACGCGCACAGGCCCAGGCAGTAGACGGGCTCCAGCGTCACTGCGCCGTCGGCCCGGGTGCTGTGCGCCGTGCAGCCCAGGCGCGCTTCAGCATGGGCCAACAGGGCCTGGGCCCCGCGCGACTGGCAGGCCTCGGCGCGGCAGACCTGCAGCACCGTGCGGCCCGGCGGCTGTTGGCGGAAGAAGTGGTAATAGCTGATCACGCCATGGACTTCGGCACGCGAGAGGTTCAGGTGCTCGGCGATGACGGGCACGGCCTCGGGCGGCACATGGCCCAGGGCATCCTGCAGCGCATGCAGCAGGGGCAGCAGGGCGCCTGGGGCCGGCGGATGAGCCGTCAGCACGGCGGCGAGGGAGTTGTTGGTCTGTTGGTCCATGGCGGAACTCGGGAATGGTGCTGCAGGGGCAGCCTTGCTGCGCATTGTCCCCGTTGGGGGCGGCCCTGGCCACGGCCGCCCTACAGCTCGGAGGGCGGCCGTGGCGGGATCAGGCAAAGAACTTCATGACGCTCAGCACGGTCTTGTAGACACCCCAGGCCAGGGGGAGCCCCACGGCGGCCCAGGCCATCGCCACCCACAGCGGCGAGGTGCTGCGAAAGGTCATGGTGCCCGGACCCAGCTCGGCCGCCGCGGCACGCTCGTGCGCCAGGCGCTTTTCCTCGGCCAGCTCGGCGTCGCTCATGAAGTGCTTGTCGGCCACCGGGCGCACCAGCAGATTGCAGACGAGGCCGATCACCAGCATGCCCACCAGGATGAACATGGTCTGGTTGTAGACCTGCTCGCGCGGGATGCCCAGCCCGAGCTGGTAGTCGCGCATGTAGTTCACCACCACCGGGCCCAGGATGCCGGCCGTGGCCCAGGCCGTCAGCAGACGGCCGTGGATGGCGCCCACCATCTGGGTGCCGAAGAGGTCGGCCAGGTAGGCTGGCACCGTGGCGAAGCCGCCGCCGTACATGGACAGGATCACGCAGAAGGCCGCCACGAAGAGCAGCTTGGAGCCCGCCGCGGCGCTGCCCGGCACGCTGGCGTAGAGCAGTCCGCCCAGCACGAAGAAGACCACGTAGGTGAGCTTGCGGCCGAGCTTGTCGGAGAGGCTGGCCCAGAAGAAGCGGCCGCCGATGTTGAAGAGCGAGAGCAGCGCCGTGAAGCCCGCGGCCACGGTGGCGATGGCGGCCAGCTGGGCCTTGTCCAGCTCGCCGAACTTTTGCGGGATGCCGATCAGCGCGCCGCCGAAGACCTCCTGCAGCATGGGGCTGGCCATGCCGATCACGCCGATGCCGGCCGACACATTCATGCACAGCACCATCCACACCAGCCAGAACTGCGGGATGCCCCAGACCTTCTTCACGTGCACATGGCGCTGGGTGATCATGGCATTGCCCGTCTGCGCGGCGGGCGGGGTCCAGCCCGCGGGCTTCCAGCCGGAGGCCGGCACGCGGTAGGACAGCGCTCCGCCCATCATGAAGACGAAATACACCAGGGCCATCACGATGAAGGTCGAGGCCACGCCCACATCCGTCGGGGTGGCGAAGGCCTTCATCAGCTCGGCCGCCAGGGGCGAGCCGATCATGGCGCCGCCGCCGAAGCCCATGATGGCCATGCCCGTGGCCATGCCGCGGCGGTCGGGGAACCACTTGATCAGGGTCGAGACCGGCGAGATATAGCCCAGGCCCAGCCCGATGCCGCCGATCACGCCCGAGCCCAGCAGCATCAGCCAGAACTGGTGCAGGTGCACGCCCAGGGCGGAGATCAGCATGCCGCCGCACCAGCAGACGGCGCTCACCACGCCCGCCTTGCGCGGGCCGGCGCGCTCCAGCCAGCCGCCCCAGATCGCGGCCGAGCTGCCCAGCAGCACGAAGAAGAGGGTGTACATCCAGCCCAGGGTCGAGACCTTCCAGTCGCAGCTGGTGACGAAGAGCTCCTGCCAGAAGCCGATCTCGGGGCCGCACTTCACCGCCTCCTTGATGCCCAGCGCCTTGGACAGCGGCAGCCAGAACACCGAGAAGCCGTAGGCCATGCCGATGCACAGGTGGATGGCCAGGGCCGCAGGCGGTACCAGCCAGCGGTTGAAGCCTGGCGGGGCGATGATGCGTTCCTTGTCGAGGAAGCTGGGTGGGGTGTCGCCCAGCGGGCGGGCGCTTCCGGTGAGGACCGAGGACATGCATGTCTCCTGCGTGTTGTGCGCACTCGTTCGGTGCGGGGCCGAGTGTTGCCACGCCGGGGAGCAGCGTCCAATTCTTTTACGTGATGGGACGATCAGCGTGCGAAATCAGGGTTGCCCCGGGGCTGAGGATATCCGCCCGCAACACCGATCCTGCACCAGGAGATCGCGGGCCGTCCGTCGTGCCCGGGCTCAGCCGCGCAGCGCGCCCGCATGCTGCGCGGCCTGCGCCAGCCAGTCGGGCTCCTGGGCCAGCTGCAGGGCGGCCTCCAGGGCCTGTGAGGGGCGGCTGGCGCTGTGCAGCATGAAGGCGATGGGGATGCGCACCTCGGGGTGGCTCAGCGGGCGAGCCTCCAGCCCGCCATGCTCCAGCACCGTGCCCAGCAGGGCGCCGGGCAGCACGCTGCAGACGCCGCCGGCCAGCACGGCGGTGACCAGGGTGATGGTGGAGTTGGACTCGATGGCGGGTCGCACCACGGCCTGTGCCTCGGCGAAGGCGCGATCGATGATGCGGCGGTTGTGCATCTCCGGGCTGAGCAGGCACAGGGGCAGGCGTGCCGCCTCGGCCCAGGGCAGGGGCGGGCCCATCTGCAGGCCGCCGGCCGCCGAGGTCTCGGCGCGGCGCACGAAAAAGTAGGCCTCGGTGTACTGCGGCAGCAGGCGCAGGGGCACGCGGGTATCGGCCATGCGTTCGGTGTAGCCCAGGCCCAGGTCCAGGGCGAGCTGGTCCAGGCCGGTCTCCAGCTCGATGGAGCTCAGCGAACGCAGGGTGGGCAGGATGCCCGGATGGCGGCGCTGCAGCTGGGCCACGAAGCGCGCGGCGATGGGCATGGCCGTGGGCACGGCCCCTACCAGCAGATGGCCTTGCGGCGCGCCGACGCGGCTTTTCAGGTCCTGGTCCAGCAGCTCCTGCTCGCGCAGCATGCGCCGCGCGCTCTGCAGCACGCGCTCGCCCTCGGCGCTGAAGCCCTCGAAGCTGCGCCCGCGCTTGACGATGGCGCAGCCGTAGTGCTCCTCCAGCGCGCGCAGGGCGTTGGACAGTGCGGGCTGAGTCACATGGCAGGCCAGCGCGGCGCGTCCGAAGTGCTTGTGATCGTCCAGGGCGACGAGGTAGCGCAGGGCGACGAAGAGGTTCATCAGAAGGGATTGCCGGGATCTGCCCAGAGCTCGGGCCGATGCAGCGGGGTCTCGGGGGTGAGCAGTGGATTGTCCAGCTTCAGGACCTGGCGGTGCGGGACGTCCAGCCGCTGCAGCAGCGCGCGGAAGTGCTGGGCGAAGAGGGCCTGGAGGCTGCGCT
Source organism: Roseateles sp. DB2 (assembly GCF_051857535.1). Classification (NCBI taxonomy): domain Bacteria; kingdom Pseudomonadati; phylum Pseudomonadota; class Betaproteobacteria; order Burkholderiales; family Sphaerotilaceae; genus Roseateles; species Roseateles sp. DB2. Next base: position 131,623 of record NZ_JBPZGY010000008.1, on the reverse strand, counting down.
CGGCCACGGCCTTCTCCAGGCCCAGGCGCAGGTCCTCGGCCAACTGCGGGAAGCGCGGGCTGACGAAGAAGTAGTTGGCCGTGGGATAGCGCAGCATCAGGCGGGGCGCGATGGCCAGGTCCAGGGCGCGGCCGTAGCGCTGCAGCTCGTCCTCGATCTCCATCACCGAGCGCGGGAAGTAGTCGATGCGCTGGCGCGCCAGCATCTGGAAGAGCTTCTCGTACATGCTGGCCGTGCCCACGGGCAGGCCGTTGTGGCGCAGGATCTCGGTGTCGGGCCAGTCGTGCATCTGGCCGGCCTGCAGCTTGCGCAGATGATCCAGGCTGCGCACGCGGGCGAAGCGCTCCAGATCCGCCGCGCGCACCAGCAGCAGCCGCCAGCCCAGGATGCCGCGGTCCAGGGGAATGCGCACCGTCAGCAGCGTGCGCTCGCGCTCGCGGCTGGTCATGCTCCACAGCAGGTTGATGTCGCCGCGTCCGAATTCCAGCTCGCGCAGGCCGCGCCCCTGGGTCATGGCCGTGCCGTTGGCCTGGACCTCGTAGGCATGGGGTCCCTGCGACAGGGCCAGGCGCAGCACGTCCAGCATGTAAGGCAGTTGGGGATCGTGAAAGGCCTCGTGTGCCGGGTAGACCACGCGGGTCACCGGCTGCGCCTGAACCAGGCCCGGGGCCAGCAGGCTCAGCATCAGGCCGCGCCGGGTCAGCGGCGGGGCCGGCGGGATGCGATGCATGCGGGGCCGTCCGGGCTTCAAGAGAACTGCGCCGGATCCGCCCACAGCTCGACCCGCTGCAGCGGCGTGGCCGCCGGCAGCAGAGGATTGCGCAGCTGCAGCTCGCGCCGCTCGGCCAGGCGCAGCGGCTTGAGGCGCATGCGGAAGTGGTTCATGAACAGGCTGTGCAGCAGGCCCTCGTCCAGCAGTCGCTCCAGGCCCCGCTGGAGTTCGGCTGCCAACTGCTGGTTCTGGCGGTTGACGAAGAAGTAGTTGGCGGTCGGGTAGCGCAGCATCAGTCCCGGAGCGATCATCAGCTCGTTGGCTGAGCCGAACTGCTGCATCTCCTCCTGGATCTCCAGCACCGAGCGGGGGAAATAGTCCACCCGCCCGCGGCTGAGCATGGTGAAGAGGCTGCCGTAGACGCTTGTGGTGCCTACGGTCATGCCGTTTGCGCGCAGGATGCCGGTGTCCGGCCAGTCATGGAGCTGGCCCGCCGTCAGCTCCCTCAGGGCCTCCAGGCTGCGGACGGCGGCGAAGCGCTCGGCGTCGCTGCGCCGGATGAGCAGCAGGCGCCAGCCCATCAGGCCGCGGTCGATGGGGATGCGAACCGGCAGCAACTGCTGCTCGCGTTCCTCGCTGGTCATGCTCCAGAGCAGGTCCAGGTCGGAGGATCCGCCGGACAGCTCACGGATCGCCCGCCCCTGGCCCACGGGCTTGCGCACCGCCTGCAAGCGGTAGTGGCCTCCGCTGCGCTCCAAAGCCAGGCGCAGCACGGCGAGGTGGTACTGGTGGATGGGGTCCTGGGCGTCGGAGTCGGCATAGCTGGGGTAGCCGATCACGGCATCCGCCGCCATGGCACGGTGGGTGCAGGCGAGGAGGCTCAGGAGCAGGCAACGTCGATCCATCGTCAGGTACTGCGTGATTGGTATCGATTGTGGAAGCGCGCAGCGCGCCTGTCATCCCTCTCCCGCCTCGGAGGGCTTGCAGAGTGTGACGGACGGCGCTGCAATTGCAGTATGAGCCCAGTCCTTCATGCTGACCTGCCCCGCTTTGTTGCTTTTGGCGAGGCCTTGACCGACCTCATCTGCACCGGCCTTGACAGCTGGATCAGCCGCTGCGGCGGCGCGCCCTGGAACGTGGCGCGGGCCTTGTCCACCCTGGGCGAACTCTCGGCTTTTGGGGGCGCCATCAGCTGTGACGTCTTCGGCCAGGCCCTGTGGCAGGAGAGCATGGATGCCAGCCTGGACCCACGCTTCCTGCAGCAGGTCGAGCGCTCGCCGCTGCTGGCTGTGGTCCATGAGACCCACCCGCCGCGCTACTTCTTCATCGGCGATGACAGCGCCGACCTGCATTTCCATCCCAGCGGCCTGCCCCAGGGCTGGCGGCAGTTCGTGCGATGGGCCCATTTCGGCGGCATCAGCCTTAACCGCGAGCCTCTGGCCAGCCGCCTGGTCGAGCTTGCGGAGTCGCTCAAGGCTCAGGGGGTGACCATCAGCTACGACCCCAACTACCGCCAGGGCATGGACAACCGCTATGACGACACCCTGGAGCGCATGAGCCGCCTGGCCGATGTGATCAAGGTGTCGGACGAAGACCTCTGCGGCCTCTTCCGCAGCCCCACGGCCCATGTGGGCCTGGGCCAGCTGGCGGTATGGAATCCGCAGGCCCGCCTGCTCTATACCCGCGGCGCCCAGGGCGCCACGCTCTACAAGGGCGCGCAGGAATGGTCGGCCAGCGCCCTGGCCGTCGAGGTGGTCGACACCGTGGGCGCGGGCGATGCCTCGATGGCCGGCTTCGTCTACGCCTGCCTGCACGGGCTCGGCGAGGAAGCCCAGCTGCGCTACGCCATGGCGGCCGGCGCTGCTGCCTGCCTGCAGGCCGGGGCGCGCTCACCCAGCCTGGCCGAGGTGCGCGCGCTGGCGGCGCAGGTTCAGCTGCTTCCCTGAGCCGCGGCGGCGGGAGGCCGGGGCCAGGGCCGCTGGCGGTCGGCCAGCAGGCCCTGCAGCTGATGGCTCAGGCGCAACACGCCGAGGTCATCGAAGCGCCGCCCCACCACCTGTACGCCGATGGGCAGGCCCGCTGCCGTGTAGCCCGCGTTGAGCGTGGCGGCCGGCTGCTCGCTCATGTTGAAGGGCAGCGTGAAGGCAATGTGCTCGAAAGGCCGCTGCGGATCGTGGATGGGGCTGGCCCATTCCGCCGGGAAGCTGGGCACGGGGCTGGTCGGGGAGATCACGAAGTCGAAGGGCTGACAGGCCGCCAGCGCCGCGTCGCGCAGCGCCGCCATCTGGCTGTAGCCGTGGAAGAGCTCGGTGGCCGTCAGCTGGGCGCCGCGGTCCACCCAGGCGCGGATGTAGGGCAGGACGCGGGCGCGGCGCTCCTCCGGCAGGGCCGAGATGTCCAGCCAGGAGCGCATGCGCCAGAAGGCGTCCAGGCTGTCGATCATGGCGCGGGTGGAGCAGGGCCCCGTGGGCAAGACCTGGCACCCGGCAGCTGCCAGCCGCTGCGCCACCTCGTCCACTGCGGCGGCGATCTCGCCGTCCACCGTGAGTCCCCAGCCGGCATCGCGCATCAGCCCGATGCGCAGACCGCGCAGGTCCAGGTCGAGGTCCAGCCAGGGCAGCTCCTGCGCCGGCAGGCTCATGCCGTCGCGCCAGTCGGGGCGGGACAGGGCGGCCATCAGCAGGGCGGCATCCTCGACCCGGCGGGTCATGGGGCCGGCCACGCGGCCCGCGAAGGGCGGCTTGATGGGGATGCGCCCCAGGCTGGGCTTGAGGCCGAAGAGGCCGCACCAGCCGGCCGGCAGGCGTATGGAGCCGCCGATGTCCGTGCCCACATGCAGCGGACCGTAGCCCGCCGCCGCCGCGGCCGCGGCACCTGCGCTGGAGCCGCCCGGGTTCTTGCGCAGGTCCCAGGGATTGCGGGTGAGGGGGTGGAAGCTGGAGAGGCCGGAGCTGAGCATGCCGTAGTCCGGCATGGTGGTCTTGGCGAAGAGCAGGGCGCCCAGCTCGCGTGCGCGGGCGGCGGGGGGCGCATCCTCGGGTGCGGGTTGCAGCTCGGTGGCGGCGGTGCCCAGGGGCACGGGGGTGCCGCGGCTGGCGATGTTCTCCTTGAGCGTCAGGGGCAGGCCGTCCAGGGTGATTCGCTGGCCGGCGACCGCCACCGACAGTGGCTCGCCCCGCGCCCAGCGGGCCTCCGAGGCACGGGCGGCCTCGCGGGCGGCGTCGAAGTCCGGGGCGTAGAGCGCCTGCAGCTGCGGCTCCCAGCGCTGCACATGGGCGTGCAGGCTGTCCAGTACTTCCACGGGGCTGAGGCTGCGCATCTCGTAGGCCTGCAGCAGCCGCAGGGCCGGCCATTCGTGAACAGCCTGCGTCGAGGGGGTCAGGTCTTGCATCAGGCCCTCATTCCCAGCGAAGGGCTGCCAGGTCGTTGGCGAAGATGGGCATGCCAGTCCACAGGCCCTTGAGCCGGGCCTGGGCCACCGTGATCCACTGCGGCTGGTAGAGCCAGGCCGCCACGGCGTCTTCGGCGATGCGGCGCTGCATCTCGCCCAGCAGCTTCAGGCGCTCGGCCTCGCGCGCACTGGACAGGTAGCGCTGCCACAGCTCGTTGAATGCCTTGCTCTCGTAGCCCCAGTAGTAGCCCGGCTTGGCGAAGTTGCCCAGGTCGAAGGGCTCCACATGCGAGATCAGGGTGAGCTCGTAGTTGTGGGCGCCGTAGACGCCCGCCAGCCATTGCGCCCACTCAATGTTCTCGAGCTTGAGCTGCACCCCCACCTGCGCCAGCTGGGCCGCTACCAGCTCGCCGCCCTGGCGGGCATAGGGCGTGGGCGGCAGCTTGAGGGTCAGGGCGAGGTCCCTGACGCCGGCTTCCTTCAGCAGGGCGCGGGCCCGGGCGGGGTCGTAGGGATTGACGCTGGTCAGGTCCACATAGCCCGGCGCCCCCGGCACGTAGTGGCTGCCGATGGGCAGGCCGTAGCCGTCGGCCGCGACGGTGATCAGGGCCTTGCGATCCAGGGCCATGGACAGGGCGCGGCGCACGCGCACATCGTCCAGCGGCTTGCGGCGGTGGTTCATGGCCAGCAGGGTCTTGGCCCGCGAGCCGGCGATGATCAGCTGGAAGCGCTGGGGCTGGCGCTTGAACTGCTCCAGGCTGCGGGCGGCGGCCACGCGGGGGAAGGCATCGACGTCTCCAGAGAGCAGGGCCGCCACCTGTGCGGCCGGGTCGGCGATGAAGCGGAAGCTGGCGCGGCGGATGGGCGGCAGGGGCTGGCCGCGCTGGGCATAGCCCTCGAAGGCCTTGAGCTGCAGGCTGGCGCCGCGCAGCCAGCTGGCGAGCTGGTAGGGCCCGGTGCCTACCGGCTGCTGGGCGTTGGTGGCCGCGCTCTTCGGTTCCACGATGGCGGCGGTGGCCTGGCCGATCAGGAAGAGGAAGTCCGGCTCAGCCTGCTTCAGGCCGATGACCAGCACCTCCGGCTCGGGGCTGGCGATCAGCGCGATATTGGCGAAGACGCGCCTGTCCTTGTTGGTGCTGGCCTCGCCGCCGGCCCGCTCGAAGCTGAACTTCACCGCGGCGGCCGTGAAGGGCTCGCCGTTGTGGAAGCGCACGTTGCGGCGCAGGCGGAAGGTGTAGGTCCGCAGGTCCGGCGAGACCTCCCAGCTGAGGGCCAGACCCGGCCCGACCTGGCCGTCGGGGCCGATGCGGGTAAGGGTTTCGAAGACGTTGTAGTGCACCACCTCGGCGATGGCCGAGGCCGCGCCCACGGTCGGGTCCAGGCCCGGGGGCTCCAGGGTCATGCCGATCACGACGGCGTCGCGCCCGCGGGGCTGGGCCAGCGCGGGCAGGGCGGGCAGGGCCAGGCTGGCGCCCAGGGCGTGCAGGAGGTGGCGGCGGTCCATGGGTGCCATCATGGCATGGCCGGCGGACTCAGTTGCGCGGGTCCAGCCAGTCCCGCAGGCCATCGGCCAGCAGCTGCAGGCCGAGCACGGACAGCATCAGGCACAGGCCTGGCAGCAGGGCCAGTTGCGGGGCCTCGAACAGCCAGGTCTGGGCCTCGGCCAGCATGCGGCCCCAGCTGGGCGCAGGCGCTTGCGTACCCAGGCCCAGATAGGCCAGCGAGGCCTCGGCCAGCAGGGCCAGGGCGAACTGGTTGCTGGCCAGCACCAGAAGGGGCGAAGCGATATTGGGCAGCACATGCACGCGGGCGATCTGCCAGCCCGGCCGTCCGAAGGCGCGTGCCGCCCGCACATAGTCGCGTTGCCATTGCACCCGCGCCGCCGCGCGCACCAGGCGCAGGCAGGCAGGCACGCCGTGCAGGCCGATGGCCCCCATGGCCACGCCCATGCCGGGCCCCAGGCTGGCCGCCATCAGGATGGCCAGCAGCAGGGCGGGGAAGGCCTGGCCCAGGTCGCTGAAGCGGCTGATGAGCCGGTCCACCCAGCCGCCCTGCGAGGCCGCCAGCAGCCCCAGCGGCAGGCCCAGGCCCAGGGACAGGCCGGTCGCGATCAGCCCCACGCCCAGGGCATTGCGCGCGCCGCCCAGCAGCAGGGGTAGCAGGTCGCGGCCCAGGGCGTCGGTGCCCAGCCAGTGGTTGGGTCCGGGGCCTTGCAGTCGCCGCGCCAGGTCGACGTCCAGCGTGGCGGCTCTGGGCAGCAGCAGGCTGCCCGCAGCGGCCAGCAGGAGCAGCGCGCACAGCAGCAGGCCAGCCAGCAGACGCGGGTGGGTGCACAGCCGGCGCCATCGGGTGCGAGGCAAGACCTGGCCCTCAGCCATGGGCGAGCTCCGGTCGACGCAGGCGCGGGTCCAGCCAGGTGTTGAGCATGTCGACGGCCCAGTTCAGCAGCAGCACCAGGGCCACCAGGACCATCACGGCGTTGCGCACCACGACCAGGTCGCGGTTGGCGATGGCCTGGGCGATGAGCTGTCCCAGGCCTGGCAGCTGGAACAGGGTCTCGATCAGCACGGCACCTGCCAGCAGGCCGGCGAACTGCGTACCCAGCTGGGTCAGCACGGGCACCAGGGCGTTGCGCAGCACGTGGCGCAGCAGCACTCGGCCTTCGGGCAGACCCCGGGATCGCGCCGCGCGGACGTAGTCCTCCTGCAGCACATCCAGCAGGCTGGCACGCAGCAGCCGGGCCAGCAGGGCGGTCTGGGTCAGGGCCAGGGCCAGGGCGGGCAGGAGCAGGGCCTGAAGGGCCGGCGCCCAGCCGCCACCCAGATCGGCGTCCCACCCGGGGAAGCCGCCGGCCGGCAGCCATTGCAGGCGCACCGCAAAAAGCCACAGCAGCCCCATGCCGAACCAGAAGGCGGGCAGGGCCAGGCCGAGCTGGCTCAGGCCCAGCAGGAGGTGGTCTACCCAGCGGCCACGGCGGGCCGCGGCCAGCAGCCCCAGGCTCAGGGAGGCCAGCACGGTGAGCGCCAGCGCCAGGCAGCTCAGCGGCAGGCTCAGGCGCAGCCGCTCGGCCAGCATGGGCGCCACGGGCGTTCGGTAGGCATAGGACTGCCCCAGATCGCCCTGCAGCAGGCCTGTGATCCATTGCCCGTAGCGCTGCCAGGCCGGCTGTTCAAGGCCCAGCTCGCGGCTCAGGGCCTGGACGGCGTCGGGGCTGGCATCTGGTCCCAGCATCAGCGCGGCGGCATGCCCCGGCAGCCATTCCAGGCTGGCAAAGATCAGCACCGAGGCCAGGGCCAAGGTGAGGATCAGTTGCAGGCTGGGGCGCAGCAGGGCCGGCAGGACTGGCGGAGCGGTGGGCGCAGGGGGGGCGGGCATGGCGGCATTCTGCATGGGCCAGCCTGCGCATCGCCTGTTCGATAGACGCATCGATCGCCCGCCTGGCGGGTGACATCATCCATCAAGTCGTTAGACTTTCGCGCATTGCACCGGGCTTGCGTCCGGTCCGTTCGTCTACCAAGGACACCGACCATGCTGCTGCCACCCTCCTTCCCCCTGAGCCCCGCCCTGCGCGCGCGCGGACGCTGCGCTGTCGCCCTGGCCACGGCGGCATTGATCGGCCTGTCGGCCTGCGGGGGCGGCGTGGAGGACTTGGGCAAGGACATAGCCAACGGCGCCCTGTGCGGCCTGGCCAACTGCAAGTCCTCGAAGGAGGTGGCCGCTCAGGATCTGCGCCTGGGCGGGAGCCTGCGTCGCGAGGACGGCCGGGTGACGGCCGATCTGGGATTCAGCTACCGTGCCAATCTACTGACCGTCGTCCGGCTCGATGCGCCGGACGCCATGTGGCTGATGCCGGGCAATGTGCGCCTGTCGCCTACTTCCGATCTGGGCGACACGCTCGCGGCCCAGGTCCTCAGCGCCCAGGAGGCCTGGACGATCCGGCTGCAGCATGGCGGCCAGACCCATGACAGCACGGTCTCGCTGCCAGCGGCGGTGCAGATCCGCGTTGCGGCGCCCTCGTCGCTGCAGCGTTCGCAGGCACAGTTCAGCTCGGCCCTGGCCGGCCCGGCCGGCCTGCAGCCCCAGCTGAGCCTGGCGGATGGCGAATGCCAGCTCGCAGACGGCCGTTCCGTGCGCTGGACGGGCTATCGCGGCGGTCCGCAGGCGCGCTTGCAGGCCACCAGTGCCGACCGGTCCCTGTACACGGTCAGCCTGGAGGATCTGCAGGCCAGCCTGGACCAGGCTGCCGCCGGGGCTGCGGGCGGCGGTGCCAACACGGCGGTCACGGTGAAGCAGTGCCGGCTGGCCCTGGTGTGGGAGTACCGCGCCAAGGGCACGGTGGCGCCGGGCTTGTCCTCCTACAGCCTCGTCAATGGCATCAGCCAGGCGCGCCAGGCGCTCAGCTACCTCAACGACCGCTGATCAGGCCTCGGCCTGCGCGTTGCGCAGGCGGCGGTGCACGGCGCGCGCATGGGGCACCCAGTCCTGCCGGGCCCACCGCCGCCACATCAGCAGGCCGCGCAGCCATTCGTCGGCTGCGTAGGCGATCCACACGCCCACCAGGCCCAGACCCAGCTGATGGCCCAGCAGCCAGCTGCCGCCGGCCAGGACGAGCAGCATGGAGCCACTGCCCACCATCACCGGATAGCGGGCATCGCCGGCTGCGCGCAGGGCGTTGATCACCACCAGGTTGAAGGTCCGGCCCGGCTCCAGCAGCACCGTCAGCCACAGCAGGGTACTGCCCATCGCGATGATGGCGGCGTCCCTCGTGAACAAGCCCAGCAGCCAGGGGCCGGCCAGGGCGAAGCCTCCGGCCACCAGTACCGAGACCAGCAGGCCGCGCGCCATGGCCCGCCGCACCAGGCGGTGCGCCGCATGCAGCTGCCCGGCACCGATCAGGTGGCCCACCACGATTTCTGCTGCAAAGCCCGTGGCCAGGCCGAAGAGCAGGATGAAGTACATCAGCTGCGAGACGTAGGCATGCGTGGCCAGGGCTTGCGCGCCCATGTGTCCCACGACGGCAACGCTGACCATGAAGGCCAGTCGGTAGGCGATGTTTTCGCCTGCGCCGGGCAGGCCGATATGGAGGATGGCACCCAGCTCGCGCCGGGGCAGCCGCCACCAGTCGGCCGGCTGCAGGCGCAGGCCCAGGCGTGCGCGCCACAGCCACAGATGCAGGCACAGCCCCAGCAGCCGGCTGGCAATGAGGGCCAGGGCGAAGCCGATGAGGCCCAGCTGCTGCATCAGCGGCACGGCCAGGGCCAGTTGCAGGGCCTGCATGGCCAGCAGCACGGCCAGGGTGTCGCGGGCGCGCAGGTGGGCTCGCATGACGCTGGCCATGGCGGCATTCCAGGCGTCCAGCAGCATGGCCGGGCCCAGCAGCATCAGGAATGGCACGGCCAGCGGCATGACCTCGGCGGGGGCGCCCAGCAGGCCCAGCAGGGGCCGTGCGGCCAGCAGCGCGCCCAGGCCGGTGAGCAGGCCAATCCAGCTGCTGGCACCCAGGGCGGCGCGGGCGGTGGTGTCGGCGATGTCGCGTCGGCCGCTGCCCAGGGCCTGGGTCAGCACCACGCTGATGCCGGCGCCGATGACGCGGAAGAGGATGAAGAGCGTGCCCGATACGTGGTTGGACAAGGCAAAGGCGGCCCCGGCGCTGTCAGAGATACGGGCCGCCAACAAGGTGCCCAGCAGGCTGATGGCGATGCCCAGCCCCATCTCCAGGAACAGCGGCCAAGCCAGGGTGAACAGACGGGGGGCGTGAGCGGCAGGCGGCATGGGGTACGGCAGGAAGGAGGCCGGCGGGCGGCCCGGCTTGAGCAGGCGCCGATGCTAGCCCAGGGCCTTGGCGGCGGATGTACCGCTGCCGTAACTGCCATCGGCGGCGATCAGTCGCCTCCGCCTCCGCAGGAACTACCGCAGGAACTGCCGCCCTCGCTGCAGGCGCTGCCCGCGTCGCTGCCGCAGCTGCTGCCCGAGCCGGTCGAGTCGCCGCGCTGCCGGGCCTCGTCCTGGCGGCTCAGGCGCTGCAGGTGCTGCGCCCATGAGGCTTGCTCTCCGGCGGTGAGCAGGCCCAGTCCTAGCAGGCTGGCGCCATGCACGGCATGCAGGTGCTGGCGGCCACGCGGGTCGCCGTCGACGTCCAGTATCTGGTGGCTGAGGCAGTGCAGGCGCTTGTGCCAGGCGTAGTGCCAGCCGCCCGGCATGCGCAGGCGGCGGTCAAGCTCGAAGACCAAGGGGAGACGGCCCTCCAGCGGGTTCAGTTGCTCCAGCCGGCAGCAGGCGGCATAGCAGCGGCTGAGGGCATGGTCCAGAGGGCCGGCCAGCTGGGACTCCTTCAGGTGGGGCACCTCGCGGCCCAGGCGCTCGCGCTGGAAGGTGCTCAGCCCGGCGGCATCCCACTGCAGCCAGGCGTGCCAGACCGCGTCGGCCGCGCGGCTGGGCAGGGCGCAGGGACCTTCCAGCTCCGCGGCGGCCAGAAAGAACTGCATCAGTCCGGTGGAGGCGAGCAACCAGTCGCTTTCAAGGCTGGGCAGGCCGGGGAACTCGTCGCTGGCATGGGCCAGCCAGGCCTGGTGCAACCCCGCTGGCAGGCGCTGCTGCAGATCCAGGGCCCGGGGGCAGCGGCGCAGCAGCTGATGGCGGGTCCGTGAGGCGCGACGGCGCTCGCGCCAGGCAGTCCAGCGCTGGATCAGGGAAGGGGAGGCGGCGGCGACCGTCATGGGCGGGATGAAAGCTGACCGTTTGGCTGCGCGCATGATGACGTGTCCGACCCACAGTCTGCCCGGTGTTTTCCCTGGGACTGGCCTGCGGGGCACCCATGGCTTTCCGCCCAGCTTGGCAGCACTTCCACAATCCCGGCATCCATTTCCTGCGGAGCCTTTCATGCGACTGCCCATGCTGCCTTGCCGTCCCACCCGTCTGGCCTTTCTGAGCAGCCTGCTGCTGAGTCCGGTGCTGTCGCTCGCCGCCGAAGGCATGTGGACCCTGGACAACCCGCCCACCGCCCGCATGCGCCAGGAGCTGGGCTTCGCGCCTGATGCGGCCTGGCTAGGCAAGGCCATGCGCGGGTCGGCCCGGCTGGCTGGCGGCTGCTCAGGCAGTTTTGTGTCCCCGGAGGGACTGGTGCTGACCAACCACCATTGCGTGGCCGAATGCGTGGAGCAGCTCTCCAGCGCCGGCAAGGACTTCATGAAGAACGGCTTCCTGGCCCGGACTCGCGACGAGGAACAGGTCTGCCCCGCCATGGAGGTCAATCGCCTGGAGGCCATTACGGACGTCACCGAGCAGGTCAAGGCCGCCACCCGCGGCCGCGAGGGCGAGGCCTTCAGCAAGGCCTTCAACGCGATCCGGGCCACGCTGACGGCCGGATGCGTGGGCGGCGACAGCAAGACCCAGCGCTGCGATCTGGTCGACCTCTACCACGGCGGCCAATACAAGCTCTACCGCTATCACCGCTTCCAGGATGTGCGCCTGGCCTTTGCGCCGGAGCAGTCCATCGCCTTCTTCGGCGGCGACCCGGACAACTTCAACTTCCCGCGCTATGACCTGGACATGGGCCTGCTGCGTGTCTATGAGAACGGCAAGCCCGCAGCGGTGCGGGACTTCTTCCCGGTCAATACCCAGGGGCCGGCTTCCGGCGAGGCCGTCTTCGTGACGGGCCACCCAGGCTCCACGCAGCGCACGCTGACCGTCGCACAGCTGGAGCAGCTGCGCGCCCAGCGCCTGCCCGAGGCGCTGGTGGAGATGTCGGAATACCGTGGTCGCCTGGCCCAGTACCGCACGCAGGGGGAGGAGCAGGCCCGCATGGCCAATGCCGAGTTGTTCTATGTGGAGAACGACATCAAGGTGTTCAAGGGCCAGTTGGAGGCCCTCAACGAGCCCTCCCTGCTGGCCGCCAAGCGGGCGGAGGAGGCCAGGCTGCGCGCCTTTGTCGCCCGCCAGCCTTCGCTGCAGCAGGCCTCGGGCGCCTGGGATGCCATCGCCACGGCGCTGCAGCGCTACCGCGGCTATCGCATGCTGAACCAGCAGCTGGAGCGTGCGCAGGCCTTCAACACCCAGCTCTTCGGCATCGCTCGCACCCTGGTGCGGGGCGCGGCCGAGCGCAGCAAGCCTGATGCCGAACGCCTGCCCGAGTTCGCCGAGTCCGGCCTGCCCGCCGTCGAGGCCCAGCTCTTCTCGCCCGCGCCGGTCTACCCGGCCTTCGAGAAATTCAAGCTGGCTTTCTCCTTGGAGAAGATGCGGGAGCAGCTCGGTGCTGACGCGCCCCTGGTCCGCCAGGTGCTGGGCAAGGACTCGCCCGAGCAGGTCGCCAGCCGCCTGGTTGACGGCAGCCAACTGGCCGACATCGCCCAGCGCAAGGCCTTGTGGGAAGGCGGCATGGCCGCGCTGCGCCAGAGCCAGGATCCCTTCATCCGCCTGGTCCTGGCCGTGGATGAGCAGGCCCGGTCCCTGCGTCAGCGCTATGAGCGAGAGGTGCAGTCGGTGATCCAGAAGAACTCCGAGCTGGTCGCCCAGGCGCGCTTCGCCATGACCGGTCCCAAGGTCTATCCGGACGCCACCTTCACCCTGCGACTGTCCTACGGCAGGGTCGAGGGCTGGAAGGAAGGTGACGCCCAGGTGCCGCCCTTCACCACGCTGGGGGGCACCTATGAGCGCGCCACGGGCGCCGAGCCCTTTGCGCTGCCCGCTTCCTGGCTGGCCGCCAAGGACAAGCTGGACCTGGCCAAGCCTTTCAACCTGGTCAGCAGCAACGACATCATCGGCGGCAACAGCGGCAGTCCCATGCTGAACGCCCGTGGCGAACTGGTGGGCCTGGTCTTCGATGGCAACATCCACTCCATCGGTGGTGCCTACTGGTTCGAGTCGGCGCGCAACCGCACGGTGGCCGTCAATGCCGCGGCGATCGCCGAGGCCATGGACAGGATCTACGGTGCCCACGCCCTGCTGAAGGAAATGCGGGGTCATTGAGGCAGCGCCCGTCGCCCGGCCATGGGGCGGCGGGGTCCGCCCGGCTGGGCTATGCTCTGGCAACAACGCCTGGATCGATCGCATGACCACGCGCCGCCTGGCCGTCCTGGCCCTCACCTGCTGCAGTCCTTCCCTGGCCCTGGCCGGGGAGCCGCCGCTGCGAATCTCCACACTGCTGGAGCAGGATCCTGCCACCCAGGTGGCTGAGCGTGTGCTGCGCGAGGCCTACCGCCAACTGGGCCGTGAGCTGCAGGTGCTGAGCATGCCGGGCGAACGTTCGCTGCTGAGCGCCAACACCGGCGAGACGGACGGCGAACTCTATCGCCGGGCCGGCATCGACACGCTCTACCCCAATCTGCTGCGGGTGCCGGTGGAGTTGCTGCAGTACGAGATCGTGGTGTTCTCCCGGCGCTGGAACTTCAAGGTGCAGGGCTGGGACAGCCTGCGGCCCTATCGCCTGGGCTTCGTCAAGGGCATCAAGATCATCGAGGAGAACACCAAAGGCATGCAGCTGGAGCCGGTGGCCACGCTGCAGCAGGCCTTTGTGAAGATGGAGCTGGACCGCTCGGACCTCGTCCTGTCCAACCGACTCTCAGGCCTGGCCAGCCTGCGCCAGCATGGCGTCCAGGGCGTGGTGCAACTGCAGCCGCCGCTGGCCACCTTTCCGGTGTTTCACTATCTGCACCGCAGGCACGAGGCCTTGCTGGCGCCGTTGACGCAGGCCTTGCGGGAGCTGGAGCGCAGCGGCTTCATCCGCCGCACCGGCGAGGAGGTGGCCTTGCAGTATCGGGACACGCCTGCCCCCCAGAAGGAGTGAGGCTGCGCGACCACCAACTGCCGCCCAGGCTCAGGGCAATGCACGGGCTGTGCGCTGTCGCGCTCGTCCCCTCGCCCTGGCCTTTCTCCAGCTTCTTTCGGAGCCATCGATGAACAAGACGCTCGTCCCCGCCCTGCTGGCCACTCTGCTGGCCGCTCCTGCCCTTGCCGCCGTCAAGCCCTGCGAGGTGCTGAAGACTGAGATTGCCGCCAAGCTGGAGGAGAAGGGCGTCAAGCACTACACGCTGAACGTGGTGGAGGCGGAGAAGGTGGGCGAGGCCAAGGTGATCGGCAGCTGCGAAGGCGGCAGCAAGAAGATCACTTACGAGAAGCCGTGAGCGTGGCCAGGCGCTAGACGCGGCGCTGCCAGGCTGCCTGGTAGTGCTCCAGCCGCTGGGCGAATCCCCAGGGGAACAGCGCGCGCTGTGCATGGAAGTCGTCGGCATGGCGGCTGAGCCGCTGGGCCGCTGCGTCCAGCAGGCGCTGCAGGCGGTAGCTGTGGCGCCCCAGGGTGCGCCCCAGCGCCGTCAGACCCCGCTGCAGGGTGTGCAGCAGGAGGTCCTGGGGGCGCCTGGCCACGGGATGGCGGGCCAGGTAGTCACGGAAGGCCGGTTCGGCATGGGGGCCCAGGTAGCTGCTGATCTGGTCTCCGCGGCTGAAGGCGCGGCTCATGACCCGCTTCTTCATGCCGAAGCTCTCGCGGGGCAGTCCGGCGTCCTCGCCCAGGCGCCGGCAGAAGGGGCGATCGTAGTCCCCAGGGACGCGCCAGGCCGCGAGCGCCTCGCCGGCACTGATGGCATGGATGGCCTGCTTGCGCTGGCAGGCGATGAAGGGCACGGGCAGGTGGAAGAAGCCCAGGTCCAGGCGGAACTCCTCGAGGTCGGCGCCGCTGGGGTCTCCGCGCACGATGTCTGGTGAGAAGTTCGAGGCGTGGCGGTCCCAGACCTTGTCGCCATGGAAGCCGCTGATCAGCACGCGATGGCGCAGCACGTCGGCATGCGCGGCCAGGAACACGTCTTCGCCGCCAGTGCCGGTCGACAGGAATAGCGGGCAGACATCCAGGGCCTGGTAGGCCGTGCGCTGGGCCACATGCGCCTGCATGCCCAGGCGGGCCGCGAGCGCGGCGCCGTTGTCGGCGTCAGGCTCCTGGGCCTCCGGGTCGCGGAAGCACAGCACCTCCTGGCAGCCCAGCTCGCGGGCCAGCACTGTGCAGGTGACCGAGTCATAGCCGCGCGAGAGCGTGCTGATGGGTTGCAGGCCCACGGGACGCCGCTCGTCCGCTGCGTTGCGCAGTGCGGCACCGATGCGCTCCAGCAGCAGCGCGCGGTAGGACTCGTAGCTGCTGCCGATGTCCGGGCAGGCCTTGGCCTGCTCTTGCAGCCGCAGGTCGGCGCCTACCCGCACATTGCAGTGGTAATGCAGGTGCAGCTGATGGCCATCGGCCAGGGGCACGCTGCGACGGGCCAGAGACAGGCCGTCCTGGATGCTGCAGAAGTCGTCCTTGTAGAAGGCATAGCCAGCGTCGAGTTCCCGCCCGGCCGCGGCGCACACCAGGGCCAGCGAGTTCGACACCAGCAGCCGCGAGCCCAGTCGCAGCGAGTGCAGCCGGGACAGCGTGTGGGTCGGGGTGCAGAGCCACAGTGCACCCTGATGCAGCGCCACGCCGGTGGCTGCGCAGACATCGGCCGTCAACAGGCCTTCGGCGCTCAGGGCCCCGGCCCAGCAACCTTCGGCAATGGCATCGGGTAGCACCAGCACCTCGGCGCCATGGTCCACCTGGGCCGCCTCGTCCCCTTGCTGCAACTGCATGCACCAGGCCAGCGCGGGCAGCTCGGTCTGCAGCCGGGCTTCGAGTCGCAAGGCGCCTCGAGTGGGCCCTTGGAAGGACGTTGCTTGCTTTTGCATGGGATACGTGCCGTAACAGGCCCGCAGCATACTGGCGGATGGTGGCGCTGCGGGGGAGGCCGCCCCTCAAATGCGTGACCTGCAGCCGGCTGCGGCCCTGGCCGGACCGAAGGTCGGCGCGCTGTCGAGTCAAAGCACCGAGCCACGGCGTCCGGCTGCAGCGTCCGGCCGCAGCGTCGACAATGGCGCCCTGTGTTCGGCCCTCTCGAGTGAAGCCCATGTCCCTGCGCAAGCGCGATTTCCTGCTGTCCCTGCTGGCTGGTGGCCTGGGCGTGGCCCAGGCCCAGCGCATCGCCCTGCCGGTGTGGGGCGTGGCGGTGGTCAAGGCCTATCCGCATGACCCGGGCGCCTTCACCCAGGGCCTGGAATGGCATGAGGGTCATCTTTTCGAGAGCACCGGGCTGGAGGGGCAGAGCTCCATCCGGCGGGTCCGACTGGAGGACGGCCGCGTGCAGCAGAAGGTGGACGTGCCGGCCGAGCATTTTGGCGAGGGCATGACCATCGTCGGCGACGAGATCTTCAGCCTCACCTGGAAGTCCCAGCTCGGCTTCGTGTGGGACAGGAAGACCTTCAAGAAGAAACGCGAGTTCCGCTACGCCGGCGAGGGCTGGGGCCTCACCCACAACGGCGAGCACCTCATCATGAGCGACGGCAGCGCTCAGCTGCGCTTCCTGGACCCGGGCACGATGAAGGAGGTGCGCCGCGTCTCCGTGAGTGCCCTGGGCCGCCCGCTGGAGCAGCTCAACGAGCTGGAGTGGGTGGACGGCCAGGTCTGGGCCAATGTCTGGCAGCAGGACGTCATCGCCCGCATCGACCCGGCCAGCGGCCAGGTGCGCGGCTGGATCGATCTGCGCGGCCTGTTGCCCCCGGCGCAGGCGCGCCAGGCCGACGTGCTCAATGGCATCGCCTACGACGCTGCGGCCAAGCGCCTCTTTGTGACGGGCAAGCTCTGGCCGCAGCTCTTCGAGATCCGGCTGGTGCCGAGGGCCTGAGCCCCCGGGCGCCGCAGGCCGGTCAGCCGCTCTTCTTCGCGACCAGCGTCAGGATGTCGTAGCTGGCGACCAGCTCGCCGCGCTGGTTGGTCACCTGCACGTCCCAGGCCACCACGCCCTGCGGCGGCTGGTCCGGGCGGTTGCCGCGGTCGATGCGGCGCTTGCAGGTGAGGCGGGCCTGGATGGTGTCGCCGATGGCCACGGGGTTCACGAAGCGCAGGGTGTCCAGGCCGTAGTTGGCCAGCACCGGGCCCGGCGCGGGCGACACGAAGAGGCCCGCAGCGGCCGACAGCACGAAGTAGCCGTGCGCGATGCGCTGGCCGAACTGCGTGTCCTTGGCGGCGACCTCGTCGAAGTGCATGTAGAAGTAGTCGCCCGAGACGCCGCCGAAGTTGACGATGTCCGCCTCGCTGACGGTGCGGCGGTGCGTGAGCAGCGAGTCGCCGATCTGGATCTCCTCGAAATACTTGCGGAAGGGGTGGATGGCGTCTTCCTGCACCTTGCCGCCGCGCTGGTACTCGCCGGTGATGGCGGTCAGCATGGTGGGCGAGCCCTGCACGGCCACACGCTGCAGGTAGTGTTTGACGGCGCGGATGCCACCCAGCTCCTCGCCACCGCCGGCCCGGCCCGGGCCGCCGTGCTTGAGCATGGGCAGGGGCGAGCCGTGGCCGGTGGATTCCTTTGCGCCCTCGCGGTCCAGCACATGGATGCGGCCATGGAAGGCGCCTGCATGGAACACGGCCTGCGCGGCCAGGGCCGGGGTCTTGGTGATGACGGAGCCGACCAGGCTGCCGCGGCCCTTGGCGGCCAGGTGCAGGGCCTCGTCGAAGTCCTCGTAGGGCATCAGCGTGGACACGGGGCCGAAGGCCTCGACGCTGTGCACTGTCTCGTTGGCCAGGGGGTTGCGGCACAGCAGCAGGGTGGGCGCGAAGAAGGCGCCCTCGGCCACGCCCTCGCCCACCGGGGCGAAGCCGTCACGGCTGCTCAGCAGCACCTCGTTGCCTTGCGAGAGCAGGGCCACGCGCTCGGTGACGTCGCTCTGCTGGTCGCGGGAGGCCAGGGCGCCCATGCGCACGCCCTCGACGGCGGGGTCGCCCACCTTGATCTTGGCCAGGCGCTCGCGCAGCTTTTCGCCCACGGCATCGACCAGGTGGCGCGGCACGATGGCGCGGCGGATGGCCGTGCACTTCTGGCCGGCCTTGGCGCTCATCTCCTTGGCCACTTCCTTGACGAAGAGCTCGAACTCGGGGTCTTCGGGCGTGACGTCCGGGGCCAGGATGGCGCAGTTGAGGCTGTCCGCCTCGGCGTTGAAGGGGATGGAGCGCGCGATCAGGTTCTTGTTGACGCGCAGCATGGCGGCGGTGTCGGCCGAGCCGGTGAAGGTGACGACGTCGGTCTCCTCCAGGCGGTCCAGCAGGTCCCCCGAGCCGCCGATGATCAGCTGCAGCGCGCCCTCGGGCAGCAGGCCGCTTTCCTGGATCAGACGCACGCAGGCCTCGGCCACGTAGCTGGTGGCGGTGGCCGGCTTGACGATGCTGGGCATGCCCGCCAGGAAGGTGGGGGCGAATTTCTCCAGCATGCCCCACATGGGGAAGTTGAAGGCATTGATGTGCACGGCCACCCCGCGCTTGGGCACCAGCACATGGCTGCCCCAGAAGTGGCCTTCCTTGCCTAGCTGCTGGGCCGGGCCTTCATGGACGACGTTGCTGGAGGGCAGCTCGCGCCGGCCCATGGAGGCGTAGGCGAAGAGGGTGCCGATGCCGCCCTCGATGTCGATCCAGTTGTCCGGCCGCGTGCCGCCGGTGTGCACGGAGATGGCGTAGAGCTGTTCCTTGCGCTCCATCAGGTAGTTGGCCAGGGCCTTGAGCGTGGCGGCGCGCTGCTGGAAGGTGGACTTCAGCAGGGCAGGCAAGGCCTGACCCCGGGCATAGGCCAGGCTCTCGCCGAAGTCCAGGCTCTCGGCGTGGGTCTGGGCGATGAGCCGGCCATTGAGCGCGCTGTGCAGGCCGCGTGCGGCCTGGCTGCCGACCCAGCGGCCGGCGATCAGGCTTTGAAGAACAGGGACGTTGGCGCTCATGGCGGCTCCTCCGGGATCGGTTGTGAAGGGGTGAAAGAAAGGCCCCGCGGGGCGGGGCTCTCCGGGGGCGGCGCCCGCCGGGGGCGTCGCCGTCAGGTGGGGGCGGTCAGGTGGGGGCGATCAGGGCTGGTACTTCCAGGTGCCGTTCTCGATCTTGACCATCACGCGGGCGCGCTGGTCCAGGCCGAGGTGGTCCTTGTCGGACATGCTGAACACGCCGTGCGCGCCGGGCATTTCCTTGATGGCCTCGAGGGCGTCGCGCAGGGCGGCGCGGAAGGCGGGCGTGCCGGGCTGGGCCTTCTTGACCGCGGCGGGGATGGCGGCCTGCAGCAGCTGGCCGGCGTCCCAGGCATGGCCGCCGAAGGTCGAGACCGAACCCTTGCCGAAGGCCGCCTCGTACTTGGCGGCGTAGTCCAGCGCGCTCTTCTTGACCGGGTGGTCCGCCGGCAGCTGCGTGGCCACCAGCACCGGCCCGGAGGGCAGGAAGGTGCCTTCCACGTCCTTGCCGCCCACGCGCAGGAAGTCGTTGTTGGCCACGCCATGGGTCTGGTAGAACTTGCCGGCGTAGCCGCGCTCCTTCAGCGTCTTCTGGGGCAGGGCGGCGGGGGTGCCGCTGCCCGCCACCAGCACGGCGTCCGGCTTGGCAGCGAGGATCTTCAGCACCTGGCCGGTCACCGAGGTGTCGGTGCGGTTGTAGCGCTCGTTGGCGACGATGGTCAGGCCTTTGGTCGAGGCGACCTTGTTGAACTCGTTGTACCAGCCCTCGCCGTAGGCATCGGCGAAGCCCACGAAACCGACGGTCTTCACGCCCTGGCTGGCCATGTGCGAGGCGATGGCCAGGGCCATCATGATGTCGTTCTGCGGCGTCTTGAAGACCCAGCGCTTCTTGGCGTCGACGGGCTCGACGATGCGGGCCGAGGCGGCCATGGAGATCATGGGCGTCTGGCTCTCGGCCACGGCGTCGATCATGGCCAGGCTGTTGGGCGTCACGGTGGAGCCCACGACCACGTCGACCTTGTGCTCGGTGATCAGCTTGCGGGTGTTGGCCACGGCCGTCGTGGTGTCCGAGGCGTCGTCCAGCACGATGTAGTTCACCTTCTGGCCGGCGATGGTCGTCGGCAGCAGGGTGAAGGTGTTCTTCTCGGGGATGCCCAGCGAGGCGGCGGGGCCGGTGGCCGAGACGGTCACGCCCACGTTGATGTCGGCCAGGGCCTGGCCCATGAGTGCGGCGGTGCCGGCCAGGGCCAGCAGGGTCTTCTTCATCAGCTTCACGGTGTCTCCTTGTGTTGGTCTTGCCAGTGTGTGCAGGATGCGGATCCTCGCGGGGTGATCGTCGGTGCTCAAGCCTTCACGAGGCTTGCTTGAGGCCCACGGCCCCGAGGCCGCCGAAGAAGAGGTCGGCCACCATGGGCGCGACCGAGTCGTAGCTGAGATCGCCGTCCGGTTTCAGCCAGGTGAAGGTCCAGTTGATCATGCCGAAGAGCAGCATGGTCAGCGGCTTGTGCAGCCGGGCGGCCTGCAGCTCCGGGCGGACGGCGGCCACGGCCTCGGCGAAGGCCTGGACCACCTGGCGCTCGACGGCCAGCAGGCGTTCCTGGTCGGCGCCCTCGAGGAACTTGACGTCCTCGGTCAGCACCCGGTGCTCGTTCTGAGCCTCGCCGTAGGCCTGCATGAAGCGGGCGATCAGGGCGCGCAGATGCGGCTCGGGGGCCAGGTCTTGCGCCTTTACCTCGGCCACCAGGGCGGCCAGGCCCTGCACATGGGTCTCGCAGATCTGCACCAGCAGCTCGTGCTTGTCCCGCACGTAGTGGTAGAGCGTGGGCTTGCTCACCGCGCAGGCCTCGGCCACCTGGTTCATGGAGGTGCCGGCATAGCCTTGCGCGGCAAACAGCCGCGCCGCCTGCGCCAGGATCTGGTCGCGGCTGGCATCGAATCCGGGGGCTCTGCCTCTGGCCATCTTTCTGTTCAGCTTTCTCGATCGAAGGGCGCTCAAGGCTTCATCGTGTGGAGCTCGAGGATCCGGCTTGGCCGGGCCTGCGAGCTCGCCCCCTCGAAGGGGGCCGGCGAAGCCGGTAGGGGGTGATCATCTCTCGTCGAAGGAGATCACGACGCGGGGGGTCAGCGCGTGAGCCTGGCAGCTCAGGATGAAGCCCGCAGCGACCTCATGCTTCTCCAGCGCGAAGTTCTTGTCCATGCGCACCTCGCCCTCGATCAGCTTGCAGCGGCAGGTGGAGCACACGCCGCTCTTGCAGGAGAAGGGCACGTCCATGCCGGCGCGGGCGGCGGCGTCCAGGATGCTGGGATCGCTCTTGCTGACGCTGATCTCGCGCGAGAGGCCGTCGCGGATCACCAGCACCGTGGCCAGCTCGGCGTCGCCTTCGCGCACCTCGTGCGGCGCGGGCTGGCCGGCCTGCATCTCGGGCGTGCCGAAGCGCTCGATGTGGATGGCCTCGGGCTTCACGCCCGCGGCCAGCAGCGCGGCCTCGGCCTCGTCGTTCATCTGGTAGGGGCCGCAGATGAAGGCGTGGGCGATGCTGGCGGGCTCGATGAGGGCGCCCAGGAACTCGGCGATCTTGTCGCGGTTCATGATGCCGGCCATCAAGGGCGAGTCCACCACCTCGTCACTGAACACATGGTGCAGGGAGACGCGGGTGAGGTACTGGTTCTTCAGATCCTCGATCTCCTCCTTGAACATGGTGGAGGCCTGGCGGCGGTTGCCGTAGATGAGGGTGAAGCGGCTGCCCGGCTCCTTCGCCAGCACCGTCTTCATGATGGACAGGATGGGCGTGATGCCCGAGCCGCCGGCGATGCCGAGGTAATGGCGCTGGCTCTGCGGCTCCACCGGCACGAAGAAGCGGCCTTGGGGCGGGAAGACCTGGATCACGTCGCCGGCCTTGAGCTCGCTGTTGACCCAGTTGGAGAAGCGGCCGCCCAGCACCTTGCGCACGCCGACCCGCAGCTCGCCGTCGTCGACCCCGGCGCAGATGGAGTAGGAGCGGCGCAGGTCCTCGCCGCCGATGTCGGCACGCAGGGTCAGGTATTGCCCCTGGGTGAACTTGAACAGCTCGGCGGACTCGGGCGGCACGTCAAAGCTGACGATCACGGCTTCTTCGGTGTCCGGGCGGACGTCGCGGACGCGCAGGGGGTGGAAGTTGAGGCTCATATCAGTGATCCATCGTTGAATGCGGCAGATCCGCCGCAGGAACGGAATGCATTCCCGAGCGAGGTCCGGGGATCCGGCTTTGCCGGGCCCTCGGAGCTGCCCCCTCGAAGGGGGCTGGCGAAGCCAGCAGGGGGTGGGCCGTCATATGGGTTTGAAGTGTTCGAACGGTTCCCTGCACGCCATGCAGCGGTACAAGGCCTTGCAGGCGGTGGAGCCGAAAGCAGAGAGGCGCTCGGTCTGCTCCGACCCGCAGCGCGGGCATGCGAGCCTGGTGAGCGAGGCGCGATGCACCAGGCGGATCGGCTGCTCAGCACCCGGATGGGCCGGGCCCGGCGGCGCGATGCCATAGGCCTTGAGCTTGGCGCGGCCTTCCTCGGTGATCCAGTCGGTGGTCCAGGCGGGGGAGCGCTGCAGGGTGATGCTGATCTCGCCGAAGCGGGCCAGGGCTTCGCGCACGTTGTCCTGGATGAGCTCGGTGGCGGGGCAGCCGGAGTAGGTGGGCGTGAGCACCACTTCCAGGCCGCCAGCCGTCTCCTTGAGATCGCGCACGATGCCCAGCTCGCACAGGCTCACCGCCGGGACCTCGGGGTCCGGGATCTGGCGCAGCACTTCCCAGGCGGCTGACAGCCGCCCGCAGGCCTGATCTGAAGCGGTGTCACTCATGGCGGGACTCGATGCCAGGCTGGATTCCCCCAGCGGAGCCCGAGGATCCGGCTCTGCCGGGCCTGCGGGCTCGCCCCCTCGAGGGGGCACGCGAAGCGTGTAGGGGGTGGTCATTCCGTTCACCACACGCCGCCGGGGTAGGCGCGTTGCAGGTACTGCATCTCCGACAGCATGTGCCCCATGTGCTCGCTGTGGATGCCCACGCGGCCGCTGGGGACGTAGCGGCTGTCGGCCGGGGCCTGCAGCGTGGCGTCGGTCAGCACCTCGTCCATGGCGGCACGCCAGTCGGCGCGCAGCGAGTCCCAGGCGGGGCCCAGGCCGGTGGCGGCGGCGTGCGCATCGATGTCGTCGCTGGCGAAGAGCTCGTTGGTGTAGGGCCACAGCGTCTTCAGGGCCTCTTCCATGCGGCGGTGCGATTCCTCGGTGCCGTCGCCCAGGCGCTCGGTCCAGTCGGCCGCGTGCTGCTGGTGGTAGCTGGCCTCCTTGAAGGCCTTGGCGGCGATGGCGGCCACCTCGGCGTCGCTGGACTCCTGCAGGCGGGCCCACAGCAGACGCAGCCAGGTGGCGGCGGCCAGGTTGCGCACCGTCGTGAAGGCGAAGTCGCCCGGTTTTCCAGGCCCGTTCGGCAGTTCCATCAGCACCGGGTTGAAGTACTGCCGCTCGTCGCGCAGAAAAGCCAGCTGGTCTTCATCGAAGCCCTGGCCATCGAGCTGCCCGGCACGCGTCAGCAGGCCGCGGGCCTGGCCGATGAGGTCCAGCGCCATGTTCGTCAGCGCCAGGTCCTCTTCCAGGATGGGGCCGTGGCCGCACCATTCGGAGAGACGCTGCGAGAGCACCAGGCAGCTGTCGGCGATGCGCAGCAGGTAGCGCACCTCGGGCTTGTCACCCACCTTGATCGATTGTTGGCTCATGGTGGGCGTGCTCACATGTGGTTCACAGAGTCGGGCAATTCGTAGAAGGTCGGATGGCGATAGACCTTGTCTTCCATCGGATCGAAGTACATGCCCTTCTCGCCCGGGTCCGAGGCCACGATCTGGCTGGACAGCACCACCCAGATGCTCACGCCTTCCTGGCGGCGGGTGTAGACCTCGCGGGCCATCTGCAGGGCCAGCTTGGCGTCCGGCGCGTGCAGGCTGCCGCAGTGCTTGTGATCGAGGCCGGCCTTGCTGCGCACAAAGACTTCCCACAGGGGCCATTCGTTCTTGGGGGCTTGCTGATTGCTCATGGTGAGGGTCCTCGTGTTCAGGCTGCTGCTGCTTGGGTTGTTTGCTTGCGGGCGTGGGCCAGCGCGGCTTCGCGCACCCATGCGCCCTCGTCCCAGGCCTTGACGCGGGTGGCCAGGCGTTCGCGGTTGCAGGGGCCGTCGCCGCCCACCACGCGCCAGAACTCGTCCCAGTCGATGGCGCCGAAGTCGTAGTGCTCGCGCTCGGCGTTCCACTTGAGATCCGGGTCCGGCACGGTCACGCCCAGCACCTCGGCCTGCGGGATGGTGGCGTCCACGAACTTCTGGCGCAGGTCGTCATTCGAGATGCGCTTGATGCCCCAGCGCATGGACTGCTCGGAGTTGGGCGAGTCCTTGTCATGCGGGCCGAACATCATCAGCGAGGGCCACCACCAGCGGTTGACGGCGTCCTGAACGAGGGCCTTCTGCTCGGGCGTGCCCTTCTGCATCATCACCAGCAGGCTCTCGTAGCCCTGGCGCTGGTGGAAGCTCTCCTCGCGGCAGATGCGGATCATGGCCCGCGCATAGGGCGCGTAGGAGCAGCGGCACAGCGGCACCTGGTTCATGATGGCCGCGCCGTCGACCAGCCAGCCGATCACGCCGATGTCGGCCCAGTTCAGCGTGGGGTAGTTGAAGATGGAGCTGTACTTGGCCTTGCCCGAGTGCAGGGCTTCCAGCATCTGGTCGCGGCTGGTGCCCAGGGTCTCGGCGGCGGAGTAGAGGTAGAGGCCGTGGCCGCCCTCGTCCTGGATCTTGGCCAGCAGGATGGCCTTGCGCTTGAGCGTAGGCGCCCGCGTGACCCAGTTGCCCTCGGGCAGCATGCCGACGATCTCGGAGTGCGCGTGCTGGCTGATCTGGCGCACCAGGGTCTTGCGGTAGTGCTCGGGCATCCAGTCCTTGGCCTCGACGAACTCGCCCTCGCCGACGCGGGCCTCGAAGGCCTCCAGCCGCTTGGCATCCTCCGCGCTCTGCACCTTGGCCGCCTGCTCCTGCGGCCCGACGCTCATCGCTTGTGTGTACATCAGCCACTCCTGTCTGTTTGAGGTTGGTATTCCCGGGTGAGTGCCGCCGATCCGGCTTTGCCGGGCGGTCGGCGCTGCCCCCTGGAGGGGGCGCGCGAAGCGCGTAGGGGGTGGTTCATTTCGGTCTTTTGTCGATCACGCGGCGAGCTTTTCCGACCAGCGTGCGCTCGATGCTGTCCGGCGCACCGATGTCGATCTTGGTGGAGACGCCGATCAGCGTCTTGATGCGGTGCTGCAGATGGCGGGCGATGCCGTCCTTCAGCGCCATGTCGGCGCCGGGCTGCATCTCGCAGCGCACCAGCACCTCGTCCAGCGGGCCTTCACGGCTGACGACGATCTGGTACTGGCCGGAGAGCTGCGGCTCCTGCAGCACCAGCTCCTCGATCTGCGTGGGGAACATGTTGACGCCGCGGATGATGAGCATGTCGTCCGAGCGGCCCACGATCTTGCCCATGCGTCGCATGCTGCGCGAGGTGGGCGGCAGCAGGCGGGTGAGGTCGCGGGTGCGGTAGCGGATCACGGGCAGGGCCTGCTTGGAGAGCGAGGTGAAGACCAGCTCGCCCTCGGCGCCGTCGGGCAGCACCTCGCCGGTCTCGGGATCGATGATCTCAGGGTAGAAATGGTCTTCCCAGATCACCGGGCCGTCCTTGGACTCGATGCATTCGCTGGCAACACCTGGCCCCATCACCTCGGACAGGCCGTAGATGTCCACGGCATCGATGGCGGCCTTGTTCTCGATCTCGCGGCGCATGGCCTCGGTCCAGGGCTCGGCGCCGAAGATGCCCACCTTCAGCGAGCTCTCGCGCGGGTCCAGGCCCTGGCGCACGAACTCCTCGATGATCACCTGCATGTAGCTGGGCGTGACCATGATGGCATCCGGCTTGAAATCCTGGATCAGCTGGACCTGCTTCTCGGTCTGCCCGCCAGACATCGGAATGACGGTGCAGCCCAGCTTCTCGGCGCCGTAGTGCGCGCCCAGACCGCCGGTGAAGAGGCCGTAGCCGTAGGCGATGTGCACGATGTCCCCGCGTCGCACGCCGGCGGCGCGCAGGGAGCGGGCCACGAGGTTTGCCCAGGTGTCGATGTCGGCCTGCGTGTAGCCCACGACGGTGGGCTTGCCGGTGGTGCCGGAGGAGGCGTGCAGGCGCACGACCTGCTCGCGCGGCACGGCAAAGAGGCCGAAGGGGTAGTGCTCGCGCAGGTCCTTCTTGGTCATGAAGGGGAACCTGGCGAGGTCGGCCAAGGTCTTCAGGTCCGAGGGGTGCACGCCCTTCTCGTCGAAGGCGGCCTTGTAGTGGGGCACGTTCTCGTAGGCGTGCTTGAGCGTCCATTGCAGGCGCTGCAGCTGCAGGGCCTGCAGCTCGTCGCGGCTGGCGGTCTCGATGGGCTCCAGATCGCCGGGGGCGGGATGCTTCACGGTCATGGGTTCACTCCTGCGCAGGGGCAGCGGCCAGGCCGGGGACCACGGGCTTGCCCTTGATGCGGTAGGACTTGCCGCGGAACACGGCCACCAGCTCGTCCCGCTGGTTGCGCACATTCACGTCATAGACGCCGGTCCGGCCGGCGAGCGAAACCTCGTGGGCGACGGCGGTCAGCACGTCGCCCTGCCGTGCGGGCGCCACGATGTCTATCGTGATGCCCGAGGCCACCGTCAACTCGTTGTACGCGTTGCAGGCGAAGGCAAAGGCCGAATCGGCCAGGGTGGTGATGAGGCCGCCATGGCAGATGGCGAAGCCGTTGAGCATGTCCTGGCGCACTGTCATGCGTATCGTCGCGCTGCCGGGGCCCACGGCCAGGATGTCCATGCCGAGACCCTTGGAGGCGTGGTCCTCGCGGAACATGGCGTCGCGCACGGCTTCGGCGATGGCTTGCGGGCTCAGGGGCGTGGACATGCAGGAGGCTCCTCGGACAACAGGAAGGGGCGGCACAGGGCGCGTCAGCGGTCCTTGAAGACCGGCGTGCGCTTTTCCAGGAAGGCGGCGGCGCCCTCCAGGTAGTCGTGCGCGAAGCCCAGCTGGCTCTGCATCACGGCTTCCAGCTTGAGCGCGTCCTCGTAGTTGAGGCTCAGGGCCTCGTCGAAGGCGTTGCGGGTCTCGACCAGCGAGCGCGTGGGCATGCCGGCCAGGCGCGAGGCCAGGGCCTGGGCTGTGGCGGCCAGCTCCTCGTTCGGGACGACGCGGGCGATCAGGCCCAGGCGCGCCGCCTCGGTGGCGGGCAGCTTGTCGCCCAGCAGGGCCAGCTCCATGGCCTTGGCGCGGCCCACCAGGCGGGTCAGCAGCCAGGTTCCGCCGCAGTCAGGGATGAGGCCGATCTTGGAGAAGGCCTGGATGAAGCTGGCGGACTCGGCCGCGACCACGAGATCACAGCCCAGGGCCAGGTTGGCCCCGGCGCCAGCCGCCACGCCGTTGACGGCGGCGATCACCGGCACGGGCATGGAGCGCACCCGCAAGGCCAGGGGGATGTAGTAGTTGTCCAGCAGGTGGCCGATGTCCTTGGGGCGGGCGTCGGCGCCGAACTCGGGCTTGATCAGCGGGTCGGAGAGGTCCTGCCCGGCGCTGAAGGCGCGGCCCATGCCTGTGATCACCACGGCGCGCACGCCGACATCCTCAGCCGCCTCGTCCAGCGCGGCGCGGGTCTGGGCCAGCAACTGGGCGGTGAAGGCGTTCAGCGCCGCCGGGCGGTTGAAGCTGAGGGTGCGCACGGCACCTTCCTGGCTGATCAGCAGGGCGTCGTCGGCTTGGGGCGCCGCAGAAGGGGCGGAAGGCTGTGACATGGGCGAGGCCTCGTGTGGCTATGCGTCAGGTCAAGGTTCTTGCACTCTTGACCGACCGGTCGGTAGATCGTAAGGTGCCGCTTGATCTGGCACAAGCGCTGCCGGCCTGGCGTAAACCCTAGGTTTGTCCGCGCTGGTCCTCATGGCTGCTGATCCGGCCGCTGCGCCGCAGGCAAAGCGGCCTGGCGCGGCGGCCGCCCGTCAACTGGAGTCCTCATGCCTTCCTACGCCATCGACGGGGTGATCCCCGTGGTCCATCCCAGCAGCCATGTGCATCCGACGGCGGTGCTGATTGGCGACGTCCACATCGGGCCGAATTGCTATGTCGGCCCCAATGCCAGCCTGCGCGGGGACTTCGGCCGCATCGTGCTGCATGAGGGGGCCAATGTGCAGGACTGCTGTGTGGTCCACGGCTTTCCCGGCTCGGAGACCGTGGTGGAGCGCAATGGCCACATCGGCCACGGTGCCGTGCTGCATGGCTGCGTGATCCGGCACGATGCGCTGGTCGGCATGAAGGCGGTGGTGATGGACGGCGCGGTGCTGGGCGCCTACAGCATCCTGGCCGCCTGCGCCTTCGTGAAGGCGGGGCAGGACCTGCCGGAGAAGTCATTGATCGCCGGCCTGCCCGCCAAGGTGCTGCGCCCGCTGAGTGACGATGAGATCCGCTGGAAGCTCGAAGGCACCCGCACTTACCAGCAGCTGAGCCAGCGCTGCCTGGCCAGTCTGGAAGAAGTCCAGCCGCTGGCGGCGGCGGAAGCCGACCGCCCGGCGCTACCGGCCAGCCTCCACCAGCCCCTGCACACGAGCCGGCAGGACTGAAAAGCGGGCCAAGCCAGAAGTTCTGCACATCGATCCCTGCTTTGGCCCAGTGCCGCCGACGGACAGGATGCGCGCCGGCCTTACGCTATGCGCACAGTCCGATGCCTGCCTGTACGGCGTCGGCGGGACGGTTTGCATGGAGCCTTTGCTGATACCCCAACCTCCAGCCTGCGAGCAGTGCCTGGACCTCGCCCGGCAGGCGCTGGCCGAGCAGCGCATGCGGGACACCCTGGTGTTGCTGGACCAGGCGCGCGGCACCTGCGATCTGGATGCCCTGCCAGCGGCGCTGCGTTGCGAGATCGGCCAGATGCAGGCCCGCGCCGGCTGGGCGCTCTATGACCTCCGCCAAGCCTATGTCGGTGCCAGTCTTGCCTTGAGCCACCTGCCTGCGCAGGCACGGATCGAACGTGTGGAGATGCTGGACATCGCCAGCCTCTGCCTCAGCGGCGCCGGCCTCATGGACGAGGCCCTGGAGATGGCCCGCGAGGCCGTCGAACTGGCCACGAGGCCGCCGCAGCTGCACCCGGTGCTGCCCCGCGCCCTGGGCGCCTTGGCCCATGTCTGCGCCCAGTTGGGCCAGTACGACGAGGCCGAGATGCTGCACATGCAGGCCCTGTCGAGGGCGCGTGAAAGCCAGGAGCCTCACGCCATGACCCGGGCCTATACCAATGCCCTGCTGGCCGGTGCCCTGGCCATCGACGAACTGCGCCGACGCGGCCATGACCTCCAGGCCGATGCCATGGGCCAGCGCCAGCTGCGCCTGGCCTTCCAGGCGCGCTCGCAAATGGATGCGCCGGAAATGAACCAGCGACAGCGCTCCTCCTTGCTGCTGAACATTGGCATCGGGATGATGCACGGCGGCCGGCTGTCCGAGGCGCAGGCCCTGTTCGAGGCCGGGCAGGCGCTGATCCACCAGGACGAGCTGCCCCACGCCTGGGCCTCGCTGCAGCATGCGCAGGGCGAATGCGCCCTGCTGGCGGGCGATCTCGACCGTGCGCGTATCCTGCTGGAACCGC
This sequence comes from Roseateles sp. DB2, assembly GCF_051857535.1. Taxonomy (NCBI): domain Bacteria; kingdom Pseudomonadati; phylum Pseudomonadota; class Betaproteobacteria; order Burkholderiales; family Sphaerotilaceae; genus Roseateles; species Roseateles sp. DB2. The sequence continues at coordinate 102,088 of NZ_JBPZGY010000008.1, read as the reverse complement.
TGCTACTGCCTGAGGCCTTGCAGGCCTATCCCTTCATGCGGGCCCCGCTGCTGCGCAATGCGCTGCGCCTGTATGAGGCGTCCGGAGAGGCGGCTCGGGCGGCTCAGTTCATGCAGCGTCTGCAGGAGCTGGAAGAGGACCAGGCGCGGCAGCGCCGGCAGGTTGGCGAGACCCTGCGTGCCCTGCGCCGTCAGACGCCGCAGTGGCTGTCGGGCCAGCACGATCTCTTGCGCTAGGCTGCGGCTTTCGCTCATCGCAAGGAGGGCCCATGGGCCTCCAGAACTTTCTTGCCGACCAGGACCTGAACGTGCAGGCGCTGGGCGAGGCCGACGCGCCCCGCCTGCAGTCCCTGTTCGAGGCCTGCGCCGACTACTTCCATCGCTGCGGCCTGGTGCTGGCCGCTGACGAGGCCCGGCAGGAGCTGCGCAGTGCGCCGCCGCCGGACTTCGCCTGGGCGGCGCAATGGCATCTGGGCATCACGCAGCCAGGAGGAGAAGGGCTGCTCGCCTGCCTCCATGTCTGCAGCGAGGCTCCGGCGGCTGGAGCCTGGCACCTGGGCTTGCTGATGGTCCATCCGGCGCGGCGCGGCACGGGGCTGGCTCAGCGCCTGCTCGCGGCGCTGGAGTCCTGGGCGCGGCAGTCCGGTGCGCGCTGGATGCGACTGGGCGTGGTGGCCGGCAATGAGCCGGCCGAGCGCTTCTGGCGCTCGCAGGGCTATCGCGAGCTGCGCAGCCGGGTGAGCCAGGCGGCTGGCCAGCCGCCTGGCCCCGTGCGGGTCATGCTCAAGCATCTGGGGGACGGCCCGGCGCTGGCGGACTGGGCCGACTACCTCGCTGCCGTCCCGCGCGACCGCCAGCCGCAGGACAGCCTGCGTCTGGTGGCCGATGCCCTGCCTTTGCGCTCCCGGGAGGGCCGGGTGCAACTGCGGCGCATGCGCGAGAGTGATCTCGACCGCTTCCACGCCTACCGCAGCGACGCCGAGACCGCCCGCTTCCAAGGTTGGACGCAGGCTCAGGATCCCGCTCAGTCGGCGGTCTTCCTGCGCGAGATGAGCGAGGCCGCCATCGGCGTGCCGGACGAGTGGGTGCAGCTGGCCATCGCCGATGGTGAGGACGACCAGCTGATCGGCGACATCGGCCTGTGCCTGCGCGCTCGCCCACCGGAGCTGACGCCGGGGGCCGACACCCACCCGCTGGGCGCCTGGATGGGCATCACCCTGCATCCCGGCTGGCGCGGACGCGGCCTGGGCCGCGAGGCCTTTGTCGCACTCCAGGACTTCCTGCTCGACGCCGGCGGCCTGCTGGAGGTGGAATGCTGGGTCGACGCCCGCAACCAGCCCTCCATCCAGCTACTGGAAGCCAGCGGCATGCGACGCTTCTGCACCGAGGTCCGGGACTTCCGGGGCGCGCCCTGCGAGGAGCATGGCTACCAGCGGTGGCGCGGCCTCTGGTAGCCCAGGGCGATGGGGCGGACGAGCCGAAACGCCTGCTTACAAAATGCCTGCTTGCACCCGCCTATTCGAGCGGGCGCTCCTGTGCAATCCCCAGTTCGAGCCGCCTGCCGCAGTGGTAGATTCCAGCGGCATCCGCCCAGCCCTGCCGGCCGCGCCGCCGGCGTGGAGAATCCCCCATGCCTTTTCAGTTGCCCGACCTCCTGGGTCCCTACCTGCTGCCTCTGCTGATCGCGGTGCCGCTGGCCATCGTCGTGATCCTGATCAGCATCCGCAAGGAGGATGAGGAGGTCCGCCAGTTCCAGGAGTCGCAACTGCCGGCCAGCTTCAGCGGTCCCGGCGCAGCCAGCCGTTTCCAGCCCAGCATCCAGCCCAGCGATGGCCCGGTGCCGGTCCTGGTGGTTGATGACTCGGCTGTGGTGCGTGCCAAGCTTGGCAAGCTGCTGGAGGCCGCCGGCTATCTGGTCTTGCTGGCGCGTGACGGGGTTGAGGCGCTGGAAGTGCTGGCCCGCCATCCCGTGCAGGTCATGATCACCGACCTGGAGATGCCCAACAAGAACGGTTTCGAGCTGATCGCTGATGTGCAGGGCTCCCTGGAAACCGAGGACCTGCCCATCATTGCCATCACCGGCCACGAGGAGCTGCAGGGGCGGGTTCACCAGATCCAGGGGCTCTACGGCATCTTCAAGAAGCCCTGGAGCGACCGCGACCTGCTCAAGCGCATCGAGACCCTGACCCAGCTGCGCCAGCGCGGTCCGCGCATCGCGGCTTGACTTGATGGGGCGGCCCGGGCTGCGCCTTGGCCCTGCCTGGGGCTTTCGGCACCGGTGCGCCTTGCGCTGCCGCAAACCTGGGGCAATCTGTGTCAGGGTTCACGGAATGCTGCGCAGCTGGGGTTTTCCTTGATGGGGACTTTCCTGAATTCTCTTTTTCGGCGCAGTTTTCATGCGCCAAAAGACAGTTGATCGCCGCGAAACGCAAGCCTTTTGTGCGTGAAGCCGCCTACAGTCCACAGCACGACAACGAGGGTGGCCCGCAAAAGACGGGCCGGAGGGGCGGATGAGGAGGTGTGAGCACACTCATCCGCATTGAGCAGGCCGTTCGCCGGGGCGAGCCTGTGTGCCGCGGCAAAGCGCGGATGGCAGGGGCTGATGGGTCTATGGAACCATCAGCCCTTTTCATTGGCCATTGACCATTGGCGCAGCAGGGCTGCGGCCGTTGCGGGGGGATTTCCCATCGCCCGGCTCCTTCATCCGAGGGAGGACTCCAGCCCGAGTCCGTGCGCTGCCCGCGCCAATCCTGATGCGCGCCCCCTGGCGCTGTGCTGCAATGCAGGCCCGTCCTGGAGTCCTGCGCATGGCTGCACGCATTCTTCGCCTTCGTTCCCTGCTCTGGCTGTTGCTCGGTCTGCTGGTCCTGGCCCTGCTGGCCGCTGGCCTGCATTGGCGAGCCAAGCTGCCCAAGCGGGACGGCGAGCTGCCGCTGCAGGGCCTGAGCCAGGCGGTCAGCGTGCACTACGACGCCTGGGGGGTGCCGCATATCGAGGCCCAGAATGAAGCCGATCTCTACCGCGCGCTGGGCTATCTGCATGCCCAGGACCGCCTGTTCCAGATGGAGATGGCCCGGCGCCTGGCCCGCGGCGAGCTGGCCCAGGTGCTGGGCGAGAAGCTGCTGCCGACCGACAAACTCTTCCGCAGCCTGCGCCTGCTCGACTTCGCCGAAGCCCGGGCGAAGGCCGAGTCCACCCGCGCGGCCAGCCCCGCCCAACAGGCCTTGCTGGCCTATCTGGACGGCGTCAACCAATACCAGGCCACTCGGCCCGCACCCCTGGAATTCGAGCTGCTGGGCATTCCCAAACGGGACTTCACACCCGTGGATACCTATGCCGTGGCCGGCTACCTCGCCTACAGCTTTGCCTCGGCATTCCGTACGGAGCCGGCACTCACTTATGTCAGAGACCAGCTGGGGCCGGAGTACCTGAAGATCTTCGACCTGGATTGGAAGCCTGAGGGGGCCCTGGCCGCCAGGGCGCGCCTCACGGGCGCTGCCGCCTCCGCGGTCACGGCGGGCCCGCGCCTCCTTCCCGCTGATTGGCAAGCCCTGGCGCACATCGGGCAGCTTAGCGACAGCCTGGGTACCGGCCTGGCACAGATGGAGGGCAGCAATGCCTGGGTCATTGCTGGCAACCGCACCCGCAGTGGCAAACCCCTGCTGGCGGGAGATCCTCACATCGGTTTCTCTACTCCTGCCGTGTGGTGGGAGGCGCACCTGAAGGCACCGGGCTTCGAGCTCTATGGTCACCTGCAGGTCCTCAATCCCTTTGCCCTCATCGGTCACAACCAGCGCTTCGGCTGGAGTCTGACCATGTTTCAGAACGACGATATCGACCTGGTCGCCGAGCGGACCGACGCGGCCCATCCGGGCCAGGTGCTGGTCAAAGGTGTCTGGCGGCCGCTGGAGTCCTCCGAGGCCCGCATCAAGGTGAAGGGACGGGCTGACGAAGTCATCCAGCTGCGCCGTTCACCCCATGGCCCTATCGTCAACGACGTGGTGCCCGGCGACACCGGCGGCACCCCCATCGCCCTCTGGTGGACCTTTCTGGAAAGCGAGAATCCCATCATCGAGGCCTTCTATCAGCTCAATCGAGCCGACACCCTGGCCGCCGCCCGCACGGCGGTGCAAGGCATCCATTCGCCCGGCCTCAACGTGGTCTGGGCCAATGCAGCCGGTGACATCGCCTGGTGGGCCTCGGCCCGGCTGCCGCAACGGCCGGCTGGCGTGAACCCGAGCTTCATCCTCGATGGCAGCACGGCCGAGGCCGACAAGCCCGGCTTCCTGCCCTTCAGCGCCAACCCGCAGGAAGAGAACCCGGCGCGCGGCTACATCGTCTCGGCCAACCACCAGCCGGCCTCGGCCGAGCCGGTGCCGGGCTACTACAACCTGCCCGACCGCGGCTGGCGCCTTGAGGAAGGGCTGAAGGCCAGCGCCGGCGGCTGGGACGTCGCCCGTGCCCAGGCGCTGCAACTGGCCGATGACACCGGCTATGGTCCTCGTGTCCTGGCGCCACTGCTGCCCATCCTGCTTCAGCAGAAGGAGGGCGCCGAACTGGCAGCCCTGCTGGCGGGCTGGAAGGGCAGCCATGGCCTGGAGGACCGCGCCCCGGTGCTGTTCCACCAGTTCGAGCACCAGCTCATCCATGGCGTGCTGGCCGACAAGATGAGCGAGGCCATGCTGGCCAACCTTACCCGCACCCGGGCCCTGGATCAGGCCCTGCCGCGCCTGGCTGCCGACCCCAGTTCTCCCTGGTGGGACCGCAAGGGCACGGCTCAGCATGAGACCCGGGAACAGATCGTGGCCGAGGCCTGGGCGGCCACGCTGCAGCATCTGCGCCGCAGCTTCGGCGAGGATCCCGCGCAATGGACCTGGGGGCGGGCGCACAGTGTCACCCACAAGCATCCGCTGGGCGAGGTGAAGTGGCTGGCACCTGTCTTCAACGTCGGGCCCTTCCCGGCCCCCGGCGCCCATGAAGTCCCCAACAACCTGGCCCAGCGCAGCGGTGATGCCCCTTGGTCCGTGGTCTACGGCCCCTCCACCCGTCGCGTCATCGACTTCGCTGCGCCGGGGCAGAGCCAGGGTATCAACCCGGTTGGCCAGAGCGGGGTGCTGGGCGATCGCCATTACAGCGACCAGGCTCGCGACTACGTGGCTGGTCGTTCCCGTGCCCAGTGGCTGGACGCCGCCGACGTGCAGGCGCAGTCGCGCAGCAGGCTGGTCTTCACGCCCTCACCCAAGCCCTGAGCCTGATGCAGCCCCCTGCCGCCGGCCCTGCGACCATGAGCCTCTCTCCTTCCATCGGCTTGTCCGCCTTCGCCAGCCGCACGATGTCCACCCTGCTGAGCACGCTGCTGAGCACGCTGCTGGCGGTCGCTGCCTTCGCCGCCCCAGCCGCCAGCGGGCCGGCGCCGCTGCGCCTGCCCGAGCCCGCCATGGCCGCCAGGAAAGGGCCTGCCCAGGGGCAGGTGACCGTCGTGGAACCCCACCTCTCCCGGCCCGGGCAGCCGGTGCAGGTGCGCTACCGCGGCTGGCCGGCCCGAACCTTCCTGGACCACTGGCTGGGCAAAGGCTGGGACCAGGGTTGGGAAAAGGGCGAGGGCGAACTGGAGTTCCGCGCCTTGGACGGTTTCGTGTCCCGCATCCCGCTGGAGCGTTTCCGGCGCCATCAGGCCTGGATCGTCATTGCGCGCGCCGATGGCCAACCCTTCCAGGTCGACCACCACGCCCAGGGGGAGACGCAGGTGCCCCTGGGACCTTACTACCTGGTCTGGGACAACCTGGCTGAGCCCGCACTGCAGGCTGAGGGCGGTGCAGTCTGGCCTTACCAGGTGGCCAGCGTGCGCCGCACACCCTCCAGCCGCGCAGCCTTGCTGCCCGGCGGCATGGCCCAGCGCTACGCCGCCCAGGCCCAGGCCCTGCAGACCCACTGCCTCAGCTGCCACCAGGTGAACGGCTATGGGGGAGACAAGATGCCCATCAACCTGGCCAGGCGCGCCCGCGAAATCGACGCTGCGCGCTGGCGCCAATGGCTGCTGCAGCCAGCCCAGCTCAAGCCCGGTACCACCATGCCGCCACTGAGCGAGGGTTTACCCGAGCCTGAACGCGAGGCTCTTGCACAGCAGCTGCATGACTATCTCAAGGCCTTGACGCTGCAACCCTGAACAATTTCGCGCTTGCTCCCACAGAGGCGCAAGCAGTTGTTACATCTTGCGGAGAAGCGACGCCTGCGGCGCATGTGATCCGCTACGCTTCGGCCCTCGCACGCCGCATCCTGCCCGTTCCTGCCTGAATACCGCCTTCGCGCTTACCGCCCGGTCATGATGTCCGACGCCAGCCCTGATCGCCGAGCCGCCGCCTCGTCGGCCGCACCCAATGCCCTGCCGGCAGGCACGCGCTTTGGCGAGCTCGAAATCCTCAGCACCCTGGCCGTCGGCGGCTTCGGCATCATCTACGTCGCCCAGGACCATGCACTACAGCGTCAGGTGGCCATCAAGGAGTACATGCCCTCCATGCTGGCCCAGCGCAATGCCAAGTCCAAGGTGTCGGTGCGCTCAGGCTCTCAGCAGGAGACCTTCGATGCCGGACTGCGCTCATTCGTCAATGAATCCCGCTTGCTGGCGCGCTTTGACCATCCCTCCCTGCTGAAGGTCTACCGCTTCTGGGAGGCCAATGGCACGGCCTATATGGTCATGCCCTATCTGCAGGGTCAGACCCTGCGTCAGGCTCGCCGTGCCATGAGCCAGCAGCCGGACGAGGCCTGGCTCCGCCGCCTGCTGACGGCCTTGCTGGAGGCGCTGGAATTGCTGCACACGGAGTCCATCTGGCACCGTGACATCGCCCCCGACAACGTCTTCCTGCCTTATGGCGGGGCGGCCCCGGTGCTGCTGGACTTCGGCGCCGCGCGCCAGGTCATCAGCGACCGCGCCGAAGGCCTGACCGCCATCCTCAAGCCCAGTTACGCCCCCATCGAGCAGTACGCCGAGTCCCGCCAACTGCGCCAGGGGCCCTGGACGGACCTCTACGCGCTGGGGGCCATGGTGCACGAGCTGATCCTTGGCCGCACACCGCCAGCCGCCACCGCACGCAGCCTGGGCGACGACTACCAGAGCCTGGTCACCCTTGCCCCGCCTGGCTACAGCCCCGAGTTGCTGGCCTGCGTGGACTGGATGCTGCGTGTGCATCCCCAGGACCGGCCGCAGTCGGTTGCTCACCTCCGTGCCGCACTGGACGGACGCCTTACTCCTCCGGAGCCGCGCATGGTCGAGACGGCGGGCGTGCCGCCGCCAGTGGGCTTCGAGGACACCCGGCTGGCCAACGACTCCGAGTTTGCCGAGACTCGCCAGCTTGGCGACAGCGACTTCCTTCCTACCCGGGCCATGGACGTACCAGACCTGCTGCTGGAGGATGCGCGTGCCGCCTCAGCGCCTGTGCCCTTGCCGGTGCCCGAACCTGTACCGGCACCACCGCCTTCGCGGCGCTCCTCGGCAAGACGGAGCCCGCCAGCAGCCGACCGCCGCTGGTCCTGGGCCCTGGGCCTGCTGGCCGCAGGGGCCGGCACCGCCTTGCTGGTATCCATGGTGCAGTTGCTTTGGCACCGCCAGCCAGCGGTCCAGTCGGAGCTGGCGCTGGCGGCCTCGGAGCCTGCGTCCGCGGCCAGCGCTGACTCCGCGCCCGCCCCCGATCCCGTGCTGGCCCTGGTGCAGTCGCAGCAGCAGTCCGCAAACCCGGCCCCTCCTGCTGCGCCGAGCGCCAGCGCCCCGGCGATGTCGGCCGACAAGCCCGCCGACAAACGCCCTGCCGCCGCCGCCGCCCGCAAGCGCAAGGATCCCGCGCCTGCCGCTGGCGCCAGTCCCAGCCCGGTTGCGCCGGCTCCGGCACCCGTCGAACGCGCCCAGCCCGTGGCCGCCCTCACGCCCGGCCCCGCCAGCGCCCCGGTGCCCACCGACACCCACCTCCCCGCCAGCCCCTCCGAGGCCTGCGGCAAGCGGGTCTTCCTGGCCCGCGCCCTGTGCCTGGATGAGCAGTGCGCCACGCCGCGCCTGTCCGGCCATGCGGAGTGCGTGGCCTTGCGGGAGGCGCGGGAGCAGCGGCAGAGGAACCGGAACTAGGGCGAGGCGGCGGACGGGACCTCGCTCGGTCAGGCCCCCGGGCGCCGAGATGAGACCGCTGCACAACTGGACCCATCGCGCGCAGCCACTCGGCCCACACGCTGAAGATTTCGGCATGCGCAAAGGATTCGAGTTTTTGGGCCCGTTTTGGGACCTTTCGAGCCCTTCCCCCAGGCCCTTGGGCCCCTCAAGACGGACTACTGCTCGGACACGGCAGCAGCCGCCCGCTCTGCAGCTTCCTCGTCGCCTTGAGCAGATTGAGCCCCAGCGCCGCCCAGGCCATCTGCGCCTGCGTCTTGGCCGCCCCGAAGTACCGTGCCCGGCCCAAGTGGAAGCGCCGCTTCATCGTGCCGAAGCCCTGCTCGACCTTGTAGCGCAGCGTGGCGATGGCCCGGTTCATCCGGGTCTGCAAGGGATGCACAGGATGGCCCCGGCTGCCCTTGAACTGGATGAGATCCCCAATGCCCTTGGCCGCCAGGTACTCGCGATTCGCTGCGCTCGCATAGCCCTTGTCGGCCAGCACGCCTTCAGCGGGGGATGCCTTGCTCGATGAGCGCGTCCACGATGCCCGGCAGCTTGCTCACCTCCGCCTGGTTGGCCGGATGCACCTCCACGTGCTCGACGTAGCCATCCTCCGTCTCCACCGCGCTGTAGCCCCGATAGCCAAAGAACACGTCCTTGCCCTTCTTGACCCAGCGCGCCTCGTCGTCCGCGCTGTCCACCACGTCCGCCTTGCCTTCGTCATCGACCTCGATGTGCTGATTGGGCCGAGCCGCGCTCTCGATGATGGTCGCGTCGATGATCGCCCCGCGGCTGCCGGCCACCTTCAAGCCTTGGCCTTCGAGCTGCACGTTGACCCGACTCAGTACTGCCGCTCTATCGAGCGGCCAGTTTGCGGGCCAATCAGTATCGGAGCCGAAGCCTGAGAATCAGGCATCGAGTCGATGCCCCGGCCTCAGTAGTAGTTGATCACGCCCCCATCCTGCGCCCGCACGCTGGCGATGCGCGCGGCCATGCGGGCCTGCACGGCCACGGGCAGGGGGGCAAAGCCGGTGTCAGCCAGCAGGCGATCGCCGGACTGCAGGGTCCAGTTGATGAAATGCAAGGCCTCGCTGGCCGCCGCGGCCGACTTGGGGCGGGCGTCGACCAGGATGTAGGACGTGACCGTGATGGGCCAGGCGCCCTTGCCGGGGCGCTGCAGCAGGCTGGCGGACTCGTCGCCCGCACGACCCATCGAGGAATTGCGCACAGCCTCCCGGAAGCCGGCTTCGCTGGCGGCCACGAAGTCGCTGTCCTCGGCATTGCGCAGCAGCACGCCATTGAGCTGCGCCTTGTGCAGGCGGTCGAAGGAGACATAGCTGATGGCGCCGGGCGTTGCCTTGATGGCCTGCGCGATGCCGTCGTTGCCCTCGGCGGCGACGGGAGCGAGGGCCCCTTCAGGCCACTTGGGCAGCATGCCGGCGCCGACCTGCTCGCGGAAGGCGGGCGAGACCAGGCTCAGGTAGCGGCTGAAGGCGTCGGTGCTGCCGGACTTGTCCTTGCGCACCACGCGGGTGATGGGCAGGGCGGGCAGCGTGACCCCCGGGTTCAGTGCGGCGATGCGGGGATGGTTCCACTGGCGGATCTCGCCGCGGAAGATGTCGGCCAGGGTATTGCCGTCCAGGCGCAGCTGGCTGACGCCCTTGAGGTTCACCGCCGGCACGATGCCCCCCACCAGCATGGGCAGCTGTACCAGCTGCTTGCTGGCCAGGTCCGCCGCGCTGAAAGGCACGTCGCTGCCGGCGAAGTCCACGGTGCGAGCCTGGATCTGCTTCTGCCCATCACCCGAGCCGGTGGGCTTGTAGCGGACCTTGCGGCCGTGGGCGCGGGCGTACTGCTCGGTCCAGGCCTGGTAGACCACCGAGGGAAAGCTGGCGCCCACGCCCTGCACATCGGCCAGGGCGTGGCTGGGCCCCAGTGCGGGCAGCAGGGCGCCCAGAACGGCCGCACGCAGGGCGTGGCGGCGCAGGAGTCGAGGAGCTTGGGGGAGGGGCAGTGCGCGTGACATGCCCGAGATTCTGAAGGTGATTTATGACAGTTCTGTTCCATATCGATGCAAGGTCAGGTCTTGCCTGACCCTCAGCGAACGGCCGTCACCTCGATCTCTACCAGCCAGCCCGGCACCACCAGGCCCGCCACCTGCATGACCGAGCGCGCCGGGAGATGGGGCTGGGCGGCCGTGCCGAAGTGCTCGCTGTAGGCGGACATGAAACCGTCAAAGTCCATGCGCCCGCCCTTGGTCGGGTCGCCCACCAGGAAGACCTGCATCTTCACGACCTGGCCCATGGAGAGTCCCAGGCCCTTGAGCTGGCGCTCGATATTTCCCAGCACGCTGAGTGTCTGGGTCCGGGTGTCACCATAGGCGGCCAGGCTGCCACGTTCGGCCTTGGGATCGGCCACGGCCGGCACGGCGCCGCTGACGAAGACCAGGGTTCGGCCAGCAGGCACTTCCACGGCGCTGGCAATGGGGAAGGTGGAGTTGGGGATGCGGTGACGGATCACCTCCGGCGCAGCGGATGGGCTGGCGGCGGGCGGCGTCTGGGCCTGGGCGGCGAGCGCCAGGGGCAGGAGGCAGGCAAGGGCGAGTCGTTTCATGCGGGCTCCGGATAACGGTTGGGATCAGTGTGCCTCAGCGCCGCTCAGTGGGCGACCGCGGGGCTGGCCTGCTGGCCCTTGCGGACCTCGGCCGCCTCGGCCGGCGTGACGCGAGCGGCCTCGGGGGCCATGCCGCCGAAGCGTTCGCGCACGTGGCTCAGCACGGCGGCGACCTGCTCGTCGCTCAGCTGGCGGCCGAAGCCTGGCATGGCGCGATGGCCATTCAACACCATGTGCAGGGCGTAGGGCGCGGCGGCCAGGCGCGGATTGCCTTGCAGCGCCGGATAGGCGCCGGCCCCGTGCGCGCCTCGGCCATCGGGCATGTGGCAGGCGGCGCAGAGGGCTCCGTAGAGGGCCGGGCCGCTGCGCTGCTCGAAGCGCCAGCCGCTGGAGAAGCGCGGCTCGCCGCTGTTCGCGGGCTCGTCGGCCATGGCCAGCGCCGGCAGCAGGGCCAGCAGGAGCGTCAGGGCAGATTTCATGTGGCGCGGGCCTTCTCGTGCAGCTGGGTGGTGGCGTGGCGCGCCGAGAGCACGGCGCCCTCCTGCCAGGCGGGCAGCAAGGAGGCGTGCTCACCCGCCAGGATCAATCGGCCGTCCATCTTCAGCAGGGTCGGGTAGTGGCGCTCGCGGGCCACGCGGCTCCAATCGCCAAAGCAGCCCAGGGTGGCCGGGTGGCGATGCCAGCCCACGGCCATGCCGCATTCATATTCGGCGCGGGCCTGCGGGTGGATCAGGCTGTCCATGCGCAGCACCTCGCGCAAGCGCTCGGCCGGCGGCAGGGAGGTGAACTCCAGGGCCTGGGTTCCAAAGGCATAGGCCCCCAGCAGCACGCCCTTGCGGCTCTGCAACTCGTGGTTGGGATAGGCGATCAGGCGTATGGGCAACTCGGTGCTGCTCATGCCGCCGAAGATGGCCTCGTCCTCTTCCCAGAATCGGCGCTTGAACTGCAGGCCGGCCTTGAAAGCGGAGAAATAGGGCACGGCCTCGATGGCTTCGTGCAGGGCCGCGCTGCACTGCACGTCCAGCTGCGAGAGCACCGAGAGGGGCAGGGTGCAGAGGCACCAGTCGGCCTGCACTGTCTGCACCGGCTGGCCGGGTCGCGCGAGGTCCTGCACCTGCACGCGCACGCCGTGGGCATCCTGCTGGATGGCACTGACGCGGCGGTGCAGGCGGATGCGCTGCATCCCCACGGCCTGGGCCAGGGCCTGGGCGATGCGGTCCATGCCGCCCACCGGCTGGAACAGCGGGGTCTGGTACTCGAAGCCGGCGCCCTGGTCCAGTTGGGCCCAGAGGCCTGAGCGCAGCAAGGCTTGCAGGCCTTGAGGGTCGGCCTCGGGTGGATGGGCAGACACGCCCATGCCGGGGAAGGGCTCGAAGCCGCGGCGGTCAGCGGCCGCCTCTCCGGCGCGGTAGCGACCTTCGCGGTCCAGGCCGCCGAAATGCTGCAGGGCCTGGACCAGGCGTTCGCGGTCCTCGGCCGTCAGCGTCTCATCCAGGGGCTGCTGGCGTACCAGCTTGGCCAGAAGCTCGGCGACGTCGCCCCGGAAATCGGCCTGCACCTCGCGCAGGCGCTGCGGCCGCCCGCCCGCCACGCGCGGGCTGTGCACATAGGCGTTGTGGTTGAGCTGGACGAAGGGCTCCAGCTTCACGCCCAACTGGCGGCAGTAGTCCAGCACGCCGTGGTGATGGAAGGGAATGCGCCAGGGGCCGGGGTTGAAGTACTGGCCACGGTCGAACTGGCAGTGCTGGAGGGCGCCACCCAGCTCGGTGTAGCGGTCGCCGCCGCGCAGGGTCCAGCAGCGGCCGCCGATGCGGTCCTGGTACTCGAGGATCTCCACCTCGTAGCCCGCGCGCAGCAGCTCCAGCGCCGACACCAGGCCGGCCACGCCGGCACCGAGGATCAATACCCGCCGGCCGCGTGCCGGAGCGGGGCCGAGCCGGAAGCCGGCCTGGGCTGGCGATGCCTGGGCCAGGCCCAGGGCGCTCAGCGCGGCATACACCGCGCCGCTGCCGGCCACGGCGCCCAGGCGCTGCAGCCAGGCGCGCCGGCTGGGGCCGCGGGCAGGGGAGGTGTGGATAGGCATGGGCCGGACCTTAGCAAGCCCCGCCACGGGCTCACAGAGGGTCTATGCCGGGTGACTTTGGTGATGGGGTGCGGCGTGCCCGCATGGCCTTCAGTCCAGGGTGCGCAGATGCTGGTCCTCGGCCCAGGACAACAGGCTGGGGCCGCCTGGCCCCCAGCGAAGGCGGTTGATGCCCGCGTTGGGGATGTCGCAGGCCCGAGGACCGCTCAGCGGCAGGCCGCGGGCGGCACGCCAGATCATGTCCAGCGCACCGCCGTGGGTCAGCACCAGGACCCGGCCGCCGCCATGCCGCCCAGCCAGGCGAGCCGCGGCGGCGAGGATGCGCTCGGAAAACTGCCGGCGGCTCTCGGCGCCGCCGGGCAGGGCGTAGTCAGGGTCGTGGCGTTGCCAATGGGCATGCAGCTCGGGATGGGTGCTGCGCAGGGTGTCCACGCTCTGGCCCTCCAGCACGCCGAAGGCCTGCTCGCGCCAGGCGGGGTCGTGTTGCAGGGGCAGGCCCAGGGCCAGGCAGACGGGCTCCGCGGTCTGGCGCGCACGGCCGAGGTCGCTGCTGACGATGGCATCGAAGCGCAGGCCTTCCAAGCGCAGCTGCTGTGCCAGGCGCCGCGCCTGGGCAAGGCCGCGCTCGTTCAGCGGGACGTCGATCTGGCCCTGGAAGCACTTGCGCAGGTTCCAGTCGGTCTCGCCGTGGCGGACGAGGATCAGCTCGGTGGTCTCGGCGAGGGGCTCAGACATAGGGCGCCTGCAATCCTTCTGCGGCCCACAGTCCCTGCGTGGCGGGGCGGGCCAGCATGCGCTGGACATAGGGCCCCAGGTGCGGCAGCGCGCGCGCCGGGCGTTGCAGGCCGCGGGTCCAGCGGCACATCATGAAGGCCAGGGGGTCGACGGCGCTGAATTGCTCGCCCAGCACCCAGGGGCCGCCGTGGCGGGCAAATTCGGCGTCCAGGATGTCCAGCAACTCACCGACGCGCGTCTCTGCGAGGGTCCTGATCGCTGCGATGGCCTCGGGGAACTGCGCTGGCAGATGGCGTTCGGGATAGAACCAGCGCCCCATCGTCGGCTGCAGTCCGGTGCTCAGCCAGCACAGCCACTTGTAGGCCTGGGCCCGCGCCGCGCTGCCCAGCGGGGGCAGCAGGGCGGCCTGCGGATGCCGGTCGGCCAGATGCATCAGGATGGCGGCGGTCTCGTAAAGCACCAGATCGCCGTCGACGAGGACCGGGATCAGCCCGTTGGGATTGAGCCGCAGGTAGTCGGGGCTGCGATGTGCGCCCTGGTCGCGGTCCACCGGGACCAGTTCGAAGGGCTGGCCCAGCTCCCGCAGCAGCAGGTGTGGGGCCAGGCTGGCATTGCCCGGTGCGAAGTACAGACGAAGCATGTGGAAATCCTTGCGCATTCGAGGAAGACGCCCCCGCAAGGGGGCTTTGCGGCCAGAAACGAAACTTTACAATCCGTCGGCCTGAGGGCCCGCCCACTGCGGCAGCAGACCGACTGTAGCGGGCCCCATGGCCGAGGGAATGAAGTGAGTGGAGGAGGAGGGGCGATGTCCGTTTCACTGAAGAAGGCCCTGGCGCATCCAGGGCTGTGCCCAAAGGACCGGCTGAAGCTGCGCCTGGGCGCCCTGCTGCATCCTGGGGCGACGCGGCGCTGGCTGCAATACATCCATGCACAGCCGCTGCTGGCCCAGGCCTGCAGCCCGAAGCTGCTGACCAAGGCCTTCCGGCCCTATCTGCGTACCAGCCTGCGCTGCCCGGAGCGGGTGGACATCCTGATCAACCACTACGACACCCTCAGTGCACTGGGCCTGTTGCCCCTGGCGGCGGCGGCGGCGCAGCAGCCCCAGGTCCTGCATGCTGGGCTCAGCAAGTCCGGACTGCCCTTCTGTCTGGAGCTCAACGCCATCCATGACGGGCACCGGGAGGGTGAACTCTGTCTGCGCCTACGCCTGGACGGCATCTCGCTGTTCGGCCTGAGCTTCGTGCTGCAGCAGCGGGCCGGCCGGCTGCACATGCTGGTGGGGCGGCTGCAGGGGGAGGCCGGTGAGGCTGCGCGCGAGAAGGTCCGGTTGGCGACCAAGGAGTTCCACGCCTGCCGGCCGGCCACGCTGCTGGTGACGGCTGCCCGCCAGCTGGCGCGGGTGCTAGGCTGCGAGTCGGTGCGACTGGTGTGCAACAAGGAGCGTATCGCCATCAACCTCTGGCGGCGCTGGCGTATCCGGGCCGACTACGACCAGAGCTGGCAGGAACTGGGCGCCCGGCGTGGGGCGGACGGCCTCTTCGAGCTGACGCCCCTGGCCCTGCAGGACATCGACTTCGAGCAGATCCCCTCAAAGAAGCGCTCCGAGGCGCGCAAGCGCTCGGCGCTGCTGGACGGGATCCACGACGGCCTGCTCGCGCGCCTGGGCGGGCCGCAAGCCAGCTTTACCTGGGCGCAATAAGCGCCTGATCCTGGCGCGGCAGCATGGGCGCATCCCCTGACCGATGCCGGCAAGACGCCCATGCCATCCTTCCTGCGCCTTCTTGCACGACCCCTGGCCCTGACCCTCTGCAGCCTCGGAGCCGGGCCGGCCTTCGCCGGCACCCATGTCGACGTCGGCATCGGCCTGCGCTTTGACAAGCGCTACCACCATGATCACTACTACCCCGCGCCGGGCTATGTGGTGTCCCATGCGCCGCCCGGCGCCGTGGTCGTGCATCACCATGCCGCCCCCTACTACTTCCATGGCGGCGTCTGGTACCGGCCCTACGGCCAGCGTCTGCGGGTGGTGCTGCCGCCCGTCGGCATCGTCGTGCCCCTCCTGCCCTCGGCCTACGTGACGCTGCGCATCGGCGGCCATCCCTACTTCTATGCCAATGGCGCCTACTACCAGAGCGCCCCTGGCGGCTATGTGGTGGTGAATCCGCCCGAAGAGGCGGCTGCGGCCGTGCCGGCACCCGCGCCGCCGCCGCTGAAGCCCGAGCCCATCATCTACCCGCGCAATGGCCAGAGCGCGCAGCAGACTGAGGCAGACCGCCAGGAATGCAATCGCTGGGCGACCAGCCAGCCGGCGGCGCTCAACGATGCGGGCGTCTTCAACCGGGCCGTGGAGGCCTGCATGGACGGGCGCGGCTACAGCATGCGCTGAGCCCGCGCGCCGCTCAGGCGTGACAGACGCGATTGCGGCCGGCGTCCTTGGCCCGGTAGAGCTGGGCGTCCGCCTGCTCCAGCAGTGCGCTGGCGCTGGGCGCTGCCAGGTCTGCGGCCAGCCCCATGCTGAGGCTCACCTGCAGGCGGGGCGCCAGCTCGCTCCAGTCCTGGGCGGCTACGCTGGCGCGCAGCTGCTCGCACACGGCGGCAGCCTCTTGCAGGGGCGTGCCGGGCAGGGCCATCACGAACTCCTCGCCACCGTAGCGGGCCAGCAGATGGGCCGCGCCCAACTGACGTTCCAGCAGGGCGGCCACGCGGCGCAGCACTTCGTCGCCGACGGCGTGGGAGTACTGGTCGTTGATGCGCTTGAACCAGTCGATGTCAGCCAGCACCAGGGTCAGGTCTTGCCTCTGCAGGCGGCTCTGCTCGAACATCTGTCGGACGGACTCGTCGAAATGCCGCCGGTTGTAGAGCCCCGTCAGCGCGTCACGGATGCTCAGCTCCTTCAGCTGGCGGGCCTGCATGCTGATGGTGGCATGCGAGGCCCGCAGCTCCGCGTCGCTTCGCGCCAGGGCCTCACTCATGCGGTTGAAGGCCAAAGCCAGGGCCTCGATCTCAGCGCTGCCCCGTGCGTCCACGCGTTGCAGCAGCTCGCCGGCATGCATGCGGCGCACGGCCTGCGTCAGTCGGCGCAGACGGGCGCTGAGCCCGGTGCCCAGCGCAAGACCCAGCAGCGCGGCCAGCACCGTGGCCGCGAGGGCGCCCACCATCAGGGCCTGGCGCATGGCGGCCAGGTAGGCGAGGTCGTCCTGCCCCGGGCTCAGCACCCCTTCCGTAGATACGTAGGCCCGCACCTTGCCCTCCACCTGCACCGGTTCTGCCAGGGCGCGCTGTGCCTCAGGCAGGGGTTCTCCCCTGGGATAGCTGCCAGCGCCCAGCAGCACCCGGTACTGCGCATCGGTCAGGATGAAACGGAAGGGCGGGTGGGCGCTTGGCGCCTGGGGCGGGCGGGGCTCCCACCGCGCGCCCTGGCCGGGCGGGGGCAGCCTGCCGTCTGGCGGCGGCCCCGGAGGCCGCCCGTGGTCGGGCCGCGGCCCGGGCGGGACTCCCCGTCGAGGAGGACCGAAGGGCTCCGGCGCACCTTCGGGGGGCCTGGAGCGGAGGTCTTCGTCCTCCGAAGACGGGGCGAGCGGCTCAGGGCCGCGCTGCCGGGCCAGGTAGTCCCCCAGGCCCACGCCCTGCGCCTCGCCGGCCTCGAAGCTGCCGAATGCCTGCAAATACGACGTGACACCGGCCCTGAAATGGGCGGTGGCCTGCTGTGCGGCCCGAGAGCTGAATTTGCGCTGCAGCTCCAGGTAGGCGACGCCCCCGACCGTCACCACCACTGCCAGCCCGGCCAGCATCAGTGCCAGGATGAGTTGCAGGCGTAAGGACAGCGGGCGCAGCATGGGCAAAAGGGGGGCTCGAAGGTGGACGGTGCAGCGAGATGCCCATTGTCTCCGGCTGCCCGTGCGAATGGTGCGCCGATGGGGCCTTGCTTGCTGCGCTCGCCTGCTAGGCTTGCACGCCATGAGTACATTGAGCCTGCACCGGCCGCAGCCCTCGGACCTGGACCAGCTGCTGGATTTCGAGCGCCGCGAGCGCGCGCATTTCGAGACCTGGGTCCATGCCCGTCCGGCTTCCTTCTACAGCGCCGAGGGCGTTGCGGCCCACCTGGCGGAGGCCCAGGATGCCGCCGAGGCGGATCGCGCGCATGCCTTCCTGATCCGCCACGAAGGCCGGCTGGTGGGGCGCATCAATCTGCACCGCGTGGAGCGCGAGCACCACGGCCGCGCCGAGCTGGGCTATCGCCTGGGAGCGGATGCCCAGGGACGGGGCTGGGCCACGGAGGCCGTGGGACTGCTGCTTCCCATCGCCTTTGGCGAGCTGGCCCTCTGGCGGCTGGAGGCGGTGGTGCGTCCGGGCAATCCGGCCTCGGCCCGGGTGCTGGAGAAGAATGGCTTCGACTGCTGGGGGCGCAGCCGGCTCAGCGTGCGCCTGCACGGCCAGTGGCAGGACCTGCTGCATTTCCAGCGCCTGAGCCCGGCCGCGCAGGCGCTCGCGGCCGGGGGCTGATCGTCCGCTGCCCCACCGGCTGCCAGGGCTGTGCACCTTGCCGCCCTTCACGCCGTGGATCGGCCATGCCTTGCTCCTGCCGAGCGAGGGCGAAGGCAATGCCCTGACCCAGGCACTCGTCCGGCCCAGGCGGGCCGTGCGCATCATGGCGCTGGACCGTATAGGGTCAGCGCTTGATCGGAGAGGACCTCGGGGACGACGTGGGCGCCTCGTTCCTGCCTTCCAACCCTTGCGGCATGCCGTGCTTGCCCCCTGCCCCCTGGCCGTCTCGCTGCAAGGGGCTGGCCAGGGAGCACGCAGGCGAGTTTCTGTCACCGGTTTTCACGCCTGCTCACGAGCTGAAGCGACTCGGGGGGCAGCCTTCCGGGCGCCGGCCGACTAAAATCCGCCGCTTCGCGGCCTTGGCTGCGGGCGGTGTTGCATGCAACTACAGCTGGATCTACGGCTGGAGCTGCAACTGGAACTGCAACTGGAACTGCAACTGGAACTGCAATTGGAACTGCGGGCGCTCCGGTGGATCTGCCCTAGTTCAGCCGGGCTGCATCGCCGGAAGCCCGGCGGGACTGGCCGCTGTCCAGTCCTGACAGGCTCCAGGCCTGCCGCCAGCCCTGTTTTCAACGACCAACCTCATGCCAGCAGCCCCAGGCTGCCGGCCAGCCCTACCCATGTCCGCTCCCAAGACCCGACTGTTGCACATCGATGCGCTGAAAGCCCTGGCGGCCCAGCTCATCGTCCTGCACCACCTCTCGGTTTACGGCCCTCTGGCCGAGGCGCTGCATCAGGCCTGGCCGGCGCTGGGGGACTGGCTGTTCCATTACGGCCGCATGGCGGTGCAGGTCTTCCTGGTGGTGGGGGGCTATCTCAGTGCCCGGGCACTGTCGCCGCAAGGTGGGCTGCTGAAGGCTGCGCCGCTGGAGTCGCTGTGGCGGCGCTACCTGCGCCTGGCCCTGCCTTTCATGGCGGCCGTGGGCCTGACCCTGTCCTGCGCGTGGCTGGTCCAGCCCTGGCTGCCTGAATTCCTGCCGCAGCAGCTGACGCTGGCCACGCTGCTGAGCCATGCCACCCTGATGCACGGCCTGCTGGGCCATGAATCCATCACCGTGGGCGCCTGGTATGTAGCCATCGACCTCCAACTCTATGCGCTCATGCTGGGCCTGCTCTGGCTGGCACGTCGCAGCCGCCCGCTGCCGCACGCCTGGCGCATGGTGCTGGGGCCGGGACTGGTGCTGGCGCTGTGCGGGCTGTCGCTGCTGGTGCTCAATCGTGAGTCGGACCTGGACAACTGGGGCTTCTACTTCTTCGGAGCCTATGGGCTGGGCGCCCTGGTGCACTGGTTCTCGCTGAGCCGCTGGCCTCGCCTGGGCCTGCTGCTGCTGCTGTGGCTGACGGGTCTGGCGCTGTGGGTGGACTTCCGGGAGCGCCTGGTGCTTGCGCTGCTCACTGCCTTGTTGCTGGGCCTGTGGCGGTGGCGCGTCGGGCCGCTGGCCGGTCGTCTGTGGCAGCGCGTGGCCGATGTGGTGGCCCATCTGGGCACCCATTCCTATTCCCTGTTCCTGGTGCACTTTCCCGTGCTGGTGCTGCTCAACGCCTGGTATGACCAGCAAAGCGAGCAGCCCCTGCTGCTGACCTTTGCCCTGGTGCTGTCGGCCTGGGGCTTTGCCAATCTGGCCGCGCTGCCTTTTCACCGCTGGGTGGAGGCGCCCAGCAGCCGCCTGCGCTTCAACCCCCTGCGCTGGCTGGTGCCGCAGGGCAGTTTGGGCCGTTGATCAGGGCCAGCCTTCGGCCCGCTGCATGTCGGCCAGGGTCTTGCCGGCTTCATCCCTGAAGCGCTCGTCCAGCACCTCCAGCTGCTGGATGCGATCCACCCGGAAATTGCGGAAGCCTTCGCGCAGCTCGCACCAGGCCGCGAAGGTCCAGACCGGTCCCCAGAAGAAGCAGCCCAGGGGGCGCAGCACGCGCTCGCTGGCCGTGTTGCTGAGGTCCAGGTAGAGCACACGCAGTTTCTGGCGCTGCTCCGTGGCCAGGCGCAGCTGCTGCAGGCGTTCGCGGGTGGCCTCGTCCAATCCGCCCAGCGGGGCCCACAGCGCCAGGCTCTCTGCGGCGGCGCGTGCCGTGCCGGGCAGCACGGCCAGGATCTTGTAGATGGCCTCCTCGCCATGGCGGGCCAGGGCGCTGTCCATTTGTGGCTGCGCCATGCGCAGCGCGGCGACCAGGGCCTGGGCCTCCTCCTTGCTGAACATCAGCGGCGGCAGGTCAAAGCCCGCCCTCATGCGATAGCCCACACCTGCCTCGCCATCGATGGGCACGCCTTGCTGCTGCAGCGCGGCCACGTCGCGGTAGATGGTGCGTGGTGAGACCTCCAGGCGCTGGGCCAGGTATTCGGCGGTGGAGAGTCTCCGTCCACGAATCAACTGGACGATCTGGAACAGGCGGTCGGCACGGCGCATCCGGGGATTGTCGGCGATAGGCCAGAATGCAGCCGCACGAGACAGCGAGGAGATGGGCATGAGCCTGGCGCAGCTGAACCCCGAGTGGCGGCAATGGGTAGCGGAGAACGTGGCGCGCGGGTGCACGGCCGAGTCCATGCTGCCCATGATGGTGCAGGGCGGGCTGCCCCGAGCGCTGTCGGAGCGGGTGCTGCGGGAGGCCCATGGTGCAGCCATGCCACCGATGGCCGCCCCGGCGGTGGCTCCGCAGTCCTCCCTGCTGGCGGAGCATGTCGGGCAGGCCCAGGCCGGCTCGGGGGAGGGTCAGGTCTTGCGTGCGCGACCTCGCCCGCGCCTGGCCGGCAACCGCCTGCGGCTCGGTGACGGCTGCGAGCTGCGCATCGCCGCCCAGCTGGACCATCCCCAGGTGCTGCTTTACGAGGGCCTGCTGAGTCCGTCCGAGTGCGAGGCCATGATCGCCCTGGCTGAGACGCGCCTGACGCGCTCGACGGTGGTGGACGAGCAGCTGGGCGAGGCCCGTCCGCATGAGCACCGCACCAGTGCCGGCGGCTTCTTCCAGCGCGGCGAGCATCCCCTGGTGGCCAGCATCGAGGCGCGCCTGGCCGAGCTGCTGGACTGGCCGGTGGAGAACGGCGAGGGCCTGCAGGTGCTGCGCTACGGCGTCGGCGGCGAGTACCGGGCCCATTTCGACTGGTTCAACCCCGCCCATGCCGGCAGTGAGCGTCACCTGCGCACGGGGGGGCAGCGGGTGGGCACCTGCATCCTCTATCTCTCGGAGGTGGAGGACGGCGGCGGCACGCGCTTCCCCAACCTGGGCCTGGAGATACGCCCTCGGCCTGGCGCGGTGCTGTACTTTGCCGACGTCGATGCACAGGGCGTCGAAGACCCGGGCACCCTGCATGCTGGCGTGCCTGTGCTGGCAGGCGTCAAGTACATCGCCACCAAATGGCTGCGGGAGCGGCGCTACGGTTGACATCGCGCCGCCCCTGTTCAGCGCGGGGCCAGGCCCATGTCATCCAGGCGCAGCAGGATGTCCGTGCGGCGCTCCCGTGCCACCTCGCGCCAGTCCAGATCTTCCTGGGCGCCGATCAGCGCATAGAGCAGGTTGAGGCTGGCGCCGGGCCAGCGCGCCTTGAGGCGGGCATACAGGGCAAAGGCGTCCTGGGCCTGGAGTTCCGCCACGCTGGTGATGCTCAGCGCGGCGAGCTGTTCAAGGCTGCGGGGGCCGAGGCCTCGCAGCGGTGATGCCTTGCCCATGTGCCGGCTGGCGCTCAGCCGCCCATGGGCGTGCACAGCTCGACCAGACAGCCGTCCGGGCAGCGCACATAAGCCACGACCTGGCCCCAGGGCTTGGTGGTCGGGGGCTTCAGGCTGGTGGCAC
The DNA here is from genome assembly GCF_051857535.1 of Roseateles sp. DB2. NCBI lineage: Bacteria > Pseudomonadati > Pseudomonadota > Betaproteobacteria > Burkholderiales > Sphaerotilaceae > Roseateles > Roseateles sp. DB2. The sequence goes on along the minus strand of NZ_JBPZGY010000008.1, from coordinate 80,193 downwards.
CTGCGGCCAGGGCGCGTGCAAAGGCCGCATTCACGTCCGCGCAGGCCAGGCCTACCTCCATGCCCAGCGGGCGCTCGCTGATCGCCGCCTCGATGAAATCACCGCCCAGGCTGTCGCGGGCGATGTCCAGCCGGGCGAAGGCCAGGGCCGTGGCGCCGGTCTCCAGCTCCCCATAGGCGCCGGATTCGTGCAGGAAGCGCGTCTGCAGGCCGAAGGCGGTCTCGAAGAAGCGCAGAGAGGCCGCGACGTCGGCGACGTAGAGGATGGTGTAGGCGTAGTTCATGGGGGCATCATCGGTGCGGGCTGCTGCCAGCGTCATGGCAGGAACCCGCGGCGGTGGACCCGGGCGCTCCGCTACAATCCGCCCCGTCATTGGGGAGTAGCTGCCGCGGTCCGTGCTCCGGATCAGCGGGCCTGCGTCAACACACTTGCCTGGGCCTGGCCCGGCATGGCGCTGGCAGTTCCCGCCCTGGCCGTCCTGGCCGGGCCTGCACCTGGCAAGACCTTTGACCGCTCGTTCTCGGTATCCGGCCGGAGAGGGGCGGTCATGGGTGTCCGTACCGGCCGGGGAGTCTCACATGGAAGCTTTGCTCGTCTCCACCGGCCTGGTGGCCCTCGCTGAAATCGGCGACAAGACCCAACTGCTGGCCTTTGTCCTGGCCGCGCGGTTCCGCAAGCCCTTGCCCATCATCGCGGGCATCCTGATCGCCACCTTGCTCAATCATGCCGGCGCGGGAGCCTTGGGGGCCTGGATCACCGCCCAAGTGCCGCCCGCCATCATGCGCTGGGTGCTGGGCCTGGGCTTTGTGGCCATGGGTGTCTGGACCCTGGTGCCGGACAAGCTCGACGAGGAGGAGGCGGCCGGCAAGGGCCTGCGCCTGGGCGTGCTGGGCACCACCATCGTGGCCTTCTTCCTCGCGGAAATGGGGGACAAGACCCAGATTGCCACGGTCGCGCTGGCTGCGCAGTTCCAGAGCCTGCTGGCTGTGGTGGCGGGCACGACGCTGGGCATGATGATCGCCAACGTGCCGGCGGTGCTGCTGGGAGACCGCATGGCGCACAAGATCCCCGTCCGTCTGGTCCATGGCATGGCCGCCCTGATCTTCATCATGCTTGGCGCCTTGGTGCTGGGCGGCTTCGCCCGGGCCTGGGGGCTGTGACCTCCGTCACCGCTCCCCCGCGGGCGTGGTCTTGCCCTCCGATGCGTGCATGCCGTACTCTGGCAGTCTGGGGTGGGCACCCCTGCTGTCATCAGGGCGCCCCAGGACACGATTGACGTGAAGAGGCGCGGCCACGGGAGCGCCATCTTGACCGAGGGAAGCACATCGGGATCCGCCCGGCAAGGGAGTGACGAGATGGATGAACGGTCAATGCAGCGGCGGGGCGCCATGAGCGCCCGTCTTGGGTCCCTGAAGCCTCTGGGTTCCCCTGGCCCGGGAGTTCGCGGGCCGCGCCCGCCCGGACGCTGACGCACGGCGTCGGCGGGTGATTGCCATGGACAAGCCCCATGGTCCGGACATCCGGGCGGTCGAGGCCGCCCTGGATGCGGCCGACCGTCAGCAGAGCCTCGAGGCCTTTCACGCCACGATGGACCGTCGCGTGGCGCGCGGTGCGGCGCTCTTGCTGGTCCTGGTCATGCTGGCATCGCTGTTCCAGCTGGCTGCCACGGCGCTGGAGCCGGGCTACAGCTGGTCGCAGCGCCTCTCGCGCATGGCCACCGGCGCCTGCGTGCTGGCGGTGGCTGCCACCGCCGCTCTGCTGGCCTGGCGCGGCCATGTGCGCCGTGCGGCCGGCTTCTTTGCCGTCACCACCATGCTGATGCTGATGGGCTTGGCCGCCCTGCATGGCAACGGCATCATGTCTTCCGGCTTGGGCTCGCTGACGGCCCTGATCGTGGTCCTGGGCTTCATGGTGGGCCCCAAGGCCGCCAAGTGGGGGGCCCTGGCAGGGCTTGCAGGCTTGTCGCTGCTCTTCATTGCCGAGGGCCTGGGATGGATTCCCGGGCTGCATCCGGGCAATACGCCGCCGCATGCCAGCTATCTGGTCGTGCAACTCTTCAGCTGCGGCCTCGCCGGCTGGCTGATGTTGCGCTACGGCACGCTCTACTGGGACCTGACCCGATCGCTGGACAGCTCGCGCCAAGTGCTGGCCAACACCCTGCGGGCCCAACAGCAGGGTGCGCAGGACCTGCAGTCAAGCGAGCGCCGCCTGCGCCAGTTGCTGGAGGCCTCGCACATGTCGGTGCAGATCTTTGATGGCGAAAGCGGGGCGCTGCGCTACGCCAATACCTATTGCCTGCGCCGCTTTGGCGTGACCAGCCGCGAGGCGCTGACACCCGAGCTGACCTTCCCGGGTGGCGACTACAGCCCCGCCCGCGCCAGTGCGCTGGTCAGGCGTACCCTGGCGGAGGGCAGCCAGACCCTGGAGTGGCAGTCCAGGCATGTCGATGGCAGCCCTATCTGGTGGGATGTCAAGCTGGATCGCTTCGATCTGGACGGTGAAGACTGTGTGGTGGCCTTTGCCCACGACATCACCGACCGCGTGGCTGCTGAGCAGTCGCTGGAGCAGCACCGTCAGCACCTGGAAGACCTGGTACGCCAGCGCACGGCCGAGCTCCATAAGCAACAGCAGCAGGTGCAGGAGATTCTGGAGGCTCTGCCTCTGCTGCTGAGCATCCGCGACGCCGAAGGCCGCTATCTGCAGGTCAACCGCGGTTTCGAACAGGCCAGTGGGCGTTCGCGCGACCAGGTCATCGGCCAGACGGTGCTGTCGGTGTTCGGACCGGATCTGGCTGCCGAGGCGCGGGAGAGCGACGCGCTCGTCCTTCAGCGCGGGCTTCGTCTGGACCGCGACCGGCAGATGCGGCTGGCAGATGGCCCGCATGACTTCCTCGTGACCGCGGTGCCGCTGCGTGACGACCATGGCAGGCCCTATGCCGTGCTCAACCTGAGCACCGACATCACCTCCATCAAGCAGTTGCACCGCGAGCTGGCCAGCGCGCGCGACGAGGCCGAACGCCTGGTCCACGCCAAGAGCCAGTTCCTGGCCAATATGAGCCACGAGATCCGCACGCCGCTCAATGCCGTGCTGGGCCTGGCGCAGTTGGGCGAGCAGCGCGCGGCAGACCCGCGGGCGGCGGCCGACAGCTTCCGTCGCATCGTGCGCGCCGGGCGGCACCTGCTGGGCGTCATCAACGATGTGCTGGATTTCGCCAAGCTGGACAGCGGCAAGCTGGAGCTGGAATCCCGGCCCTGCGAGCTGGCCCAGCTGGTGAACGATGCGCTGGAGATGGTCGGCGAACGCGCGCGCGCCAAAGGGCTGCGCCTGAGTTCCAGCATCGAGGGCCTGCCGGCGTGGGTGGTGCTGGATGAGCTGCGTCTGACCCAGGTGCTGGTGAACCTCCTGGCCAATGCCGTCAAGTTCACGGAGCAGGGCGGCGTGAGCCTGCGTGTGCGTGCCGCCCAGCACGGGCGCTGCCTGGTCTTCGAGGTGGAAGACAGCGGGATCGGCATCCCCGAGGACAAGCTGGACAGCATCTTCACGCCCTTCGAGCAGGCTGACAGCTCGGTGACGCGGCTGTATGGCGGCAGCGGCCTGGGGCTCAGCATCAGCCGACGCCTGGCGCGGCTGATGGGTGGCGACATCCGGGTGCGCAGCTCGCCGGGCCAGGGCTCGGTCTTCACGGTGGAGTTGCCCTTGTTCGAGGCGGCGGCGCCTCTGCGGGACTTGCCTGCGGCCAGCCTGCGGCCTGAGCCTGCGTCACGTGCCCTGGCCGGCCTGCGCATCCTGATCACCGACGACGTGGACATCAATCGCGAGATCCTGCACGACATGCTCTCAGGCGCGGGCGCGTACGTGATGTCCACGGACTGCGGCGAGCAGGCCGTGGCGCGCATTCAGGAGCAGGGCCAGGGGGCTTACGACCTGGTGCTCATGGACGTGCAGATGCCGGGCATGGATGGCTATGAGGCGACGCGGAGGCTGCATGAGATCGATCCGGCGCTGCCCGTGCTGGCCCTGACGGCGCATGCGCTAAGTGAGGAACGCCAGCGCAGCCAGGAGGCCGGCATGTGCGGCCACATCTGCAAGCCCATTGACCAGGCGGAGCTGCTGCGAACCCTCGCGCCCTTTCCGCGGCGCCAGCGCAGCGACGCGGTCTCGCCGCCGCTGACTCCTCTGCCGGCCAAGACGCCTGCGCGAGCGCCCGCCGATGCCGCCTCGCCTTGGCCGCTGGTGCCTGAGGCGGACTTCGAGAACGCGGTGCTGCGCTGTGCCGGTCGCACCGACCTGCTGGCCAAGCTGCTCAGCAGCTTTGCGCGCCAGTATGAGCAGCACCTCAGTGCGCTGGAGGAAGCTCGCATCGCTGGGCCTCTGGCGGTGCGGGGCTATGCCCACCGCCTGCGCGGCGTGGCGGGCAATCTTGGCCTGGACGGCCTGGCCGCGACCGCCGCCGCCCTGGAGCAGCAGGCACCCCAGGCTGCCGCCGCAGAACTGGCGATGCTCGTCATGGCCACCAACCGGGCCCTGGCGGCCCATCTCCAGGCCATCAAGGCTTGGGAGATTTCGCGCTTGTCGCGGGCGGCTTGAGAAGGCCCCCCCTACCGGCTGCGCCGGATCCTCGGGGGCCGCTGGGGGTACGGGCCTGCGGCCGTGCGGAGGGGGTGGTCTGGCGGACGGCGTGTTCCCGGTCGGCCATGCGCTCGAGGGCGCGTTCGCGGGGCAGGGTGGTAGGGAAGATGCGCTCGGCCTGCCATTGCTGGCCCAGGGATTCGGGGCCGCTGTAGAGGCCCCCCTGCCGGCTGCGCCGGCCCCCCGGGGGGCGCCCGGATGACCGGCGAAGCCGGATCCTCGGGTGCTGCTGGAGGCACGGGCCTGCGATCGTGCGGAGCGCAGGGTCAGCTGGCGGTGGTCTGGCGGACGGCACGTTCCCAGTCGGCCATGCGTTCGAGGGCGCGTTCGCGGGGCAGGGTGGGATGGAAGATGCGCTCGGCCTGCCATTGCTGGCCCAGGGACTCGAGGCCGCTGTAGAGACCAGCGCTGAGTCCGGCGAGGTAGGCGGCGCCCAGGGCGGTGGTCTCGATGACGCGGGGGCGCACGACCGGGATGCCGAGCAGGTCGGCCTGGAACTGCATCAGCAGGTTGTTGACGCAGGCGCCCCCGTCCACCCGCAGCTCGCTGACCGGGGCCGAGCCGGCGGCCACGGCGTCGCGGCTCATGGCCTGCAGCAGGGCAGCGCTCTGGAAGGCAATGGACTCGAGCGCAGCACGGGCGATGTGCGCCATGGTGCTGCCTCGGCTCAGTCCCACGATGGCACCCCGCGCCTCGGGCTGCCAGTAAGGCGCACCCAGGCCCGTGAAGGCAGGCACGAACATCACGCCGCCTGCATCCGGCACGCTGGCCGCCAGGCTTTCGACCTCGCTGCTGCTGGGGAAGGCATGCAGGCCGTCCCGCAGCCATTGCACCACCGCGCCGCCGATGAATACGCTGCCCTCCAGCGCGAACTCGGGCTGCCTGCCCGTCTGCGCGGCACTGGTCGTGATGAGACCATTGGCCGAGGTCTGGAAGCGCTCGCCCAGGTGCATGAGGGTGAAGCAGCCGGTGCCGTAGGTGTTCTTGGCCATGCCTGCCTTGAAGCAGCCCTGGCCGAAGAGGGCGGCCTGCTGGTCGCCGGCCACGCCCCCGATGGGCAGCGCGGCGCCCAGCCATTGCGGGTCCAGGGCGCCGAACTCATGGGCGCTGGGATGGACCTCGGGCAGCAGTGCGCGCGGGATGTTCAGCGCGGCCAGAATCTCCTCGTCCCACTCATTGCGGCGCACGTTGAAGAGCATGGTGCGCGAGGCGTTGCTGACGTCCGTGGCATGGATGCGGCCGCCGCTGAGCTGCCACATCAGCCAGCTGTCCACCGTGCCGAAGGCCAGCTCGCCCCGCTGCGCCTGCTCGCGGGCGCCGGGGATGTGGTCCAGCAGCCAACTGAGCTTGGTGGCCGAGAAATAGGCGTCAATCACCAGGCCCGTGTGCTCGCGGATCAGTGAGGCCAGGCCCTGCTCGCGCAGCCGTGCGCACAGCGGCTCGGTGCGGCGGTCCTGCCAGACGATGGCATGGTGCAGCGGCGCGCCAGTGCCCCGGTGCCACAGCACGGTGGTCTCGCGCTGGTTGGTGATGCCAACACTGGCGATCTGCTCGGGGCGCAGGCCGGACAGTCGCAGCGCCTCGCGGGCAGTGGCCAGTTGGCTGGACCAGATCTCCTGCGGGTCGTGCTCCACCCAGCCCGGCTGCGGGTAGATCTGGCGGAATTCCTGCTGGGCCTTGGCCAGTTGGCGGCCCTCGCGGTCGAAGACGATGGCGCGGGAGCTGGAGGTGCCCTGGTCCAGTGCGAGGAGGTAGCTCATGGCGAATCCGGCAGGTTAGAGTGGCCCGCGAGGAGTGTGGTGATGGCTGATTTTGACGTACTGGTGGTGGGCGGTGGCATCAACGGGGTGGGCATCGCCCGGGACCTCGCTGGCCGCGGTTGGCGTGTGCTGCTGTGCGAGCGCGATGACCTGGGCTCGCACACGTCCTCGGCTTCCACCAAGCTGATCCACGGCGGCCTGCGCTACCTGGAGTACCGCGAATTCGGCCTGGTCCGCAAGGCCCTGCAGGAGCGTGAGCGCCTGCTGCGGGCGGCGCCGCACCTGATCCATCCCCTGCGCTTCGTGATGCCCCATCACCCGCAGATGCGGCCGGCCTGGCTGCTGCGTCTGGGCCTCTTCCTCTACGACCACCTGGCCCCTCGCGAACTGCTGCCCGCTTCCTCGGGCCTGGACTTGCGCGGCCATGCCCTGGGCGCGCCTCTGCAGGCGCAGTTCCGGCGTGGCTTTGTCTACTCGGACGGCTGGGTGGACGACGCCCGCCTCGTGATCGCCAACGCCATCGACGCTCGCGAGCGCGGGGCCGAGATCCTCACGCGCAGTGCTTGCCTGGACGCCCGTGTGGTCCAGGGTCTGTGGCAGGCCCGCCTGCAGACGGGCAGCGGCGAGCGGCGGCTCAGTGCACGCCTGCTGGTGAATGCCACCGGCCCATGGGCAGCCAGCTTCGTCGAGCAGGCCCTGCATGACGCGCAAGGGAACACGCCCTCGGCCCGTCGCCTGCGCCTGGTCAAGGGGAGCCACATCGTCGTGCCACGCCTCTATGCCCATGACCATGCCTATCTGCTGCAGGGGGCGGACGGGCGCATCGTCTTCACCATTCCGTACCAGCAGGACTTCACCCTGGTCGGGACGACGGACCTGGAACTGTTGCCGAAGGACATCGAGGGTGGCCGCACGCCGGGCATCAGCGAGGATGAGGTGGCCTACCTCTGCGGGCAGGTCGGGCGCTACTTCCAACAGGAGGTGCGGCCGGCCGACGTACGCTGGAGCTACGCTGGCGTTCGGCCCTTGCTGGACGACGACGCCGGCACAGCCGCCGCCGTGACACGTGACTACGCACTGGACCTGGACAGCAGCCCGGGTGCGCCGCTGCTGCATGTCTGGGGCGGCAAGCTGACCACCTACCGGCGGCTGGCTGAGGAGTCGGCGGATCGCATCGATGTTGAGCTGGGTGGACGCCAGGGTGCCTGGACGTCCCAGGCGCCGCTGCCGGGCGCCGATGTGTCGGCCTGGGTGCCGGACGCAGGCCCGGGACCCGCGGCCTTGGAGGCGCTGCTGCAGGCCGTGCAGCAGCGCCATCCGCAGTTGCCGGCACCCCTGCTGCGGCGCCTGTGCCTGGCCTATGGCGGCCGCGTGGACCGAGTCCTGTCCGGGGGTGCGATGGGGGCGGAGATCGCACCGGGCCTGTTCGAGTCCGAGCTTGGCCACCTGCAGCGCGAAGAGTGGGCGATGTGCGCTGAGGATGTGCTGTGGCGGCGCAGCAAGCTGGGCTTGCGCTGCTCGGCAGACGATGCCCTGCGCGTGCAGCGCTGGCTGCTCGACCACGCCTGAACTCGGTCCCGCGGTCACGCATCGAGCGGGGTCAGGTCTTGCCATGACCCGGCTCATGTGCCTTTGGAAAGCCAGGCCGTGCCTTGCGTGACGCGTGGCATGTGAAGGGCGTCATGGCCCCATTCCATCGGGGTTCTCGGTCGTTCAGACCCTGTCGCAGCTTGTCCGTCCAGGCGGCATTTCGGGCCTCTCATGCAGCACCCGATCGAAGACAGGAAGAAATCCGGGCAGAAATTTCCCACACTGGAGGCGTTCCTTTCCCACAACGATCCGCGTCACGCGGCCTGAGCTTTCCAAGGAGTCCATCATGAACATGCCGTCCCGCCTCGCCCTCGCCTTCACCGCCCTTGCGCTCACGGGACTGGCCCAGGCCCAGGAGACCACGGTGCTGGATCCGGTGAGCCTTCAGAAGCAGCCGGCCACTCCCATCGCCCGCTCCTCCATGAAGGTGCTGGCAGGGGTCTACCAGATGGAGGATGGCCGGCAGTTGCGGGTCGATGGCAGTGGCCTTCGCATGCGCATCAGCCTGGGCAGCGAAGCGCCGGTGGCCATGACCTCCTCGCCCGACGGCGTCTGGCACAGCGCCGACGGCGAGCTGCGCATGCAGTTCCATGGCCAGGAGTGGGACACGCCGGACGCCGTCCTGCTGAGCATGCCGCGCAAGAACTGGAGCCTGGCCTCCTTGAACCTGCGCTGAGGGCGGGGCTGCCCGGCTGTGCCATGATGGCCGGGCCATGCAGTCCGATGCCCTCCTCCGCTTCGAAGGCCCCGAGGACCGTGCCTTGTACCGCCGTCCCGCCGGTCGGTCGGGCGTCGAGTTCTACCGGGCGCGCATCCGCGACCACCGCTTCGAAGCGCATTCCCACGAAGCCTATGGCCTGGGCGTGATCACGGGCGGCATGGGCCGCTTTCGCTGGCGTGGCAGCGAGCACCTGGCTCCGCAGGCCAGCCTGATGCTGATGAACCCGGAAGACCTGCACACGGGGCAATCGGCGGATGCTGACTGCTGGACCTATCACATGGTCTACCTTGACGAGGCCCTGCTGCCAGCCTACGGCGGTGACCACAGCTGGCGCTTCGACGCAGCCGTCAGCGGCAGCCCGGCGCAGGCCCAGTCCGTGGCACGCTGCATGGTGGCCCTGTGGGAGGCGCGCGAGCCGCTGGCGGTCGACAGCCTGCTGCTGCAGCTGGTGGAGCTGATCCGCCCCCAGGCCCGCGTTCAGGGCCGCAGGGTCCAGGCCGCGGGGCGTTTCGAGCCCGTGATCGAGTGCATGCGCAGCCAGCTGGACCAGGTGCTGACCCTGGAGCAGCTGGCCGCAGTCGCAGGCCTGAGCCCTTTCCACTTCCTTCGCAGCTTCCGCGACCAACATCACGCCACGCCGCAGCAGGTGCTGATGGCACTGCGCAGCTTCGAGGCCAAGCGCCTGCTGGCCCTGGGCCGGGCGCCCGCCGAGGTCGCGGCGGCCACCGGCTTCAGTGACCAGTCCCACCTGACCCGCAGCCTGCTGAGCCGCTATGGCGTCACGCCGGCTGCCTACCAGCGGCAACTGGGCCTGTCCGGCAGGCAGCAGGGGCGCTGAGCTCAGCCGCGCAGGCCCAGACGTGCCGCCTCCTCCACCGTCCGGGTGACAGGCTCCAGCAAGGGCCAGGACTGAGCGGCCGCCTGCCAGAAGAGCGGCACCTCCAGCGGGGCGGGGTTCAGCGCCTGAAGACTGCCGCAGTCAAGGTCAGCCTGCACAAGACTGCGGGGGCACATGCCCCATCCCATGCCGCTGCGGCAAGCCGCCAGGTACACGTCGTTGGACGGCAGCCAGTGGCTGGGCAGGGGCGGGCTCTGCTCCAGCACTTGTCGGACCCAGCGCGACTGCAGCTGGTCCCGCCGGTTGTAGCTGAGGCAAGGGGCCTGCATGAGGGCGCCGAGCTGCAGGCCGTTGGCGAAGTGTCTGTGGATGAAGCCTGGCGTAGCGACGGCCAGGTAGTCCATGCGGCCCAGGGCCAGGCTTCTGCAGCCGGGCAGGGGGTCGGCCACGGCAGTCACGGCGGCCAGGACGTCACCCTCGCGCAGGCGCTCGGCGGTGTGGTCCTGGTCGTCCAGGCTCAGGTCCAGCAGCCAGTCCTGGTCTGAGAGCGCAATGGCGGCGGGCATGAACCAGGTGCTGAGGCTGTCGGCATTGACGGCCAGGCGCAGATTGCCCAAGCGCCCCTGCCCGGTCTGAGGTGGCAGGCTGGCCAGCAGCTCGCGCTCCAGCAGGGACACCTGCTCCGCATGGCGGCACAACTGCAGCCCGGCGGGCGTGGCGCGGCAGGGGCTGTCTCGCACCACCAGCACCTGGCCCAGGCGCTGCTCCAGCAGCTTGACACGCTGAGAGACGGCAGAAGGGCTCAGGTGCAGGCTGCGGGCCGCCTTCTCGAAGCTGCCCTCGCGGATGACGGCAGCCAGCGCGGCGATCAGGGGGTAGTCGAGCATGGCAGACAGGAAGTGCGGGGCGTCCGGGGCGGCACTGCCTCAGGGCGAGGGCAGGGATTCAGCGCCGCTGAAGGCGCTTCAGGAAGTCTAACTGGCCCTCCTGCCGCCCTGCAGGCATGCTGTACGCCATGAACGAACTTGCTGCCTTTTTCCAGGGGATGGTGCTGGTCGCGGGCCTGATCGTCGCCATTGGTGCCCAGAATGCCTTCGTGCTGCGCCAGGGCCTGCTGCGCCGGCATGTGGGCCTGGTCGTAGCTTTCTGCGCCCTGGTCGACGCCTTGCTGATGGCCCTGGGCATCTGGGGTCTAGGCGCGGTCGACGCCCGGTTGCCGGGGGTGACCGTGGTCTTGCGCTGGGCTGGCATCGCCTTCCTGGTGGCCTACGGCCTGCGTTCGTTGCAGCGGGTGGCGAGTCCGGGGGGGCTGCAGGCTGGCAGCGGCCAGGCCGCCTCGGCCGGACGCACGCTGGCGCAGGCTGCGGCCTTCACCCTGCTCAATCCCCATGTCTACCTGGACACCGTGCTGCTGGTGGGGGCCATCGGCACGGCGCAGACGCCAGTGCAGCGCCCGCTCTTCTTCATGGGGGCGGTCTGCTGCAGCCTGCTGTGGTTTGCCGCTCTGGGCTATGGAGCGCGCCTGCTGGCGCCGGTCTTTGCGAGACCCCTGGCCTGGCGGATCCTGGACCTGCTGCTGGGGCTGATGATGCTGGCCCTGGCCTGGGGCCTGTTCAACGCCGTGGCCTGAGGCCTCACGGCAGCAATCCTGTACAAGCTGCCGTCCGTCTGCGGCCGGCATGATGGCGGCATGTGGACAGGTGTTCTCTTCGCGCTGGCGGCCGGGCTCATGTGGGGCCTGGTCTTCGTGGCCCCTCAGATGCTGCCGGACTATCCGGCCGCCCAGCTGATGGCCGGCCGCTACCTGGCTTTCGGGCTCATCGCCTTGCCCCTGGCCTGGCTGGACCGCCGCGCCCTGCGCGAGTTCGCGGCGGCGGACTGGGGGGCGGCACTGTGCCTCAGCGCCATTGGCAACTTTCTCTACTATCTGTGCCTGGCCGCCGCCATCCAGCGGGCAGGCGGGCCGCTGCCGACCATGATCATCGGGACGCTGCCGGTGCTCATCGCCCTGGTGTCCAACCACCGCAACCGTGTGCGTGACGGACGCCTGCCCTGGTCCCGGCTCGCCCTGCCACTGGCCTTGATCGCCGCTGGTCTGGTCTGCGTCAATCAGGTCGAACTGCAGGCCCTGGCGGGGCAGCCGGCCGAGCGCCGGGGGGCCTATCTGCAGGGCGGCTTGCTGGCGGTGGGGGCGCTGCTGTGCTGGACCTGGTATCCCATCCGCAATGCCGACTGGCTGCGCGCCCACCCGGATCGCAGCCCTCGTGCCTGGGCCACGGCCCAGGGCCTGGTGACTCTGCCGCTGTCCCTGCTGGCGTTTCTGGCACTGGGCCTGCTGCAGCGCACAGGGCAGCTCGAGCTGGACCTTCCCCTGGGGCCCCGCCCCATGGTCTATGTCGGGATGATGCTGGCCATAGGACTGCTGGCCTCCTGGGCGGGCACCCTGTGCTGGAACGAGGCCAGCCAGCGCCTGCCCACCACCCTGGTCGGGCAGTTGATCGTGTTCGAGACCCTGGCCGCCCTGGCCTACGCCTTTGCCTGGCGTCAGGAATGGCCAGCCGCACTCACCGCCCTGGGCATAGGGCTGCTGGTGGCTGGCGTGCTGGGTGCGCTGAGGGTGCGCTGAGGGTGCGCTGAGGGGGGGCCTCCGCCCGCACCGGGGCGGCCCGGCGGCGAGGGCGGCGGCTCTGCGGGCCTCCGCGGATCAGAGCTTGGGAATGCGGATGCGGCTGACCATCAGTGAACCCGAGGCCGCGAACAGCAGCACCAGCGGATGGAAATTGAAACCTGCCAGCTGCAGTCGGCCGCCCCACATCTGGTCCCCGAGAGCGCCCTGGGCGGCGGCCACCCACAGCAGCAGCACCAGCACCAGGGAGGTGGGGATGGGGGTGCCCTCGAAGAACTTGACCTTGTCGCCCCCTTCCGAGAGCTTTTCGGCGGTGATGTTGAAGCGCGCCAGGCGCGAGACCCCGCAGGCCACGAAAAAGACCAGAATGATGCGGTCATAGAGACCCTGCATCCCGCAGCCGTAGGCGATAGCTGCAGGAGCGACGCCGAAGGAGATCACGTCCGCCAGGGAATCGAGCTCGCGGCCCATGGCCGAGCTCTTCTGGCGCCAGCGGGCGATGCGGCCGTCCAGGATGTCGAAGACCAGGGCAGCCGGAATCAGGGCACAGGCGTAGAACAGGTGCAGCACCTCGCGGGTCTGCAGATAGGTCATCACCGAGAACAAGGCGCCCATGCCGCAGAAGGCATTGGCCAGGGTGAACCAGTCCGCCAGATGGAACTCGCGAATCATGGAAAAGGGTTTGGGTCGGTTCATGGGGCCAAAGAATACAGGAGGCCGGCCGGGCTGCCGGGAGGACTCCCCTCCCGCGGCGCTGCGGGGCTGTGCCGGACGGCGTCCCCCGTTTGAGCGGCCTGCACCGGGCCTGTGGCCCCCCCTGGATGCGCGGGTGAGGCGTCCACGGTGTCTGCGATAGTGTCAAATACAGGACCATTGGCAGGCTGGCCATGCATGTCGACGCGCGTGTCGCAAGGCGTGCAAGCGCCCCGGCCGCCCCGGTTTTTCAATGAGTTCTCTGGACTGTAGAGGTTCGTTATGGACAAGCAGCATTCGACCCCCGATCAGCAGACGACACGGGATCCCCTGGCGGCGACCCGTGGGCTGTCTGCCGAGGCGCTGGCACGCCGTCGCATGCTGCTCAAGAGCGCCGGCACCGGCGGGGTGGCGACCCTGGCGGCCCTGAGCCCCATGAAGGCCATGGCTGGCGGCGTGACCCTGGCCGTTTGCAGCAGCGCCAAGACGGGCAAGGCCGTGATCTGCACCATCTCCGGCGTGCAGTCCGCAGCGCACTCCTTCCATGGCGAGACCTTTCCCAACGCCTGGGGCTACAGCCCCGGCTGGTGGGGGCAGATCAACTATGTCAGTGGCAAGGCCGTGCCGCGCCGTACCTGGCCCTGCAACTACAACGTGACGGTCGGTTCCATCCTGATCCGCGCCAGTTCGACCACCAAGAACCTGACGTTGTTCACGCTGATGAGCAACTCGAGCTATGCCGACACGCCCGAGCGTCACTGGCTTTGTGCCTACCTCAACGCCCTGGCCTACGAGACCAACACCGGCTGGGACAAGGGTCGCACGGGCTGGGCCTTCCCCTACAGCTCGACCGACGTCATCAACTTCTACCTGAACAACGACCTGGCGGCCTACAACTTCTTCGTGAGCTACCTGGAGAAGTGAGCCATCGTCCCCCGCGTGGCTGATCCCGCCACCCCTGCACAGTCCCAAGCGCCCGCCCTTGCCAGCGGGCGCTGGTCCTTGCACCCCCTGGCCGAGTTCCACTGGCGCTGCTGGGGGGATGACTGGGTGCTGTTTGACAATGGCAGCGGCCAGACCCTGCAGCTCGACGCCCTCCTGACCGCGGCGCTGACCGAGCTGGAACAAGCTCCCGCAAGCCTGGCCGAGCTGCAGCAGCGCCTGCCGCGGCTGTTGGAGCGTCCCCTGCCGGACGAGGTCTGGCCCGGCCTGGCTCAGGGCCTGGGATTCCTGGCCGAGCAGGGCCTGCTGAGACACTCACCTGCATGAATCTTGCGCAGCTGACGCCCCTTGAACTGCACGCCAGCCTGGCCCGGGGGGATCTGGTCCTGCAGGCTGGCGTGTTCAGCTACCGGCTGCAGAGCCCGCTGCCCCTGATCGAGCAGGGCCTGCGCCAGCTCTACGGCGGCTACCCCTGCCTGCCGCCGGACGTGCAGGCCGATTTTTCTCTACGCCTGGACCACGGCCGCGGCCTGCACCGCTGGTGGCATCGCCAGGTGCGCTTCAGCTCGGACGGCGAACGACCCTTCGAGCCATTGCCGCAGTCGCATGCCTTTGCTCAGATGGAGTGGGCCATGAACTGGTGCGTGAGCACCCGTGCCCACCAGTACCTGATGCTGCACGCAGCCGTGCTGGAGCGCGGTGGGCATGCGCTGCTGATGCCGGCCCCTCCCGGTTCCGGCAAGAGCACCTTGTGTGCGGCCCTGACCCATAGCGGCTGGCGGCTGCTGTCTGATGAGCTCTGTCTGCTGAGCCTCGCCGACGGGCGCGTGCACCCGGCCGTGCGCCCGGTGAGCCTCAAGAACAACTCGCTGGACGTGATCCGCCGCTATGCGCCGCAGGCGGAGTTCGGGGCCGTTACACGGGGCACCAGCAAGGGCGATGTGGTCCATATGAAAGTGCCGCAGGACCAGGTCCAGCGCATGGCGGAGCCGGCCGTGCCTCGCGTGGTCGTCTTTCCGCGCTATGCCGTCGGCGAGCCCACGCACCTCCAGCCCCTGCCCAAGGCGCCCGCCATGATCGAGCTGGGCAAGAACTCCTTCAACTACCTGCTGCTGGGCCTGCAGGGCTTTGAGGCGCTGGGCGCCATGCTGGAGGGTTGCGACTGCTACGAGTTGCGCTACGCCGATCTGCATGACGTCATCCCCCGCCTGGCTGCCCTGATGGACGGCTTGCCGTCGACGGAAACCGCCGCATGAGGGACCTGCTGCATCTGTTGCTGCAAGGCGTGCTGCCGACCGCATACCAGGGGCGGGATTGGGAGCGCCTGCTGGGCCAGGCCCGCCAGGGCCGCCTGCTGGGTCGCCTGGCCTGCCGCATGCAGGACCAGGGCCTGATGCCGCTGCTGCCGGGGCCGGTGCGCATTGCCCTGGAGGCCAGCCTGCGCGTGCTGGAGCGCCATCGCCACGAGGTGCGCCACGAGCTACTGGCCGTGCGCGAAGCCCTGCAGCCGCTTGGCCAGCCCGTGCTGCTGCTCAAGGGGGCGGCCTACCTGCTGGCCGAGCTGCCACCGGCCCGCGGGCGCATCTTCTCGGACATCGACCTGCTGGTGCCCGAGCCCCAGCTCGGCGCCGTGGAGTCCGCCCTGATGGCTCAAGGCTGGATCAGTGAGGAGCGCCAGGCCTATAACCAGCGCTACTACCGGCAGTGGATGCATGAGATCCCGCCGCTGCGCCACGTGCAACGGGGCTCGGTGCTGGACGTGCACCATGCGCTGGCGCCTCGCAGCTCACGTTTCCACACGCCAGGCGTCGAGCTGATCGCGCAGTCGCAGCCGCTTGGTGCCAGCGGCTTTCGCCTGCTTCAGCCCACGGACCTGGTTCTGCACTCGGCCCTGCACCTGTGCCTGGACGGCGAGCTGGACCACGCCTGGCGCGATCTGCTGGATCTCCATGACCTCCTGAGCCTGCTGCCCGCCGAGGGGGGCGCCACGGCTCTGCTGGACCGGGCGGTGCAGCTGCGTCTGTTGCCGGTGATGAGCCAGTCGTTGGCGCCCCTGTGCAGGCTGCTGCCTGAGCACGGCCTGCTGCAGTCTCTGGCCGCCGGCCTGGATGCCGTGCAGCCGGGCTGGCAGCGTTGGCCGTCGGCGCGCTGGATGTGCACCGCCCTGGGCCTGGATGAGACCGCCAGCTCCGCTCAGCGCCAGCGCGCAAGCCGGCGTCTGTACTGGCGGGCTCACTTGTTGCGCATGCCGCCGCGGCTGCTGTTTCCGCACCTGCTGCGCAAGTCCTGGATGGGTCTGCGCGAGCGCCTCGCGCCCTGAGCTTGCTGGCGGCGTGGCCCGTGGAAGGGGGCGTTGCGCCTGCGTGTCTGCGGCGGTGGGCGAACTCCGTAACGATACGGCTTGGCGGTCCAGCCCGCTTGCAGCATGATGCGCCGCATTTCGACCTCGCAGAAAGCAGCGATCCCATGAGTCTCTTCTCCCGCAATACCCCCTTTCTGCTGGCCCTGGCCCTGTGCTGCACGGCAGCCGGTGCCGCCGAACCTGTCACCACGTCCACGGGCCTGGTCTATGAAGAGCTGGTGGCAGGCAGCGGTGAGCAAGCCACCGCGGCGGACAAGGTGCGGGTGCACTACGTCGGCACCTTTGCCGACGGCCGGGAGTTCGACAGCTCGGTGCGCCGCGGCCAGCCGGCTGAGTTCCCGTTGGGCAAGGTGATCAAGTGCTGGACCGAAGGCGTGCAGCGCATGAAGGTCGGTGGCAAGGCGCGCCTGACCTGTCCGGCATCCATCGCCTATGGCGACAAGGGTGCCGGCGGTGGCTTCATCCCGCCTGGCGCCACGCTGTATTTCGAGGTCCAGCTGCTGGGCGTTACCAAGCCCTGAGTCCGCGGCTGGGGCGCTGTGCCGCCCCGAGGAGCATGCATGAATAGTGAGATGGAGGGCAGCGCCGGCCAGGTGCTGGGGAAGATGCGCACTTTGTGCACGCTGTGGCAGCTGCGGGCGGCCCTTGTGTGTGCCGTGGTGCTGGCGGGAGGAGCCGTGGGGCTGCTGTCCCTGATCGACGAACGCTGGCCCTGGCACTGGCTGGCCGGGGCCGCGCCGCTGGTCCTGTTGCTCAGCCTGGGTCTGGGGGCGGTCTATGGTGCCTGGCGCTACCAGGCCTACAGCGCAGCCCTGCATCCTGGCGAGGGCCTGGTGCTGCGCCGCGGCGTGTGGTGGCAGACCGAGAGCTGGGTGCCCATCGCCCGCTTGCAGCACCTGGACCTGCAGCAGTCACCGCTGGAGCGGCTGTGGGGCATGGCGCGCCTGGAGCTGCACACGGCGGGCCAGCACGATCACAAGACGGCGGTGCAGGGCCTGCCGCTGGCCGAGGCCCAGGCGCTGCGGGCCTCGCTGATGCCGCGGGTGCAAGGCCACCATGAGTGACGCCCGGGACGATCTGCAGACCGGCGCCTGGCAGCGCCTGCACCCGCTCTCCGCCTTGTTTGTGGCCGCCCATCTGCTGCGGCATGTGGCCTTGCCTGTGCTGGTGGCCCTGGTCTTCGGCCGGGGATCGGGTTGGGAAGTCTGGGCCGCCATCCCCTTGGGCGTGACCGCCATCTGGGCCGTGCTGCAGGCCAGCCGCTACCGCTATGCCTTGCAGGGCACGGAGCTGGTCATCCACGAGGGCGTGCTGGGGCGACGCGTGCGCCATGTGCCGCTGGCCCGCATCCACAACACCAGCCGCCTGCGCCAGCTGCCGCATCGCCTGCTGGGTGTGACGGAGTTGCATCTGGAGTCCGCGTCCGGCGGCAAGCCCGAGGCGGTGATGAAAGTGCTGAGCCTGAGGGCTGCCCTGCGACTGGAGCAGGCCCTGCGAGGCACGCCGCAGGCCGTGCCTGGCGCTGCTGCTGCTGCTGCTGCTGCTGCTGCGGCGGCGGCGGCGGCGACGGACGCCGCTGCCAGTGCGTCCGTACCACAGCCTTCGACGCGCTTGCTGCATCGCCTGGGCAGCCTGGACATCCTACGCCTGGGTCTGATCTCCAACCGAGGCATGGTGATCGTGGGCACCGCCTTCGCGGCCCTGGCTCAGAAGCCCGAGCTGCATCGCCGCTTCTTTGGCTGGTTGTCCGGGCCCACCGCCTGGGTGCGCCAGGCTTTCGTCCGCCTGTTCGAATCCGGCCACTGGTTATGGCTGGCGGCGGAGATCGCCCTGCTGGTGCTGGCCTTCCTGGTGTTCGTGCGTGTGTTGTCCGTGGTGCTGGCCTTCTTCCGCTACCAGGGCTTCCGCCTGGAGCAGGACGGCGAGAAGCTGCAGGTGCACCGCGGCCTCAGCACCCAGGTGACGGCTACCGCGCGGCTGCCACGCCTGCAGCGCTGGGAGCTGGTGGAGACCTGGCTGCACCGCCGCTTCGGACGCTGCCGCCTGGCGGTCAGCGTGGCCGGCCACGATTCGCAGGACCACGAGCATGGCCTCGACCCTGGTGGCCGTTTCGATGAGCTGGCCCCCATCGCCACCCCGGCCCAGGCGCAGGCCCTGCTGACGCTATGCCTGCCGGCCCTGCAATGGGAGCAGCTGCGCTGGCAGGCCTTGCCGGCCCAGGCCTTCTGGCGCCAGCTGTGGGGGCAGGGCCGCGTCCTCCTCATCGTGCTGCTGGTCCTGCTGGCTGCCGACCTCGCGCTCAAGATCGTGGTGCCGCTGCCCGCGCTGCTGGCCCTCGCCCTGGGCTTGGGCGCGGGCCTGGCCGCCTACTGCCGAGCCTGGGTGCACTTCGCTGCCTACGCCGAGTGCGGCGAGCTGCTGCTGTACCGGCATGGTGTGCTGACCCGCCGCTGGGTGGTGGTGGCCGGCCCGCGCCTGCAGCAGCTGAGCCTCTACAGCTCTGCCCTGGACCGCAGCCTGGGCCTGTGCCATCTGCGGGCCGACAGCCAGGGCAGTGGCAAGGTCGGCCGCGCCCTGGACATCCCCTGCCTGCCGCTGGCGGAGGCACAGCGCCTGCGGGCGCGGCTGTGGGGTCAGGTCTTGCGGCCGTATTGACGGGCAAGAGCCGGATGCGTTGCGCAAATGCCTTGTTGCGGTTGCGGCCGCTGCCCGACGGGCATGAGGCTTGTATGCGGATCAGCTCAAAGCACTGCATGCAATAGGGGCGGCATCATCACAAGGCGGCAGCAATCTCGATGCGAGCGATTGCTCAAGCGCTCCCTGTGCTTCTCCTGGGGCGGTCCGGCCGGTCCATGCGCAATTGCTGGCGGTCGAGGGCAGCGTCAGCACGGAGGTCGCCCTGCGCCAACCAGTGGGCCGGGCTGAAGTGCCCGCTGTAGGCGCGCCTGGGGCCCAAGGCGCAGGTGCATGTGGTTCGGGTGGGTGAGTCGTTGCTTGCCCCGCGCTGAGGGAGCAGGCTGGGCAGACAATGCTGAGCTCTGCCCTTGTTCCTGCCCCTCAACAGACCCCGTATGCAAGCCCTGCTCGACACCCTCGCCGCGATGTCCCTGCCCACCGACACCCGGCGCCTCTTCCACGGCCGCGGCGGCCTGCATCCGGGCTGCGAGCACTGGGTGCTGGACTGGTTCGAGCCGGTCTGGGTGCTGACCAGCTTCCAGGCGGTGCCCGAGGAGGACCTCGCGCGCGTGGGCCAGGCGCTGGCGGCGCGCTGGGCCCTCATCGCGCCGGGGCAGGCGCTGAACTGGGTCTTCCAGTGCCGCCAGGACAATGCCGTCGAGACACGCCTGATGGCCGGCAGCGTGCCGGAGCCACACATCGTCACCGAGGCAGGCGCTCGCTACGCCGTGCATGTGCTCAAGGGCCAGAACCATGGCCTCTTCCTGGACATGGCCGAGGGCCGGCGCTGGGTGCGCGAGCGGGCGGCCGCGCAGCCGGGCCTGCGGGTGCTGAACCTCTTCGCCTATACCTGCGCCTTCTCGGTGGCGGCGCTGCAGGGCGGTGCCGCGGAGGTCATCAACGTGGACATGGCCTCGGGCGCGCTGTCCATTGGCCGGCGCAACCATGAACTCAACGGCCTGGGCAAGGCGCCCGCAGGCCAGGCCAGCTACCTGGCCCATGACATCTTCAACTCCTGGGCCAAGCTCAAGCGCAGCGGCCCCTACGGCCTGGTCATCCTGGACCCGCCCAGCTTCCAGAAGGGCAGCTTCGTGGCCACCAAGGACTACGCGCGGCTCATGCGCCGCCTGCCCGAGCTGCTGACGCCGGGCGGCGAGGCCCTGCTGTGCCTCAATACGCCCAAGCTGGGCACGGCCTTCCTGACGGACCAGATGCGCGAACTCGCGCCCACGCTGCAGTTCGTCGAGCGCCTGCCCAATCCGCCGGCCTTCGCGGACGCGGATGCGGAGCGTGCGCTCAAGGTGCTGGTCTACCGCGCCCCGGCTGCCTGAGCGGACAGCGCGGGCTCGGCGGGCTCAGGCCAGGTCCCGCTCCACCTGCTCCGCGATCAGCGCCCATTCCCCGTCGCTGAACAGCCGCGAGCGGGTGTGGAAGGCCAGGCCGGTCGAGCCTTCCAGCGAGAAGGTGCCGCCGTGGCCGTCGATGACGTCCAGGATCAGCTGCGTGTGCTTCCAGTACTCGTATTGCAGCTTGCCGATGTAGAAGGGCACGCCGCCGACCTCGCCCAGGTGCACGTCCTGGGCGCCGATGGTGAGGTCTGTGGGCAGGTAGCAGTTGGCGGCGCTGTTGTCGCAGCAGCCACCGCTCTGGTGGAACATCAGCGCCGGGCCATGCTCGGCCTGCAGGCGGCGGATGAGTGCGAGCGCGGCGTCCGTGGCCACGACGCGAGGGACGAGGGTGTCAGCCATGGCGGGCTCCTGGTCTTCAGCAAGGACAAAGGGAGCGGATCGCTCCGCTCCCTGGCCCATGCGGTGAGCGAGCGGGGCCTCGGGCTCAGAAGAAGCCCAGCTTGTTCTCGCTGTAGCTCACGAGCAGGTTTTTGGTCTGCTGGTAGTGGTCCAGCATGTCCTTGTGGGTCTCGCGGCCGATGCCCGATTCCTTGTAGCCGCCGAAAGCCGCGTGCGCCGGGTAGGCGTGGTAGCAGTTGGTCCACACACGCCCGGCCTTGATGGCCCGGCCCATGCGGTAGGCGACGTTGCCGTTGCGGCTCCACACGCCGGCGCCCAGGCCGTAGAGCGTGTCGTTGGCCAGGGCCAGCGCCTCGGCCTCGGTCTTGAAGGTGGTCACGGCCAGCACAGGGCCGAAGATCTCCTCCTGAAAGATGCGCATCTTGTTGTGGCCCTTGAAGACCGTGGGCTGGATGTAGTAGCCGCCGGCCAGCTCGCCCGCCATCTGCGCGGGCGCGCCGCCGATCAGCAGCTCCGCGCCCTCCTGGCGACCCAGGTCCAGGTAGGAGGCGATCTTGCTCATCTGCTCCTTGGAGGCCTGGGCGCCGATCATGGTGTCGGTGTCCAGCGGGTTGCCCTGGCGGATGGCGGCGATGCGTTCCAGGCAGCGGCCCATGAACTTGTCGTAGATGGACTCATGGATCAGCGCCCGCGAGGGGCAGGTGCAGACCTCGCCCTGGTTGAAGGCGAAGAGCACCAGGCCCTCGATGGCCTTGTCGAAGAAGGCGTCGTCGGCATCGGCCACGTCGGCGAAGAAGATGTTGGGCGACTTGCCGCCGAGCTCCAGCGTGGCGGGGATCAGGTTGTTGGCCGCAGCCTGGGCGATCACGCGGCCGGTGGAGGTGGAGCCGGTGAAGGCGATCTTGGCGATGCGCTTGCTCGTGGCCAGGGGCATGCCGGCCTCGCGGCCGAAGCCGTTGACGACGTTGAGCACGCCCGGGGGCAGCAGGTCCGCGATCAGCTCCACGAGCACCAGGATGCTGGTGGGCGTCGATTCGGCCGGCTTGAGCACCACGCAGTTGCCGGCGCCCAGCGCGGGGGCCAGCTTCCAGGCGGCCATCAGGATGGGGAAGTTCCAGGGAATGATCTGGCCGACCACGCCCAGGGGCTCGTGGAAGTGGTAGGCCACGGTGTGCTCGTCCAGGTCGGACAGCGCGCCTTCCTGGGCCCGCACGCAGCCGGCGAAATAGCGGAAATGGTCGGAGGCCAGGGGAATGTCGGCGTTGAGCGTCTCGCGGATGGGCTTGCCGTTGTCCACGGTCTCGGCGTAGGCCAGCAGCTCCAGATTGGCGTCGATGCGGTCGGCGATCTTCAGCAGGATGTTGGCGCGCTCGGCCGGGGCGGTCCTGCCCCAGGCATCGGCCGCGGCATGTGCGGCGTCCAGGGCCAGCTCGATGTCCTCGGCGGTGGAGCGCGCGGCCTGGGTGTAGACCTGGCCCGTGATGGGCGTGAGCACGTCGAAGTACTGGCCCTTGACGGGTTCGCGCCACTGGCCGCCGATGAAGTTCTGGTAACGGGCCTTGTACTGGACCTTGGCGCCAGGGGTGCCGGGTGCTGCGTAGATCATGGGGTGTCTCCTGCTGGATCAGCTTGTTGAAGTGGTGGTGCGCGGCCGGGCCGGCGCCGACACCCGCGTTGCAAGGGCGATGCCAGCCCCGGTGCCTGCCGGATCGCTGTTGCAAGCCGTTGATCTGACGCATGTTTTCGAGCCCCTCAGGGTCTACCCAGGGCCCGCGAAGACCCTGCCGGCTGTCACCCTTGTCCGGCCTGTGTCAGCGACAGCTGTCACTAATTGCGACAGTTGCGCAGGCGGGCACCGCACCGCGCCGCAGCGCGACGCCAGGCCTCCTAGACTTGGCGCCACAGACCGCGGGTCCACCCGCGCACGGAGACAAGCATGCGTTCCCACCTCCTCGTGCCGGCGCAGCAGCTGCGCCTGGCCCGGCAGCGGCTGACCGAGCAGGGCCTGGCCCAGGCCCCCGGCGTCGATGCCTTGCTGGCGCGCTCCTGGCAGCGCAGCCTCACGGCCGGGCTCTCGCCCATTGGCCGCCTGCAGTGCCAGGACAATCTCGCGGGCCCGGAATTGCAGCGCAGCCGCGTGCTGAGCCACGAGCTGATCAGCCACTCCGAGCCGGTCATGGAGCACCTCTTCGAGCAGGTGCGGCACAGCCACAGCATGGTCATCCTGGCCGATCCACAGGGCGTGCTGATGCACACCCGCGGCGACCTGGACTTCCTCAGCAAGGCCGAGCGCGTGGCCCTGACCTGCGGCGCGAGCTGGGCGGAGTCGCAGCGCGGCACCAATGCCATCGGCACGGCGCTGGCGGAAGCGCAGGAGGTGGAGATCCACGGCGCCGAGCACTACCTGGAACGCAACGGCTTCCTGACCTGCGCAGCGGCGCCCATCTTCTCGGCCCAGGGGCAGCTGATGGGCATCCTGGACATCTCCGGCGAGCAGCGCAGCCGCCATCCGCACACGCTGGGCCTGGTGGGTACGGCGGCCCGCATGATAGAGAACAGCCTGGTGATGGCCAGTTGCCGCCACCAGTTGCTGCTGCAGTTCCACGCACGGGCCGAAGGCATCGGTTCGGTGGCCCAGGGCCTGCTGGCCTTCTCGGAGGACGGCTGGCTGGTGGGTGCCAACCGCAAGGGCCTGGCGCTGCTGGGCCTGGGTGCGACGGACCTGCAGCGCGTGGCCTGGTCCCAGCTCTTCGAGCGTGGCCTGCAGGCTTGGCTGGGCAACCTGCGCCAGTCGGGCACGCGGCCCCTGTTGCTGCGCACGCAGCGGGGAGAAGCCTTCTACGCGCAGCTGCAGGGCCGCAGCCCGGC
Source organism: Roseateles sp. DB2 (assembly GCF_051857535.1). NCBI lineage: Bacteria > Pseudomonadati > Pseudomonadota > Betaproteobacteria > Burkholderiales > Sphaerotilaceae > Roseateles > Roseateles sp. DB2. Next base: position 56,740 of record NZ_JBPZGY010000008.1, on the reverse strand, counting down.
GGTGCTGAACCTGGCGCCCAAGCCGGGCGCCGCACCGGCAGCGCCCGAGGCCCCGCGAGCAGATGCCCTGCAGCGCCTGGACAGCGGCGACCCCTGCTGGCGTGCTGCGGCCGACAAGGCCCGCCGCGTGCTGGGCAAGGACATTCCGCTGCTGATCCTGGGCGAGTCCGGGGTGGGCAAGGAACTCTTCGCCAAGGCCCTGCACGAGATCAGCCCGCGGCGGGGCCGGCCCTTTGTCGCGCTGAATTGTGCGGCGCTGCCGGAGTCCCTGATCGAGGCCGAGCTCTTTGGGTACGCGCACGGCGCCTTCACCGGCGCGCGCAGCCAGGGCTCGCCTGGGCGCCTGCGCGAGGCCCAGGGCGGCACGCTGTTCCTGGACGAGATCGGTGACATGCCCCTGGCCCTGCAGACCCGCCTGCTGCGCGTGCTGCAGGAACGCGAGGTCCTGCCGCTGGGCAGCGGCGCGCCGGTGGCGCTCGACGTGCAGCTGCTCTGCGCCACCCACCAGTCCCTGGCTCAGGCCGTGAGCGAGGGGCGCTTCCGGGCCGACCTCTACTACCGCATCAACGGCCTGGCCTTGCAGCTGCCGCCCCTGCGCGAGCGCAGCGACCTCGACACGCTCGTGGACCGCCTGCTGGAGTCGCTCGCACCCGACCAGGGCCTGGGGCTGGACCCGGGCCTGCGCGAGGCCTTCCATGCCTATGACTGGCCGGGCAATCTGCGTCAGCTGCACCAGGCGTTGCGCACCGCGGTGGCGCTGCTGTTGCCCCAGGACGGCTGCATCAGCTGGGCCCATCTGCCGGATGATCTTCTGTCTCAGCTCCAGCAGCGCCAGGCTCTGCCTGGTGGCCGCCCGGCCCAGAACCTGCGCGAGCTGTCCCAGCAGGCCATCGCCCAGGCGCTGGAGAACACGCGGGGCAATGTCTCCGCCGCGGCCCGGCAGCTGGGGATTGCGCGGCAGACGCTGTACCGGCGGCTGCAGGCAGCGCGCTGCCCCTGACCTTTAAACTGCCTACCTGCCGTGCCGTGCCGGTGCTGCCCCACCGGAACCAGTCGGCCTCGGGCCCGGCCCGGCAGCGGGATCCTCAGCCTCTGTGCTGTCCGGCCCGCAACATCACAAAGACACCTGAGGGACCCATGAAGATTTCTCGACGCCGGCTGGGCTTCGCCAGCCTGGCTGCTGCGGCGCTGCCGCTGATCTCGGCTTGCGCGCACCGCGGTGAACTGCGGACCCTGGAACTCCCCGCCAAAGACCGTGAACTCGAGGCACAGCCCTTTGGCGCCGTGGACGTGGTGCTGGTGGCTCGGCCGTCGCTGAAGCCCAAGCTGGACTGGTGGGGCTCGACCAATGTCACATCAGTCCGGCAGGTGGAGCTTGAGAATGAGGTCGCGCTCACCATGCGCAATCTGCGTGGCGAGCTGCACGATGTCCTGTACTGGGCCGGCCTGCCAGGGCGGGTCAGCCTGGAGGGCCGGCCTGGCACCCCGGGCCGTACGCATGTGCTGGTGATCGTGCCGATGGAGGCCTCCAAGACGAGCAGTTCCACGCACTTTTCCACCACGGTGGAGCTGCGGCTGATCCAGCTCTCCAGCAAGCACAGCCTGTGGCGTGCTCAGTCCGTCGTCGGTTCCGGGCGCGAGGACGGGTTGTTCGCCCAGTCTGTGCTGACGCAGCTGAAGGCCCTGGGAGTCTCCATGACGCCGAGGGTCCAGGAGCCGGCGCGTGTCGAAGGCCTGCCTGCCCAGCTTGGCGAGACGCTGGCGGCGGTGCAGGCGGCCCTGGGCCCGGGCGCGCTGCTGTCAGCGGAGCGGGAGGGATCGTCCTTGGCGCTCGATGCAGCCGGTGCCCTCATGAAGTTCAACGCCCAGGGGCAACTGATGCACCTGCGGCTGAAGGCGCCGGCCACCGCCACGGTTCGGGGGGTCGCCGTGGGCGATACCCTGTCCTCGGTGCGGAATCGCCTCGGCGAGCCGTCCCGCACGGTGGGTGAGCTTGCGTTCGGCATTCCCGTCGGCGGCCCCAGTACCGTCATCTACAAGGGGCCGGCCTTCAAGCTGTCGTTGGACCTGGGACGCGATGGCATCACGGAGCGCGTGCGGCAGATCCGCCTTGACGCTCCTGACTGAAGCGTTGGGGGTGTGACCCCCAGCGCCTTCACGCGCTGGCCGTCCGCTGGGCTGGCTGTGCGTCATCCTGCTGCGACAGGCGCGGGGCCACCATGAACCGATTGCGCCCCGCGCTCTTGGCCTCGTACAGGGCGGTGTCGGCCCGGCGCACGACGTCCTCGTACAGCGGGTCGCCCTCATCGATGTCTGCCACGCCTATGCTCACGGTCACATAGCCCGCGCCCTTGAAGGCGTGCTCGCGCGTCTTCTGGCAGAGCTTGGCCGCCAGGGCTGCGGCACCTTCCAGGGTGGTGCCGGGCAGCAGCGCCAGGAACTCCTCGCCGCCGAAGCGGCCGATGAAGTCGCTGGCCCGCAGCGAGGTCTTGATCAGCGCGGCGAACTCCATCAGTACCGCGTCACCGGCGGCATGGCCGTGGGAGTCGTTGATCAGCTTGAAGTGGTCGATGTCCATCAGCAGCACGCAGTAGGGTTGGCGATGCCGCCGGTAGCGGGTGTATTCCTCGTGGAGCCGGGCATTGAGGTGGCCGCGATTGTGAAGCCCTGTCAGCGCATCGGTCTGGGCCACCCGCGCCAGCTCCGCATTGGCCTGCAGCAACTCGGCGGTGCGCTGCTCGACCCGCGCCTCAAGCTCATGTGCATTGCGCTCCAGCTCCTCGCGCTGGTGGGCCAGGCGCTTGTCGCGCCAGTGAAGGGCCTCCAGCAGCTCGTCCATCTCGCGGGTGGAGCCAGGGTCCTCGCGGTCTGGTGGGGCGACGGGCTGGCGGCTGCGCAGCAAGGTGGCCAGCTGCTCGATGGGGCGGCTCAGGCCCACGGCGATCAGGTAAGCCAGCAGCATGGTCGCCAGGGCGCCGACGCCCCACAGCAGCCACAGGCCTTGCGCCAGTTGCTGCGAGGTGGCCAGCAGCTGGGCCGTGGGCTGGCGCACCAGCACGGTCCAGCCCAGGTCCTGGCCATGCTCGGCCATGGGCATGGGCGTGCCGACCACGAAATAGCGCTGGTCGCCGATGAACTCGTCCACCACGGGCTCGCGCTCCAGCTTCTGCAGCAGCTCGTGTGCCGATTCGTCGAATTCGCCTTCCGGGTAGATCAGCTGGCCGTCGCGCCGGGCAATCATCACCTCCATGCCCTGTGGCAGCACGCCGCTCGCGCCCATGTCCTGGAGCAGATGCTCGAACCAGCGCCAGTGCACATGCGAGCCCATCACGCCCAGCCTGCGGCCGCGTGCATCCAGCAGGGGCACCGAGAAGTCCAGCATGCGCGGAGGTTCGCTGGGATCCAGGGTGCTCAGCTGACGGGCCAGCAGCACAGCGTCATGCAGGTCGCCGATGTAGGGGCTGCTGCGGGCTTCCTGGAACCAGGGACGCTGCGAGACGTCCACCCCCTCCAGCACGCCGTCGCTGGAGACCAGCACCCGCCCCTGGGGATCAGCGAATCCTATCCAGGCGTAATCGCGGAAGCTGCCCTTGAGCTGGCTGAGCAGGGTGCGCAGCGGCCGGGTGTCGCTGCGTGCCGCCAGGGTGGTGGGCAGGGTGGCGATGAAGTCCAGCTCGCGCTGGCGCTGGCGGAGCTGCTCGGACAGCTGGGCTGCGACCGTGCGCGCGCTGTTCTGCAGGCTGCTGGTGCGCTCTTGCATCACATGGCGCGCGAAAACGATGCCGATGTAGGACTGCATGCTCAGCGCGACGATCACGGCCAGCAGGCCGAAGGTCAGCGCCATGCGCAGGCGCAGGCTTCGCCAAGCGTGGAAGAGCCACATGCCCTCAGATTCCTTGGTTCGTCAGCATCCCCTACAGTCGGACCTTCCCTGGAATCCTCAGCAGGAGTGCCCATGAAGACACGCGCCGCCGTGGCCTGGAAAGCCGGCCAGCCCCTCAGCATTGAAACCCTGGATCTTGCCGGACCAAGGGTCGGCGAAGTCTTGATTGAAGTCAAGGCCACGGGCATCTGCCACACGGACTACTACACGCTGTCAGGCGCCGACCCCGAAGGCCTCTTCCCCGCAGTGCTGGGCCACGAGGGCGCGGGCGTGGTGGTGGACGTCGGTCCGGGCGTCACCACGGTGCGCAAGGACGACCACGTCATCCCGCTCTACACGCCCGAATGCCGGCAGTGCAAGTTCTGCCTCTCGCGCAAGACCAACCTCTGCCAGCTGATCCGCGGCACCCAGGGCAAGGGGCTGATGCCGGACGCCAGCTCGCGCTTCTCGCTCGATGGCAAGCCCGTCTTCCACTACATGGGCACCAGCACCTTCAGCAACTACATCGTGGTGCCCGAGATCGCCGTGGCCAAGGTGCGGCCCGACGCGCCCTTCGACAAGATCTGCTACATCGGCTGCGGCGTGACCACCGGCGTGGGTGCGGTGATCTTCACGGCCAAGATGGAGGCTGGCGCCACCGTGGCGGTCTTCGGCCTGGGCGGCATCGGCCTGAACGTGATCCAGGCGGCCAAGATGGTCGGCGCGGACAAGATCATCGGCATCGACATCAACCCCGGCCGTGAGGCCATGGCCCGCCAGTTCGGCATGACCCACTTCATCAATCCCAAGCAGGTTGAGAACGTGGTCGATGCCATCGTGCAGCTGACTGACGGTGGGGCCGACTACAGCTTCGAGTGCGTGGGCAACACCCAGCTGATGCGCCAGGCCCTGGAGTGCACGCACAAGGGCTGGGGCCGCAGCATCATCATCGGCGTGGCCGAGGCCGGCGCCGAGATCAGCACCCGGCCCTTCCAACTGGTGACGGGGCGCAAGTGGGAAGGCTCAGCCTTCGGCGGCGCCCGCGGCCGCACCGATGTGCCGAAGATCGTCGACTGGTACATGGAGGGCAAGCTGCGCATCGACGAGCTCATCACCCACCGCCTGAAGCTGGAGGACATCAACGAAGGCTTCGAGCTGATGAAGCGCGGCGAGTCCATCCGCTCCGTGGTGATGTACTGAGGCAGGCATGAGTGATTCCCTGCGTCTGCTGTCCGAGCACGCCTGCCTCGGCGGCGTGCAGCGCTTTTACGAGCATGCGTCCGAGTCCACCGGCTCGCCCATGCGATTCGGGGTCTACCTGCCACCGCAGGCCTCGGCCGGACCCTGCCCTGCGGTGCTCTACCTTGCCGGACTGACCTGCACCGAGGAGACTTTCGCGATCAAGGCCGGCGCCCAGCGCGAGGCGGCGCGGCTGGGCCTGGTCCTTGTCTCGCCTGACACCAGTCCGCGTGGGACGGCCATCGAAGGTGCGGACGCCGCCTGGGACTTCGGCCATGGCGCCGGCTTCTACCTCGACGCCACACAGGCGCCCTGGTCGGCCCATTTCCGCATGGAACGCTACATCACCCAGGAGCTGCACGCGCTCATGTGCAAGCAACTGCCGGTGCGGGCCGATGCCATCGGCCTCATGGGCCATTCCATGGGCGGGCATGGTGCGCTCACGCTAGCCCTGCGGCACCCGGGGCTGTACCGTTCGGTCTCGGCCTTGGCGCCCATCGTGGCGCCCAGCCAGGTCCCCTGGGGTCGCAAGGCCTTCGCGGGCTACCTGGGCACTGATGAGTCGGCCTGGGCGGCCCACGACGCCTGTGCCTTGATCGCCGCGGGCGGTCGCCTGCCGCCCTTGCTGGTGGACCAGGGCCTGGCCGACAAGTTCCTGTCCGAGCAACTGCAGCCCGAGCGCCTGGAAGCCGCCTGCCGAGCCGCCGGGCAAGACCTGACCCTGCGTCGTCATGCGGGTTATGACCATGGCTACTACTTCGTGGCCAGCTTCATCGGGGAGCATCTGCAGCACCATGCCGCGGCTCTGACATCCCCTGTGACGAAGACCTGACCTTCTTCAGGCGTGTCCTGTCGTTCAATCCCTAAGCTGCCGGCAGTGTTGCCCAGAGCACGCCGGCTCACCCGGGGTGACGGTGGGGCCTGACGGTCCGGTGATCGAACGGACCGGGGGCGCTTCGATGCCCGCTGCGGCTGCCCGGCAGCCGCAGCCTGAGCGATGTCGAGCTCCGTTTCCGCCTTCCGTCGAGCTTCGGGCGAGTGGGGTCCGTGCTCAGCCCGCCCGTCGGCGTCCGCGCAGTCCCAGGCCTGCAACAGCCAGGCTCAGCAGCGCGAGGCTGCCGGGTTCAGGCACGCTGTGGCTGGCATCCAGCACCAGGTTGTCGAAGGCCACGGCGTAGGTTCCGTGGCCGCGGAACTCCACGCTGGTCAGCATGTCGAAGCCGGCCAGGAGGTGGGAGGACCAGAGGTCGGAGGTGCTCAGCATGGTGGACACCGTGCCGCCGCCCACCAGCGTGCCGATCAGCTCCATGCTGCCGGGCAGGTAGCCCCGCTCCCAATTGCCCACGTCGATACTCTTCAGGGAGAAGGGCTGCGGGCCCGTCAGCTTGATGGCCGTGCCGGCATAGCAGGTGGAGTCGTAGGCGCAGAAGACAAAGGTGGCGCTGCCATTGGAATTGGAAGCGTACTTCCCGAAGATGCCGTCCGAATAGGGGCTGGGCGCGAGATTGACCAGCTGATAGCTGGCCTCCGTATAGGGCGTGCCGGGCACGACCTGGCCGCTGTCATCCGCTACGCCCTCAAACCCCATGGTCACGGGAGCGGCGCTGGAGAGCGCCGGGATGGCGCTGAATGTGAAGGCGGCCAGAGCCGCACAGGCAGTGCTGAGTTTGCGCATGGGAACCCCCTGATTTGTGGCGTTGAAGCCCGCATGCTCCCGGCCAGCCGGGGAGCCGTCAAGGCGAGCTCGGGCGGGCCCGCCGCGCTTAAGCAAAAGCCAGGCCACTACGGGTTGATGCAGTGAAATCAGTGACTTGCCTGCGTCGATGCGTTGACCTGTGGCAGGCTTGTCATGGGAGTTGGCACAGTGCGGGCAGCAAGTGATCTGCATCTGTGCGCCGCGGGATCACATGGATCTGGCCGGCGCGCCTGCCTCAGTGCTTCAGCCCCGGCACCGGCAAGACCTGACCCTGCGCCTGGGCCGGCGGCGGCAGGGCCAGCATGCGGGCCAGCGTGGGCGCGATGTCGGCCACCACCACCGGCTGCTTCACCTCGCCCTGGCCCCACCAGGCCGGGCCCCAGGCCAGGATGGGCACATGGGTGTCGTAGCGGTAGGGCGAGCCGTGCGTGGTCCCGGTGGTCTTGCTGCTGATCATCCAGCCCGGCTTGACGACGATCTGCAGCGGCGCGGCCGTGTCCGGGTGCCAGGACAGGCGCATGCGGTGCAGGAGCTCCGGCGCAGGCCCCTCACGGCTCAGCTGCGCCCGGGTGAAGGCCGCAGCAATGCCGGGTACCTGCTCGGCCAGCTTTGCTGCCGCGGCATAGACGGCATCGCGGTCCAGGCCGCGGGCCTGGATGCGGGCTTCGTCGAACAGCATGCCCGTGGCCGACCAGTGCGTGACCCACGGACCCTCGCCGTACTGCACCGCCAGGCCGTCGTTGACGGCGCCCATCAGTGTCTTGAGCGGCACGCGGCCGGCATCCCGGCCTTGCGAGCGGGCCCACTCGGGGGTGTCCAGGAAGCCATGGTCCGCCGTCAGCACCACCATGTAGCGGTCCCGGCCCACGCGCTCGTCAAGGGTCTGGAAGAAGGCCTGGAGGTAGCGGTCCAGGTGAAGGAAATGGTCATGCGACAGGCGCGACTCTGGCCCGAAGGCATGGTTGATGTAGTCGTGGCTGGACAGGCTGATGCTCAGCAGGTCGGTGACCTCGTCCTCGCCCAGATGCTCGCCCTGGAGGGCGGCGCGGGCGAAGTCCAGGGTCAGTTCGTCGGCGAAGGGTGAGGGCAGCAGGTTTGCCCAGAAGGTCGGCCCGGGTGCTGCCATGCCCGCGCCCACCACAGCGGGCAGACGATTGCCGTTGCCGCTGTCGGACTGCCAGGGCTGGCCGTCCGGCACCGAGCGGTCGTAGGCCTGGGGATCCTTCAGCAGGGGCTCCCAGCTGCGGCCGAAGTAGCGGTCGGCCGGGTGGGCCTCGTTGAAGGCCCGGGCCCAGGCGGGCAGCGCGGGCAGGTAGTAGTCGCTGGTCGAGAAGCCGCCGCTGCTCTGCATGTAGAGGTAGGCCGTGCCCTTGTGCCCGCTGGGCAGGATGGCGCCGCGGTCCTTGCCCGAGATGCCGATCACGCGGGCCTGTGGATGCAGGGTGCGCAGCACGTCGCCCACGGTCTCGACGCGGTAGTTGCGCGGGCTGGTGCCGGCCAGGGCGGGCGTGGTGTGGCCCAGGTAGCGATGGCCCGGGTCGTCGGTGTTGTAGCGATCCTGGCGCGTTTGAGGGTCCACCCACTCGTTGCCGATGATGCTGCTGCGCTGTGGGTAGGCCCCGCTGAGCATCACCGAATGCCCGGCCGCCGTGACTGTGTAGCCATGACCATGGTGGGCCTCGGAGAACCACCGGCCGCGGTCCAGGAAGCGCCGGAAGCCGTCGGGCGCCAACTGGTCGCGGTAGGCCAGCACCTGGCGCATGGGCAGGCCGTCCACAGCCATGAAGACCACCAGGCGCGGCGGGGCGGCGGGCGCCGGGGGCGGCAGCGTCGAGCAGGCCTGGAGCAGGCTCAGGCCGAGGAGGGCGGTCAGCGGGCGCAGCGAGGCGAACAGAGACATGGTCAGACGATGGTCAGGGGCTCGAAAGGGTGGCAGTATGCGCCATCGCGCGGCAGGGTGCCGCGCGATGGCGCTGGGCAGGCTGGCCCGGACCGGCGGGCTCGCCTGAGGGTCAATAGTCGGGATGGCAGCGCTTGGTGGGGTTCTGCCAGCTGCACACCCAGGTCCATTTCACCTGGGCCTGCTCGACCATGCCCACGCCAAAGGAGAAGGCGGGCGAACTGAGGCTGAGGTCCAGTACCAGGCCGGTCTCGGTGGTGGTCGCGGGCTCGCCCCCGAACCTGGGCCGGACCTGCACGCCCTGGCCCAGCTTCAGGGTCAGCTGGCTGTTGCCTATCAGGTAGGGCAGGTTGTTCTGGATGTACTGGCCCAGCGGGAAGCTGCTGCCATTGGGCAAGGGAATGACCTTGTCCACCGGCACGAGCTTGTTCAGGCCGCTGAGGTAGTTGGAGGTCCGATCAAAGAGCAGATGGTCCTTGGCCTCGCCCAGAGACTGCTGGGCGGAGGCGACGAAGCCGGCGTCCAGGCGCGAGGTGATCTGCCCGATGATGAAGTCCCCGACGAAGGGCAGGATCCAGCTGAGATTGGAGTCGCAGTCCGTGCTCGACGACACGTCGGCCGTCACGCCGATCTTGTCTTCCTGCAGCTTGCCGTCCACGGCACCGTATTGGCCGGTGATGCTGACGTTGCGCAGGCTCAGGGTGTTCGTGCAGTCGTAGCTGATGATGCCCAGCTTCTTGCCGGTGTAGCGCGTCGCGGCCGTGTAGCTCCAGCCGCTGAGCTGGATGAAGGTGACGCCATTGACCTGTGGGGCGATGGTGAGCGTGGGATCGCCCGTGAGGCTGCCTCGCAGGAAGCTGCCGCCACTGTTGCTGGCCTTGTTGGTCACCGCGGTGTTGAGACCGTTCTGCACGAGCATGGGCAGGCGTTGCATGGCCGCAGCCATCTCGGCCAGCGGGCCGCTGCCATAGCGGTTCTCGGCATAGCTGATGCTGCTGCCGTTGTAGCGGGCAGTGGCGATGTACTGGCTGTTGCCGATGGCGGGGATGATGTCGGCCTGCGCCAGCGTCATGCCCAGGCCGAGTCCGGCCAGGAGAGAGATCTTTTTCATGGTGTGCGGGAGTTGGGGGTTGAGTTGCACCGCATGCCCTGCACGGGCCGGCGGGGTGTCGATGCCACTGGCGGCGGTGTCCTGCAGACCGGGCGTCGTGGCATGGTGGGGAGTGTGTCTAGAAAGTTAGGTTGTGGGGCGGTTCTGAGCAAAAGATTGGTCTGCGGCCCACTCATTCATTGAAGGGTCTGCTGGCGACAGCCCTGTGACAACACCTGGATGGCAGCCGGGACGCGCCAGGGCGCAGAAAGGCTAAGGCGGGCGAAAGAAGGTGCAACTGGTCTTAAATGGTCGTTATCGCCATGCAATTGGTCTCATCCGGGTGGCGCTGGCTTGCGCTGCGCCAGTCCTGACCGCCTCCTGACTGCCGCCAGGACAAGGCTGGCCCGGATGCCGCCTGATCCCCCCTCGTTCCAGCATCGGCCAGGGAGGCTTGATGAGCCAGACGAATGCAGCACCTGCGAGTGCCAATGAGCATGTGGTGGCGGCCATCATGGCCACGGCCGAGCTGCGCCAGATCGTGGCCTCCGAGGACATCGTCGATGAGCACGGCGTCAAGTTCTGGAGCCGGGACCAGCCGGTGTCCCACACCCTGCACCAGCGCCTGCTGGAGCGCAAGCTGCGTGCTCCCATCGAAGTTGCCTGCGCGCCGCCGACGGGGTGACAACGGCCCAGTTGGTCCAGGGCCTGCAGGTGCTCAGCGAGCGCCGCGGTGGCGTCGGCCTGTTGCTGGCGCCGCGGCTTGGCCAGCTGTTGGAGGAGGTGAGCCATCTGCCGCTGCACCCGGCCGCCCAGTTGCTGCTGACGACGGTGCAGACCACGCGTCCCGCCGTCTTCGCCCACGCACTGGAAGCCATGGCCCTGGCGGCGGCCCAGGACTGGGATCGCTACGAGTTGCGCCTGGCCCTGCTGGGTGGCCTGTTGCATGACCTGGGAGAGATGTACCTGGATCCTCGCTACCTCGAAGACGACACGGCCTTTGACGCCGCCGCCTATCGGCATGTGGTCTCGCATCCCGTCGTGGGCCAGCAGCTGATGCAGCGGCTCACCGACTATCCCGAGGCTCTGGGCAAGGCCATCAGCCAGCACCACGAGCGCCTGGATGGCAGTGGCTATCCCTTGCGTCTGGCCGGCGAGGCACTCACGCCGCTGGGGCGGCTGCTGGCCGTGACGGAGGTGCTGATGGGCATCGCCGATTCAGGCCCGGCGGCACTCTCGCGCGCCACGCTGGCGCTGTGTCTGGTACCGGGGGAGTTCGATGTGCACATGGTGGAGCCCATCCAGCAGGCGGCCCATGGCGAGGACGCCGACATCGACCACGAGGAGGCCGACGCCCAGGCCCTGGAGCCTCTGTGGCAGGCGCTGGAGCATGCGCAGCAGGGCTGAGGCCCGGCTGCGCCAGGCTCACTCGATCACACCGCAGGCCACGCGGGCGCCGCCACCGCCCAGGGGCATGGGGTGATCGGCATGGTTGTCGCCGCCTGCATGGACCATGATCGAGCGCTTGTGCACGTCGGCCAGCTTCAGGCGGGGCGCGAGCACCGGGGTGACGGCCGTGCCGTCGGCCGCCACATACAGGGGCGGCAGGTCCCCCAGATGACCGTCGCCCCAGGGCTCGCCGTGCTTCTTCGTGCCCTGCGGATCCAGGTGCCCACCTGCCGCAAGGGCCGGCACCAGCGCCCCGTCCTTCTCGGCGGAATCGCAGGAGGGCTTCTCGTGAATGTGAAAGCCGTGCAGTCCCGGCACCAGCCCCTTCAGCGTGGGGTGGAAGGCGAGGCCGTAGGGCGTCTCGACGATGCGGACGGTGCCAAGGGCGGCGCCGGTGCCCTGTTTCTCTGCCATGTGCAGAGGCACCGACACTTCGGCGCTGGAGGCCGCGGTGGCCGTCAGGAGGCAGGCGGCTGCGACCCAAGCGTTCTTCATGTTCATGCTTACTCCGGGGGCTGGCCAGCGCATGGGTGATGGCTGGCATGAAAGGGCGCGGTTGGCACGCGGACCGTGCGAAGTGTGCCCTGATTGTGGCGGCACGGCTCTGAATCCCACAAGCGCCTGTCCGAACGAGCAGAGCCCGGTGCCGGCAGCGACGGGAGTTGGGTCCTCTGCCTCGGTCGTGCTCCGTGACGACCGAGCGGTCCTCGTCGCACCGGGCTCAGCCGGCAAACTTCTTCGCCAGCTTGGGGAACAGCCGGGGCAGATCGTCTTCTTCCCAAGGCTCGCCAGCGATCTCGGTGCCAGGCCGTGCCAGGGGGGAGGGTGGGAAATGGGCGAAGTCCTCGCCGGTCTTCTCGCACCATATCCAGCGGGCGGCGAGGGAGAAGCCCTCGACCTGGCAGTCTTCGTCACGCTGCACGACCTTGGCCAGGCTGTCCGGATCCTTCACCGCAGCCTCGAAGACCTTTTCTCCCCGGGAGATCAGCCAGCCCTTGAAGTCCAGGAAGCCGTCATCGGAGCAGCCACCGCCGATGAGGTAGGCCGCGCCCCACAGCGCCCAGCTGTTGGCGCGGGCTTCGTAGTCATCGAACCAGTGCTGGAAGCTGACGAGGTCCCCGGCGGGCAACTCGCGCAGCGCCTCGTTGAGAAGGTCCAGATGGGCCTGGGCATCGCCTTGGGCGGCTTTGCGGCTGCGGTCGATGAGGTTCCAGAAGTCGATGGTCAGCATGGCGGGTCCTGGCGCAATGTCCGTGCGACGGGTGCCGGGAAGGACGGTCGTCGCTCCGGCGGATTGTGGCCGATTTCGAGGGGTGGCACGCAGGAGGCAGGTTAGCCTTCCAGCACGGTGCTGCCATGCAGCACGAAGATGGCCGGGAGGGTCAGCGAGCAGCGCCAGGCCTGCGGGCGTGGCGGCGTAGCAAGCCCTTGGCGATATCCGTCCGCGCCGCCTGCTCGCCCAGGTCCAGCGCAGCCTTGGCGTCGTATCGCAACACCCGGATCAGCAAGCGCAGGGCGGCGCTAGAGGCGCTGTCGCTGGCTCAGCTTCGCGCCGCCTGCAGCGCGCGCTTCTCCTTGGCCTCGATCAGGCGCTGGACGATGGTGCACACCGATCGCGCCTGCTCCTCGTTGATGTCCACGTTCTCGATGACCGAGCGCTTGAAGCGGATGGCACACACGGCACCACTGTGCTCGACGAAGCCCAGGGTCAGGGTTCTGTTCAGGAAGTAGTAGAGCAGGGCGAAGACAGTGCCCAGGCCGGTGGTCAACGCCAAGGTGGTCAGTGAAAAACCCTCGCCCGAGGTGTGAGACGAGGGCGCGGCGAAGGAGAAGCCCAGGAAGGCGAAGAGGGCGATGACGGACGCTGCGGCCTTCCAGGGCTTGTGATAGCCGTAGTAGGTGGAGCACACGCTCTGCAGCGGCACCATGCGTGATTCCGTGCCGGCCAGCGAGGCGCTGGAGAACTCGACGCGCTCCAGACCGACGCGGATGGTGGTCGTGGGGTCCACCCCCATCAGCGACAGCAGCCAGGCGATCAGGCCGCCCTCCCGGCCGGTGATGCTCACAAAGGTGTTCTGGCCGTCGACGGGCTTGGTGTCAGCCCGCCAGGCTTTGATGACAAGAGCGCTCAAGTGCAATTCCTCGCTGCGGTGGTGGATGCGCCGGTGGGGCACCGTCGAACGGGGCCCCACCGGGCGGCGAGCGATTGTGCAGCGTCTGTACACGGCCGCGCCGGCCGCGTCGTGATGTTTTCACTCCCCCCGATGGGGGTCAGGTCTTGCTTGGCCCGATCCTCAGGGGCAAGACGCCAGGCCCTGCGCCGGCCCGCATGGCGGGCTCATCCGAGGGCGCCAGGCAGTCTTGTTGCCGGCAGGGACCGAGGCAGGATCTGACCCTGCTCAGCCAGTCAGGCCGTTGCCCTCTCTGCCCGCAAGGCCAGTTGCGTCCAGACCGCTCCCGCGAAATCCGCCAGGCCGAACACCACCAGCACGGGGCTGGCCAGCCCAAGGCCTGCGAAGGCGGCGAAGGCCACGAGCACCAGGACGCGCGAATAGACGGAGGCCTGGAAGAAGGCCCGGGCCTCACACTTGGCAGCGTAGACGTAGTAAACGCCGATGTTGAAGGCCAGCAGGCCGACGACGCGAATCCAGACCTCCGAGGTCGGCGGCATGCCGAACACTGAGAGCAAGAGGTTGGGCGCCAGCACCAGGCACAGGCCCAGGACGATCACGTAGAGGCCGAAGGCTTTGACGGTGAAGGCAGGCTTGGACATGCGGGCTCCGAGGGGCAGGTGGTGGTGCCCCGGATTCTTGCAGGCCTGGCCGCGGTCTGGGTCGACCCGACGCCCGGGGCAGCACTTTCGGCCGCGAGCGGCAGGAGGGCTTGCGCGTGCTCAGGCCGTGCGCACACGTGCAGGTACAACGAGCAGGCACAACGAGCAGGCACACAGTCGCCAGCATTGACAGCGCGCCAGCCAATGGCTGGCATGGTGTGCCGCTTTCCGAATGGACGAGGTCCGCCCGTCGCGGCCTTCAGGCCCCGCCCAAGGCCTCGTCCAGCACCTCCACCCAGTGCCGCACCGGCTGCTCGGTGCCGGACTGCAGATGCTGGATGCAGCCGATATTGCCCGACACCGTGCAGTCCCCCTGCAGCGGCGCCAGGGCGGCGAGCTTGCGGTCACGCAGCTGGTGGGCGAGCTGGGGCTGCAGCAGGGAGTAGGTGCCGGCCGAGCCGCAGCAGAGGTGGCTTTCGGTGCGGGAGACCTGGATGTCGAAGCCAAGCGCGCGCATCAGGGCCTCGACGCCGCCCTTGAGCTGCTGGCCGTGCTGCAGGGTGCAGGGCGGGTGGTAGGCCAGGCGGGGCTTGGGGCCCGGCACGGCCTGTGCCTTCGCCAGGGCCTGCTGCAAGGCGCCGGTCTCGGGCGCCAGCAGCTCGCTGACGTCCTTGCACAGGGCGCTGATGCGGGCCGCGCGCTCGGCATAGGCGGGGTCGTGGGCCAGCAGCCGGCCGTAATCCTTGACCATCACGCCGCAGCCCGAGGCATTCATCACCAGGGCCTCGACCGGGCCGCCGCCGGCCAGACCCTCGACCAGGGGCCACCAGGCGTCGACGTTGCGGCGCATGTCGTCCAGGCCGCCGGCCTCGTCGTGCAGATGGGCGCGGATGGCGCCGCAGCAGCCGGCGTCGTCGGCCACCAGGGTCTGGATGCCGATGGCGTCCAGCACGCGGGCGGTGGCGGCGTTGATGTTGGGCATCAGCGACGGCTGCACGCAGCCCAGCAGCATCAGCATCTTGCGCGGGTGGCTGCGGGTGGGCCACTGGTGGGCGCGTGGGCCGGCCTTGGGCGGCAGCTTCTCGCGCAGGGCCACGGGCACGAGCGGCCGCAGGGCCTGGCCCAGCCGGGCGGCCGCAGGGAAGACCGGCGAGGTCAGGCCCTCGCGCAGCAGCCAGTGCACGGCACGCTCGGTGGAGGGCCGGGGCACCTTGCGGTCCACGATCTCGCGGCCGATCTCCAGCAGCTGCCCGTACTGCACGCCCGAGGGGCAGGTGCTCTCGCAGTTGCGGCAGGTGAGGCAGCGGTCCAGGTGCGCCTGCGTGGCGCGGGTGGGCTCGGCACCCTCCAGCACCTGCTTGATCAGGTAGATGCGGCCGCGCGGGCCGTCCAGCTCATCGCCCAGCAGCTGGTAGGTGGGGCAGGTGGCGGTGCAGAAGCCGCAGTGCACGCAGCGGCGCAGGATGGCCTCGGCTGCCTCGCCGGCGGTGGTGTTCAGGAATTCGGGGGCGAGGCGGGTCTGCATGGTCCGGGGGCGCTCCGTGGGGACGCTCAGAAGTCGGGGTAGAGCCGGCCGCGGTTGAAGACGCCGGCAGGGTCGAAGGCGGTCTTGAGATCGCGGTGGATGCGGGCCAGCGGCGCGCTCAGGGGGCTGAACACGCCGTCGGACTTGTCCAGCGCGCGGAACAGCGTGGCGTGGCCGCCGGCCTGCGCGGCCAGCTCGCGCAGCTGCGCCGCGGGCAGGGGGGTGGTCACCCAGCGCTGGGCGCCGCCCCACTCGATCATCTGCTCGCCGGGGATGCGCAGGCTGGGCGCCGTCTGCGGGAGCGAGAGCCGCCACAGCTTGGCACCCCCCTGCACCGCGCGGTGGGCGCCAACGAAGAACTCGTCACTGTGGTCCCGCAGCCCGCGCCAGAAGCCGGCGGCCAGGTCCTCGGGGATCAGCTCGCCGCCCAGCTCGCGCCGGGCGGCGGCCACGGCGCGCTCGGCACCGGCCAGCTCCAGCACCAGGGCGCCGTCCCAGGCCGCGCTGGCACGCAGGGGCAGGGGCAGGCCGGACCAGCGGTTCATCTGCTGCAGGGCCTCGGCCTCGGGCATGTCGAAGCGCAGGGTGCAGCGCGCCACCGGCAGGGGCAGGACCTTCAGCGAGACCTCGACGATCACGCCCAGCACGCCCAGGCCGCCGCACATGAGGCGGGGCAGGTCGTAGCCGGCCACATTCTTCATCACGGTGCCGCCGAAGCTCAGCAGCTCGCCGCGGCCGTTGATCATGGTGAGGCCCAGTACATGGTCCCGCAACGAGCCCTGGGTGGCGCGCGAGGGCCCCGAGAGCCCGGCCGCCATCATGCCGCCTACGGTGCCGCGGCCCTCGAAGCGGGGCGGCTCGAAAGCCAGGTGCTGGCCCTGTGCGGCAAGCAGGGCTTCCAGCTCGGCCAGGGGCGTGGCGGCCTTGGCCGTCACCACCAGCTCGCTGGGCTCGTAGGCGCTGATGCCGCTGAGCCCAGGCAGCAGGGTCAGGTCCAGCAGCTCGCCCTGCAGCGTGCCGCCGTAGAACTGCTTGCTGCCCTGACCCTGGATCTGCAAGACCTGACCCCGTGCCGCGGCTTCGCGGATGCGGGCCTGCAGCTGACCCAGGTCGGCCGGCGCGGTGCGGGGGGAGGGCATGGCGGATGCGGTCATTCAGAACCTCGGCAGATCAGGGAAGGCCAGCAGGCCTTGACGGACATGCATCTTGCCGTATTCCGCACAGCGCGCATGGCTGGGGATGAGCTTGCCGGGGTTGAGCAGGCCTTGCGGGTCGAAGGCGGCCTTGAAGTCGCGCATCTGCTGCAGTTCCTCGGGGCTGAACTGCACGCACATGGACGAGAGCTTCTCGATGCCCACGCCATGCTCGCCGGTGATGGTGCCGCCCAGAGCCACGCTGGTCTCCAGGATCTCGGCGCCGAAGCGCTCGCAGCGGTCGAGCTGGTCGGGGTCGTTGGCATCGAAGAGGATGAGCGGGTGCAGGTTGCCGTCGCCCGCGTGGAAGACATTGGCGCAGCGCAGGCCGTACTTCTTTTCCATCTCGGCGATGGCCAGGAGGATGTCGGCCAGGCGCTTGCGCGGGATGGTGGAGTCCATGCACATGTAGTCCGGGCTCAGGCGGCCCGAGGCCGGGAAGGCGTTCTTGCGGCCGCTCCAGAAGCGCAGGCGCTGGGCTTCGTCGGCGCTCACCGAGATCTGCGTGGCGCCGCTGGCCCGCAGCACGGCGCTCATGCGCTCGATTTCCTCCTCGACCTCGTCCGGCGTGCCGTCGCTCTCGCACAGCAGGATGGCCTCGGCGCTGAGGTCGTAGCCGGCGTGGACGAAGTCTTCCACCGCGGCGGTCATGGGCTTGTCCATCATCTCCAGGCCGGCCGGGATGATGCCGGCGGCGATGAGGTCGGCCACGGCCTGCCCGGCCTTGCGCACGTCGTCGAAGCTGGCCATGATGCAGCGCGCCAGCACGGGGCGGGGCAGCAGGCGCACCGTCACCTCGGTCACCACGGCCAGCATGCCTTCGCTGCCGACCACGGTGGCCAGCAGATCAAGACCTGGCACGTCCAGGGCCGCGGAGCCGAATTCCACGGCCTCGCCGCGCACCGTGTAGCCCTTCACCCGCAGCACGTTGTGCAGCGTCAGGCCGTACTTGAGGCAGTGCACGCCGCCGGAGTTCTCGGCGATGTTGCCGCCGATGGTGCAGGCGATCTGGCTGCTGGGGTCCGGCGCGTAGTAGAGGCCCAGGGGCGCTGCCGCCTCGGAGATGGCCAGGTTGCGCACGCCGCACTGCACGCGGGCAGTGCGGGCGAGGGGGTCGATGTCCAGGATCTGGTTGAGCCGGGCCAGCGAGAGCACCAGCCCGTCAGGATGCGGCAGCGCGCCGCCCGAGAGGCCTGTGCCTGCGCCGCGCGCCACCACCGGAATCTCCAGTTCGAGACAGCAGCGCAGCACGGCGGCCACCTGCGCCTCGGTCTCGGGCAGGGCCACGGCCAGCGGGCGGGCGCGGTAGGCGGAGAGGCCGTCGCACTCATAGGGCGTGGTCTCTTCCGCCTGCCACAGCAGGGCGTGGGCGGGCAGCAGGGCGCGCAGGGCCTGCACCAGGCGGTGCTGGCGCTGGCTGCGCTCGGCGGGGGAGAGCGTGACGGCGTCGTTCGCGTTCATGGCAGGGGCTTCGTGCAGGGGGCGGGGCTCAGTGCAGCACTGTAGCCCCGCCTCGGGGCGCGGCGGCGACTCACCACACCATCCAGGTGAAGGGCGGCACATAGGCCTGCAGCGTGACGAGAATCCCCACCAGGCAGGCCAGGGCGATGCTGTGGAAGAAGACGTAGCGCAGGATGTCGCCCTCGTGGTTGAACCAGCGGGTGGCGGTGGAGGCCACGACGATGGACTGCGCGTCTATCATCTTGCCCATCACGCCGCCCGAGCTGTTGGCAGCGCCCATCAGGTTGGGATTGAGGCCCAGTTGCTCGGCCGCCACCTTCTGCATGCCGCCGAAGAGCACGTTGGACGCCGTGTCCGAGCCCGTCAGCGCCACGCCCAGCCAGCCCATCAGCGTGCCGAAGAAGGGGTAGAGCACGCCGGTGCCGGCAAAGGCCAGGCCCAGCGTCGTGTCCAGGCCGCTATAGCGCGTCAGCGTGCCCAGGGCCAGCATCAGCACGATGGTCAGCAGCGAGGTGCGCACCAGCCAGACCGTCTTGAAGAAAGTGCGCACCAGGGCCGGGAGGCCGTAGCCCATCACCAGGCCGCCGACGATCGCGGCGACGAGAATGCCCGTGCCGGTGGACGACAGCAGGTTGAACACGTATTCGGCCGCTTCGTTGTGCGGCGTCGGCACCACGGGGGCGACCTTCTGCACCAGCTTGTGCAGGCCCTCGATGGCGAACTTGGGCGCGAAGATCCCGTTCAGCGCGTTCTTGGTGGCCGGCAGGCCCCAGGCGAAGACGAAGACGGTCAGGATCACCCAGGGCGTCCAGGCCTTGATGACGGCGCCGCGCGGGTGCACCTGCGGCTTCTGCGGCGGCAGGGCGGTGCCGCCGTCCTTCTCATGGCCCTTCAGCGAGACGGAGGTCCACACGGTCTTCGGCTGCCAGACGCGCAGGAAGCCCACCAGGCAGCTCATGGAGACCATGGCCGCGATCACGTCCACCAGCTCCGGGCCGATGAAGTTGCTCACCAGGTACTGCGGGATGGCGAAGGAGAGGCCGGTCACCAGGATGGCGGGCCAGATCTCCATCATGGCCTTGCGACCGGCGAAGGCCCAGATCAGCCAGAAGGGCACCAGCAGCGAGAAGAAGGGCAGCTGGCGACCGATCATGCCGGAGACGGCCATCAGGTCGTAGCCATGCACCTTGGCCAGCGTGATCACCGGCGTGCCCAGGGCCCCGTAGGCCACGGGCGCGGTGTTGGCGATCAGCGAGAGGCCCGAGGCGGCCAGGGGCGAGAACCCGAGGCCGATCAGGATGGCCGCCGTCACCGCCACCGGCGTGCCGAAGCCGGCCGCGCCCTCGAAGAAGGCGCCGAAGGCGAAGGCGATCAGGAGCAGCTGCAGACGCCTGTCCTGCGTGATGCCGGCGATGGAATCCTGCAGGACCTTGAAGCTGCCGTTCTGCTCGGTCAGCTGGTGCAGGAAGATGATGTTCAGCACGATCCAGCCGATGGGCAGCAGGCCGGTGAGCCCGCCCAGCAGCGCGGCCCGCGTGGCCATGCCCGCCGGCATGCCGAAGGCCACGATGGCGATCAGCATCGCGCTCGCCAGGCCGGCCGCCGCAGCCACATGGGCCTTGAGGTGAAACACGCCCAGGCCCAGCAGCATGACGACCACCGGGATGGCGGCCACCAGCGTGCTGAGCAGCATGTTGTCAAAGGGGTTGTAGACCTGTTGCCAGACCATGGTTGTCTCCAGTCGCTCTTGTGGTGGGCTCTGGGGAAGGAGCCGCTGGGGAGCGATGGTGCGGGGGCAGGGCCGCGCGCTGCGTGAATCCTGGCGGGCTGCTCCTTGAGGAAATTTCAAAGCGGCGGCGGACACAGGGTAGATCCGGAGGCCGTCATCGCGGAGACGTCAAGCTGTTGTCAGCGGCCCTCGGCTGATTCCCGCAGTGACCGGATGACACGGGCGCCTGCTGGCCTTGCCAGGCGTTCTGCACGGCGCTGATGGCGAACAGGACGAACAGGACGAACAGGCCGCCAGTCATGAGACGGACGCCGGGCTGCTCCGCCGTCGAGAACATCATCCATCCGAAGACCAGGATGACTCCGGCGTGGAAGAGGCCGCGGCCCAGGGAGCGGTGCCTGGGCAGCACGTCCTCGCCCGTGGTGTGGTTGTGCCATCCCACGAGCGACTGGAAGTTGCCGGACTCCCGAAGCACGAAGCTGACCCGGTCGCCCGCCTTCAGGCTCGGGGTGCCGGGCGCGTTGAGGCCGTACACCTTGCGGCCCTGTGCCTCGAAGGAGAAGTCCGAGGTGGTGTCGCGGCTGCGTCCGATGGTCGGCCGCTGCACATCGAACACACGCTCCAGCGTCAGGGTCTCGACGTGCATGCTCAACGGTCTCCCTCTTGCAGCCGCCGCAGCCAGGCGGCCATTCCGCCCAGCATACCCAGCCCGAGGAGGATCAGGTGCAGCTCGGGCAGCGCGATGAGGCGAAAGAGCGCGTTGGACTCGCTGAACGGCGCCAGCGGGCGGATGTCGGTGTGCATGATGCTGTCCAGCATCACGTGGCTCCAGGCACCCAGCAGGGCGCCGAGCAGGAGCGAGCGCCGGTACGGCGGCGGCAGCGGCTGCCCCAGCCGCCAGCGCCGCCACAGCCCGCACAGCGCGGCCGTCGCGAGGCCGGCGAGCGTTGCGCCGACATAGGTATGGAAGAAGGCATGGACCTGGGGCTGTCCGCGCAGGAGGTTCCAGATGGACTCCACGTCGATCAGCACGTTGGCGGCGCAGAAGGCGAGGAAGCTCAGATGGCGGGGCGCAGCGCCGTGCAGGGCGGCGCCCAGTCCGAAGTGAAAGGGCGTGACCGGCATGCCGCGCTGCTAGCCCAGGGCCTTGAACAGCCAGTCCGCAAAGGCCGCGCACTCCCAGCGCTCCATCGCTCCCGGCTTCCAGCACAGGTAATGGTGAAAGGGCGAGGGCACGGTGCGGGGCGAGAGGCGCAGCAGGCGCCCGCTGTCCAGCCAGGTCAGGCCCAGCTTCATGCGCATCAGCGCGACGCCGAAGCCGGCCGCCGCGGCGTCCAGCACGAGGCCGACGTCGTTGAACTGCGCGCCGGTGCGGGGCTCGTCCAGGTGGATGCCATGGGCCTCGAACCAGGTGCTCCAGGGGTCCAGGGGGCTGCGGATGAGGCGGGCCCGGCGGATGTCTTCGGCGCTGTCGAAGCCGTCGAAGGGGCCGAACTCGTGCAGGTACTCGGGGCTGCAGACTGGCGTGAGCTCGTCGCTGAGGATGCGACGGTATTCGAGGCCGGGGTAGTCGCCAGTGCCGTAGCGGATTTCCAGGTCGGCGTCCTCGGCCTTGGTGTTGGCCAGCGGGATGGCCACCTGCATCACCAGCTCGACCTCGGGATAGGCGTGGCGGAACAGGGCCAGGCGCGGCAGCAGGATCTGGCGCGAGAAGGTGGGCGTCACCGCCAGGCGCAGGCGGGCCGGCTGCAGCCCGGCGCCGTCGGGCCGCGGGATCTGCTGCAGGGCCTTGAGCCCCTGACGCACCGAGGGCAGGTAGCGCTGGCCGTCGTCCGTGGGCGCGAAGTCCCGCCCGAAGAGCTTGAAGCCCAGCTGCGTCTCCAACTGGCGGATGCGGTGGCTGACGGCGCTGGGTGTCACGCTCAGCTCCTCGGCCGCCAGGCTCACGCTGCGCAGGCGGGCCACGGCCTCGAAGGCCAGCAGGCACTGGATGGGCGGGATGCGGGACGCGGCCATGCGTGCAGGGAAGTCGGATCAGGCGAGGGGCATCGCTGAACGAAAGGCCGCTGGCCCCTCAGCGCGTGATGCGCTTGCGGGCCGGTGCCGCCTTGCGCGCGGCCTTGGTCGCGGGCTTGATGGCTGCATTGGCTGCGGCACCGGCGGCCGCACCCGCCGCTGCGCCTGCCGCCGCCGCGGCACTCTTGGCGACGTTGAGCGGCATGGCCGCGGCCTTCTTGATGGTCTCGCCCGCGGCGTCGAAGCTTTGCTTGACCATGGCGCCGGCCAGGTTCTTGGCGGCGTCGGTGGCGCCGTCCTTCATGGCCTGGGTGGCGAGCTGGGTGAACTGGTTGCTCAGCGCGGACCACCACTGCATGGGGTCCACCGCGCCCAAGGCTGGCGCTGCCGCTGTCTCGTCGGACTTGGCGGCCACCTTGGATGCGGGCTTGCGGGCCTTGGGGGCGGGCGGCATGCCGGGCATCTCGGGCAGCTTGTACTCGGGGATGGGCGGCACCTTGAGCGTCTCGCTCAGCTCGGTGAGCGGCACGTTCATGGACTTCAGCGTGGACAGCGTCATGCGCTGCACCTCCAGCGCCTGGATGGTGGCGCCCAGCATCCGGGCGTTCTGCTCCAGCCAGAACTGCACGGTGCGCAGCTCCTCGATGCGCTTGGACAGCTCCTCCGGGTTCAGCGTGGGGGCGACCCACTGGCCGATGCCCGGCAGGGCCGCGCCGGCGTTCTTGACCAAGCCCTGCAGGAACTCGAAACCGGGCACGAACTTGCTGAAGCTGTTGCTGTCTGCCATGGGGCCTCCTGGGGTGATGGCGCCATGGTAGCGCCAAGGGCGCGCAGCTCGTCGATCAGCGTGGCTCGGGCCACCGCTGCGTGATCGCGAAGCCACGCGCCCGCAAGGCCTCCAGCAAGCTGCCCTCGCCCGTCATGTGCAGGGCGCCCACGGCCACCAGCAGGCGCTGACCCTTGGCATGCAGCTTGGCGATGCCCTCGGCCATGCCGGGGTTGCGCTCAGCGATGGTGCGCCTCAGCGCGGCCCGGTCGGCGGCGGTGTGCACGCAGTTGCACCACTGCTCGTAGCTTTCCAGGGTGGCCAGGTCGCCCTGGGCCCAGGCCTCGGCCAGGCGGCGGGTCTGGCGGCGCACCTCGGGCGACTCCAGCTGCCGCAGGCCTTCGCGCACCTCTTCCAGCGCTTCCTTGCGGCCCGCTGGGATCAGGGCCTGCAGCTGCAGCACGGCCGTCTCCAGGCCGGTCAGGCGCAGGCCGCGCAGCTGGGCCTGGATCATCAGCCCCATCTCCTGGCCGAACTCGGCCCCCAGCCCTTCGCTGCGGGCGCTTTGCGCCACCAACTGGCCCAGCTGCAGCACGGGATGCAGGCGGGCGTAGGGCGAGAGGTCGGTGCAGTAGCGCCGGGCCAGGGCCTGCATGCGGGTCTGCAGCTCGGCCGGCAGCGTCAGCGTGGGGCGGCCCGGGACCGGGCCGGTCAGTGTCTGCAAGACCTGCGGGTCGCTGAGGTCGAGTTCCAGGGCCAGGGTGTCGCTGCTCGCCAGCGCCGCCTGCAGGCGCGGGCCGGGGAGGAGCCACTCGGGGCGGCCGAGGTGAATGCTGGCATAGAGCCAGGCGCTGCGGCCGTCCTTCTCCAGCTGCCACAGCAGGCCCCGGTCGGGGGTGCCGGCCGGCGGCTGGGCCAGCAGGGCGGGATTCGGGGGCGGCAGCGCGGGGGGGCAGTCCTGCGCATGTGCAGGGTGGCTCAGCAGCAGGGTCAGGCAGGCCGTACCGGCGAGCAGCCAGTGTCTGAAGGTCATCGTTGAAGCTCCACGGTGAATTCGCCGGCTTGCTGGCTGAACTTCAGCCGGCCCAGCACGTCCATGCCCAGCAGCGGGGCGTCCAGAGTCGGCAGCACGACCACGCGCAGGCGTGGGGCTTTCAGGCCGCCTTCCAGGCTCAGGTCGACTTCGGCGGCATAGCCTTCGACCACCCCGCCAGCCGTGCTGCTGCGCAGGGTCGCGAGCGGACGCAGTCCCAGCCGCTCAGCCAGGGCGCGGGGGAGCGCCGTGGTGGTGGCGCCGGTGTCGACGAGGAAGACGGTCTCCTGCCCGCCCAGGTGGCCGGGCCAGTGGAAATGGCCGTCCGGCCCCCGCTGCAGGCGCAGCTCGCGCTCGTTGAGCGTGAAGCGCGGCCGTTCGCGCTGGTGCTGCCAGGCCTGTGCGGCCAGGAAGACGGCGGTGAGGATCAGCAGCCAGATCGTCAGCAGCTTGAAGGATGAGGGCAGTTCCTTGCTCATGCTCCGCACGATGCCACAGCTTTGAGGGACAGGCGGGCGTCGCATGCGCGCAAGTGCCCCCCTGGGCGCGCTCGCCAGCGCGCGGCGGCTTGGCTATTCTGAACGGCCGATGCAACAAGACCTTGCGTGACCGTGTCCGCTGGTATCCAGAATTTTCAGGAGATTCAAGGATGCTCACAGCCGTCGCCGCTTCCCCTGACGCCAGGCCCGCCGCCTGGGCGATCCGCGTTCATGACCTGGCCCAGGCACGTGCCTTTTATGGCGAGCTGCTCGGGTGCAGGGAGTCGGCGTCCCGAGATCGGGCGCTGTCCTTCGACTTCTTTGGCGAGCCCCTGGCTGTCTGGCTGGACGATGCCGGCGCGCCGGACGCCCCAGCCTGCTTGCTGGATGTCTGCCTGTCGCTTCCGCAGTGGCGCAACCTCGCCCAGCGCCTGATGGCCGCGGGCACCCGCTTCGAGGTGCCGCCTCACTGCCAGCACGAGGGGCGGGCGGATGAGCGCTGGACCATGTTCATTCGGGATCCCAGCGGCAATGCGCTGGAGATCCGGGCGAGCGAGCGCGCCCTGGCGCGCTGGCACTGAGCCTGGGTGCCAGTCACGGCGCCATTGAAAAGGCCTCCCTGACGAGAGGCCTGGCGCTGAGGTGTGTGGGGGGCGGCTTTGGCGGGCCGCCGTGCCTCAGAAGCGGCGGCGCGGTGCGCCGCCCATGGGGCCGCGGTTTTCCAGGTGCCGGAAGGTGATGCGGCCCTTGTTCAGGTCGTAGGGCGAGAGTTCCAGCGAGACCTGGTCGCCTGCCAGGATGCGGATGTTGTGGCGACGCATCTTGCCGCCGGTGTAAGCCACCAGCGAGTGCCCGTTCTCCAGGGTCACGCGAAAGCGCGAATCCGGCAGCACTTCGTCGACCTTGCCGCGCATCTCGATCAGTTCTTCTTTGGCCATGGATCAGTCCTTTATTGAATCGTGGGTGGGTCGACGCTGCAGATCGAGCGCCGCCAGTACGACTCGAGGAGGGGCAGGACAAGGCTGCCAAGGGCGCAGGGTGCAGGTCAACAGCAATCAGAAAGTGGACGCCCGCGTGTCTGGGGCAGACGGCGTGGGCAGGGGGCGTTGGAGAGGCACGCGGTCGATGGCGACGATCGTGTGCATCGCGGGTGTGCAGTTCAGGATTCCGCGCTGGGCCTGCCGGCCTTGCCGGCGTCCGGAATCGATGAGCCAGACGAGCTTGCCTGGGGGCGCGGGCGTCCCTGGTGGAGGACGGCTGCAGGCCGTTGCGTCTGGCGACGGCCCTGGGGCCACTGGCAGACGCACAGAATGCTGCTGAGGAAAGCGAGACGGCAGCAATGCACGGAGTTTAACAGCCGCAGGCGCCGCCGGAGCTGCACAAGGGCCGGTTCGTGCCAACTGCGGCCGTAAATGCCGTAAATGCTGCAAAGGCCGCCGATGCGACGCAGGTCGCCTGGCAGCGCACAGGCAATGAGCAGGCTGCGCGACCTCAGTGCACCTGGGCGGCTCTGGCCTGCTCCCGGCGTGCCAGGTACAGCGGCAGGGCAATGGCCAGGCCGGTGCTCCAGCACAGCAGCACATACAGCCAGGGCCGCCGGACCCCCGCGCGTCGGCCATCCACCACGGCAAAGACCGCGAAGGCCAGGGCGGCCACGAGCAGGTCCAGGGTGAAGGCCGTGGTCAGCGTATTGGCGAAGGCGGCGCCGAAGAAGGCGGCGGGCGCCAGGCTCCCGCCCTGCAGCAGGTACTGCAGATTGAAGGGCCAGGTGGCCAGGAGGCCCAGCAGGGCCAGGGCGTCGTAGGTCAGGGCCTGGCGGGTGTAGGAGGCGGGCATGCGTCGGGCAGGCGGGTCGCGGTTTCTGGATGTTATGTCATGACGGGCGGCATAAACGGGGCCTCGCCCACCCGCCGGTTCGCCACAAATGGGCGGGCGGCGGGTTCACGTCTGCGGCGGCTCGGTGCTGGTGACCTCACCCTTGAGCCGCCAGGCCAGGCCTGCCAGGCCAGCCACGCTGAAGCCCAGCACCGCCCACAGGCCCCAGCGCTTGCGGGTGGCCGGGTCCTCCCAGGCGGGCGGCGCCGGGTGTGCGGCCTGTGCCTGCACCGGGCCTGGCAGCGCTTCGGGCAGCTGGTACTCGCTGCCCGGCTGGTAGCCCGGCATCAAGGTCCGAAGCGCGAGGCGGCCAGGCTCCTGGGTGCTGGCGCTCAACTGCAGGCGCAGGCCTGCCAGCAGGGCCGGATCTGCCGGCAGCAGGCTGACCAGCTGAGGCGGCCGCCAGAGCCACTGCAGGTCCAGCGGGGCCTGCTCCAGGCCGGCGGGCACGGGGCCCTCCGCCACCAGTCGCCATTGGCGGGCGGGCGCCGCCTGGAGCGGCTCGGCGGGCGACTGCGCCTCCACGCCCCCGCGCTGCATGCGCCAGGCCACGAAGCGGTGCACCCCCTGCCAGGCCTGCCCGTCCTGCTGGCGTTGCTCCAGGCGCAGGCTCAGCAACTGGTTGAGCGCGGGCAGCTGTACGCGCAAGGCCTCCGGGCGCAGTGCCACGGGCAGGTCCAGGCGCCAGCGAGGCGCCTCATCCACGCCCCTGGGCTCGGCCTGCCAGGACAGCAGCTCCGTGGCCAGGTCCGGCCGCTGGCGGCTCTCCACCGTCAAGGCGCCGGACCTGAGCAGCACTGGCGCGTCGAACTGCAGGCGAAGGTAGCGCGGCAGGGCCTGCCCAGCCGGCCAGTCGATGTGCCTGAGCTGCAGCGCGGGCGCACTGGCTGCTGCGGGCAGATCCAGCAGTTGGGCCCTGCGCAGGGCCTGCCAGTGCTGGGCGTCGTCGCTGCCTTCCAGCTGCGCGGACAAGACCTGACCCTCCGGTGGGGAGGTCCAGTCCAGTGCCAGGTCCAATGCCCGCTCGGCGGCGTCGCGCAGTGCCGACAGGTCCATGAGCCAGCGCCGGCTTGCGGGGCCCTGGCCTGCGCCGTGGCCCGGCCCCTGGGGGCTGGTGCTGGAGAGGATGCGTCGGACCCGGCCCTGTGCGTCGAGTTCCACGGCCAGCGACCGAGCACCCTCGGCGGGTCCCACCGGGGCCTCGTCCGGCCAGGCCCACAGGGGCAGCGGCAGCGTCCGGCGGGATTGAGCCTGGGCCGGCGCACCGGCCCAGGCGCTGGGCAAGACCTGACCCTTGGCGTCCTGCACCTGGATCGTGTCCAGCGAGCCGGCGGGCGCCGCTCGCAGCAGTGCCCAGCCGAGCGTCATGCGCTGCAGGCCGCCGCCGGCTTGGGCCTGCAGAGGCGCCCACACGAGGGCGGGCGACGTGGCACCGGAGGCCTGCGTGGCCGGCGAGGCCGTGGCGCCCCGGGTCAGCAAGGCCAGGCCGCACAGGCCCAGTTGGCGGCGGCTGAGCTTCATGGGGCGGCCTTGGCTCGGGCCTCCCCTGCGGCAGGAGGCAGGGGGGCGATGTAGCCGATGACCAGCATCAGCAGGCCCACGGCGAGGAAGCTGGCGATGCGCATGAGACTGTTGAGCATGGCGAGGTCCAGGAAAAAGAGCTTGAGCACCACCACGCCCAGCAGGCCGGCGCCCAGCATCCAGGCGCTGCGCGCCAGGGCGGCAGGAGCCCGGCGGGTGGCCCAGCCCATGGTCGCCAGCGCGCTGAGCGTCCACAGCAGGCTGAGGCCGGTCTGCACCAGGCTGTTGCCCAGCGCGCCGTAGAGCCATAGCGGCGTGTCTGCCCAGAGGTGCAGGCCGCGCACCAGCAGGCTGTTGAGCCAGAAGAAGCCCAGGGCGGCGCCGCAGCGCAGCCAGCGGCCGCCCAGGCTGCCGCCGGGTTCGCCATGGCCCAGCCGCAGCGCATACAGCAGGGCCAGGCCGTGGGCCAGGTCCAGCGGGTTGAGCAGGGGCAGCGAGGGCAGCGGATCCATGCGGCCGTTGCCCACCAGGTTGGCCAGCAGGCTCCAGCCCATCAGCACGGCCAGCCAGGGGCGCAGCACCGTCTGGCGCAGCCAGTCGTGGTGGGGCTGCAGCGGCCAGTGCCGGGCCAGGCGCGGGCCCAGCATCGCCAGGCAGGCCAGGGTGGGCAGCAGGATCAGCGCGGCCGGGGTCCAGGCCTCATGGCGCCCGATGTGGGCGACCGCCAGGGCGTAAGGCAGGGCTGCTGCATGCAGCAGCAGATGCCAGGCGGCCAGCGTCAGCAGGGCCAGATGTGTTCGGGGCGCGGGCTTCTGCGCGTCGCTGTCCTGGCGATGCAGCAGCCAGGCTGTGGCCAGCAGGCCCAGCAGGGCGATGTCCAGCCCGCCCTGGCGCAGCAGCAGGGTGTCTGCGTCGCCATCGATGCGGGTCAGCGCCAGCAGCAGCAGGGCCAGGCCGAAGAGCAGGCCCAGGCCGGCGAGCCCGCGCGCGGCCAGACCCAGGGCGGGCCAGTGCAGGCGTCGGCGCAGGCTTTCGCTGGCCAGTGCCAGCAGGGCGCCCCAGCCCGATTCCAGCAGGGGCTGGGCGTAGCGGGCCTGGTCCCATCGCGCCAGTTCCTCTACTCCGGGGATCCACAGCTGCAGGAGGGCACCACCCAGCAATGCCCAGGACACCACGGGCTCCGCGAAGCTGCGGGCGAGCGCGCTGTCGCGGGGCAGCCGCTGCAGGGCATGGCTGCTGAACATCAGTGCCAGCACCAGCAGGCCCAGGCCCAGCCAGGCGGTGTTCAGGAAGAGCCATCCGCCCGAGGTCTGCGGCAGGCCGGACTGCTCCGCCCAATAGACCAGGCAGGCCAGTGCCTGCAGCAGCAGGCCCATCGCGGCAGCCCAGCGCCGCTGCTGTCGAAGGGCGATCCACAGCACCCCGGCGCCTTGCACCGCCCAGGCGGCGCTGGTCCATCGGGCATCCAGGGCCAGGGGCGTCACCAGAGCCAGGAAGATCAGCCCAAGCGCCAGCGCACCCTCGACCAGCAGCAGCACGCGCTTGCCTGCCCGGCGCAGCAGATGGCGCCCCAGCACCAGGTAGAGGCCTGAGAGCACTGCCGCGCTGAAGGCCAGGGCCAGGGGCTGGTGGCGCAGCATCGCGGCCTGCAGGCCGAAGGCGGCGATGGGCGTGCCGAAGAACAGGCTCCCGTCGACCAGGGCCAGGTCTTGCCCGGGCCGGCTGCGCTCGACCATGTGCAGCGTGTACTGCACGCCGATGTAGAGGTAGAGCAGGAAATGGGCGATCAGGAAGGGCTCGGTGCTCGCGAAGAGCTCCGGCCGGTAGGCCTTGAAGCCCCAGGCCGAGGCGATGCCCAGGGTGAAGCCCAGGCCCTCCAGGTGCAGCAGCTTCCAGGGCTTGCGCCGGGCGATGGCGGCGATGGAGACGTTCAGCAGCAGGTAGTAGCTCAGCAGGGCCACATGGCTGCCCTGTCCGGTGGAGACCAGCACCGGGGCCAGGAAGGCGCCGCCGAAGCCCAGCGCGGCCAGGGGCAAGGCGTCCTGCTTCAGGGCCAAGGCGGTGATGGCCAGGCAGAGCAGTGCCATCAAGCCGAAGCTCAGGCCGGAGGGCATCAGGCCGTAGAGCCGGAAGGCTGCGAACAGGCTCATGTAGGCAATGCCCACGCCGGCGCCCTGCAGGCTCAGGCCGTAGCCGCGGCGACCCGGGGTGAGGCGCAGGCCCAGCGCCGTCAGGCCCAGGCCGCCCAGCGCGCTGCCGGCCAGGCGCCAGGGCAGAGGAATGACCGCATGCTCGGCGGCATAGCGCAGCAGCAGGCCCACGCCCACCAGCAGCACCAGCACGCCGACGCGAACAATGGTGTTGCCGCCGCGGAACCAGGCCAGCACGCTGGCGGCAAGGCTGCTGGTGACAGAAAGGCTGCGCTCGTCGGGCTCGAGTGCCGCGCTGCGGGCTGCCGCGGCATGTGGGGCGAGGGCGGCGGGGCTGGCGGGTGCCGCCTGTGCTGGCGCGGATGGGTGGATGCCGGCAACCAGCGCGGCAGGGGACGATACCGCCAGGGCCTCGGCAGCTGTGTCGATCGGGTCGGGTGTGAAGGCAGGCACAGGCACGGCGGGCGCTGCGTCGCCCGGCTGCTCAGTGGCCTCTGTCCGCCTGGCGGCTGTCTGGGGCCCCGTCGCGGCCTGCGTGCGAGGCAGGCCCAGGAGGGCCAGCTGCTGATCCATCTGCGCCATCTGCGCCTGCAACTGGCTCACGCGACGATGCAGATGGGCCGCCACGCCGCCCATCACGGCGCCCAGGGCCACGAAGCCGCCCTCACGCCAGCCGAACCAGTTGCCCAGGATCCAGGCCACGAACAGGCCCAGCACGGGTCCCAGAACACGCATGCCACCCTCCTTGCTCTTCGGAGCTCTTGTCCTGCCGCTGGGGGCGGCGTCTGCGGCGGATTGTGGCAGGGCGCGGGGTGGCTTCAGCTCCCCCGCTGGAGGTGGGCGTCCTGAACGGCCAGCCTGCCATCGCCATAGGACCTGAGCACCTGCGCCACATGGACCTGGTAGCCCTGCAGCCAGCGGGCCTGCAGGCGCTTGGCCTCCAGGTGGGCTGGGTGCCGCATCAGGGCCTGCAGCGCTTCGAGAGACTCCCAGTAGTAGACATTGCAGATCAGGCCGCGTTCCGCGTTGTCCCAGCTCTCTTCGCCCAGGTAGCCTGGCAGGGCACGTGCGGCGGCGGCGATGGTGGCGTCCAGCGCATGGAACTCGTCGTCCCAGTCGCCTTTGGCGAAGATGAAGGTGGCGGTATACATGAGACGCAGGGCAGGGGCTGGCCAGGCGAGAGCTGTCTGGTGGCTGCGCTGGATGGCGACGTGCGCACCGCGGCAGGGATGACGGCCAGCACATGGTGTGGTGAAGGATCCGCGAGTATGCTGGCCCCTCCCTTTGCCAGAGCCTTTGCCATGCCCGGAAAGACCGTGCTTCCTGCATCTTGCGTATTGAGCTTGCTCCTGCTGGGCGCCTGCACCAGCCTGCTCGAGCCCTATCCTGCGCAGGAACAGGCGCTGAAGACGCTGGCCCATGGCTATGTGGCGGCCCAGTTCGCCTTCGACCAGGCCGCCATCGCGCGGATGACAGCGCCGCAGTTCGTGGAGGTCTCGCCCAAGGGCGAGGTGGATGAGCGCCAGGCGGTGATCGGCTTCTACGCCGCAGACAGGAAGACGGCCGCGCCGCCCCTGGCCGTGCTGGATCAGAAGGTGCGCGTCAGCGGCAGCACGGCTGTCATCACGCAGACCCTGGAGCTGGGCGCCGGCCCCCGCAGGATGCGCATGACGCAAGCCCTGTCGGCCCACTGGGACGGGGAGCGCTGGCAGTTGACCTCATCCCAGACCACGCCGGTGCCGCCCCCCAAGGCGCCCTGAAGGCGGGCGCCGCGGCGCTCAGAGCCTGCCGGCGCCTTCCCACAGCAGCCCGGCAATGGCCAGGAAGGCCAGCCAGGACAAGTGCCGGCCCCGCGTGAAGACCAGGGGAAAGAGGGCCGAAGCCGCGGCGATGCCGCTGAAGACCCGCAGCACCATGCGAGCATCCAAGGGGCCTTGCAGCGCCAGCATCACCAGCGTAGCCATGCCCCACCACACCAGGGTCAGCAGGTGCCAGACGAAGCGCAGCGTGCCCGTGGTGAAGGCGGTGCTGCCCAGCACGGCGGGCAGGTTCTCGCGCTTGAAGAGCCGCCGCAGCAGGTAGCGCTCGCCCATCCAGGAGTGGGCCAGGCCGGTGAGGAAGATCAGCAGGGCAGCAAGGGTCAGCAACATGGGCGGACAGCTTAGGGCCGCGGCGTCAGCCGGGTACGCCGGCTGTGCGGCAGCCGGATCCCGCACGAAGAGCGGCCAGGTCCCTGGGCTCAGTGCCGGAACCCGATGCTCCGCTGCTGCCTGACCTCAGGCTTGACCCGGTGCTCGGCTTCCAGCTGCTCGAGGAACTCCTCGGCGCCAGGCGTTTCGCCCAGGATCTCGCCCTGCTGGCGCACGGCGGCGAAGTCGCCGGGAGTGAGGCTGTCCAGGCGCAGCAGGCGTTCGCGCTGATCGGCTGTCGGTGCGGCGCCGGCCTCGCGCTCGAACATGGCCCAGCGCTGCTCGGCGCGCAGGGGCTTGAAGCGGATCTTGAAGGCGAAACGGCGCAGGGCGGCTTCGTCCAGGTCCTCGAAGAGATTGGTGGTGCAGATGAAGATGCCGGGGAAGCGCTCCATGCCGGCCAGCATCTCGTTGACCTCGCTGACCTCGTAGTGGCGCTCGGCCATGCGGCGGCTGCGCAGGAAACTGTCGGCCTCGTCCAGCAACAGCACGGCGCCTTCCTGGGCGGCGGACTCGAACATGCGGGCCATGTTCTGCTCGGTCTCGCCGACGAATTTGCTGGAGAGGTCGCTGGCCTGGCGCACCATCAGCGGGCGGCCCAGCTGCTCGGCGATGTGCTCGGCCAGGGCTGTCTTGCCAGTGCCCGGCGGGCCGTAGAAGCAGAGGTTGCCGTGCCCGCGCTTGCGCAGGGCTTGCACGATGCGGGCGACCTCGTAGCGGGACTCGCAGTTCAGCAGGTCCAGTTCGTACTGGGTGACACGGCGGCGTGCCTCGCGTTCCTGCGACTGATGACCCAGGGCGCGGTCGGCGTTGTGCAGCTGGCGATCGATCAGGCGCTCATAGCTTTCCGGGGCCTCGTCCTCGCAGGTCAGCTGGGCAAAGCGCACGGCGGTGCGGATCTGCGCAGGCGTGAGGCCGCGCCGGGCGGCCAGGCGCTCACGGAACTCGGCCGTCACCGGTACATCGGCCAGGGCGCGCTGCACCAGGCTCAGGCGGGCGCCGGGTGGCGGGGACCTCAGCTCCAGGTGGTACTGGAAACGGCGGCGGAAGGCCGGGTCGATCTGCTCGATGCGGTTGGTCACCCAGATCACCGGCACCGGGTTGCTCTCCAGGATCTGGTTGACCCAGGCCTTGCCGCTGACCGAGTTGCCGCTGGGCATGTCCAGGGCGGAATCCAGCCGGGCCATCAGCTGGACGGTGTCTCCGGACAGCGGCGGGAAGACGTCCTCGACCTCGTCGAATAGCAGGGCCACATTGCTGCTGGCCTTGAGGAAGACCTGGCTGATCTGCAGGGAGCGGTAGCGGTCGCGGCCGGAGAGGGAGTTGCCGTCGCGGTCCGCATACTCCACTTCATAAAGGTCCAGGCCGGCCGCCTGCGCCGCGACCTTGGCCAGCTCGGTCTTGCCGGTGCCGGGCGGGCCGTAGAGCAGCACGTTGACGCCCGCCTGGTGGCGCGCCACCGCATGGCGCAGCAGCTGGCCCAGCAGGGCGAGGTCTTCGGCAACGAACTGGAAGTCCTGGGGCGCCAGCTCGCTGCGCGTGGCGGGCCGGGTGAAAACGGCCATCAAGTCGTTGGGGTCGCGGTACTCGCGCATCAGCACCGGGGGCAACTGGTCGCTGACCTTCATCAGGTCGGCCAGATCGGTGATGTTGTGCTCGGAGATCAGGTTCTCCACCATGCCGATGCGCTCCAGACGCGAGCCCGCGCGCAGGGCCTCGGCGACCTCGCGCTCGTCCACGCCAGCCACGGCCGCAATGGCGGCGAAGGCCTCCTGGGCGTTGTTGACCTTGAACTCCACCAGGGCCCCGCGCAGCTCGCGCTGGTAGCGGGCCAGGGTGCCGTACAGCAGGATGGCGCGCTCGGCGGGGTTGAGCTGCAGCAGGTGGCCCAGGGAGGCGATGTTCTTCTCGACCAGGGTGGACTCGCGCTTGAGCTGGCGGTCCAGGTGCTCGCAGGTGCTGGCCAGCAGGGCCATCATGTCCTTGGGCGAATCCTTGATGTATTCGTCCAGGTAGAAGAACAGCGTCGCCTCGGCGAAGGGGCCATTCCAGACGCCGTGGCGTTCCAGGAAGCGGGTGTCGTCGAGCTCGGTATGGCCGGCCCAGAGCTCGTTGTGGGCGCAGCGCTGGGCCAGGTAGGAACGCAGGCGTGTGAGCACGCGTTGGGGCCAGACGAGGTGGCGGCCTGTGAAGGAGAGCAGACCGTTGAAGTCGCGGCGGAGGTTGAAGCGGCTGGCGTGCTTGACTGTCAGCGTGAGCACGAAGTGCGAGCACATGCGGTCCATCACGGGGGCATCCCGCAAGCCTGGCGACGCCAGGACGCGCTGCTCTGCCAAACGCTTCACCATGGGCCTCTCCTCACAGAGGGTGAATGGAACGCCGGGCTGTCAGGCCCGGCGTCCGACCCATCTTGGCGCAGGGACGGCGGAAGGACAAGTCCCGTTCGGGGGCAGGTTTCGTGAACTCTCTCGCAAAAGACGCCGGGGGGAGGGGGCCTCGACGCAATGATCGAGCCCCAGGACAGCACTCAGTGCATCACCACGGGCTGCTGGCCCATGTTGGCGTAGCGCTCGATGAAGTCATCCAGCTCTTCCTCGCTGGGCTCCTGTTCGATCAAGGCTTCGACGCCTTCCTGGAACTGCTGGGCCAGGGCGCCCTCGATGAAGATCTCCTTGCGGGAGAACTTGTCGACGATCTCGAAGCCGCCGCGCTGCAGAGCGGGCAGATCACGGCCGTCATGGCGCAGCTGTTCGACGGGGACGTCGAACTGGACCACGATGAAACTGGGGGAGTTGTAGAGCATGTGCATGATGGACTCCTGTGACCAGCAACTGCGGTCGGCAGGGCCGGTTTCAAGGGAAGCCGGCCTGCTAACGGCCTCGACCGCGATCAAATAGTGGCAGAAAGCCTGGCTGATCGGCGTCTGGTGGGTCTTTTATTTGTGGCAGGCGCGTCACAAATCACACGGATCACGCGGCCGGGCGGGCCTCAGGGCCGGGGAGTTCATCCAGGAACTCCATTTCCCATCCCTCCTCGTCGCCGATCTGCTGGCGCAGGCGCACGGGCAGGTACTGGCGGGCCGGGTCCAGCCACACGTCCAGGCGGGTGTCGTGAGGCCCCAGGCTGCCTCGTTGCAGATGCCACAGACCTGCTTCCAGGCCCTGCACCCTGAATTGCCAGCCGTGCAGGCCGCCGCGGATCAAGGCCACGGGGATCTCGAAGCGCTGGCCCGGCAGCGGCGTGCCATGCTGGATCTGCCAAGCCTGCAGCAGTGCGGGCAACTGCAGCCACCAGGACAGCCGGTCCTGGGTGGCCGGTGCCAGTGGCTGCAGCTCGGTGCTGGCAGAGTAGCTGATCACGCCCTGCTCGCGCCGGAAGTTGAGTGCCTGCATCTCGCGCGGGCCGCGCAGCACGGCAAAGCGCAGCGGTGCCAGGCCCAGGGCATCACGTCGGCCTTCGCTGCGCCAACTGGGCAGGGGACGGCCGGGCAACTGGCGCCGCAGCTGCAGGGCGTAGGCCTCTCCCTGCGAGTGCCAGTGCAGCCAGGCCAGGCCCTCGGCGCCGGCCTGGCGCAGGCGGTAGCGCCAGACGCCCTCACCTTGCGGGGGCAGCGCGGCCAGGTCCTGTGCCGTCACGGGAGCCGCCTCCGCCAGGGCCGCCAGGCCCTGGGGCATGGCGGGGTCGAGTACGTCGCCGGGCGGCGGGGCGGGCGTTGCGGCGGTTGCGGGGGCGCGTGCCGCTGGGGCGGCGGCGGTGTTCGTGTCGGGGGATGGGCGTGCGTCCGTGCGTGCATTGGAGCGTACGTCGGTTCGTGCGTCAGTTTGTGCGTCAGTTTGTGCGTCCGTGCGTGCGTCGCGGGGCTCAGCCTGAGGCCGGGCTCCCTCGCGCAGGCTCAGCAGCAGCGGGGCGCTGTGCAGCGCAGGCGGCTCCTGCTGGGGCCAGGCGCTCAGCAGCCAGGCGTGGGCCAGCAGGGCCAGGCCCAGGGCCGCAGCCATGCCCCGGCCGGGCCGGTGGGCAAGGGAAGGCGTCGGGGAGGCTCGGCTCATTGGACAATGCGGTGCATGCAGGAGTGTCACCCACGATGAAACTAGCCACCTACCGAGACGGATCCCGCGATGGCCAGCTGGTGGTCGTCTCGCGGGACCTGAGCCAGGCGCACTACGCCAACGGCATCGCCTCGCGTCTGCAGCAGGTGCTGGACGACTGGAATTTTCTAGCACCGCAGCTGGAAGATCTCTTCCTCACACTGAACCATGGCAAGGCCCGCCATGCCTTCGCCTTCGAGCCGGCACGCTGCATGGCGCCTCTGCCGCGCCCACGGGCACTGCTGCAGGGCAATGCCTACGCCGAGCTGCAGGCCCTGCTGCTGGGCGGCGAGGCAGGCTCGGAGCCGCTGCTGGTGCGTGGCCCGGCGGAGTCCCTGCAGGGGCCTGTCGAGCCAGTGCGCCTGCCCAACGAGGCCCTGGGCCTGGATTTCCAGCCCGGGCTCTTCGTCGTCTGTGCGGATCTCGCTCAGGGCGCTGCGCCCGAGCAGGCGCTGGAGGCCGTGCGCCTGCTGGGCCTTTGCTGCGACTGGCGCCTGCAGCAACTGGCGCAGCGCGAGCGCGAAGCCGGCCAGGCGCCGCATCTGAGCCAGTTGGCCTGCAGCCTGGCCCCCGTGCTGGTGACGCCGGACGAGCTGGGCGAGGCCTGGCGCAGTGGCCGCCTCAAGGGCAGCCTGCAGTCCTTGCTGAACGGGCGCAAGTTCGGTCCCATCGATCTGGGCGCTGACATGCGCTTCGGCTTTGGCGATCTCCTGGCTCAGGCCGTCCGTCTCAAGCCCCTGTGTGGCAGCGTGCTGGTGGGCAGCGGTCCCCTGGGACCCGCCCGGCCGCGCCAGGGCTGCGCCAGTCTCAGCCATCGCCGAGCTCTGGAGGCCGAGGACAAGGCAGGCGTGCAGACCGGCTACATGAAATGGGGTGACAGCCTGCGCGTGGATTTCAAGGGAGCCGACGGCCAGAGCGTTTTCGGCGCCATCGACCTGGACGTGATGAACCTGACGGACCCCGCCCCCCAGGACGTCGCAGCGGCTGCGCAGGCCGAGCCGGGGCCCGAGGTGGCTGCCGTCGAGCCGGGCGAGGAGGTCGCCGAATGAGCAGGCCAGGCCGCCAAGCCATCGTGATCGACACCGACCCTGGTCAGGACGACGCCATTGCCATCCTGCTGGCCCTGGCCAGCCCGGAGCTGGAGGTGCTGGCCATCAGCACCGTGGCCGGCAACGTGCCTCTGGACTTGACCAGCCGCAATGCCCGCATGGTCTGTGAGCTGGCCGGGCGGCCGGACCTGCCGGTGCATGCCGGGGCTGATCGCCCCCTGCTGCGCCCCCTGGTCACGGCCGAGCATGTGCACGGCAAGACCGGTCTGGACGGCTGCGAGCTGCCCGTGCCCACCATGCCCCTGCAAGCCGAGCACAGCGTGGACCTGATCATCCGCAGCGTGATGGAGCGCCCCGTCGGCAGCGTCACCCTGTGCCCGCTGGGCCCGCTGACCAATGTCGCCCTGGCCCTGCAGAAGGAGCCGGCGCTGGCGCAGCGCATCGGCCGCATCGTGCTGATGGGCGGAGGTTTCTTCGAGGGCGGCAACATCACGCCGGCCGCCGAATTCAACTGTTATGTCGATCCGCATGCCGCGGCGGTGGTCTTCGGCAGCGGCGTGCCCATCACCATGGTGCCGCTGGACTGCACGCACCAGGCCCTGACCAGCCCGGCGCGCATCGCGGCCATCCAGGCACTGGGCGGGCGCATCGGCCCGGCGGTGGCCGGCTGGCTGGCCTTTGCCGAACGCTTTGACGAGCAGAAGTACGGCCAGCAGGGCGGCCCCCTGCACGACCCCTGCGTGATCGCCTGGCTGATCAAGCCTGAGCTTTTCCGTGGTCGCCGCTGCAATGTCGAGATCGAGACACAAAGCCCGCTCACCCTGGGCATGAGCGTGATCGACTGGTGGGGCGTGACCGAGCGCCCGCGCAACGCCCTGGTGCTGGGCGAGGTCGACGCCCAGGGACTCTTCGATCTCATCACCGAACGACTGGGCCGCCTGGCCCGCAGCCTGGAAACCGCATGAGCACCGCCCCCGCCCCCTGGTACGACGAGTCGCACGATGTGCGCGATGCAGCAGGCCTGAGGGCGCTGTATGACCGTCAGCCCTCGCCCGCCTCGGTTTTCAAGGAGTGCCGCGAGATCCACCCGCTCTACCAGCGCTACATCGAGGCCGCGCCCTTCGTGGTGCTGGCCACGCGCGGGCCGCAGGGCCTGGACACCTCGCCCCGCGGCGATGCCCCGGGCTTCGTGCAGGTGGCCGACAGCCGGACCCTGCTGCTGCCCGACCGCCGCGGCAACGACCGCATCGACAGCCTGCGCAACGTGCTGCACGACCCGCAGGTGGCGCTGCAGTTCCTGATCCCTGGCGTGCCTGAGGTGCTGCGGGTCAATGGCCAGGCCCGCATCAGCGCCTCGCCCGCGCTGCTCGACCGCTTCGTGGTGGACGGCAAGCGCCCCGCCACGGTGCTGGTGATCACGGTGAACCTGGTGTTCTTCCAGTGTGCCCGCGCCATCAAGCGCTCGCGGCTGTGGGACCCGGCGGTGCAACGCGAGCGCAGCGAGCTGCCTTCGCCGGGCGAGATCCTGCAGGCGCTGGAGGCCAGCTTCGACGGGGTGGCCTATGACGCCGCGCTGCAGGCGCGGCAGGCGGCGACGCTGTACTGAAGCTGGCGCTCAGCGGATCTCGGCTTTGCCGGAGACACCGGAGCTCCAGGAGGTTGGCGGGGCGGGTGCTCGGGTGCCGCCCCCGAATGACGGCAGCGGTCGGGACGGCAGCGGTCGGACATCATGCCATTTTGGCCGGGCGAAAGGGCGGGAAGTCAATACGTGCTTGCGTGGATCTTCTTCGCTGCCATGTTTGCAAAAATAACTTGCCAAATCAGTGGTCAACTGAGAGATAGAAAAAATCACTGTTCCTTCTTTTGCTTGTAGCTGGCGTTTCCTTTGCCGAACCGCCGAAGCCCAACGGACCCGGAGGGGTATCCTGCGACCCTCCTTGCCGCGACTTCACATGCGGCCCCAGTAGCTGCACCGCCTGCAACGCCCATGGGTGCTATACCTTTCCAAAGTCAATTCCCTACTGACGCTTAGGAGATGGCGCAGATGTTGACGAAGCGGTGGTCCTTTCTCGCGGCTGCGGGTCTGCTTGCCGCCGCTATCGTCATGGTGGTGCTCGATCGCGCTGCGCCATCCCCCGCTGCAGTGAGTCCGACCGGCGAGTCGTCTTCCCTCCTGAAGGCGAATGTTGCGGCTTCCCGCGAGGCCTCGGTGCCCGCACCGACCTTGGTGTCGCCTGCGCCTGCTCCGGGGCGTGATACGGCGTTGCAGCCGCCAGGCCTGGATAGGCGCCTGCTCCAGCAGAAGATCGGCTATCTGCTGCAGACGGAGCATCTGGTTCGTCTGGGAGCCTATGTCGAGAGTCTGGAATGCAAGGACGACCGTTGCATCGCAGAGCTGGCAGTTCCCAGGACCAGCGAGGAGGCCCGGTCCAAGGGGGCGGCGGCCGTGGTGGACATCATGGATGAAATGAAGGCGGACCTGCAGGGCCTCGGACTCAAGGTGGCTGTCCGCTCCGTCGGGCAGTCGGACCGCGGCCTCGCCTTGAGTCTGGACGTTCACCGGCAGGGCGCGGAGCGCCAATATGTCCTCTCGGAAGAGGAGCTTGCCCAGATCCGCATGGAGACCCTCAAGCAGGCCGGAAAGAACAGGTAGACGAGGATGCGCACACTGACCCTGGCCGTGCTGGTGGCCGCTGCTCTGCATTCACAGGTCTCCGGCGCACCCGCGCCGAGCCGTTCACCGAAGCTCTCCTCGACCCTGCCCCTGAGCACGGTCCAGAAGAGCGGGTGGCTGCCCACTGAGACCGGCCAGCCCGGCCAGCCCCCCTATTTCATCTATCTGCCGCAGGTGAAGCTGTATCGCCAGGGGCGGCTGCTTCTCGTCGGCCAGGCCTACGCGCTGAGCAAGCAGGGGAGCAGCGTGGCCCAGGCTGAGGAGACCCGCCGCGTGCCGCCACAGGTGCGGATCAAGGACCTGGCCTCGGAGCAAGCCTTGCTCGGCATCAAGCCCGTGCTCGCCGGCGATGTGCTCATCTGGGCCCATCCCGCCAGCTGCCCGCCGTGCGCGAAGCTGATGACTGACTTCAATCGAGAGGTGCTCGCCGGGCAGGCGGGCCAGTATCAGCTGGTTGATGTGACTGTCGATTGAGGTCCTCCGTGCATCGCCCTTCCTGGCCCGGGGTGGCCGCCCCGGTGCGACGCTGGCTCAACCATTGACGAAGGCCGCCTGAGCAGGGATGCGGCTGGTTTTCTACAATCCCCCCCATGAACGCCCCCACCGCCCCCCGCTACACCCGTGGCAGCGCCTTGCCGGCCCTGCTGAAGCAACGCATCGTGATCCTGGACGGGGCGATGGGCACCATGATCCAGCGCTACAAGCTCACCGAGGCTGATTTCCGCGGCACGCGCTTTGCTGATCATCCCAAGGATCTCAAGGGCAACAACGACCTGCTGGTGCTGACCCGGCCTGACGTGATCAGCGAGATCCACGAGAAGTACCTCGCCGCCGGCTCGGACATCATCGAGACCAACACCTTCGGCACCACCTCGGTGGCCCAGGAAGACTACGGCCTGCAGGCCTTCGCCTACGAGATGAACGTGGCCGCCGCCCGCCTGGCACGCGCCGCCTGCGACAAGTACAGCACCCCTGACAAGCCCCGCTTCGCCGCCGGCGCCCTGGGCCCCACACCGCGCACGGCTTCCATCAGCCCTGATGTAAACGACCCCGGTGCCCGCAACGTCGACTTCGACACCCTGCGCGCCGCCTACTACGAGCAGGCCCGAGGCTTGCTGGAGGGCGGGGTGGACCTGTTCCTGGTCGAGACCATCTTCGACACGCTCAATGCCAAGGCCGCGCTTTTCGCCCTGGATGAGCTGATGGAAGCGACGGGCGAGCGCCTGCCGGTGATCATCTCCGGCACCGTGACCGACGCTTCGGGCCGCATCCTCTCCGGCCAGACCGTGACCGCCTTCTGGCACTCGGTGCGCCATGCCAAGCCCCTGGCCATAGGCCTGAACTGCGCCCTGGGTGCCACGCTGATGCGGCCCTACATCGAGGAACTGGCCAAGGCCGCGCCCGAGACCGCCATCAGCTGCTATCCCAATGCCGGCCTGCCCAACCCGATGAGCGACACCGGCTTCGACGAGACACCGGACGTCACCGGCCGCCTGATGGCCGAGTTCGCGCAGGCCGGCTTCCTGAACATCGCCGGCGGCTGCTGCGGCACCACGCCCGAGCACATCGCGGCCATCGCGTCCAAGGTCTCGGCCTACCAGCCGCGGGCCTGCGGACACAAGCTCTTCAGCGGGCTGGTCGCCGCGTGAGCTGCCGAGCCATGCCCTGGGCGCGAGCCGGCTTCGTCGCCGGCCTCTACCTGACGCTGTGCGGTCTGGCCTCTGCCGCGGGCCTGCAGCCGGTGGAGGAGGCCATCAAGCCGCTGCAGCAGCGCCTGGCGCTCATCGACCGCGAAATGCGGCCCCTGCAATCCATCGTGAATCGGGGGCCGGCGCCTGGGGAGCGGCCCCAGGCCTTGCGTGACCGGGCCCGTGCCTGGGCGCGTCTGCAGGATCTCATGGAGGAGCAGTCCCGCCTCAATGAAGAGATTGCGCAGGCCCGGCAGGCGGCCGAGGACCCCTTGCGCCTCTACTGATGCGGCGCGCCGACCGTTGAGCGCCACCGGGAGGCGGGCGTGGCTCAGCTGGCGGTCTTGAGCAGCTTCTCCATGTTGATCACGAGCTTGAGCTCGTGCGGCGCCAGGCTGGCGGCAACCGCCTGCGCCTGCAGGCGCGTGTCGCGCGCGACGGGCCCACTCAAGGGGGCGCCGCTCTTGCCGATCAGGGCAGCCACCAGCGGCTCGGTGGCGCTGTGGCCGCGTCTTGCCACGATGCCCAGCTCGCCATTGGCCAGCCGCACCAGGCTGCCTGGCGGGTAGAGGCCCACGGCCTTGATCACGGCGGCGCCTGCCTCGTCGGGCTGCTGCAGCTCGTCCAGGTAGATGGCTCGCACGGCGGCCGCGCCGGACAGGGCCTTGCGGCTGCGGCGCGGGCTGAGCCGGGCGCCGAAGATGTCGATGCGGCGCAGCACGCGGGCCAACTGGTCCACCGCCACGCGCCCTGCCAGGGCGCCGGGGCCGGCTTCGTGGTGCAGGCGCACGGCGCCCAGCCACAGTTCGTCATGAACGCCCAGCTCGCGCAGCAGCTGGGCGCTGCGGTCCCCGTGCTCGCGCAGCTCCACGCGCTGGCGTTCGCTGGGCTTGTCCTCCTGCGCGGCCAGCCGGTCCTGCAGCAGCGTGGTGCTGAGATTCATGGTCAGCGCTGCGTTGTGCAGGGCGCGCGAACCTTCCTCGGCCCAGCCCAGTTGGCGGGCCACCAGGTCCGCGACCAGCAGGCACAGCACGGCGTGGCGGGCGCTGTAGCGCTGGAAGTCCTGGGACGCGTCGTGGACCAGGAGGGTCAGCACCGCGTCTGGTCGCTGGCGGAATCGCTGCAGGGCTTCCTCGCGGAGGGTTTCCAATCGGCCAAGGAAGTCTTCGCGAGGGTCCTTGAGCAGGCTGTGGGCGCGCAGGTGCAGGTCGGTCCAGAAGACTGGTTCGCTGAGCTCAGCGACGGTGCGCTGGGGCCGTTCGACGCGGTAGTCGGCCTCGACCTTCACGATACTGGCCAGAGAGGCGCCCTGCATCATCAGGGTGTCCATCTTGTGGACCAGGGCCTTCTGGTATTCCTTGGTTTCATGGGCCAGCACCCAGGCGCCGCGCTGGATCAGGGCCTGGACCTGGGGGGTGTTCTGCAGGGTCTGGCCGGCCGCGAACAGCAGATGACCCTCGGCGTCGCGCACCGAGAAGGTCAGCACCTGGCCGATGCGCAGGCTGTGAGGAGGAAGGGGGACGAGTTCCACGATCAGGAATTATTTCGACGCGGCGCAGTATGGTCTTGAGCCAGGACGTGAAAGCCGCGCGTAAACCCTGCGAGTGCGTAAAATCCGGCACGTTCGAGGAGCGTTGCGACGCCCCGACCGGCGTCCGCCGGTCAGCGCCAGGCTCGAACCCGGTGGCCCAGGAACTGGGGCTGCCCTGCCAACGACGCTCACCGAGTCCCCAATCCCTGGCGGCCGAGGTGAGTCCTGCCCCGGCCCCCTGCAGCAAGAAGGCTGCAGCTTTCGCATCGCCGAGGTCCCCATGTCCACACCGTCCAGCACCGTCGTCCAGCCCATGAAGCTCTCGGGCCTGGAGCCCGTGGAGATCGGCCAGGGCACGCTCTTCGTCAACGTGGGCGAGCGCACCAATGTGACCGGCTCCAAGGCCTTCGCCCGCATGATCCTGGAGGGGCGCTACGAGGACGCGTTGTCCGTGGCCCGCCAGCAGGTGGAGAACGGCGCGCAGATCATCGACATCAACATGGACGAGGCCATGCTGGACAGCAAGGCCGCCATGGTGCGCTTCCTCAACCTCATCGCCTCCGAGCCCGAGATCGCGCGCGTGCCCATCATGATCGACTCCTCCAAGTGGGAGGTGATCGAGGCCGGGCTGAAGTGCATCCAGGGCAAGGGCATCGTCAACTCCATCTCGCTGAAGGAAGGCGAGGCCGAGTTCAAGCGCCAGGCCACGCTGGTGCGTCGCTACGGCGCCGCGGCCGTGGTGATGGCCTTCGACGAAAAGGGCCAGGCCGACACCTTCCAGCGCAAGACCGAGATCTGCCAGCGCGCCTACCGCATCCTGGTGGAGGAGGTGGGCTTCGCGCCCGAGGACATCATCTTCGACCCCAACATCTTCGCCATCGCCACCGGCATCGAGGAGCACGACAACTACGCCGTCGACTTCATCGAGGCCACGCGCTGGATCAAGGCCAATCTGCCCGGCGCCAAGGTCTCGGGCGGGGTGTCCAACGTCTCCTTCAGCTTCCGCGGCAACGACCCGGTGCGCGAGGCCATCCACACCGTCTTCCTCTACCACGCCATCCAGGCGGGCATGGACATGGGCATCGTCAATGCCGGCATGGTGGGCGTCTATGACGAGCTGGAGCCCGTGCTGCGCGAGCGGGTCGAGGATGTGGTGCTCAACCGCCGCCCGGACGCGGGCGAGCGCCTCATCGAGGTTGCCGAGAGCGCCAAGGGCGCGGCCAAGGACGACAGCGCCCGCCTGGCCTGGCGTGCCGGTACGGTCGAGGAGCGGCTCTCGCACGCTCTGGTGCATGGCATCACCGA
Organism: Roseateles sp. DB2; assembly: GCF_051857535.1. Classification (NCBI taxonomy): domain Bacteria; kingdom Pseudomonadati; phylum Pseudomonadota; class Betaproteobacteria; order Burkholderiales; family Sphaerotilaceae; genus Roseateles; species Roseateles sp. DB2. The sequence continues at coordinate 12,462 of NZ_JBPZGY010000008.1, read as the reverse complement.
CTTCATCACCGAGGACACCGAGGAATGCTGGCAGGCCATACGCGCCAGCGGCGGCCGGCCCCTGCACGTGATCGAGGGCCCGCTGATGGCCGGCATGAACATCGTGGGGGACCTCTTCGGCCAGGGCAAGATGTTCCTGCCCCAGGTGGTCAAGAGCGCCCGCGTGATGAAGCAGGCCGTGGCCCACCTCGTGCCCTATATCGAGGAGGAAAAGCGCCAGCTCGCCGCTGCGGGTGGGGATGTCAAGCCCAAGGGCAAGATCGTCATCGCCACCGTCAAGGGCGATGTGCACGACATCGGCAAGAACATCGTCACCGTGGTCCTGCAGTGCAACAACTTCGAGGTGGTGAACATGGGCGTGATGGTCCCCTGCCAGGACATCCTCGCCCGCGCCAAGGTGGAAGGGGCGGACATCATCGGCCTGTCCGGCCTGATCACGCCGAGCCTGGAGGAGATGCAGCACGTTGCCGCCGAGATGCAGCGCGACGAGTACTTCCGCATGAAGAAGATCCCCCTGCTCATCGGCGGCGCCACCTGCAGCCGGGTGCACACGGCGGTGAAGATCTCGCCGCACTACGAGGGCCCGGTGGTCTACGTCCCTGATGCGTCGCGCTCGGTGGGCGTGTGTTCGGATCTGCTGTCCGACGAGCGCGCCACGCGCTTCATCGACGAGCTCAAGGCCGACTACGACAAGGTCCGCGACCTGCATGCCAGCAAGAAGCAGACGCCGCTGGTGAGCCTGGCCCAGGCCCGCGCCAACAAGCAGCGCCTGGACTTTGCCGCCTACACCCCGCCCGTGCCCAAGTTCCTGGGCCGCCGCGAGCTGCGCAATGTCGACCTCGCCGAGCTGGCGTCCTGCATTGACTGGGGTCCCTTCTTCCAGACCTGGGACCTGGCCGGCCCCTTCCCGGCCATCCTCAAGGACGAGATCGTGGGCACCGAGGCACAGCGCGTGTTCAGCGACGGCAAGCGCATGCTGCAGCGCCTCATCGACGGTCGCTGGCTCACCGCCAACGCGGTCTTCGGCCTCTACCCGGCCGCGCAGGTGAATGACGACGACATCGAGATCTACCGCGACGAATCCCGCAGCGAGGTGCTGATGACCTGGCGCGGCCTGCGCATGCAGTCGGAGCGGCCGGTGGTGGATGGCGTGATGCGCCCCAACCGCTGCCTGGCCGATTTCATCGCACCCAAGGGAAGCGTGCCCGACTACGTGGGACTCTTTGCCGTCACCGCCGGCCTCGGCTGCGACAAGAAGGAAGCGCAGTTCCTGGCCGACCATGACGACTACTCCGCCATCATGCTCAAGGCCCTGGCTGACCGCCTGGCCGAGGCCCTGGCCGAGCGCTTGCACCAGCGCGTGCGCAAGGAGTTCTGGGGCTATGCGGATGAAGAACAACTGGACAACGAGGCCCTGATCGCCGAGCAGTACCGCGGCATCCGCCCTGCGCCCGGCTATCCCGCCTGCCCGGATCACCTCGTCAAGAAAGACCTCTTCCGCGTGCTGGCCCCCGAGGCCATCGGCATGGGCCTGACCGAATCCATGGCCATGACACCGGCCGCCAGTGTCAGCGGCTTCTACTTCGCCCACCCTGAGGCCAGCTACTTCAACGTTGGCCGCATCGGCGAGGACCAGCTGAAGGACTGGGCCGCCCGCTGCGCCCTCGACGAAGCTGCCGCCCAGCGCGCGCTGGCGCCCCTGCTGGGCTGAGGTCCGCGGCGGAACGCTCTCTTACAACTGTGACCGGTTCGCTTGTCGGCCGAATCGGCTCGCGTGGCATTCTTGGTAAGCGGCCCGTCCCTTCTGTGGCGCGGCTCGCGGAGCCTCATGAAAATACCTTTCTCTTCCAGTCAAATCGTTGCCGGCGTGCTGGGCGCCGGCGTCCTGCTGGCCGGTGCCTTTGCCGTGGGCCGGGCCTCTTCGCCCGCAGTGGCGCCGACCTCGGTGGCCGCTCCCGTCGCGGATAGCGATGCCGGCAGCAGCCCGCAGCCGCCGCTCAAGCAGGCCGCAGCCGATGCCCGCTCTGCGCCAGGCACCGTCAAGGCTGCCGAGCCGGGCCGCCCGCCCGCCACCTCGGCCTCGTCCAGCCCCGCGCTGTGCGGCGAGTGCGCGCGCGTGGTCGAGGTCCATGAGGAAACCCGCCAGGGCAAGGCCAGCGGCATCGGCGCCGTGGGCGGCGCGGTGCTGGGTGGCCTCCTGGGCAATCAGGTGGGCGGAGGCACTGGCAAGAAGATCGCCACCATCGGCGGCGCCGTGGCGGGCGGCTATGCCGGCAACGAGATCGAGAAGCGCCAGAAGTCGCACCGTGTCTGGATCGTGCGCCTGAGTCATGCCGATGGCAGCACCCAGCGGCTGGAGCAGGGCCAGGATCCCGGCCTGCGTGCCGGTGACGTCGTGGTGGTGCGGGACGGGCGTATCGAGCGCCGCGAGCGCTGAGTCACCGCCCTTCCATGAACGGCAAAGGCGGCCTGTCGGCCGCCTTTGTCTTGCCGCCTCGCTGGGGGCGGGACTGGCTCAGGTCCTGAGCCAGTCAGGCTCGTCGCCGCTGTTCAGCGGCTGTTGGCGTTGACGATGCCCTTGAAGTCGTAGGGCACGACGATGGTGTTCACCTTGCCCGCCGCGATGCCTTCGGCGATCTTCAGCTGGGCCTGGGCATTCATGTACTCGATGGCCTTGCTGTTGGCATTGAGCGCGGCAATGCGCTCGGCCTCCTTCTTGGCCGTCTCCACCTCGATCTCCTTGGCCCGCAGCGCGTTCTGCGCGGTGACCACGGCATTGGCCGAGGCGATGATGTCGTCCGCCGGCAGCACATTGCGCACCTGCACCAGGCTGACGGTCAGGGCCTGGTCCAGCTTCTCCGAGGCCAGGGTCTCGGTGACGATGCGCTTGATCTCCTGCTCGATCTTCTGGCGGTTGTCTGCCACCGAGAGGGCCTTGTACTCACGCACGGCCTTGTAGGCGGCGTTGTTGGCCACCGTGGTCATGTAGCTGTGCATGAGGATCCAGTCGCGCTCGTCCCTGTTGAAGGTGTGGAAGCTGCGGCTCTTGCTGCCCCACAGGTCGGACACGCTGCTGGGGCTGATGGAGTAGACCAGCGTCAGGTCGAAGTCCTTGAGCGTGCTGTTGTCCGAGGTGAGCGGGTTCTTGTTGTCCAGGACGACGGCGATGTCGCGCACCGGGAAGGTCAGCACCTCGCCGAACAGGGTCTGGTTGAAGCTGCCGGGCATCAGCTCGGCGCCGCTGATCTGCTTGTCGATGCCCACGCGCAGGCCGACCTCGCCGGTCTCGATGCGTGTGCAGGCGCTCAGTGCGGCCGCGGCCAGCAGCAGGCCCAGGGTCACGGGGCGGATACGTCTCTCTTGTGCTTTCATGGTTCCCTCTCAGAAGAAATGAATCGTCGCTGCGGCCAGGACGCCCGCCAGCACGGCGCCGATGCCCGCCCAGCGCAGCCACTGCAGCCAGGCGATGGCCTGGCGTCGGCTCAGCGATCGCAGCCACATCAGCAGGCCCAGGCAGGCCAGCCACAGCATCAGCAGTACCAGCCATGCTCGCAGCAGGCTCATGGCAGTGTCCCTCGCAGTTTTTTCTGCGCGCATCATTCCACAAGCCCGCGGCCTGGACGGTCTTCATTCCGCCGTGCCGCGTTCGGCCAGCCTTGCCTGTAGGGTCGCAGCCACAGCGGACGGCCCGGGGCTCAGGGCAGGGGAGGGGCTGGCTCGAAGGGGTAGCGCACGCCCAGCTGCGCGCGGATGCGGTCCATCCAGCCGAGGATGGCCAGGGACTCGGTGTGCCGCATGCGCGGGCTTTCGATGATGCCGGCCCGGATGCAGGCCTGCGCCTCCTCGATCTCTCCCTCGAAGCCGTTGATGCGCCAAGGGGCGTCCACCCACTGCTCGGCCTGGCCCTGAGGGCGCAGGACCAGTTGCTGGCTTTCCCAGAAGTTGCGCGGCAGGCTGATGGAGCCGCGCTCGCCCAGGATGGTCAGCGCATTGGGCGCGCTGGCATCCAGGCCGCAGAGGAACTGCGCCATGACCCCGCCCTCGAAGCCCAGCAGGCCTTGCACCCGCAGGTCCACGCCGGTGGGCGCCAGCAGGCCTTGGACGTCCAGACGCTGAAGCTCGGGGACGTGGCCCAGGGCCTGCTCCAGCACCCATCGCGTTGCGGTGAGGTTGTAGAGGCCGATGTCCAGCAGGGCGCCGCCGGCCAGCGCCGGGTCGAAGAGTCGGCTGTGGGGATCGTAGGGGGCCGGGAAGCAGAAGCTCGATTCGAGGGCCCGCAGCGGGCCGATGGCCTGGGCCCGCAAGCAGCTGCCCAGCACCTCGTAGGCTGGGAGGAAGCGCGTCCAGACGGCCTCCATCAGGAAGACGCCGCGTTCGCGCGCCAGTGCCACCAGGGCCTCACCCTCGGCGCGGCAGGGCACCAGCGGCTTCTCGCAGAGTACGGGCTTGCCGGCCAGCAAGGCGGCTCGGACGGGGGCGCCGTGCTGGGCGTGGGGGGTGGCGATGTAGACGGCGTCGACGGCCGGGTCGGCCAGCAGGGCGCTCAGGTCGGGGCTGACACGCGGTGCGCCGGCCGGGTCGGGCCACTGGTCCTGGCACTGATGGGCAAAGGCCGTGGCGCGCGCTGCGTCGCGACCGTGAATGGCGACGAGGCGGCTGCCGGGCAGGGCGCTGAGGGCGTGGGCAAAGCGCCGCGCGATCTTGCCGGGGCCGACGAGGGCCCAGCCGAAGGTCTTCATGGGGAGGCGTCCATGGGGCGGGTGCGGGGTGCGGGTGCGGGGCGCCGTGGGCCTGGGAGTCCCGGATCGTCGCTCGTGGGCATTGTGTCCCAGGCTTCACGCGGGCTGGATACAAGCGGGTTTCAGGCAGCAGACCTGCGCCCCTGCGCCCCTGCGCGCGGCCGCTCGCGGGCGGCGCCTGGCGCCCGGCGTCTCAGGCCCTCGCCAGCGCCCGCCGCAGCTGCACCGCCTCGGCCACATGGGCCTTCTGGATGGTGTTTTCCCCGGACAGGTCGGCAATGCTGCGCGCCACCCGCAGCAGGCGGTGCTGGGCGCGAGCGGACCAGCCCAGCGCGGCGATGCTGCGCTCCAGCAGGGCCTGGGCCGCCGCATCGGCCTGGGCGTGGCGGTCCAGCTGGGGTGGGCTCAGTTGGGCGTTGGTGCAGTCCTGCCGGGCGTGCTGGCGCTCGCGGGCCTGCTGCACCCGCCGGGCCACGGTGGTGCTGTCGTCACCGTCCGCGGCGGCGGCGAGCAGCTCGGGCGGCAGGGCGGGTACCTCCACCATCATGTCGATGCGGTCCAGCAAGGGGCCGCTGAGCCGACCCTGGTAGCGGGCGACTTGGTCGGGTGTGCAGCGGCACTGGCGCGCCCCGGACTGCCCATGGAAGCCGCAGGCGCAGGGGTTCATGGCGGCCACCAAGTGGAAGCGGGCGGGGAATTCCGCCTGGCGCGCGGCCCGGGCGATGAGGATGCGGCCGGTCTCCAGGGGCTCGCGCAGGGCCTCCAGGGCGCTGCGATGGAATTCGGGGAGCTCATCCAGAAACAGAACCCCCTGGTGGGCCAGCGAAATCTCGCCGGGGCGCGGCGGCGAGCCGCCGCCCACCAGGGCCACGGCCGAGGCGCTGTGATGCGGCGCGCGCAGGGGCCGCCGGCCCCAGGCGGCGGGGCGGAACTGGCCGGCCAGACTCAGAGTGGCGGCGCTTTCCAGGGCCTGGGCTTCGTCCATGGCTGGCAGCAGGCCGGCCAGGCGCTGGGCCAGCATGGATTTGCCGGAGCCCGGGGGGCCCACCAGCAGCAGGCTGTGCCCACCGGCCGCCGCGATCTCCAGGGCCCGCTTGGGGACGGCCTGCCCCTTGATGTCCCGCAGGTCCAGGGGAGCGTCGTCTGCCGAGTGGCACGTGGCCTGTGCCGGCCCGTCGGCTCTGGGCAGGGGTTCCTGCGAGTGCGGTAGCAGGGCCCGAACCACGTCCAGCAGATGGCCGGCCTGGCGCACGTCCACCCCGCCCACCAGTGCGGCCTCGGCCGCGCTGCCCGGTGGCAGCAGGAGCTGGCGCGGCAGGGCCTGCTGGCGCAGGGCCAGGGCCATGGCCAGGGCGCCGCGCACCGGCCGCAGCTCACCGGCCAGGGACAGCTCGCCTGCGCATTCCAGGCAAGCCAGGGGGCCCGCCTCGATCTGGCCGCTGGCGGCCAGCAATCCCAGGGCGATGGGGAGGTCGAAGCGTGCGCCTTCCTTGGGCAGGTCTGCCGGGGCCAGGTTGACCGTCATGCACTATGTAGGATTTACGTTCGTGCTGGGTAGCCGCCTCATGGGTGAAGAGCTTCCAGGGCTTACCATGAACGTGAGGGATAGATGGTCAAAAAGATCACTCTGAAGTTTTACTCAAAACGCTACGGCCGAATCACCCTCAAGGATGTTGACGTCGCATTCGACGACTGGCAACCCGTGGTGATGAACTGGCTGTGGCCGGCGCTAGAGCAGTTCGCAATCGACACCGATCTTGAACCGACCCACCTCACGACGTGGGACGTACTGTCATTCGGGCTTCCTGGACTGGCCGAAGTGCCAAGTTGGAGCGCGTTCGCAAAAATTCCAATCCAGGCCTTGGAAATGGAGAACGTGCGAGACCTCTACATGGACATCGACGACACGTTCCATAGGCTTTGAGGACAGGATCGAGGGGCGCTGCGCTCGGCAACGACGCGGAAGTTCCTCAGCAACCACCTTCTCGAGCTGCGACCGGACGGCGCTCTGGCGCGCGCCAGCATGGCGTTTCGGCCTAAGGGCCGCGGGGACCATACGCCGAGGCCTTTGATCAGCGACGGCGTGCGCTACGAGGATGGAGAGGCCAAGGACGCGCCGCTCGGCGCTTTACCCCACGCAAATCCCAAGGAACTCAAGGAACTGCAGCTCAAGCGAATGCACGCGGACCTTGATGCGATCTCAGACGCTTGCTGTCGCGAACTCGACACGTACTACAGGGCGTGTTCAGTCCAAGACGCAATCCTTGCCGAGGATTGGAGTCCCGCGTTCGTTCAAGCGCTCCTCGACAACCTGCCCAAGACGGGGCTCATTGATCACGTCCGGGCGCTCAGCGCCGACCAACGTCGGGCGCTCGTAGCGCACTACCTACAAGTCGACAGCAGATTGGAAACGCCGTTTGAGGCCGCCCGCAACAAAGGCGGTGCCGTCCTTGCCCCTGAGCTCGCAGAGCGAATGGGCATCGAGCCGCTGGATCTGCAACGATGTCTTCGATATCGCTACTACCCCCACCAGACAGTTCTGATCGCGGCGATCGTCTTGATTCAGCTTGCGACGGCGTGGAACGTGGGAGCAGTAATTGAGCTGAGGAAGAAGGACGTGCGCCCGCTGCCCGCCGGCGGATTTCTGATCCAGTCGGTAAAGGACAAGACGGGCGACGACACGCCAATGGTCCTCATTGAGGGTCATGACAACCCTGCTGCGCGGGCGCTCCGCTTGGTGCTGGACCGGCTTGAGCACTTGGTGCGGCGCGGCTGGGCCGATGTCGAGGAGCAATGCCTATGGCTGAGTTCAGAGAGCAACTTCGAAGCCAGCCGAGGCCAGCCCATCTCCAACCTTCAAAAACCACTGAAGACGATTCGAGACCGGTACGGGCTGCCGTACTTCTCGTTCGAGATGATCCGTACCCAAAAGCTGACCGTGGTCAGTGTTGAGGAAGGTCCGATCGCCGCAGCGGAGCTTGCGGGCCACAGCACCTTCGCGACCATTGGCGACTACATCGACCATCTGATCACCCGCCGGATCAATTCGTCGATCAACTTGGAATTCCAGCGTCGGTGGGAAGTGGAGGTCGCGGCGCGGATCACGATGAAGCCCGTGGGCATTCCCTTGATGCCGATCGGAGACGGCACGTCCTGCCTGGATCCATCAACACCCTCCGACGACGCCTGGCTGAGCGGTGGAGTCTGCGATGGCGCGCATTGCCACGAAGACGGCGGATGCCCAAATCGGAAGCTCGTCATTGATCGGGAGCGGGTCGAAGAAGCCGTGCTCACGCGCCGCTACTACGACGCCAACTGGAACCGTCTGTACGCAGAGAACCCGAAAGCCTTTGCAGAGATTCATGTCCCAAGGCTGGAATTCAACATGTACTTGGTTGAGTACCTCAAGAAGGGCCCTTACCGGCATCTGATCAATGGCTAAGCGCAAAACACCTTACATCCCGTCATCCGAGCGGGAGGTGCCTGACGACACTCCACGAGTCACAGCGTATGGGTACGAAATCAGGTGTCGGATGCTGACCTTCAAGGATGACGTCGTTGGGGTGGGCCTCAAGTTTCCGGAGAACCACGAAACGGGCGAAAGGACGATCGACTTAGCAACTGCGTACCTGCCGCCGAATCGGCTACATCCAACGGTCACGCTTCTCAAAGATCGCCCAGATCTCGCCCGTGTGGTTGTCGCAGTCATCGATACCTACGTGCTGAGGCAGCAAGACACGAAGAGCACGGCCACTACCGCCGTCACCCTGGGGCGAACGGTCATCCGCGCGCTTGAGTACTTCTGGCTCCATGAGATTTACCACCTCAAGTGGGTGACGCCCGGCCACTGGGAAGCACTGCTCGACAAGTTCGTGAAGGGTGGCTGGTACCTTGCGTTAGATCTTGAACGCCGCGCTTCGGTCATTGACCTGAGAACCCTTGCGTTATCTAGAAGAAGAAAGAAACAAGGGGTCATTGAGTACAGCTGCGAAAGCCTGCTCGCAGCGATGGGCGCCAATGTGGGGCCGGGCCAGGTACGGATTGAGTACCGTCGAGGTGATGTGCACGGTCAGCTTCACAGGACGCGCGCAGATGAGTTGCCCGGTGTCAAAAGCATCAGCGCGTTAATCACTCAACTAAATAATCTGGTTGAGCTCCCGAAAGATATGCGCGCGCTCTGCGTGGCGCATCCGAAGCCATACGCCTTCGCAGAATCGGCAGCAGCCGCCGCCCAGAATCGCACTGAGAACTTCGATCCAGCCCAGCTCGCAGCTTTGATGTGCGAGGCCTATCGCTGGGTATCCATCTACTCGGACCCAATCGTCAAACTCGTCGGCTACGTCTATTCAGACCTGACCCCATACGAGCAGGAGGAGGTCGACGAATCGAGAATGCTGAGGCTACTGGAGGCGCCAGAAGCCCGGCAACTTGAACAGCTGCTCGGTTTCCGCGTCGCTACCGTGGCCAGACTTGGTGACTGGCAGCGCGGTCTCGGTCTGCTTGGTCTCGTGCGGACGCTCCTGGCGGCATGCTTTGTGCTGTTGGGGGTCTTCAATGGGCGTCGGAAGGACGAGGTCGCTTCGAAGGCCACGGGCCTTTATGCAGATGCCTTCGAGTGCATCGATGAGGAACTGAGCCTCTTCCAGTCCTACTTCTACTGCGAGAAGACGATCAGCGACTATCGCCAGTTTTACATCAATGAGATCTCCTTCAAGGCGCTCAAGACGGCCAAGGCCATCTCTGACATTGCTTGGAGTGAAGCGGGGCGCAACGGAGGGCAACAGCAGACAGGCCGGATGAGGAAGGTGTTCTGCATGCCGCCGAGAGGTCGAGAAGACGTGCCCACTTGGTACGACTACTCGTCCGATCCAGGGATTGGACTCTTATGTGAGCGCGCAACTGGCTCTGGGAGCGACATTGCACCTAACTCGCACATGTTTAGGCGGGCGTACGCCGTGGTCTTCCACTATCGCTATGAGAACGCGGACCTGTACGCGCTTTCCCAACAACTGGCGCACTTCGACTTGGCGATGACCCTGCACTATGTGCTCGAGGGCCCAAGCCGTGCTCTTGCGCATCACGCGGCGAAGCTGTGGGGCGACGGCGGCGAATCGAAGAAGGCAAGGGCCGCGCAGGCTGCTGAGCTGGCAGCGGAGGTCAAGGAATACGGCCGCGTTAAGCTGCATGACGACGTGCTGGAGATCCTGCAAGGCGGCGCCTCCGTAGCCGGCGGGTTTGCACGCCTTGTGCAGCGATTCGCGCGCAAGATGCTCGGACGGATCAGCTACGACGACGCTGATCTAAAGGTGGCAGCAAAGAAGGTGTCGAGCGTGCTGATCGACAGGGGACATTCGGTGATCCCGTTCCGCCACGGCAACTGCAACGCCGGCGGGCCCAAACCTGGTGCACGGTGTTTCCGGCGCGGGCAGTTGGCTCGCGAGCTCGCGTCCCCGACGGTGTGCGGATCCTGTCCATATCACCAGATGAAGAAGACGCATCGAGTCGCCGTTGAGGATGACCTCAGCAGGCAGCGTGAACGTCTTTCGCAGCGCCCGGCATCGCTTCAGACCAGCGCTGAACAAAAGGCGCTAGAGGCTACAGAGCAACTGGTGGCCTTCTATCGGAAGAAGGCGCAACCCGAGCCGGCGTCAATGGGGGGCGAGTGATGGCCAAGCCAAAAGTGGCATTCGCGAATGCGGACGAGGGGCGAGTCAACATCGAGCGCAAGCTCAAACGCCTGGCCACCATGTTGAAGGATGGGACGCTAACCGAAGATGCGCCGACGAGCCTGAACAAGTTCAACAAGTGGGTCTTCACAGGCGCTAGCGCCGAAGAATCGTTTGCGAGTAATGCGCATGACACGCTGAGGAAGCACGGCTCACTTCAGAAAGACGCAAAAGCCCTCACCGACCTTGTGAAAGCGGCGGCAAACCCAACACCGCCAGTTCGAGAGCTCTCGGTAAATCGTTCTCGCGAGCGGGTGAAGGTACACCTGCAGTTGCGTCAGATCGCCGAACGGCACGCGCTTCAATTGACATCCGAGAACGGAGAGCTTCGGCGCCAGATCGTGGCATTGAATTCCACGGTCGACTCCATGGTCGAAGAGCTCACGGCGATCCGCGAAGCTTACGAGGAAGCTCTGCAGGAACTCAGGTCTCGAAATGCCGACTTGGTCCGGTCGACGCCTTCGAACGTTAGGGTGCTTCGCAAGGATGTCTAACCCTCGCTACATCGTGTCTGAGGTTCCCGTGCAGGAGGGATGCCCAGCCTTTCTGGTCTATGACCTGGAGAAGGATTGCATCCTTCGCGAACTTACCGACTACGCGACCTATCAGATCGATGAGCGTGGCAACTCATCGCTGACGGTTGGTCAGGGGCTGCACCACCTCGTCGAGTTCTGGACATTTCTGCAGAACGAGGGTACCCCTCTCCGGTCCGTATCCAATGCGACGATTCGCAAGTTCAAGGCAGAGAACTTCAAGAAGGTCAAGAAATCAAAGGCACATCGCGGCGGCGACGATCAAGCTAAGAAGACCGTGAACGTCAAGCTCGAGCGGATCTATCAATGGATCGTGTGGCTCCAAGAGACCGGGCGGGTGCCGGTTGGGACGATCGGCCGCCGAGGGCTGGTCGTTGCGATCATCGAATCAAAGGTGGTGCGAAAGCGTAGTGGCGGAAGGTGGGTTGCGGGGAGCGAAAAGAAGTATCCGCTGCTCTTTAAGGTTGGGAAGCGCAACGCCAAGCACAACGCGGCAGGATCGGTGGTCACGGACAAAGATGTGAGTGACCTCATGGCCTACTTCAGCGAGCGGTTTGATCCATTCGTCGCACAGCGCAACAGTCTCTTCGCCGACATTGCGGAGTCGGCTGGATTTCGTCGTGGGTCCATCTGCTCACTTCGCATAGATCAATTCGATATGAGCGAGATTGAAACGGCGGAGGGCGAATACCTTGTGCGGCCTCCCAAGCAGAAGCTCAGCTACACAAAGACGTTCGGCATTGAGCTAGCCCTGGCCTATCGAATCTGTGAGTTCATCGAGAACTACTGGAAGCCTTGGGTCATGGAGCACAAGGTTCTGAAGTCGGTACATAAGAATGCGCTTTTTCTCTCGGAGAAGACGGGCAAGCCCATCCTTGAGAGATCGATGACCCAGGTAATCTCACGAGCGTTCAGGTCGCTCGGCTTCGACAAAGGCATCGGACCTCATATCTTGCGAGGCAAATTCGCTTCGACCTTCGTCGACGAGGAACTCGCTGAACGGCGTGAACTCGGCCTCGACACAAGCAACAGGTCAATTGCCGCGGCCGCCGCAATGAAGCTTGGACATGACGATCCAGATCAGTTCTATGGCTACGCGTCATCGAGCCAAGCCAGGCTTGCGCGGATTGCCAGAGAGGGTCGTCTGGCCGAGTTGAAAGCCCTTCGCGACGAGGTTAAAACACTCAGAGAGCAGGTGAGACAGCTATCTGGTGTTTGACGTCCCCAGATGTGCTTTGCGCTCGTGTGCTCATCGTCATACCGCCTACTGATTAGCAACCAATCTCCGCAGGCTCACGCTATGAGCCAGTCAGACGCGAGAGTGCAAGAAGCCGCACATCTGTAAGCGTCCTGGCATGTCATGTTGATCCGCTGAGCCGCGCCTAGGATGCTCGTATCCATCAACGACTTGATGGGTACGTACGCACTATGGAGCAAGCAGCGCCAGGCCGCCGTCGCCGAGTT
>NZ_JBPZGY010000007.1:0-226523 GCF_051857535.1 Roseateles sp. DB2 | reverse complement strand
CAAGGCACTGCCCGTGCCGCAAGGGGAGGCGTACAAGCGCCAGCGCTACGAGGCGCCCCAGGGGGAGCTGGAGGAGATCCTGGCGCAGCACTGGGGCGAGCTGCTGGGGCTGGAGCAGGTGGGACGGCACGACAACTTCTTCGAGCTGGGCGGAGACTCTATGCGTGCGATTTCGGTCGCTGCCGCGATTCGCCGTTCAGGATACCTCTGCGAAGTCCCCCAACTCTTTACTCACCAAACCATCGCTTCACTGGCGGCATATCTAGCCGATCAAGAAAACGTCATAGGGGACACCAACCTAGTACCGAGTTCCTGCTTGCAGCTTTCCAATGGGATTGTTGACAAGCGTGATGCCTACCTGCTTCGCAAGCTTGAAATCAGCCAAGAGCAAGCACTCTATTTGATAAAGGGAACACAAAAGAAGTGGATTGAACATACGTTCAGATACCCAGGGGATGAAGCTTGGTGGGTTTCTCTACTGCTCCAGGTTGAGCTCAGTCCTGCGAAGGATCTATCAATCGAGAAGTTGAAAAAATCCTGGGCAGAGGTGTCAACAGCCTTCCCGTGCTTGCGAAGCCGCTTTCACTTCGAAAATGAACGGCTTTACCAGATTGTCGACAAGGAGCTGCTGATCGATATCCATGATGTGCAGCTGAGTGATGTCACGCAATGCCACACCTATCTGGCATCAAAAATGCGTGAACGCTACGACATGAGTCATCGGCATGCCGTTCGTCAGTTCGTCATCCGACTCGATACGGGCGATGTTTTCCATGCATTCCTGGTCCACCACGGGCTGGTCGATGGATGGAATCTGGGTGGCATCATTAATCATGTATATGCTCGTGCGCTGGGCGTAAGTTCTGACCTCCCGAGTGCGAATAATTATCAAGAGTGGATATTGCATTGTTTGCGTCAGGCGGAAGGAAATAGCGTCGACGCAGTGAACGATAGGCAGTTTGCTAATGCAGTGGGTCTGCCATTGCCTCCTCGTTACTATCAGCGTCGCTCCCGCCTCCGTGTGCAGCAGCCAGCGTATTCGTTTGATAAGGAGACCTCTCAGGCCTTTTTCGCTGTGGCACGGCGAAACTCAGCAACGCCATACCTGCTGCTGGAGGCCGTGTGGGCAATGACATTGCAGCAACTGTCAGGCGCACTGCATGTGTCCTTTGTTTCACTGGATTCCGGCCGGGCATCTGCCCTAGCGGGGGTGGAAAGTCTGACGGCCAACACGCTGACGGAAAGCCCGGTGCTGGCTTCATTCAGCGAAAGGCCAGGCCTGGGTGGGCTGCTAAATCAACTGAAACTGCAACGCCAGGCGGCGCTGATGGGTGAGGCGAAGGTCTCTAATCAGGTGCTCGGGCGCTTCTATGACTCGCTGCTCATTTCGCGGGCCATGCCTGCGCATCATGCTGATGCGCCAAACAGTGATCAGGAACAGACATCACCGATCAGATTTATTGATCAGTACGATCCTTGCCCGTACCGTTTGGCTCTGGTGTATTACCAGTCGGAAGAAATATCTGGATTCTTTGAATACTTCACGGACGATCTGCCGTGCGAGGACTTTGATCGTATCTATCAAGTCTTCATGTCTACGGTGAAAGATGTCGCTTTCGGCAAAGTTCCTCAGTTTGTGAGTCGTGCTGAAAATGCAGGTGTTTGTGCATAGAACATAGAAACAATTGTCATTTATGAAAAATACTCCAATGGATTTGCGCGCCTTGTCTTCTGGTTTTATTGGTTTTGAAGGCATGAAGACTCCATACCTTGCAATTGACAGGGGGATGATATCGGAGCGGTATCGCCTTCTTTCTCGCTGTCTGCCAACTGTCAATGTTTATTATTCTGTGAAGGCTAATCCCGACGCTAGGATACTGAAGTATCTCGGCGAACTGGGGGCTAGCTTTGAAGCTGCAAGCTTGGATGAAATTCGTGCCTGCATTCGTGCTGGTGCAAATCCGGCGAGTATTCATTTTGGAAATCCGATAAAGATTCGGCAAGAGATCCGCCGAGCGTATCGGCTTGGCGTTAGATCGTACTCATTTGATTCAATGTCTGAGCTGGAGAAGCTTTGTGAGGAAGCTCCAGGCTCCATGGTCATTGCACGTCTTGCAACTGATGGCCGGGGAGCCGTCTGGGGGTTGACGCGGAAGTACGGAACTGATGTAGCCACAGCCACCGGGCTGCTAATTGAAGCGCATCGAAGAGGTATGGATGCTTGTGGTGTGTCATTCCACGTTGGATCCCAGCAATCAAGCCCGGATGCATGGCGGGTTGCCTTGGAAATGGCCGGTGAAGTGTTTGACGCGCTGCTAAAAGAGGATATTTCTCCTTCTGTGGTTAACTTGGGTGGAGGGCTTCCGGCTACTGGCTACCACATAAATGGTGGCGTTGAGGAATATGACTACGCCCACTATCTCGGAGAATTGGCTCAGCAGGTGGATGATTTTGCTCGGAGATTTGATCGTCCTTTCAAGTTCATTATTGAGCCAGGGCGCTTCCTTGTCGCAAATGCAGGGATGGTCGTCGCACGCGTCTTGATGGATGCATGGCGCAAGGCACCAGAAGGTCTTCAGCGCTGGTTGTATCTGGATGTTGGGAAATTCAATGGGCTGTATGAAGCTTCGGACATTCAATTGCCTTTCTATTGTGTTCGCGAGGGGTGCCGTATTGAACCAAGTGCTGGGCCAGGAACTGTACGGACAGTGCTGGCCGGGCCCACCTGTGATAGCGATGACATGCTTTTGCCGAAAGGGTCGGATGTACTGCTGGATTCGAGTATAGGTGAGGGGAGTTTTGTGGTTTTTCCAGCTGCCGGTGCCTATAGTACGAGTTATGCAACGATGTCGTTCAATGGCTTCAAGCCGATGGATGTTCATTGGATTGATGATTTGAATCCGACGAAGCTTTTGAATTCTCAACAGTCTCAGTTGTCCGTTGAACCACTTTTGTCTATTGAAGCGCCTGAATCTGTTGAGGCCGGTAAGTTAGTCGTCGCATGACGGGGGGCGAAAAAATGCAGAGAGAGCAGTTGTTGTCTCAATTGCGCATCGAGCGTGAGCCTCCAAGAGCGGGCCATTCGATATTTCGTATTTGGAAGCTTGGAATTGCGGTCGTGGCGGGCGCAGGACTGCTGAGTGCAGGGGCCTACGCCATGCTGAGCCGCCCCCAACAGGTGCAAGTCATGCGTGCGGTGCACGTGCCGGTATCCGCCAGCAGTGAGTCGGCGGTGCTGGAGGCAAGTGGCTACGTCATTGCAAGGCGGCAGGCCACGGTGTCTTCAAAGATAACAGGCAAGGTTAAGAAGGTCCTGATTGAAGAAGGACAGATCGTCCAGGCCGGCGACATCATGGCTTTGCTGGATCCCACTGATGCAGAAGACCAACGCGGCCTGGCGGCGTCGCAGCTCGCTGCGGTGGAAAGTCAGGTGGCAGGAATTGCTGCGCAGTTGCTCGAAGCGGAAGCTAATGTGCGTCGTCTGGGTGAACTGGCCGATCACCGGATGGTTTCCCGCGCGTCGCTGGACCAGGCAAGTGCTCAACGGGACAGTTTGCGCGCCCAATTGACAACAGCTGAGCGTAACGTACTTGTTTCAAGAATGCAGCTAAAAGCTACGGAGACGGCGCTTGAAAGTACCATTATCCGGGCACCGTTCACCGGGGTAGTTATTGCAAAGGCTGCCCAGCCAGGGGAGATCGTGTCCCCTCTCTCCGCAGGAGGAGGATTTACTCGCACCGGCATTGGCACCATTGTGGACATGCACTCTCTACTTGTGGAAGTCGATGTCGGTGAGGCCTATATCGGGCGCGTCAAGCCCGGTATGCCTGTGCAGTCCACGCTCAATGCGTACTCCGGCTGGAGGATCCCAGGAGAAGTTGTCCATATAGTTCCAACGGCCGATCGCGGTAAGGCAACGGTCAAAGTGCGGGTCGCGCTCCATGTTCAGGATCCGCGCGTGATGCCAGACATGGGTGCCAAAGTCAGTTTCTTTGAGGGAAAAGACAAAGATCCAGTGCAATCACAATCAGTCAATGCAGTTTCCCAAAGCATCGTGCCAAAACTTTCTATACGAGAACAGGGGAGCCAGAGTTACGCATTCGTGGCTGTTCAAAAGAAAAGTGGGTATGAGCTCGAGAAGCGATTTATCGAAGTGAAAAATGCCATTGATCAGCGTTGGCTTGTTCGTGATGGCATCGGTAGTGGAGATTTGGTCGTGGTCGACCCGGACGTAAGCCTGCGCAACGGTCAGCGAGTCCGTGTGACGTTGCTGAATGCAGTGGGAGAAAATTGACTCGCCAGGTGATTCATCGCAGCAGGGATGCAAATGATGCCAAGGAAGATGTCGATTGTGGGCAGCAATATTTGGTCGGATCTGTGTTGGGTGCTTAATTCGTGATGATGTGGAAATTTGCATCAAGTTTCTTCTCGAATTTTTGATGAAATTTTCGTGTTTAACTGATTCGGAGGTGTGAAGTGGAAAATATTATCAGTGTCGCCAATGTTGGCAAGACGTATGCCCGCGGTGGGCAGAGTGTGGAAGTGCTCAGGAATATCAACCTGGAAATTGCTGAGGGAGATTTTGTTGCGTTGATGGGGCCTTCAGGCTCCGGTAAGACAACTCTACTTAATCTGCTCGGGGGGCTTGATGAACCGACCGCCGGTGACATTCTCTTCAAAGGTGAGCGAGTCAGTTCGATGACGGCCGGTCAACTGGCCGACTGGCGAAGCCGGCATATCGGCTTTGTTTTTCAGTTTTACAATTTGATGCCTACGCTGACGGCCCTGAAAAACGTTGAATTACCGCTTTTGCTAAGCAACTTGAAAGCTGAGCAACGTAGAAAGAGCGCCCAGATCGCACTCCATTTGGTCGGCCTCGAGACACGTGCAAATCACAAGCCGTCAGAACTATCCGGGGGGCAGCAGCAACGCGTGGCCATCGCGCGTGCCATCGCATCGGATCCCGATATCTTGATTTGCGACGAGCCTACCGGCGACCTGGATCGAAGCGCAGCGGAAGAAGTGATGGCCTTGCTCGCTTCCCTGAACAGGGAGCATGGCAAGACCATCGTCATGGTGACTCATGATCCCAAAGCCGCGCAGCATGCTCGTCGAATAATCAATCTGGATAAGGGAACGCTGGCCGTCACCCAGGAGAAGCCAGTGCTGGCTGGCGAGGATCCTCGACGTTTTGCAGCAGAAGCACATGCTTGAAATGAGCATTCGCTAATTGTGGCGAAAAGAATGGCAATCAATTGAAATAGGTCCCATGAAATATCTATTCTTGCTATGGGCTGGGTTGACCAGGAGCCGTTCCAGAACTTCTTTGACCGTGGTTTCGGTGGCAATCGCTTTCATGCTTTTCGGCTTGCTTGATTCAGTGAGGGCCGCGTTTGATGCGAGCTCAAGCCTGAGTGGCCACAATCGCCTGATTGTGGCCTCGCGTACTTCAATCCTTCACCACCTGCCGGCTGCGCTTGGTGACCGGATAAGGAAGATCCCCGAGGTGTCGGCGGTCGCGCACTCAACCTTGTTCAATGGTATCTATCAGGACGTCCAGAACTTTTTCCCGAGTGTTGCAGTAGATCCCGGCTTGCTCGGTCAATATCCGGAGTATGAGATATCAAGAAAGCAGCTGGAGGATTTTGCCAAGCTTAGAGATGGCGCCATAGTCGGTGAAAGTCTTGCTCGTCAGTATGGCTGGAAGATCGGCGACAAAATCCCAATGCAGGCAGCTGAGTATCCAGCTCAAGGGTCGGCTGACTGGTCGTTTACCCTGGTTGGCACTTTTGCAGTAAAAGAGCGAAGCCGTGCTGCCGAGGAGAAACAGATGATGATTCGGTGGGACTATTTTGAGCAGGCCAATGACTATCTCAAAGGTGTGGTGGGTTGGTACACAATAACCTTACGGGAGGGGGCGGATGCCGGAAAGGTGAGCGCTGCAATCGATGCAATGACTGCAAACTCCGATCATGCCACCCGGACTCAGACCGAGCAGGCCTTCAGTCAATCCCTGCTAAAACAGATTGCTGATATTGGTCTGATTGTGACGTCGATACTATCCGCAGTCTTTTTTGCATTGATTCTCCTTGTCGCGAATACGATGGCGCAGGCCGTGCGTGAGCGCACTTCGGAAATCGCCACACTGAAGGCGATTGGTTTCCGGGATGGTCTTGTCATGCTGCTAATCATGGCTGAGTCACTGGCCATTCTTCTGCTTGGCGGTGGTATAGGCATGGCCCTGGCGACAGTGGTAACCCCGCTGCTTGGCGAAGCAAGTGGGGGCGCCGTATCCATCGCGGAAATTCCTGTGAGGACTTGGCTGAGCGCTGCAGGAATTGTCCTGATGGTTGGTTTGTTGGTCGGATTTGTCCCGGGGCGTCAGGCCATGAGGATAAATATCGTCACAGCCTTGTCCCGCCGTTGAATGTCGGGCTCACTCCAGAAAAGATAAGTCATGAAACGAATCAAAGCATATGTTCTCCGGCTGTGCGACTTGATTGCCTTGCTTGCGTTGCTGGGCGCCTGGATCGTGCTGCCATGGATGGCGCTGCTGGCAATTGGGGCTGTTGTACTTGTTCTTCTTGCTTTTACCCGACTTGGCCGCTTGGCGGGGGCTTTCGCTTGGCTAGGAATCTCTTCGATACCCATGCGATGGGGGAGCGCCACCGTCGTTGTCATGGGGACAGCAGCCGTCGTTGGTGTCATGGTAGCTATTCTTGCCATGGCGAATGGCTTCGAATCGATGATGAACCGAACCGGCAGTGAAAAATCGGCGATTATTCTGCGGCAGGGGGTTATTTCAGAGACCTCGTCAGCCTTAACGCTGGAGCAGATGCAGTTGGCATTGCAACTGCCTGGAATTGCGAAGGATGAGCAAGGAAACCCCATAGCCAGCGCTGAGTTTGGCCAAATGCTATCCATGTCCCTGGATCCTGGATCCGATGCTTCGGTCTATGTCCGCGGTATTGAACCTGCAGCCTGGAAACTTCGCCCCACTGCGAAAATTGTTGCTGGGAGGTCTTTCCGTCCGGGAACTTATGAAATTTTGGTTGGCGCGTCTGCGATGCGGAAGTTTGGTGCACTCTCCATTGGCTCGTCTGTCAATATATCAAATCAGCAGTGGACGGTCGTTGGAGCGTTTTCCACCGGGGATTCATTTGATTCAGAAATATGGACTGATGTTCATGCCCTGATGTCGGCAAACCACCGAACCAGCGTGCAGTCCATTACGGTGGGATTGGTTGATCCAGTTAAGTCGCTGGAAGCACTGCAGGTGGGGCTGCAATCTGACAAGAGGCTCAAGCTCGATGCGATGACGACCAGAGACTACTATCGAAAGCAGTCCGAGCGTTTCGTACAAATCATGTCGACCATGGGCGTCTTTGTGGCCGCCATCATGGCAGCTGGGGCTGTCTGCGGCGCCTTCAATGCGATGAGCGCAGCAATTTCCGGTCGGGCGAGGGAAATTGCAGCTCTGCGTGCAATTGGTTTCAGGGGTTTGCCGGTGATTCTTGGATTGATGGCGGAAACCCTGCTACTCGCGGCACTGGGGGGGGGGCTTGGAGCGGGCTTGGCCTGGCTTGGCTTCAATGGGTATACAGTTTCCACCCTGGGCGGAAATTTCAGCCAAGTTATGTTCCAGTTCCATGTCACCAGCGACATCATGGTGGAGGGAATGAAATGGGCGCTAGGTATCGGACTTATAGGTGGTCTGATTCCATCTACCGGCGCTGTCAGGCAACCTGTCATGAGCGCATTGCGCACTTTGTGATTCGATCTTTGCCTTGGGTTTGGTACCCGCGAACCTAGCAGTTAACGCTTCTGCATTGCAGGGTGGCTGAGTTTGGAGCAGTTTTAACGTGGCTCCTTCTCCTGAGTTGGTCGTGGGCATCTAGGGTTTAAATTTGCAAGCAAGGTATTCTATGAAATCACTATTTCTTCGATTTGGGTTCCTGCAAGCCTTCATGATGGCGATCAACGGAATTCTTGCGCCCATCTTGTACTTGCTCCTGGCTGGAAAGGGCTACTCCTTGGCGGAGGTAGGGGTATTGATTGCCATCACTACAGCCGCCACCATGCTCTGCGAGGTGCCATTCGGCATGCTCGCTGATCGCTATGGAAGAAAGATGGTTTTTCTTCTGGGGCAAACCGTACTTGTTGTCGCGACGATTGGGCTGTGGCAATCTAAATCGTTGGCATCGCTGAGCTTTTTTATGGCCTTGAGCGGTGTGAGCGCCGCATTGATATCAGGAACGCTGGATGCACTTTTCGTTCAGCAATTTCAAGCCCTTCCGCCGGATCAGTCGCCGCTCGGCCTGCAGCATGCACAAGCATATATTGGAATTTTCCAACTGCTTGGACTTGCGCTAGGGGCCGTCGTCGGAGGATGGCTGCCTGAATGGTTCCACTCATGGACGGATGCGACTCCATCTGTAGCTCTGTACGATATTAACTGCATCGTCATGGTGCCTCTGCTGCTGATCCACATCTTTGCAACCAGTCTGCTGATCAGGGATTCACGGTCGGTAGAAGGTGGAGGCGGGCAGACATCCAGCTTGAAGGTTTTTGTTTCGAACGCCGTTGAGGAGTTGAAGACGTCGCGAACCTTGCAAGTATTTATGCTCGCTCAATTGATTGGTGGAGGTGTGGCCATGAGTATCGAGACGCTCTGGCAACCTCGGGCGGCCCAATTGAGTGACGGTGCACACGGTACATGGATATTCGGATTGATGCTGATGATGAGCAGCATCGTCGGCGCAGTTGGCCAGAGCCTGTCCCTCCCGCTGGGGAAATTGGTCAAGAATCGCTATGACAAGCTGCTGCTTGCCGCGGAACTCATGCTGGCTGGGACTTTTGCCTTGCTGGCAGTGCAGCAAAGTGTTTCAGGATTTCTTGTCGCTTATGCATTGTTCTTCCTCGTTGCAGGAATTTCGATGGTGCCGTTCATGACGGTCTTTCATAGCGTGGTCTCGGAAGCCCATCGTTCAACGATGCTCTCTCTTAAATCCTTGGTAACCATGCTGGGCGGAACAATTGGTGCAGTTGTGTTTGGAAATATTGCCGGTGGCGAGGGAATCAGTACAGCCTGGATTTGGGCTGGTGGGGTCCTGCTGGTTTCTGTGCCAATATATTTGGTGCCTGCGGTTCGTGAGTTCTGTCAGAATCTCGCAACTGCCCTGAACCAAGGGGCGGAAGTGAAGGTGGAGGAATCGCAAGCAGAAACGGCATAAACAGAGTTGCCTGATTTCCCGCGATGAAGGGTGTCGTGAGTGATGTGGGGTAGGCTTTTGTCACTGTAATGCTGAAATCGCCGGAAAAAGAATATGGTGAAGGCTCGCGCTCAGTCCCGCTGTGCGAGCTTGATCACGCGGCGGAATATATATGGCATGCGTCGTCATGCCTGGGTTGATTATGCAGAATCAGATGAATGAATATGAACGGCTGTGGAATCCGTTGGATTACCTTAACCAGTACTACTCTGGTGCTCGGGTGTCTCCGGATGAGGTCGCGAATGCAAGGTTCGCAAGTAAGGTGCTGAAGTCGCTTGGGCGGGATTTCGACCGAGCACTCGAATTCGGCTGCGGGCCGACAGTGCATCATGCGGCGGCGGTCGCACCGTACGCCAAGCAGATCGATATGGCTGATTACCTCGACTCAAACCTTGATCAGGTGCGAAGCTGGAAGGAGGGGCGCAGCGGAGGGCATGATTGGGATCAGTATCTTGAAAATGTAGTTGCATCAGAGGTGATGGCGGATGCAAATGCGCTTTCAGAACGCAGGCGCCTCTTGCGCGAACGAATTGGATTGCTGCTGCAGGGTGATATAAGGTCCAAGCGGCCGATCGGTTCTGATAGCGTTTATGGGTTGGTATTTTCATACTATTGCATCGAGGCTGTTGCGGCTGACAAGCAGCAATGGTCTGAATTTTTCAGGAACCTTTGCGGTTTGGTGAAGCCGGGCGGAGTGCTCTTGCTTGGATCCATGCTTCATTGCACGGGATACAAGGTTTTTGACAGCAGCTTCAAGTCAGCGCCAATTGATGAACATGATATTGAGCGGGAGCTTGCTAGAAATGGATTCGATCCAGATCGTGCGGTATTGGAGGTCAATGCGAATGCAGGCTGGGGAACCCAAGGTTTTTCCAGCACCTGTTGTTTGCTGGCAGTCAAACAGTCCTGAGCAGGCCCTGTTGATCCCGCCGCCTCGCATGGACACTGGTGACGCAGGGCGGATGCCCATGGACAGCGTTCCCAGGAGGCTTGATCACTAGTAATTTCGAGGTGTGCGGGGAAGGCCTGCGATGGTCATGTGAGACTCTTTCAGAGCAAGGCTGGACGACATGGTTCGGCGCCAGCGCGTACCAGGATCGGTTCTTAGCCCTGCGGCACTGGCCTCGCCTGTTCGCTGCCATCGCGATGGCGGCTGACGAATGGTTTATGGATTGCGCGGCTGACGGCGCGGTGTCTAAGAACCAGAGCAGGTTCGGCGGCTTCACAGGGGACGGCTGATCAATCCTGTCCAGTAGGTGGTGCGCCTAGTTTCAGGCTCGTATCGCGCGGGACTCCCGATAAGCGATGGGCCATGCTGCATTGGCATGCAGCATGGCACGCGTGCGTCAAAATGGCGGCGGTGATGGCGGTGACCTGCAGGACGCGGCTGGAGGAGGGACTCCTGGCTGCGTGTGGCACTGGTGGAGGAGTTTCTTCAGGACCTGATGCGGCCATGTTCTGCCTGGGCAGCAAACCCGCCGGCTGGCGTTGACCTTGTGCTGCTTCACCCTGGCGCTCAGAGCTTGCAGCGTTGCAGCACACGGCCAATCGTTGCCGACGATGGATTCGATGGCGCCTCCCGCTGCAAGTCCCGCTGTAAGGATTGCTCGCCACGGTGCCCCAGTTCCAGGCTCACCGCCTGCACTCTGACTTTCGGGGGAGGGCCGTCGAAGCCTTCCTCACGGCCTCATGCTTTCTAGTAGTAGCCTCCGCCAAAGCTGGAACGGCTCACCTTTCTCAGTTGCGGGCAAGGGGCGCTAGAAGCCCTTCGGGCAGACCCGCGGCGAGCAACTGCTGAACATGACTTTCAGCCCATGCCGCGCTGTTCGAGGCATGGAATCATGCAGATCTCGTGCCACCTTGACCTAGGGAGCCTGCCAATGCGGCCACTGCTTGTGTACTCCTTGCGTCTGTGTCTCCTTGGGGGCGTGCTTGCCCCCGCCGTGCCGGCCCTGGCCGCACCGCCCGCCTCGGCTGATGTCGAACTGTGGCGCCGTGAATGCGCCTTTGCCGCCACCATGGCCCAGCGCGATCTGCAGGCCTTTGCTGGTTTCGTGGCAGACCCGGCCGTCTTTCACAGTGGCCCGACGCCCTTGAAGGGGCGGGACGCTGTCCGTACGTATTGGCAGCGCTTCTACGCCGAACCCGCCGCACCGTTCAGCTGGTATCCGGACCTGGCCGAGATGCTGGAGCCAGAGCGACTCGCGCATACCAGCGGCCCAGTCTTCGGGAATGATGGCGCCTTGATCGGACGCTTCCACACCCTCTGGCGCAAGGAGCCCGACGGTCAATGGCGTGTGCTGCTGGACCATGGCAGCCCGCCTGATGCCAGGGACCGCGAGCGTCACGCCCGGCCTGATCCTGAAGCCTGCCGTTGAGCAGTTGTCGCCGAGGGTGCCAGGCGTCTGTTCTGCGCAGGCGCAACTGTCCAGCGGAATTGGGCTTGTTCGGGGTTTCCATTGCCAGGCAAAAGCGTTACACCTAAGGGGTACGTGCCTGCGATCGGGCAGGCCGCTCCAAGGAGAAGCTGATGCAAGCCACGAACGAGGCCCAGGCCCATGGCTCGGAAACGACCGCCGCCCGCATGCGTGCCCTGATGGTGAGAGCGCCCAGCGCGCTGTGCTTTGTCGACCAGGGCAGCTTCCAGGTGGTCAGTGAGCAGTTCAATCACCTGTTCGGCCATGGTGACGACACCGACCTCTGCCTGCAGCCCACGCGCAGCATCTTCGTGTCCGATCTTTCGCATCAAGGCCTCATGGAGCGCATGGGCGCCGCCTTTGGTGCAGGGCGTCCGCTGGACGAGGAGATTGAGCATGTGCGCCGCGACGGCTCTCGCTTCTGGGGGCGGGTGCAGGCCACGCCCGTGCATTGGGACAAGCCGGCCGGCGAGGCTCTGTGGATCATCGAGGATGTCACGGCTGCGCGTCAGTTGCGCATGCAGCCCACCTGGACAGCCAAGCATGACGTGCTGACCGAGCTGGCCAACCGCCGTGAGTTCGAGCGCCGCCTGTCCGAGCATGTGGGTAGCCGTCGCCATGAGCCTGTTTCCGTGCTGTGGGTCGATGTGGACAAGTTCAGCGAGGTCATCCACGGCATGGGCACCGAGGTGGCCGACCATTTCCTCTACGGACTGGGTCAGATGCTGGTGACCAAGGTGCGGGCCTCCGACCTGGTGGCGCGGCTGGAGAACGATCACTTCGCAGTTCTGCTGCCGGACTGCGACCAGCACTATGCCCAGATCGTGGCGGACAAGGTCCGCTCCTCGATCGCGGCCTATCGCCTGCGCTGGGGGCTGCACCGTACGAGGGTGAAGGCTTGCGTGGGCGTGGTGCAGTTGCAGCCCACCCTGGAAACGGTTGATGCGGTGCTGGGCGCCGCTGCCCTGGCCTGTACCGAGGCCAAAGCCGCCGGAGGCGACAGCGTGCGCGTCTATGTGCCGGCAGGTACTTTCGAGGAGTTGGCCGGCTGAGGCCGGCGCCAGCCTTGGCAAGGCCCGCTTCGGCGGGCCTTTTTGCGTTTGGGGCGGTGAAAGTCGGCACAACGCGTCATTTCTTGGGCCTGTCGGTCAGCCATGCCTTCAAAAAACTCGCCGATTCTGAAGAGCAGGGCTAAAGTTCTGGCGTGGTCGGTCGATAAGGCGGCCAATCACGGTCCATCTTTCGGAGATCTTCATGGCCATCAGCTTGAGCACCGCGCTATCCGGCATGTCCGCAGCGAACGAGCGCCTGCGTGCCAGCTCCGAAAATCTGGCCGTCGCGGCCAGGCGACCGGAGTCCATGGATGGACAGGACCAGAAGCAGTCCGATACCTTGACGCGTGAGGCGACCAACGCCACGACCTCGGTGCAGATCGAGAAGGAGATCGTGGAGCAGCGCTCGGCCACCTATGCCTATGTGGCCAATCTGAAGGTGCTGCAGACTCAGGTGCGGGCCGAGGGCGCGCTGCTGGACATCAAGGCCTGAGGCTCCCCTACCGGCTCAAGGCTTGAGCCTCCCCTGGTGCTGTAAGCAAGACCTGCGCTGCTTGTGCTCGGTTCCATGAGCTGGGAGCCTTGGAAGTCCGTCACTCAGCGCTTGTCCGGTCAGGGTCAGCTGCCCTGCTGGCCGAAGAGGACCTGGCGCGCCTTGTCTGTGGTGAGTGGCTGGCGCTGGTCCGCAAGCACCTCCAGGCCGCGCAAAACGGCGGGTCTATTGGCGATTTCATCGAACCAGCCCCTGAGGTGGGGATAGTCCGACAGCTCCACGCCCTGGTTCTTCCAGGAGCGCAGCCAGGGGAAGACGGCGATGTCAGCAATGCTGTACTCCTTGCCTCCCAGATAGGTACTGGCGGCCAGGCGGCGGTTGATCACGCCATAGAGGCGCTGGGCCTCCTTGGTGTAGCGCTCGATGGCGTAGGGCAGCTTCTCTGGCGCGTAGAGCCTGAAGTGATGCGCCTGCCCCAGCATGGGACCCACCGAGCCCATCTGGAACATCAGCCATTGCAGCACCTCGTACTTGCCGCGCACATCGGCAGGCAGCAGGCGGCCGGTCTTGCCGGCCAGATAGAGCAGAATGGCCCCGGACTCGAACAGTGAGATTTCCTTGCCGTCAGGCCCGTCGTGGTCGACGATGGCCGGGATTTTGTTGTTGGGGCTGATCTGCAGGAAGTGTTGTTCAAACTGTGCACCGCTGCCGATATCTACTGGAACGACACGATAAGGCAGGGCACACTCCTCCAGCATGATGTGGACCTTGTGGCCGTTGGGCGTTGCCCATGTGTAAACGTCGATCATCGTCGCTCTCCTGTCTGCCGCGATCGCGGTGCTCCTGGATGCACACTGCCTGCCCATGGTAATCAAACAACTTCAGCATTGGTTCGTGGCGCGAGCAAACGCGGCACGCTGGAAACCCATCGCCGATTGGGCGGACTCGCTTGGCGGGCAGTTGCGTGTCGTGGCTGAAGGCCAGGGCTTCATACTGGATATGCCACCTGGCCGCGCAGGCGGTGCGGTGCGCATCGAGTGGGGGCCGTCGCAGCGGGCCTACATCCCCGGCCATGAGCTGAGGATCCGCTACGAGGCCCGCCTGCATGGGGATCTCCAGATGATGGTGATCGAGCAACAGCTGATGGAGCAACTGGAAGGTGCCGTCTTCGAGGCCTACACCGACACCCTGCGCACCCGCGTCGACACCGACACCCCGGAGGAAATGCGCTGGTTGGTGATGTTCCCCAAGCTCACCCAGATCAGCTCCAAGATCGTCCGCGCCCGTTTCGGCGTGCTGGGCGTGGCCCGGGAACTCCTGCATGTGTGGATCGAAGGGCGATTCAGTGAGGCGCTGGCGCGCGTGTCCCAGGACCTGGTGACGCCAGGCCGGCCTTTTGTGCTGATGAGCATGCGCGGCAATCTGTATCTGCGCATGGCCATGGAGGAGCCACGGCTGAATGACGTGCAGTCACTGCACAAGCTCTGCGAGATTGCGGCCGAGGCGGCCGAACGCGTGAGCCAGGCGCTGGGTGATTCCAGCCCCTGGCCCAGCGTGCCCTCCAGCACCACGATGCACGGGACTCTGCCGGAGCCTGATTCAACCCAGTGAGGGCCGTCCTTGGCCGGGCCCGATGCCCCACCCGGGTTTCAGGACGCTTTCTGCGCGAATTGCCAGGCCAGCTCCGCCAGCGGGCGGGCACCAGCGCCTGCTTCGCGGGCGCGCTCGCTGGAGGCCGTGCCTTCTTCTACCCGCTTGGCAATCCCTTGCAGGATGGCGGCGATGCGGAAGAGGTTGTAGGCCATGTAGAAGTTCCAGTCGCGCTGGACGGCCGCCACGTCGGCACGGCCGGTGCGCTCGCAGTAGCGGCGGATGTAGTCAGCTTCGGCCGGAATGCCCAGTGACGCGAGGTCCAGGCCGGCGAGGCCATGCGCCGCCCCGGCCTTGCGGATGTGCCAGGACATGCAGTGGTAGCTGAAGTCAGCCATCGGATGGCCCAGCGTGGACAGCTCCCAGTCCAGGATGGCAAGTACGCGGGGTTCGGTGGGATCGAACACCAGGTTGTCCATGCGGAAATCGCCATGGACCACGGAGACCTCTGCATCAGAGCGGGCGGCCTCGGGCACATGGGTGGGAAGCCAGGTGATGAGCGCGTCCATGGCCGGGATAGGCAGGGTCGTGGTGGCAATGTACTGCTTGCTCCAGCGCCCGATCTGGCGCTCGAAGTAGCTGCCCGGCTTGCCGTAGTCCGCCAAGCCTACGGCCTCGGGTCTGACGCTGTGCAGCGCTGCGATGACACGGTTCATCTCGTCATAGATGGCGCCGCGCTGGGCAGGCGTCATGCCCGGTAGGCCCTGGTCCCAGAGCACGCGGCCTTCCACAAACTCCATGAGGTAGAAGGCCCGGCCGATGACGGTTTCGTCGTCACACAGCGCCAGCATGCGCGGCACCGGCACCGCAGTCTGCCCCAGGGCTTGCATGACCTTGAACTCGCGTTCGATGGCATGGGCCGAGGGCAGCAGCTTGGCGACAGGTGCTGGCTTGGACCGCATGACGTAGGTGCCGCCAGGCGTGATCAGTTTGTAGGTGGGGTTGGACTGCCCGCCCTTGAACTGCTCGACCTGCAAGGGCCCCGCGAAGCCGGGCACATGGGCTGCGGCCCAGGCGGTCAGGCGCGTTGTGTCAATGGCCTGTGAGGGAGGGCGGGTGCCGATGAATTCGTCCATGGGGGTCCGATCGAAGGTGGAGAACAGGTTGCGTGAGCCGGCTGCAGGTGGCTCGGGCAAGACCTGACCCTACGCCGCCAATCAGCGCCCGGCGATGGCGAGCAGCTTTTCCTTGTTGAGAACGACCAGGCGGGTGGGCTCCACCCGAACCGCGCCGTCTCGCTCGAAGCCCTTGAGCTCCTGGTTCACGCGCTGGCGTGACGCGCCCAGCAACTGGGCCAGGTCTTCCTGCGCCAGTTGCAGGCCGATGCGGATCTCCTCGCCCTGCGCGATGCCATAGGACCGCGCCAGCAGGAGGATCTGCTTGGCCAGGCGTGCGGCCAGCGGGCGCGTATTGAGGTCCTCGACCACGTCGAACATCAGCCGCAGGCGCCGGCAGTTCAGGCGGAGCAGGGCTTCGTAGAGTTCGGTATGGCGCTCCAGCAGCTCCTTGAAGTCGGGCTTGCGCACCACCAGCAGCGTGGTCTCGCCATGAGCGGCCGCATCGTGCGTGCGGGGCAGGCCGTCGAACAGGGAGATGTCTCCGAACCAGGTGCCAGGCTCCACATAGGTCAGGGAGACCTGCTTGCCTGCAAGGGAAACCGAGCTGATGCGCACGGCGCCTTTGGCGACGCCCACCCATTCCTCCGCGGGTTCGCCTCGGCAGGACAGCATGGCGCCGTCTGGCACCCGCTTCACCACGGCCCTGGAGAGGATGTCGTTGCGAAGGGGCAGGGACAGCTTGGAAAACCACGAACCCGACTCAATATTGCTGCGTTCGGAAATTGTAAGAACAGTGCTACTCATGCTTTGTCACGGCTGCGACAGCCCCAGTACGACGTGATTCCGGCCTGAACCGGGCGCTCCACTCCCATTGTCCACGAAGCGTTAACAACTGGCGGGGCGTCGCGGAAACGCGGTGCTAGCGTGGCAATTCAGTGCTTGGCGAAGGAGCGGCTGGTGCTAGAGTCTGTTGCAAAGTACTTACAAGTCGCATGCTCCGAACAACGAAGCCAGAGGCGTCCCAGGCACGTTCCGCAAGCTCATGGTTGGCGGTGGTGGGCGTCGGCCTTTCTCTCGCCATGCCGTCCGCGGCGCTGAACGTGGGGGCGCCGCAGACGCATTCGGCACTGTTCCAGCCTTTGCGCCTGGTCTTTCCCTTGCAACTGCTGCCAGGCGAAGGTCTCAGCCCGGACTGTGTGAAGGCGGTGCTGGTTGCCGGGGAAACACGCTTGCCTGCCGATCAGGTGCAGGTGCAGTTGCTGGGGCGTACCGAGGGCGAGATCAATGCGGTGCGGGTAAGCAGCCTGATTCCCATTGATGAGCCGCTGGTCAGCGTCAGTCTGAGCCTGGGCTGCCCGACGCGCTACACGCGCCAGTTCACGGCATTGATCGACCCCCAGCCCTCTGGCATGCGCAGCGAGCCGCCTGCGATGCTGGAAGGGGATGAACTCTACTCACCGGCATTGCGCGCCGCGCTGGCAACACCCGGGTCCAAGGCGGGCGACTTGCTGGCGCCTGGTCGGGCGGTGCCGGCTCAGGGCGCTGCTCAGGCGCCAACGCAAATCCCAACGCAAGTCCCAACGCAGGCCCCAACTGCATCCTCTGCCTCGCAGCCTGAAGCGTCGCTGAAGAAGTCCACCAGCACCCGCGGGGCCGCTAAGCAAGCAGGCAAGTCCAGGGCTGTCCCCGCGGCTGAGGCCCATGCATCAGCGTCCTCGGCGCCGTTGGGTGGCAAGGCACCTCGGTTGCAGCTGGAGGCCCCCGAGGTGCTGGCCGCGGCCTCCTCGGAGCCGTCGCCCTCGGCGGTGCTGGAGTCGCAGCAGCAGGTGAAGCAGCTCGAAGTCGAGCTGGCTCGGGTGCGTGCCGAAGCGAAGGAAGTGCAGGACACCTTGAAGCAGCTCTCCGCCCAGTTGCGCCACCCACAAGGTGTTGATCGCAGCTGGTTGCTGATGCTGGCCGGGATCAGCCTGCTGCTGGCGGTGGCCTGCGCGTGGCTGTTCATGCAGTTGCAGAGCCTTCGCCGCGCCACACATGAGGCGTGGTGGGCCCATGTGCCGGAGGCCGGCTCGACTCGGGCAGGCGATAGCAAGGCCCCGAGCGCAGCCGCCATGGCGCTCGCTGCCGAGGCAGGGCCGACACCCACTGCCCACGACACCACCGCGGCGCTGCATGCCCAGCCCGAGCCAGCGGAGGATGCCGTGGGCCGGGATTTCCTCAACAGCGAACTCCCACCTATTCAGGAGGACACCGCGGCCACCCCCTTCGCGCGGACCGCGCCGGTGTCGGCCGAGGATGCCGAAGCAGTCAGCCTGCAGCTGCTGGACATGCCACAGGCCAACACCGACCTCCAGCCTCTGCAGACCTTGCCCGAACGCTCGGCGGTGGACGGGGTCAGCGTGGAGGAGTTGATCGATCTTGAGCAGCAGGTGGACTTCTTCATGGTGCTGGGGCAGCAGGAGGCTGCCGTCGAGCTGCTCTCACAGCGCCTGCATGAGAAGGGCCGGCATACCGCGCTGCCCCACCTGAAGCTCATGGAGATCCTTCAGCGCCATGGTGATCAGACCGGCTTCGAGCGCGTGGCCAATGAGTTCAGTGAACGCTTCCATGCCCAGGCGCCGGTTTGGAACGACGACATCGCCGCCGGCGAGGGCCTGCTGGCCTACGCGCAGGCCACCGAGCTGATCGTGCAGAGCTGGCGCGATGCCGCCATGACCATGCAGCTGATCCAGACCCTGCTGGCCCATGGTGACCCCGATGGCCGTGCCTTCGACCTGCCCGCCTATCGCGACATCCTCATGCTGTATGCCGTCGCCCGAGACATCTCCGAGCATGAGGTTCGTGGTGAGGACATCGACCTGTTCCTGCCTCTGGATGCCAGTCGCCAGGGCAGCCCCACGTCCATGATGGCCACCATGCCCTTTCAGCGCCGCGGTGCTCCCTCGCCGGTGGCGGGGCCTGTGGACCTGGACCTTGATCTCTCCAAGGGCGGCATCAAGGGCTGAGTCCCGCAGCCGTGGCTCAAAGCTGCCGCAGCTTGCCCAGGGCTGTCAGCAAGGTCTCGTCCTTCTTGGCGAAACAGAAGCGGATCAGCCTATCCTCGCCCGGCTCCGCGTAGAAAGCCGAGAGCGGGATGGCGGCCACGCCGATCTCCTGCGTGAGCCAGCGGCAGCATTCCTCGGGGGGCAGTGCTGAGGCGGCGCTCACGCCGCTGTAGTCCACGCACTGGAAGTAGGTGCCTTCGCAGGGCAGCAGGCGCAGGCGCGTCGAGGCCAGACCGGTGCGGAAGAGGTCCCGCTTGCGCTGGTAGAAGGCCGGCAGTTCCAGGTAGGGGCGCGGGTCGCGCATATAGGCGGCCAGACCATGCTGCATGGGCGTGTTGACGGTGAACACATTGAACTGGTGGATCTTGCGGAATTCCGCTGTGAGCGCAGCCGGCGCTGCCACATAGCCCACCTTCCAGCCGGTCACGTGGTAGGTCTTGCCGAAGCTGCTGACCACGAAACTTCGAGCCGCCAGCCCCGGGTGCATGGCGGCACTCTGGTGCTGCTGGGCATCGAACACCATGTGCTCGTAGACCTCGTCGCTGATCACCAGCACCTCGGTGCCGGCCAGCAGATCGGCAAGGCCCTGCAGATCCTCGGCGGGCCAGACGCGGCCACTTGGGTTGTGTGGCGTATTGATCATGAGGGCTCGGGTGCGCGGCGTCAGCGCGGCGGCAATGGCGGCGAGGTCCGGGCGGTAGCTCTCGGGCTTCAGCTTCACGCGGACCACGCGGCCACCCGCCAACTCGACGGCGGGGCCGTAGGCGTCGTAGCAGGGCTCCAGCACGATGACCTCGTCACCGGGATGCACGATGGCCAGCAGCGTACTCAACAGGGCCTGCGTGGCGCCGGCGGTGACGGTGAGCTCACGGTCAGCGTCGTAGTGGTGCCCGTACAGCGCCTCCATCTTGGCGGCGATAGCCTGGCGTAGCGCAGGCACACCACTCATCAGCGGGTACTGGTTCTGGCCCGACTTCATGGCCTGGTGCACAGCCTCGACCAGGGCCGGATCGCAGTCGAAATCCGGGAAGCCCTGGCCCAGATTGACGGCGCCATGCTGCTGGGCCAGGGCGGACATGGTGGCGAAGATGGTGGTGCCCACATGGGGCAGGCGGGACTGGATCGCGGGGGTGGGATTCATCGAGACGAAGAGAGCGTTCAGGGGGGGCTCAGAGGTCGTAGTCGCTGGCCTCGCCGTTGAGCGCCCGTTGCAGCAGGCTGCGGTTGAGGCGGTCGGACAGCAGTTCAGCGAAGGCGTAGACGTAGTTGCGGAGGAAGGCTCCGCGTTTGAAGGCGACGCGGGCGGTGTTGAAGCCGAAGATATGTCCGAGCGGCCGTGCCACCAGATCGCCGCCGGGCGGATCGTCCCGCACCGCCATCTCCGCGACGATGCCCACGCCCATGCCCAGCCGCACATAGGTCTTGATGACATCGGAGTCAATGGCCTCGAGCACGATGTTGGGGCTCAGCCGCCGGGCGGCGAAAGCCTTGTCGATGCGGGTGCGGCCGGTGAAGCTGGGGTGGTAGGAAATCAGCGGCTCCTGCGCCAGTTGCTCCAGGCTGGGGCGTTCCACCAGGGCCAGTGGATGCTGGGCGGGTACCACGAGCACATGCTGCCATTCATAGCAGGGCAGCGTGACCAGATCCTCGAACTCGGCCAGGGACTCCGTGGCCAGGCCCAGATCGGCGGTCTCGTCCAGAAGCATCCGGGCTACCTGCTCCGGATTGCCTTGGTGCAGACTGACCTGTACCTGGGGAAACTGCCGCCGCAGCTGCGCTACTGGCGCGGGCAGCACGTAGCGCGCCTGGGTATGGGTGGTGGCGATGCTGAACTTGCCGGCGTCCTGCTTGGAGTACTCCTCGCCGATGCGCTTGAGGTTGTTCACCTCGCGCATGATGATCTCTATGGACTTGAGCACCTGCAGGCCGGGTTCGGTGACGCGGCGCAGGCGCTTTCCGTGCCGCGAGAAGATGTCTACCCCCAGTTCTTCCTCTAGCTCAAGAATGGCTTTGGAGACGCCCGGTTGCGATGTGTAGAGTGCCTTGGCCGTCTCGGTGAGGTTGAGGTTGCGGCGCACCGCTTCCTGGACGAACTTGAACTGGTGCAGGTTCACGGCGGGGCTCCGGGGTCAGGTCTTGCTGCTGAGCTTGTGCAGGGGCGCCATGCAGGCCGCGGCCATGGCATCAATGACGCTGGGGATCTCGCCCAGCGGTGCCTGGAGCGACCACTGGACGCGTCCCCCATGCACGGCGCGCTGCTGATCCAGGAGCCCGGGAAGGTCTCGCTGCACATGGCCGCCGCTGCCCAGGAACATGGGCATCACGTGGATGTGGGTACAGCCCTGAGCGATGAGGCTCTCAGCCGCACCGGCGAAGTCCGGCTGCATGAATTCGAGAAAGGCCAGGGCGACGGGCTGGCCGGGGCGCTCCTGTTCGATGCGTCTGGCCACGGCTTCGAACGGGCCGGCCCAGCGAGGGTCACGCGCCCCGTGAGCGAAGAGAAGCAGTCCATCCATGGGCGGTTCAGCGGTAGCGCACCAGCCAGCCGAAGGCAGCCAGCGAGATGCAGAGATAGAGAAGGCTGGGCGCGGATGCCACGGCCCAGGGCGACCATTGCTTGAGCAGGCCCAGGTGGCCCGCCAGGTTGTTCAGCAGCACGAAGCTGATGCCACCCATGATGCCGCCGAAGACCTTGAGGCTGATGCCGCCCGAGCGGCCATGCAGGTAGGCGAAGGGCAGAGCCAGGCCCACCATAACGAAGCAGGCCAGGGGGTATAGAGCCTTGCGCCAGAACTGGATGTCGTACTGCTGGGCTGACTGCGCCTGGGCCGAGAGGTGCCGCGTGTAACGGTAGAGCTCCAGCGTGGACATGGACCAGGGAGGCAGCACCGCAGCGCTCACCACATTTGCACTCAGTCCGCCATGCCATTCCCATTCGTCCAGGTGGCTTTCCCAGACGCGCGCGCGCTGGCCGGCCTCGGCGGGTGTCCATTGGCTGCGTTCGACGTCGAACAGGCGCCAGAGCCCGTCCTTGTCGACCTGGGCGCGCTGGGCCTGTGTGCGGCTCAGCAGCCGGCCTTGTGAATCGAACTCGAACAGGCGCACGCCGCTGAGCTCTCCGCTGACCGAGGCCGACTTGACGTTGATGGAGAAGCTGCGCTCGCCCTCGGGCCCGGACTGCCTGTCCTTGAGCCAGACACCCGGCGTGCCGGCGGTGGCGGCTTCCTTGGGGTCGCGTCGCAGCAAATCGGCCTTCTTCTCAGCCCAGGGCGCCACGTAATCGCCCACCACGAAGGTCAGCGCGCCGAAGAGGGCTGCCAGTACGGCCAGCAGCCCCAAGGCGCGGCCCGGACCCAGCCCGCCGGTGCGCAGGATGGTGAACTCGCTGGACTGCGCCATGCGCGCCAGCGAGAAGATGCTGCCGATCAGCACGGCGATCGGGAAGATCTCATAGAAGTGCGAAGGCATCTCCAGCAAGGCCAGCAGGCTGGCCAGCATGGCGCCGCCGCCCAGCTTGTTGGCCCGGCCCAGTTCCTCGATGAAGCCGATGAAGAAGAACAGTGACAGGAAGGCCACGGCTACGAAGATCACCGCGGTGACGATATCGCGGTAGAGCAGGCGTCGAACGGTTCTCATGCGTTGGCCCCCTTAGGCTTGCGGGGGCCGCGCGCCAGGCAGAAGCGATTGCTGTTGTCCCGCCACCAGAGCAGCAGCAGGGCGAGCACAAAGGCCGTGCCGTGCAGGGCCAACAGGGCGCGGGGCAGGGTGGTGCGCTCGTTGGCCACCCAGGCCTGGGTCAGGTTGATCAGGTTGTAGTAGATGATGTAGCTCAGCAGGGCCACCAGCAGGTTCCAGTTGCTGGCGCGGCGCGGGTTGCTGGCCGACAGCCCGATGCCAAGAAGCACCAGGTTGACGGCACCCAGCGCCAGGCCCAGCCGCCAGGTGAGTTCACCGAGGTTGCGCGGCGTAGGCTTGCGCAGCAGGTCCAGGGTCATGGTGGCCTTGGGCGGCAGCTCGGTGTCGCCGCGCTCCACCTGCGTGTCCATCAGTACACGGTAGTGCTCGAAGCGGGAGAGCGTCTTGTCACCGCTGTCCTTGTCGATCTCATTGCGCTGCCCCTGCGAGAGCGTCAGGAAGCGGTCATTTCCCTGGAACTCGATCTGGCCGCGATGCGCCGTCGTGACCGATTCCTGTGCCTTCTGCTCGGTCAGGATGAAGACATTGCGGCCTACGCTGCCGTCCTTGCTGTCGCGGTCGATGAAGAACACCCGGCTGCCATCGCGGGAGGTCTGGAACTGGCCGGGTGAGACGCGGGACAGGTCCGACCGCTTTTCGTAGCGCTCCCGCAGTTGTTCGCTGTTCTGGTTGCCCCAGGGCCAGACGACCAACTGCAGCGCCACGACAGCCAGCAGCACTGGCGATGTCATGCGCAGCACCGGCTGCACAAAGCGCGACAGCCCGACACCGCTGGCGAACCAGATGGTCATTTCCGACTCGCGGTACATGCGGCCCAGGCACGCCACGATGGCGATGAACAGCGCCAGGCTGAAGATGATGGGCAGATAGCCCAGGCTGGTATAGCCCAGCAGCAGCAGCACATCCTGTGGCGCCACGCTGCCGCCGGCCGCCTGGCCCAAGGTGCGGATCAGCAGATAGGTGAGAACGACGGTCAGGATGACGATCACGGTCACGCCGAAGCTGCGCGCCAGATCCTTCCTCAGGGTGGAATCGAATAACATCCGAGCACTTTACTAATTGCACCGCATTATGGACTTCCGTACTCAGTCTGCATCCCTGGACGCCCTGGCCGGCATCAATGCCGACGCCCTGATCGTCGTGATCGCCGGTGAGGCCCTGCCGGCCAAGCTGGACAAGGCCGTGGCCGACGTGGCCAAGGACGCCATCAAGCTGGGCGACTTCGAGCTCAAGGCCGGCAAGACGCTGCTGGTGCAGCGCCCTGTCGGCCTGAAGGCTGTGCGCCTGGTGCTGGCCGCCGCCGGCAAGCCCAGCCTCAAGAGTGCCAAGGCGGCCGTAGCTGCCGCGCTGGGTCAGGTCAAGGTCCGCAATGCTGCCCATGCCGCCGTGATCTACCTGGGCTTTGAGGGCCTCGACGAAGTCCTGGCCGAGCAGACCGTGCTGGCAGCTTCAGATGCCGTCTACGTCTATCGCCATACCAAGCCCAGTGCCCCGGCCGCCTCCGCCCTGGGCAAGCTCACGCTGCTGGCCGACAAGGCCGTGGCCAAGGCCGTCAAGCTGGGGCTGGACCGCGGCCAGGCCATCGCAGCCGGCGTGGAGCTGGCCAAGGAATGCGGCAATCGCCCCGGCAACTACGCCACGCCCACGTTCCTGGCCGAGCAGGCCAAGGCGCTGGCCAAGAGCCATGGCGTCAAGGTCGAGGTGCTGGATCGCAAGGCCGTCGAAAAGCTGGGCATGGGCGCCTTCCTCGCCGTGGCGCAGGGGTCGGACGAGC
Source organism: Roseateles sp. DB2 (assembly GCF_051857535.1). Classification (NCBI taxonomy): domain Bacteria; kingdom Pseudomonadati; phylum Pseudomonadota; class Betaproteobacteria; order Burkholderiales; family Sphaerotilaceae; genus Roseateles; species Roseateles sp. DB2. The sequence goes on along the minus strand of NZ_JBPZGY010000007.1, from coordinate 202,070 downwards.
CGTTGAAGTTCATCGTTGCCAGGTACGAGGGGGCTCCCAAGACCCAGGCGCCGGTGGTGCTGGTGGGCAAGGGCTTGACCTTCGACTCCGGTGGCATCTCGCTGAAGCCAGGCGCCGAGATGGACGAGATGAAGTACGACATGGGCGGTGCCGCAGGCGTGCTGGGCACGCTGCGGGCCGTGGCCGAGCTTCGCCCCAAGCTGAACCTGGTCGTGCTGATTCCGTCTTGCGAGAACATGCCCAGCGGCAAGGCGCTGAAGCCGGGTGATGTGGTCACGTCCATGGCGGGCCAGACCATTGAAGTGCTGAACACCGACGCTGAAGGCCGCCTGATCCTGTGTGATGCGCTGACCTATGCCGAGCGCTTCAAGCCGGCCGTGGTGGTGGACGTCGCTACCCTGACCGGTGCCTGCGTGATCGCTCTGGGTGGCGTGCGTAGCGGCATGTTCGCCAGCGATGACGAACTGGCCGCCGCCCTGTCCGCTGCCGGGGAGCAGGTGCTTGATCCTTGCTGGCGCATGCCGCTGGATGAAGAGTACGAGGAAGGTCTGAAGACCAACTTCGCGGATGTGGCCAATGTGGGCTCGCGCGCTGGCGGCGCCATCACAGCGGCTATGTTCCTCAAGCGGTTCACCAGCAAGTACCGTTGGGGCCACCTGGACATCGCCGGCACGGCCTGGAAGAGCGGCGCCGCCAAAGGGGGGACTGGCCGCCCTGTGGGCCTGCTGACCCATTTCGTGCTGTCTCACGCCAAGTGAGCGGTGCCACGTGAGGGGGGCGGTGCAAGTGTGCTTGCAGATCGGCTTGCAGGTGGGCATGCTCCGCGTCAGCCGGTATCCCCATGGGGGCTGCATCGGAGGCAGGCATGGCCGCTGAAGTGAGCTTCTATACCGGCGTCTCGGACCGCCTGCATTTCGCGACCCGCCTGCTCCGCAAGGCCTACGGCAGTGGGGCGCAGGTCCTGGTGTTGGGGCCCGCGTCCCTGCTGTCGCGCCTGGATGCTGCCTTGTGGACACAGGAGCCCACTGACTTCGTCCCCCACCTGCTGCTGAAGGGGGGCGTGGATGAGGGGTTGTTGCGTGCCACGCCCATCGTGCTGGCCGAGCGGCAAGATGCGGCGCCGCACTGCCGTACTGTGCTCAACCTGGGCGCCGACTTCATGGCTGACGTGGCCGCGCTGGACCGGGTACTGGAGGTGCTGTCCAGTGAGCCGGAACAGGTGCAGGCCGGACGCCGCCGCTACAAGGCCTATCGCGAGATGGGTCTGGACATCAAGCATCACGAGGTCAATGCATGAGCTCGACCGGCACCCGCGTGGTGCCCACTCTGACGGAAGTGCTGGACGAACAGCGCCTCTCCAAACCCAGCTCGAACCTGAGCACCGAAACCTGGCAGGACAGTCGCCCCGGTGACGAGGAGCTCGTGCCCATCAGCCTGGACTGGGGTGATGGGCCGGCGCTCGTCGACCCAGCCGACGAGACCACCACGGCGGGCGATGTGATGACGCCCTGGCACGTCGTTCAGCCGCGCGTCCCGGAGCTGCAGGGTGATGCGCCCTTCATCGACCTCTCCATTGATGTGGCACCAGTGCGTCCCCCGGCCCTGCATGAGCAGGTATTGGAGGTGTATGCCCCGCTGCCCGTTCTCCGTGATGATCGCGGCCCTTCCCTGGACGCAGGTTTGCTGTCCGCTGTGCCGGTGGGGGAGCTGCCAGTGGCCCGGTCAAGTGCCGAGGCACAGCCAGTGGCTGCTGATGCCGCCTCTCAGGGGCAGACCATGGCGCGGGATGAGCTCGCGCCTTGGTCTGCGGAGTTCGCGGCCAGCGAGGTTTCCGGCACAGCTCCTTCGGATGCGCCGGCTGCGCAATCGCTGGCAGCCTTACCGGCCTTGGGGGCCTTGGGGGCCTTGGGGGCCTTGGGGGCCTTGGGGGGCAGCAGGGACGCCGTGGCGCTGCCCGCGCCTGCTGCGGTCTTGTCCACCGGAGGCCGCGATACCCCCCGTGTGGAGCCTGCCGAGCCTTGCGAGGTAGCGCTGCAGCCCGTGCTGCGTCCGGACAGCCCGCCGGCCTTGCTGGATCCCGGGGCGCAGGCAGTCCGTCAGGGCAGTGAGCATGTGCCTGGCATCAGCGAAGAGCGGCTGCAGTTCATTCTTCAGCAGGCGCTGGATCGGCTGCTGCGCGATGAGCTGCCCAGCGCGCTGGTGGAGACCTTGATCCGTATGTCGCCGCAGCTGTCGGAGTCCCTGATCGAGTCGCTGAAGCCCAGCTTGCATCTGCACGTGTTGGAGGCGCTCAACGCCGAGCCCGTGACCTTGCCCGAGGCACGCTCTCTGGGCTGAGTGCGCGGTCCGGGGTGCAGGGCTCCGGTTGTGGGTATTGAGGGTGGGTGCACGGGCGCCAATTGGGGCAGGTGGCACCATCGTTGCCCCTGCATCGCTCAAAGGTGGTGCCCGCGCGAGGCGCCTGCTTGGCGGTCCCTCGAGAGTCCAGCCCTTGCTCCACGGATGGCACCGAGCAGCACGTCAACCGATCTGCCGACGTGGCGTTGGTAGGGTCGGCGCAACGCCAAGCTGCGCCCCGCAGTCTTCCATGCTTTCCCCATAGAGGGCGCCCCGGATTTGGAGTATGGTCTGCGGCGTTGAGCAATCGACAACATAAAGCTCTCCTTCTTCCAACTCGGAGGTTATTCATGCAAGTCAAGTTGAATGTGGTTGTGGGTGCTGTCGCCCTGCTGCTGGGCGGTGCTGCCATGGCTCAAGACCTGGTCGTGAAGATCGGTCACGTCGGTCCGACCAGCGGCGGCATTGCCCACCTGGGCAAGGACAATGAGTTGGGCGCCCGCATGGCCATCGATGAACTCAACGCCAAGGGCGTGATGATCGGCGGCAAGAAGGCCAAGTTCGAGCTGCTGGCCGAAGACGACGCAGGCGATCCGAAGCAAGGCACGGCCGCAGCGCAGAAGCTGATGGACTCCAAGGTCAACGGCGTGATTGGTCACCTGAACTCGGGTACCTCCATCCCTGCGTCCAAGGTGTACAGCGACGCTGGCGTGCCGCAGATCAGCCCCTCGGCGACCAACCCCAAGTTCACGCGCAATGGCTACAAGACCACGTTCCGCGTGGTGGCCGATGACGTGCACCTGGGTGGCACGCTGGGCAAGTACGCTGTGACGCAGCTCAAGGGCAAGTCCATCGCAGTGATCGATGACCGTACTGCCTACGGCCAAGGTGTGGCGGACGAGTTCGAGAAGGGCGTGAAGGCCTCCGGTGGCAAGGTGGTGGGCCGCGAGTTTACCAACGACAAGGCGACGGACTTCAGCTCGATCCTGACCTCGTTGAAGGGCAAGAAGCCCGACGTGATTTTCTTCGGCGGTATGGACGCTGTGGCCGGTCCGATGCTGCGCCAGATGAAGCAGCTGGGCATCGAAGCGAAGTTCATGGGCGGCGACGGCATCTGCTCGGGCGAGCTGCCCAAGCTGTCGGGCGGCACCATGGGTGACGGCCAGGTGGTGTGCGCCGAGGCTGGTGGTGTGGAAGGCGAATCCAAGAAGTCGATGGAAGACTTCAAGGCACGCTTCAAGGACAAGTACAAGGTCGAGGTGCAGATCTATGCACCGTACGTGTACGACGCGCTGAACGTGATGGTGGCGGCGATGGTGAAGGCGGGCTCGGCTGAACCCGCGAAGTACCTGCCGGTGCTGGCCAAGACCGAAGGCTTCAAGGGCGTGACGGGCACGATCAGCTTCGACGGCAAGGGCGACATCAAGAACGGCGCCCTGACCCTGTACACCTACAAGGGCGGTGCCCGCGAGCAGATCGCGGTCGTGCGCTAAGCACGCCTGCCCAGCAGGCTGAGCCTGCATGGGTCAGAAAGACAGACGCCCACTTCGGTGGGCGTTTTTCATGCGGCAGCTCGCTGGAATGCGGCAACTCGCTGGATGCCCAAACTTGGCAAGACCTGACCCCGTGATCTTGTGCCAGCGGTGCGCAATGGCTTGATGGCAGGCCTGCACCGAAAGGGCATCCAGGCGAAGAAACGCACGGTGGCCCGCTGCTACCACGCCCCCTCGGGCGCCTTGGCTGCGGTGCAGCGGCCTCAGAACTGATTGCGGATCAGTCCCACAGCCAGCCCTTCAATGGCGAAAGGTTCGTCACCAGTGACGATGATGGGCTGGAAGTCCGGGTTCTCGGGCAGCAGGCTGATGTGCTGGCGCTCTTTGCGGAAGCGCTTGACCGTGACTTCTTCTCCGATGCGTGCCACGACGATCTGACCGTTCTTGGCCTCGGCGCATTTCTGCACCGCGAGCAGATCGCCGTCCATGATGCCGATGTCCCGCATGCTCTGGCCACGCACGCGCAGCAGGTAATCCGGCTTCTTGGCAAAGAGGCCGGGTTCGACGCTGTACTGCTGCTCGATGTGCTCCTGGGCCAGGATGGGGGCACCGGCCGCCACGCGACCCACCAGCGGCAGAGTCAGCTGGGCCAAGCCCGGGATGGGCAATGCAAATTGCGCATCGCTTCTGAGGGATTCGCGCACTTCGCGGGCCCTGTTGAGGGCCTTCAGTGCCGCCCCCGGCAGGCGGATGCCGCGTGAAGTGCCGCCCACAAGCTCGATCACACCTTTGCGCGCCAGCGCCTGCAGGTGTTCCTCGGCAGCATTGGCCGACTTGAAGCCCAGCTCAGCGGCGATTTCGGCACGGGTGGGTGGCGCGCCGGTTTCCTCGATACTCTGGCGCACCAGATCGAAAATCTGCTGCTGCCGGGCGGTGAGTTTGGGGCTGGCGTCCACGGGCGACCTTTCGGTGGTTGAAACTTGGGCGCTTGGAATTCCGGCGCTTGAATTCATCAGAATCTGGATGTTCATCCAGTGGCTGTATTTTTATCCAGGACTTCAGAAATTGCAAAGCAAAGTTGCGGACTTGATCGTCATCCTGGGCACCGGCGGCACCATTGCCGGCAAGGCGGCCCAGGCCAATGACAACGTAGGCTACAAGGCGGGCGAGATTGGCGTCGAGGCCCTGATCGCTGGCGTGCCTGGCCTGTCAACGTTCAGGCTGGAGGCGCAGCAGGTCGCCCAGCTGGACAGCAAGGACATGGATTTCCAGACCTGGCGCCGACTGGCCCTGGCCGTGGAAGCGCAGCTGACGCGCGATGAAGTCCGCGGCGTGCTGATCACGCATGGCACGGACACAATCGAGGAGACGGCGTATTTCCTGCATCGAGTGCTGGCGCCCCGCAAGCCGGTGGTGCTGACCGCCGCCATGCGCCCCGCAACAGCCCTGCAACTGGACGGCCCCCAGAATATGCTGGACGCCGCCCATCTGGTGAATGATGCGGCCGCTGCCGGGGTGATGGTGTGTGTGGCGGGCCAGGTCTACGCTGCCGACCAGGTACAGAAGGCGCACAGCTACCGCGTGGACGCCTTCCGCGGCCGCGACGGCACGGTGCTGGCGCAGGTGGAGGAGGGCCAGGTGCGCTGGTTGTCTCAGGCTCTGCCGGGGCCTCTCGCCATAGGGACCGCAGCGCTGCCGACTGAAGGCGCCGCATGGCCTCGCATAGAGATTGTGCTCAACCATGCCAATGCCGATGGCCGCCTGGTGCGCCTGCTGGTGCATGAAGGGGTCGAGGGCCTGGTGGTGGCCGGTACGGGCAACGGCACCTTGAGTGCGGCCCTGGAGCAGGCTCTGCTGGATGCGCAGGCTGCCGGCGTCCAGGTGCTGCGCAGCACACGCTGCGATGGCGGGCCCGTGGCCGAGAACGGACGGGGGCTCCCGTCCGCGGGCGCGCTCAGCCCGGTCAAGGCACGCGTCGAGTTGCTGCTGCGCTTGCTGGGCACGCCGCCGCAGTCCTGATCGATCCTGCTGGTGCAGGCTGCTCGCCAGCGAAAAGCCGGCCCCTAGGACCGGCTTTCTTCATGGGGTCAGGTCTTGACAGACTCAGACCAGGGTCAGGCTGACGTCGATATTGCCGCGGGTGGCATTGCTGTAGGGGCAGACCTGGTGAGCGGCGTCAACGAGCGCCTGGGCGGCGGCGCGCTCCATGCCGGGCAGGCTGATGCGCATGGACACCTGGATGCCGAAGCCCTGGGGGATGGGGCCGATGCCGACGTCGCTGGTGATGGAAACGTCGTTGGGCACGGCGATCTTCTGCTTGGCAGCCACGGCCTTGATGGCGCCGATGAAGCAGGCGGAATAGCCGGCAGCGAACAGCTGCTCCGGGTTGGTGCCGTCGCCGCCCGCACCGCCGAGCTCGCGCGGTGTGGAGAGGTCGATCTTCAGCTTGCCGTCGCTGGATTCGGCCGTGCCTTGGCGGCCGCCGGTGGCGGTGGCAGTGGCGGTGTAGAGCACTTTTTCGAGAGCCATGATGGGTCCTTTCGTGGAGTTGCCGTGAGGCGGGGGTGATTCAGGCGGCGTCCTGGGCGCTGCGCTGGAGCTGATCGCGCAAGGCATGCAGGCGCCGGGTGAGGGCCTGCAGCTCGTCCAGCGAGCAGGCGCTGGCGCAGGCCAGGGTTTCGGGAATCCTGCGGGCCGGTGCCTTCAGGGCACGTCCGGCGCGGGTGAGGTTCAGCAGCACGCGGCGTTCGTCCTGCGTGTCGCGCAGGCGGACCAGCAGGCCGGCCTGCTCCATGCGCTTCAGCAGGGGCGTCAGGGTGCCGGAGTCCAGCGAGAGCCGCTCGCCCAGGGCGCTGACGGTCTGCCCGTCCTGCTCCCAGAGCGCCAGCAGCACCAGGTACTGCGGGTAGGTCAATCCCAGCGGCGCCAGCAGGGGCTTGTAGAGCTTGGTCATGGCCAATGAGCTCGAATACAGGGCGAAACAGAGCTGGCTGTCCAGCCGCAGCCACTCGTCGTGCGCGTCGGCGGCCTTGCCGGTGGAGGTCTTGCGTGATGCCATGGCATGAACTATAGTCAACAATTTAATTGCACACAATTAAAAAGGTCTTTCGGCACGCCGCCGCCGGGCTGGGGATATCCCGCGTGCCGCAGGTGACATGAAGCCTGGGGCGGCTGTGCCAAGATCGCACTCCAGACAACCGCGCGTCGCGGGAAGGAGTATTCGCATGCATGCACTTGCCGCCGTGCTGGTGGCCCTGGTGGGCCTGATCCACGTCTACATCCTGGTGCTGGAGATGTTCTGGTGGACGAGCCCGAAGGGGCGCAAGGCCTTCGGGCTGACGCCCGAATTCGCCGAGTCCACCAAGGTGCTGGCGGCCAACCAGGGGCTCTACAACGGCTTCCTGGCCGCCGGCCTGTTCTGGGGCCTGGCCCGGGCCGACGTGCCTGCGCAGTTCTTCTTCCTGGGCTGCGTCTTCGTGGCCGGGCTCTACGGTGCGGCCACGGCCAGCCGCAAGATCCTTTTCGTTCAGAGCCTGCCGGCGGCGCTGGCGCTGGCGGCGGTGCTGCTTGCCTGAGGCATAGGGCCGCTCCAAGCTGTGAGGCCGGTGAGTCAGGGGCGCTGGGCCTGGAACCTGTCCACGAGGTCACGGGCACTCGTCGCCATTCGTGAAGGGACGCTCCCGCGCGTTCCAGTTCTTCGATGTGGCTGGGGATCGCCGTCGCGCCGCAGGTGGGTGGAAGCGGCGTCTGCATCTTGCCGCCGTACCAGGGGGCGGGTCGGGTGATGCTCCGCCTGCAGCGCCTGCTGCGGGCCCGTCATCCGCCAGCGTTGGCCACTCACACCCCGCCCTGATGCGGCGGCCCTTGCCGACAAGGGCAGTGCGGCTGGCGGCCGGGATGGCCTCTACGTGACCCTTCTGTCCATACCTGAAGGCCGTCGGGCGCGGCGTGCCATCCTCAGATTCCTGAACGCTTGATGTCGACCAGGCCGAACGAGCCCCCGAAGCAGCGCCGCACTCGGCCGCCGGCGTCGGGCCCCCGTTCGGCACAACGAAGCGCAGTTCATCGAGGATGCGGATGCATTGGCAGGCCGGCAAGACGATGGTCTTGCCGACAGCCTCAGGCTACATCGCACAGCAAGAACACCGGTTGGATGCTGCCTTGCGCTTGGCCGTTTGCATGACCACTGGGAAGACTCGAACTCGCTCTGTCGAGCAGCAGGCAGGACACCGTCTCGACCAGAGCTTGGCCGTGGACAGAGGCGGGCGGCGAGGGGGTTATGGGCCGTCTGTCACGATGGCGTTCTCGCTGATGAACGCCAGGCGATTTCCGGGCAGAGTGATCAGGCTACGGGGTTTGCCTATGGCGCCATTGAGTCCGGGACGCAGGGCCTGAACCCCAGTACCCATGACCGTGGAGACATAGCCAGAGGGCGTCACCTTGCGGATCCTGGCATTCTCGGTGTCGGCGACGTAGAGGTTACCTTCATCATCGAACGCCATCGAGTCTGGTCGCTTGAAGGTGGCGTTGTTGCCATCGCGGAACTCCTGGAATGAGGGAGCCGAGCTTTCCTTCCCGGCGAGACTGATGGTCGTGCCGTCTGGCTGCAGTCTGAGGATATGTCCGGTGCTTACAGCGAAGGCGATCATGCCCTTGCGGTCACGGGCGAATGCGGTCACCTCGCAGTCGGCACGGTCCGGGAACACTGGACCCGAGCCGACGCATGGAGCCTTGACGTCCAGTGCGGAGACGAGATTGGTCACAGCGTCCAGTTTCCAGATCCGGGCACACCTCGAGTCGGCAATCAGCAGATTGCCCTCGGGGTCGAGCGTCATGGCGGACATTTGACTAAACCCGAATGCGAGCTGGGTGCCGAGCCGGCCCTCGTAGGCGCAAGAAGGCATGTTGCCACCACCGGCCAGCAGGGTCTTCGTGCCGTCCGTCGCCTGACGGTACAAGAGAGTACCGATGATGTAGAACAAATTTGCCGTCCGGATCTCGCATCCATTGCTTGATGCCATGGGGCAGCGAGGATGCCGCATCGGTCATGACGCCGAATCGGTCGATCTGAACCGTGCCGTAGCTGGAGCCGTTCATCAACACATAGCCCCTGGGGTCTGCCCTCAGGACGCCAGGATAGAACTGTGCTCGGCCCGGTCCGAAGACAGTGACTCGGCCGATATAGGGCGACTTGCCAGCAATCGTTCTGACCGTACCATTGGCGTCAATCGTCCGAATGGTTCCATTTTCGGAGGCGAAAACGATGTAGCCGGCGGGATGCCACGCAAAGTTGACGACTGTCGGGACGAGGGCAAGCGAACCCGGGCCGTCCACCTCGCTGACGTCACCGACCTTCGAGCCGGCCAGCCAGTTGGTGTTGCCTTGCTGGTCCACCTTGTAGATCTGGCCACTATTGTTCCAGAAGTAGAGCTTGTCCTCCGGATCGAAAGCCATTGCGTAGATGTCATCCTGGCAAATGGTCAAGCGCTGGCCGACCTTCGAACAACCGTATGAACCGGATCCAAGCCAAAGGCTCCGGGTGTTGGTCTTCACATCGAGGCGCCAGATTTGTCGACCCGCGGCCACGTAGATGTTGCGTTGGCTGTCGAGGGCGACAGCACGAATCTGCCCTCGCAGCCGCTCGTTGATGCGATCGATGAGGACGACGACGCCCTTCGTCGGGATCAGGCGGTAGAGATGATCGCCGTTGAAATCAGTCATCAGAACGCTGTCATCGGCATCTACGATCAAGTGCTCGCCTTTGGAGAGGCGAGAAGACGGCAAGGCATCAAGGCGCTCCGGTACCGGGTCACTCCCGATTCGATACGTCCCGTTGTAGGTGCTGTACACCAGTCGTCCGAAGCTATCCAGGCCGACGTTGCGCGGTGTGCCCAGTACCTGGGGCATCGTGGCCCGCGGTTCGAAGTAGGCTCCGGGGATTCCTGCAACCGTCGACGTCGTGCCATCAGGTCGGACGGCGCGGATGACGTTCGCCGCGCGGTCTGCAACGTAGATCACGCCATCGCGCCCCACCGTCAGGTTGTTCCGCTCATTACCGAATCGTGCGTCAGCCCCGACGCCGTCTGCATAGCCCAATCCCCCCGTGTCACCTGCAAGGATCCTTACTTGGGCTTGAACGTTGACGAGCACCGGCGCCGTGACTGCCGTCCCTGCTTCGTTGGTTACCCGCACCCGCAGCATCGCATTGGCCCAGGCGAGCGTCGACTTTTCCACTCGGAAATCGCTGCCCGTCGAGCCGGATATTGCCTGCCAGGTGGCGCCGCCGTCGTCACTGCGCTCCCATTGATAGGAGAACGGCGGCGTGCCGCTCGTGACGACACTGGCGAACAGGGGTTCGCCTACTCTGGCGGACACCGTCTTCATGTCTTTGGGGACGCGCGGCGGACTGGCACTCACGCTGAGCTTGGCTGGCGTCGATAGAGCCGCGCCATAGGGGCTGTTCACCGTCACGCTGAACGTCTTGCCGTTGTCGGCATGGCTCGCCACCATGTTGTAGCTTGAGGCCACTGCGCCAGGAATCGCGACGCCGTTGGCAAACCACTGGTAGGTGAGCGTGCCGCTGCCCGATGCCACGACCGAGAAGCTGGCGTTGCTTCCGTCGGGGACCGTCAAGTCCACCGGGCTGCTCGTGATCTTGACGCTGACCGGATTCACCTTGAGTGCCGCGGCGCTGCTGATGGTGTCGCCACCCGCATTGCTGACTCGGACGGCATAGCTGGCGCCAGAGTCGGCAAGCTCCACCTTGGCAAGCGTCAAGCTGGCGTCGACCGCGCCAAGAATCGGTTGGCCGTTTCGCAACCACTGGAAGGTCAGTGGTTTGGATCCAGTCGCTTCGACGGTGAATGCTGCCGGGCTGCCGTCGCTGACCGTAACCGGTTCCGGCGCCCTGGTGATGTTCGGCATGATGGCCTTGACCGTGACTACTGCCCCGGTACTGGCGGCGCTGCCGGCTGCATTCGTAACCGTAACGCTGTATACAGCGCCGCTGTCCGCCGGACTCAAGGGTGGAGTCCAGTACGTCGCACCCGTCGCGCCGTCGATGACGCGGCCGTTGCTCGACCATTGATAGCTGAGCGGTGCGTCGCCCGAGGCGGCAACGCTCAGGTTCGCTGATTGCCCGTCATTGACAGTGACGTCCGTCGGCCCAAGCGTGATGCTGGGGGCCTTCGGGGCGGGCGTGGGGGCAGGCGCTGGTGTGGGTGTTGGTGTTGGTGCCGCGCTGGAACCGCCCCCGCCCCCCCCCGCCACATCCAGACAAACCGACAATGCACGCGATCGCCAGCAATCGCGTGCCTGCGTAAAGGCTCCGCATTCCTCACTCCCCTCATTCATGGTTGAAGCTGCCGAACGTCTGTCGGCAGCTGCCCCATTATCCGGGGCTCCGAGGTCGCTTCTCCTGAGGATTCCCTCGATTCGGGGCCGCGGCGTGGGTTTCCCCGTCCATTGGCAGAGGTCGGCTCCGATTCTCGATGGCGGCCTTGTGGCCTTCTGTTGTCGGGGCGCACGACGATCCCCTGCCTTGCCCTGCGCACAGGCAGGCTCGAATCGGCCCTGACCGGTTACTGGCAGCCCATTGCCTGCATCACGTCCAGAGGTGCTGCTTGAATCAGGACAAGATCATGAGGACAGCGTCCGCCAGGCTCCGTCCGTTGAGTCCTTCGGGTGCTTGCGAGATCCGGCGTCGAGTAGGGCAAGGCGTCCGGCCGTAATCAAAGCCCAGCCGCCGCCGTCAGGCCCTCGATCTGCTCGCTGAGCTCCAGCCAGCGCATTTCCAGCTCGTCGATCTCGTCGCCGACGGCCTTCAGGCGCCGGCCGCTCTCGGCGATGGCCGCCGGGGCGAGGGCACCCGTGGACAGCTCGGACTCCAGGGACTCGCGCTCCTGGGCGAGCTTGGCCAGTTGCCTGTCGATGGACTCGATCTCCTTGCGCAGCGGCCGCGTCTGCTCGTTGAGCTTCGCGCGCGCCTGCGCGGAGGCCTTGCGGTCCTCGCGCTGATTGGCGGGTGCCGTGGCGCTCGAGGACTTCTGCGCCTCGGTTGTGCTGCGGCTGGCCTCTTTGATGGCCTTGGCCGCCTCGCGGGCCGTCTCCAGCAGCCAGCGCTGGTAGTCGTCCAGGTCCCCGTCGAAGGGCAAGACCTGACCCTTGGCGACCAGCCAGAACTCGTCGCAGACCTCGCGCAGCAGGGCGCGGTCGTGGCTGACCAGCATCACCGTGCCCTCGAACTCGTTGAGGGCCATGGACAGCGCCTCGCGGGTCTGCAGGTCGAGGTGGTTCGTGGGCTCGTCCAGCAGCAGCAGGTTGGGGCGCTGCCAGACCAGCATGGCCAGCACCAGCCTTGCCTTCTCGCCGCCGGAGAGGCTGCCCACGGCCTGGTTGACCATGTCGCCCGTGAAGCGGAACTGGCCCAGGAAGTCACGCAGCTCCTGCTCGCGCGCCTGCGGGCTGACCTCCTTGGCCAGGCGGATCATGTGGGCCAGTGGGCCTTCGTCGGGCCGCAGCACATCCATCTCCTGCTGGGCGAAGTAGCCGATGGCCAGGCCCTTGCCCTCGGTGAGCGTGCCGCCCAGGGCCTTCTGCATGCGGGCGACGGTCTTGACCAGGGTGGACTTGCCCTGGCCGTTGGCGCCCAGGATGCCGATGCGCTGGCCGGCCAGCACGGTGCGGTTGATGTCGCGCACGATGGTGGTCTCGCCGTAGCCGCAGGCCACGTCGCGCAGCGAGAGCATGGGGTTGGGCAGGGAGACGGGCTCGCGGAACTCGAAGGCGAAGTCGGCGGAGGCCAGCACCGGCGCCAGACGCTCCATACGTTCAAGCGCCTTGACACGGCTCTGCGCCTGCTTGGCCTTGGTAGCCTTGGCCTTGAAGCGGTCGATGAACTTCTGCAGGTGGGCGATGCGGTCCTGTTGCTTGTCGAAGGCCGCCTGCTGCTGCTCCATGCGTTCGGCGCGCATGGCCTCGAAGGCGGTGTAGTTGCCGCCGTAGCGGGTCAGCTTGGCCTCGTCCAGGTGCAGGGTGACGCGGGTGATGGCGTCCAGGAATTCGCGGTCGTGGCTGATGATCAGCAGGGTGCCTTCGTAGCGCTGCAGCCAGGCTTCCAGCCAGACCAGGGCGTCCAGGTCCAGGTGGTTGGTGGGCTCGTCCAACAGCATCAGGTCGGCCGGGCACATCAGCGCGCGGGCCAACTGCAGGCGCATGCGCCAGCCGCCGGAGAAGCTGTTCACCGGCGCGTCCACCTGCGCGCCCTTGAAGCCTAGGCCCATCAGCAGGGCCTGGGCGCGGGAGCGGGCATCGAAGGCGCCGGCATCGCTCATGGCTACATGGCCTTCGGCGATGCCGTGGCCGTCGCCTGCCGCTTCGGCTCGGGCCAGCATCTCGCGAGCGGCCATCAGGCGCGTGTCGCCTTCCAGCACGAAGTCGGTGGCAGAGGCGTCAGTCTCTGGCATGTGCTGGGCGACCTCGGCCATGCGCCAGTGCTTCGGCACCTCGACGTCGCCGCGGTCGGCGTGCAGGCGGTCGGTCAGCAGGGCGAAGAGGCTGGACTTGCCTGCGCCATTGCGGCCCACGAGGCCGATCTTCTCGCCAGGTTGCAGCACCACGCTGGCATCGTCCAGCACGACCTTGGTGCCGCGTCGCAGCACCACATTCTTCAAGGTGATCATGTCTTGTTCAGTTCAGACCGGCGAGCAGGGCTTCGCGAGTCACGAGCAGCACCTGGTCTTCGCCGGCGCTGCATTCCATCCAGGCCACTTCCAGGCGCGGGAAGGCGGCTTCGAAAAATTCGCGCTCATTGCCGATCTCCAGCACCAGCACGGCATTCGCCTTCATCTGCTGCGGCGCGCTGGCGAAGAGCTTGCGCACGAAGTCCATGCCGTCGCTGCCACCCGCCAGGGCCAGCTCGGGCTCGGCGCGGTACTCGGCGGGCAGGGCGGCCATGGACTGGCTGTTGACGTAGGGCGGGTTGCACAGGATGAGGTCGTAAGGCCCCTGCGCCGGGACGAGGGCGTCCCCCTGCAGCAGGCGGACGCGTTCGCCCAGGCCGTGCCTGTCCACGTTGATGCGCGCCACGGCCAGTGCGTCCTCGGAGAGGTCGATGGCATCGACCTGCAGCTCAGGCCAGGCCATGGCCGCCAGGATGGCCAGGCTGCCATTGCCGGTGCACAGGTCCAGGGCCCGCGTGGTGTGCTCGGACAGCCAGGGGTCGATGGTCGCCTCGGCAATCAACTCGGCGATGAAGCTGCGCGGCACGATGGCGCGCTCGTCCACGTAGAAGGGCACGCCTTGCAGCCAGGCCTCGCGGGTGAGGTAGGCGGCGGGCTTGCGTGTGCGGATGCGCTCGTCCACCAGGGCTTCGATGGCCGCCAGCTGCGCGTCGTCCAGGGCGTCGTCCTCATGGTCGCCCAGGCCGTCCAGGGGCAGGCCCAGCTTCCACAGGGCCAGCCAGGCGGCCTCGTCAAAGGCATTGGTGGTGCCATGCCCAAATGCGACGCCCGCCTTGACGAGGCGGGCGGCTTGGGCTTCGATGCAGTCGATCAGCTTCACAGCAGCAATTGTTCCAGACAGAGGCAGTAGATGGCGGCCAGCGGGCCAACCTGGTCCACGGGCACGTATTCGTCGATTTTGTGGATGCTGGCGTTGAGGGGGCCGAATTCGGCCACCTGCGGGCAGACCTTGGCGATGAAGCGGCCATCCGAGGTGCCTCCCGTGGTCGACAGCTCGGTCTGCACGCCTGTCACCTCGTGGATGGCCATGCCGAGGGCTTCGCTGAGGCGCCCAACGGGCGTGAGGAAGGGCTCGCCGCTGAGGTTCCAGTCGAGCGCGTATTCCAGGCCGTGGCGCTCCAGCAGGGCATGGACGCGAGCCTTGAGGCTGTCCGGCGTCGACTCGGTGGAGAAGCGGAAGTTGAAGTCCAGTACCAGCTCGCCGGGAATGACATTGGTGGCGCCGGTGCCGGCAGCGATGTTGGAGATCTGGAAGGTGGTGGGCGGGAAGTAGCTGTTTCCGCGGTCCCATTCGGTGGCGGCAAGTTCAGCGAGCGCTGGGGCGGCCTGGTGCACCGGGTTGCGTGCCAACTGCGGGTAGGCCACATGGCCCTGCACACCAAGCACGCGCAGGCGGCCGGACAGCGAGCCGCGCCGGCCGTTCTTGACGGTGTCACCCAGCAGCCGGACCGAGGTTGGCTCGCCGACGATGCAGAAGTCCAGGCGCTGGCCACGTGCCTTCAGGCGCTCCACGCAGACCACCGTGCCGTCCTTGGCGGGGCCTTCCTCGTCGCTGGTCAGCAAGAAGGCGATGCCCCCGGCCGGCGCCGGGTGGCGCTCCAGAAAGGCCTCGCAGGCCGTGACCATGGCTGCCAGGGATGTCTTCATGTCCGCCGCACCACGGCCATAAAGCCGGCCCTCGCGGTAGCTGGGCACGAAGGGGTCGCTGGCCCAGGCGCTCAGGGCGCCAGTGGGCACGACGTCGGTGTGGCCGGCGAAGACCAGCACGGGACCTTCGCTGGCGGCACCTGGGCGCAGCGCCCACAGATTGCTGACGCGGGCATCTTCTGGACCGCTGTCCATGCGCTCCAGCTGGAAGCCCAGCCGGACCAGGCGTTCGCCCAGCAAGGCCAGGCAGCCTTCGTCGCGCGGGGTCACCGAGGGGCGGCTGATCAGCTGCTCCAGCAGTTGCAGGGTGGGTTCGGCCAGGCGCTGTGCCAGCTCGCTTGCATCAGTCATGCCGCTGGGCTTCATTCCGTGCGCACATCCAGGGTGATGGAGGTGAAGCTGGCCGTGTCGTCGGCCGGCTCTTCCTTCTTCTTGTTGCCATCGCCCTTGCCCAGGGCCGGGCCCTCGTTCTGCAGGCGCCACAGCAGATTCGTGGGCGAATCAGCGAAGGCGAGACCTTCTTCCTTGCTGATGATGCCTTCCTTGATCAAGTGGGCGAAGTGTTCTTCGAAGGTCTGCGAGCCTTCGGCGATGGACTTCTCCATGGCTTCCTTGACGCCGTTGAAATCGCCCTGCTCGATCAGCTCGGCCGTCAGCTTGGTGTTGACCAGGATTTCGGTGACCGGCACGCGGCCACCGGCCTGCGCGCGCACAAGGCGCTGGGACACCACTGCCTTCAGGCCGGCCGCCAAGTCGTTCAGCAGGGCGGGGCGGCTCTCGGGCGTGTAGAAGGACAAGATGCGGTTCAGCGCGTGGTAGCTGTTGTTGCCGTGCAGGGTGGCCAGCACCAGGTGTCCCGACAGGGCGTAGGAGATGGCCGCGGTCATGGTTTCGCGGTCCCGGATTTCGCCGATCAGGATGCAGTCCGGCGACTGGCGCAGCGCATTCTTCAGGGCCACGTGCAGCGAGGCGGTGTCACGGCCCACTTCACGCTGGTTGACCACCGAGCGCTTGTTGCTGAACAGGAATTCGACTGGATCCTCGATGGTCAGGATGTGGCCCGCCATGTTCTGGTTGCGCTGCTCCAGCATGGCGGCCAGCGTGGTGCTCTTGCCGGTGCCGGTCGCTCCCACCATCAGGATCAGGCCGCGTTTTTCCATCACCAGCTTGGAGAGGATGGGCGGCAGGTTGAGGCTGTCCAGCGAAGGGATCACATGCGGGATGTGGCGGAACACCGCCGCTATGGAGCCGCGCTGGCGGAAGGCGGACAGGCGGAAGCTCCCCACCTTGGAGATGGACACGGCCATGTTCAGCTCGCCGGTCTCGTCCAGTTCGGCCAGGTTGCGCGGGTCCAGCACTTCGGCGATCAGCTGGCGTGGCTGGCTGGGCGTGAGCAACTGGTCTGAGAGCTGCAACATCTGGCCGTTGATGCGGATCAGCACCGGCATATTGGCCGAGAGATAGATGTCCGAGGCGCCCTTGTCCGCCATCAGGCGCAGGATGCGCTCCATGTTTCCGCTCATGCCGTCTCCACCCCAATCAGAAAATCAAACGGGCTTCGCCGCCCCAGGAGGCGCGCGAAGCCCGAATCATCGCTTAGTTTTCACGAAGTGAAGAGGTGCGAACCATTCAGTTTTACCTGACTGGCGTTACCAGTTGCTGCTGCGAACAAGCCCAACTGCCCGATGGGCAGGCGATGCGCAAAGCCCGCCCGGGGCTCAGCTGGTGGGCGAGTTGCGCAGGAACTCCGCGAAGGGAGTCAGGCCGTAGCGACGCACTGACTTCGGCGGAGGTGGTCTCGTCGAAACGCAGCGCCTGTGCATGCCTCAGGCGCGCAGCAGTTCGTTGATGCTGGTCTTGGCACGGGTGCCGGCATCGACCTTCTTGACGATGATGGCGGCGTAGAGGCTGTACTTGCCGTCGGCCTTGGGCAGGGAGCCGCTGATCACCACCGAGCCGGCGGGCACGCGACCATAGGTGACCTCGTCCTTTTCGCGGTCGTAGATGGGGGTGCTCTGGCCGATGTAGACGCCCATGGAGATCACCGAGTTCTCCTCGACGATCACGCCCTCGACCACCTCGGAGCGGGCGCCGATGAAGCAGTTGTCCTCGATGATGGTCGGGTTGGCCTGAAGAGGCTCCAGCACGCCACCGATGCCCACGCCGCCACTCAGGTGCACGTGCTTGCCGATCTGGGCGCAGGAGCCCACGGTGGCCCAGGTGTCGACCATGGTGCCTTCGTCCACGTAGGCGCCAATGTTCACGTAGGAGGGCATCAGCACCACGTTCTTCGCCATGAAGCTGCCGCGGCGGGCCACGGCGGGCGGCACCACGCGCACGCCGGTAGCGCGCAACTGCTCCTCGCTCAGTCCTGCGAACTTGGTCGGGACCTTGTCGAAGAAGGCCAGGTCGCCGCTGCCCATGGCGCGGTTGTCATTGAGGCGGAAGGACAGCAGCACGGCCTTCTTAATCCACTGGTGCACCGTCCACTGGCCCACGGCCTGGCGCTCGGCCACGCGCAGGCGGCCGGCATCCAGCTCGGCCAGCACATGATCCACGGCCTCGCGCACGGCGGCGGGGGCGCTGCTGGGGCTGAACTGGGTGCGGTCTTCCCAGGCTTGGTCGATCAGGGTCTGCAGGTCTTGGCTCATGGTGTTCTCGAGTCAGGGAGAGGTGGGGGGAGGGCGCCGCGCGGGTCGGCGCCGGATGCGCGAGCGGGCGCCAGGAGAGGGTCAGGCCTTGTAGGCGCGGGTGAACTCGACGATGCGGCGAGCGGCTTCCAGGCATTCGGCCTCTTCGGCCACCAGGGCCAGGCGGATGCGGCCGCGGCCCGGGTTGACGCCGTGGGCCTCGCGGGCCAGAAGGCTGCCGGGCAGAACCGCCACATTGTATTGAGCGAGCAGTTCCAGCGTGAAGCGGACGTCATCGCCGCCCGGCACGCCCGCCCAGAGGTAGAAGCTGGCATCGGGCAGGGCCACGTCCAGCACCTCGGCCAGCAGGGGCGTCACCGCGGCGAACTTGGCGCGGTAGGCCTCGCGGTTGGCTGTCACGTGGGCCTCGTCGCTCCAGGCGGCGACGCTGGCGGCCTGCACCATGGGGTTCATGGCGCTGCCGTGGTAGGTGCGGTAGAGCAGGAACTTCTTCAGCAGCGCGGCATCGCCGGCCACGAAGCCCGAGCGCAGGCCCGGCACATTGGAACGCTTGGAGAGGCTGGTGAAAGCCACCAGATTGCGGAAGTCCGGCCGGCCCAGTTGCGCGGCGGCCTGCAGGCCGGAGAGCGGGGCTTCCTCGCGGAAGTAGATCTCGGAGTAGCACTCGTCCGAGGCGATCACGAAGCCATGGCGGTCCGACAGCGCGAAGAGCTCGCGCCATTCCTCGAGCGGCATGACGGCGCCCGTCGGGTTGCCGGGCGAGCAGACGTAAAGCAGCTGGGTGCGGGCCCAGGTGGCCTCGTCGATCTGGCGCCAGTCGGCCGCGAAGTTGCGCGCCGGGTCGGAGTTGGCGAAGGCGGGCCGCGCGCCGGCCAGCAGGGCGGCGCCCTCGTAGATCTGATAGAAGGGATTGGGGCAGACGACGGTGGCGCCGGGACGCGAGGCGTCGATCACCGTCTGGGCGAAGGCGAAGAGCGCCTCGCGTGAGCCGTTGACGGGCAGCACCTGGGTGGCTGGGTCCAGGGCGAGGCCGTAGCGGCGCTGCAGCCAGCCGCAGATGGCCTCGCGCAGCCTGGGCTCGCCGGCGGTGGCTGGGTAGACGGACAGGCCCGAGAGATGCGCCATCAGCGCGTCCTCGATCAGCTTGGGCGCGGGGTGCTTGGGTTCGCCGATCCCGAGGCTGATGGGGCGCAGGGCCGGGTTGGGCTGCAGGTCCTTCGTGAGGGCGCGCAGGCGCTCGAAGGGGTAGGGCTGCAGCTTGTCCAGCAGAGGGTTGTGAGGCGTTTGCATCCAGCGGGGCGCCGCTCGTGGCGGCTCAGAGTCGACCCTGGCAATTGTCAGCCCCGCAGCGGCATTCCAGCCGGCCTTCATGGTGGGTGAGGCCGTAGGACACGGTTATTTCTTCGCCAATCGCGATTTCGCGCAGGGCGAAGAAGCGCACCTCGCCGTCCGCCACCTCGATGCGGGCATTGGCCGTGCAGCTGTGGTTGGTGAAGCGCATGGCGTCGGCGGAGCGGCTGGCGTCGATGGCGCGCGAGGGCGAGAGCTCCACCAGCATCAGCCGCTGGCGGCCCTGGGCGCGGCGCCGGGCCTCGGCCACGGTGATGGGCTCGCCGGTGAGGTCGCCGATGTGGCGGCCTGCGTCGATCGGCTCGTCCGCGAAGACACCGAAGCCGTCGATGCGGCTGCGCTTCACGCGGACGGCGGCGTACTGGTGCAAGGGGCTGGTGTCGAAGGCCATCTGGACTGCAATGAAGAAGGGGGCCGAAGCCCCCTCGATGCGGCGATGCCCTGGCTTACAGCAGGCCGGTCTCGGCGCCGTGCTGGGGCAGGTCCACGCGGGGCTGGGGCTTCCAGCCCTTCTTGCGGTGCTCGACGACGACGTTGGTGTAGATGCCGCCGCGCACATACCACTTGGCGGTGATGCGGATGAAGCGCGGGTTGGTGACCTTCACGATGTCTTCCAGGATGGTGTTGGTCACCTTCTCGTGGAAGGCGCCCTCATCGCGGTAGGACCACATGTACATCTTCAGGCTCTTGAGCTCGACGCAGTACTCGTCCGCGATCATGTCGATCGTGAAGTGGGCGAAGTCGGGCTGGCCGGTCAGAGGGCAGAAGCAGGTGAACTCGGGCACCTGGAACTGGATGACGTAGTCGCGCTGCGGGGCCGGGTTGGGGAAGACGTGCAGCTCCTTGCTGGGGCGCGAGGGCGGGTTCACAGGCATCTCGCGCATCTTGGGCGCGGCCTTGGCAGCGGCCTTCGCGGGCTTGGTGGCTGCCTTGACGGTGGCCTTGGCGGTGGGCTTGGCAGCGGCGGCGCCGGCAGCGGTCTTGGTGTTCTTGCTCATGAGGGATTCCATGCCGTCGCCCGCCACTGACACGAGGGGCAGCACAGGCGCGTGGGGGAGGGATTTCGGGGAGGTGCGCGATGTTATCATCCGGCCCCGAGATTTGCCCCTGTTGAGGGGCATTTCTGTAAATAAATCAACGCCTTAGCTTCTGCTTCAACGCCGGCTTCGGCGCTACGCCTCGTGCGGACTTCGGGATTCTTAGAGCCAGCCTAGCCGTCCATGCGCCTGAACTCGATCAAGCTCTCGGGCTTCAAGTCCTTTGCCGAGCCCACCAATTTCCAGCTGCCGGGGCAGCTGGTGGGCGTGGTGGGGCCCAATGGCTGCGGCAAATCCAACATCATGGACGCCGTGCGCTGGGTGCTGGGCGAAAGCAAGGCCAGCGAGCTGCGTGGCGAGTCCATGCAGGACGTGATCTTCAACGGCTCCGGCAACCGCCGCCCGGCCAGTCGCGCCAGCGTGGAGCTGGTCTTCAGCAACGAGGATGCGCGGGCCGGCGGGCAGTGGAACCAGTTCGCGGAGATCGCCGTCAAGCGCGTGCTCACGCGTGAGGGCGGCAGCAGCTACTTCATCAACAACCAGCCCGTGCGCCGCCGCGATGTGCAGGACGTGTTCCTGGGCACCGGCCTGGGCCCGCGCGCCTACGCCATCATCGGCCAGGGCACGATCAGCCGCATCATCGAGTCCAAGCCCGAGGAACTGCGCCTGTTCCTGGAGGAGGCCGCGGGCGTCTCCAAGTACAAGGAACGCCGCCGCGAGACCGAGAACCGGCTCAAGGACACGCGTGAGAACCTCACGCGCGTGGAGGACATCCTTCGCGAGCTGAACAACAACCTCGAGAAGCTGGAGCGCCAGGCCGAGGTCGCCGCCAGCTACCGGGCCCTCCAGGACGCCGGCACGCTGAAGCTGCACCAGCTATGGTTTCTCAAGCACCGCGATGCCGCCACCGAGCAGGACCGCGTCAAGAAGGAGCACCTGGACGCCGTCAATGCGCTGGAAGCCCGTCTGGCCGAGCTGCGCGCCGTGGAGGCCGAGCTGGAGACGGTCCGCCAGGCCCATTACGCGGCCGGTGACGAGCTGCATGCCGCGCAGGGCCGCATGGCCGAGGCGCAGCTGGAGGTGAGCCGGCTGGAGGAGCGCATCCGCTACGTGGTCGAGGGCCGCCAGCGTGTCGAGAATCGCCTGATCGAGCTGCAGGCCCAGAACCAGCAGTGGGAGGAGCGTGCCGCCCAGGCCGAGGCCGAGCTGGAGGACATCGCCGCCAAGATCGCCGAGGCCGAGGAGCAGAGCGAGATCCTCGCCGCCCAGGCCGAGGAGCAGGCCATGAACCTGCCCAATCATGAAGATGCGGTGCGGGCGCACCAGGCCCGGGCCAATGAGCAGCGGGTGCAGGTCAGCCAGGTCCAGCAGCAGATCCAGGTGCTGGCCGCCGAGAGCCGCAACATCGACGAGCAGAACCGCCAACTGCGCACCCGCCGCGAGCGCCTGGCCACCGAGAGGCAAGGCCTGACCCTTCCGGACCAGGGCCGCCTGGAGGAACTGAAGCTCCAGAGCGTCGGCGCCGACGAGCAGCGCGACCTCGCCGATGCCCGTCTGCACGAGCTGCAGGAGCAGGTGCCGCAGCTGGACGAGTCCCGCCGCGCCGCCCAGGACGACGCCAACCGCCAGCTCGCGCGGCAGGCCGATCTGTCCGCGCGCCTGGAGGCGCTCAAGGCCCTGCAGGAAAAGGTGCAGACCGAGGGCAAGCTCAAGCCCTGGCTGGCCAGGCACGGCCTCGACGGCCTGGCCGGCCTGTGGACGCGTCTGCACATCGAGACCGGCTGGGAGAACGCCCTGGAAGCTGCCTTGCGCGAGCGCATGGGCGCGCTGGAGGTCGGTCGCCTTGAGACGGTGCGCGCCTTCGCCACCGACGCGCCGCCGGCCCGCCTGGCTTTCTACTCGCCCCCGGCGGCGGCCATCGCCAACACCCACGAGACCCTGCCGCGCCTCACCGACCTCCTGCGCCTGGACGACGCCGGCCTGAAGGCCCTGCTCAACGACTGGCTGGAGGGCGTCTACACCGCCGCCTCCATGGACGAGGCCCTGGCCGGCCGGGGCAAGCTCTCGCACGGCGAGGTCATCATGACCCGCGAAGGCCATGCGGTGAGCCAGTTCGCGGTGAGCTTCTACGCGCCGGACTCCGAGGCCGCCGGCCTGCTGGCCCGCGCGCAGGAGATCGAGAACCTGGGCCGCGAGCTGCGCGCCCAGACCCTCATCGCCGATGATGCCAAGACCCAGCTGATCCGCGCCGAAGCCGCCTACACCGAGGCCTCTCAGCGTCTGGCCGCGGTGCGCCGCGAGGCCAGCGAGTCCCAGACCCGCGCCCATCAGCTGCATGTGGAGCTGCTGCGCCTGTCTCAGCAGGCCGAGGCCGCCAGCACCCGCAAGGCCCAGCTGGAAGACGAGATCGCCGAGATCGATGCCCAGGCCGAGGAACTGCAGGAACGCCGCATGACCGGCGAGGCCCGCTTCGAGGAACTGGACCTGCAGCTGGCGGACACCCAGGAGCGCCATGCGCAGCTGGAAGAGGGCGTGATCCAGGCCGAGCGCAAGCTGGCCGAGGCCCGCGAGCAGCTGCGTGCGTTGGAGCGCCGCGCCCAGGAATCGCAGTTCGCCGCCCGCGGTCTGGCGGCGCGCCGCGGCGAGCTGCAACGCGGCATCGAGACCGCCGGCCAGCAGATCGCGCAGAACAAGGCCTCGGCCGAGAACCTGCAGCACGAGCTGGAGACCCTCAACGATGCCGCCGCGCAGGCCGGCCTGCAGGACGCCCTGGCCCTCAAGATGGAGCGCGAGCAGCAGCTCGCCGCCGTGCGCTGCAGCTATGACGACCTCAGCCTGCGCCTGCGCCGCGCCGAGGAGCAGCGCCTGAGCTTCGAGCGCAGCCTGGAGCCCCTGCGCGAGCGCATCACCAAGCTGCAGCTGGACGAGCAGGCCGCGCAGCTGGGCGGGGCCCAGTACCTGGAGCAGCTCAGCGCCGCGGGCGTCGACCTTGAACAGCTGGCGAAGACGGTGGAGGAGGGCGAGGTCAAGCTGTGGGGCCTGCAGAGCGAGATCGACCGCATCAACCGCGAGATCGCCGCCCTGGGCGCCGTCAACCTGGCCGCGCTGGACGAGCTCACCGCCGCCCGCGAGCGCAAGACCTTTCTGGACTCGCAGTTCGCCGACCTCACCAGCGCCATCAACACCCTGGAAGACGCCATCCACAAGATCGACCTTGAGACGCGCGACCTGCTGTCCGCCACCTTCAACCAGGTCAACGAGCATTTCGGCCGCATGTTCCCCAGCCTTTTCGGCGGCGGCAATGCCAGGCTGGTGATGACGGGCGACGAGATCCTGGACGCCGGCGTGCAGGTCATGGCCCAGCCGCCGGGCAAGAAGAACAGCACCATCCACCTGCTCTCGGGCGGCGAGAAGGCGCTGACGGCCATTGCCCTGGTGTTCGCGATCTTCCAGCTCAACCCGGCGCCCTTCTGCCTGCTGGACGAGGTGGATGCGCCGCTGGACGACGCCAACACCGAGCGCTATGCGCGCCTCGTGGCGCAGATGAGCGCTGGCACACAATTCCTCTTCATCTCGCACAACAAGATCGCGATGGAGATGGCGGAACAACTGATCGGGGTGACCATGCAGGAGCAAGGCGTGTCCCGTATCGTGGCGGTGGACATGGAAGCCGCCCTGACCATGGCAGAGAGCTGATGACGATGTTTGCAGTGGACCGCGTGGAGTTTGTCGAGATGGGGAGCCTGGCATGACGCTCACCGCGATGTTGGCCATCCTGGGGGGGCTGGTGCTGGCCGCCGTGATTGCCCATGGCGCCTGGACCGCCCGCAAGGCCGGCCCCCGGCGCGCCGATCCGTCCCAGGAACCCGGACTCGGCGAGCGCCAGGAACCTGGACTCGGCGATGCCCGGGCCGCTGTCGCTGACTCATTCGCCGAGGACCCCGGGCTCGCCGATACCGTGCCCATGCCCGGCCGCCAGCTGCTGCCCCGCAAGCCTTCCGTCCGCATCGACGCCTTGATCGACGCCATCGCCAGCGTCACGGTGGAGCTGCCGGTGAGCGGCGAGCTGGCGCTGTCACACCTGCCAGGCAGCCGCCGCGCCGGTACCAAGCCTTTCCAGATCGAAGGTCTGAATGCCGAGACGGGCGAGTGGGAGCTGCCCATCCCGGGACAGCGCTATGGTGAATTCCAGGCCGGCGTGCAGATGGCCAATCGCAGTGGGGCCCTGAACGAGATCGAGTATTCGGAGTTTCTGCAGAAGGTGCAGGGCTTTTCTGACGGCATCACCGGCTTCCTGCAGGCGCCGGACATGCTGGACGTGGTGGCCCGTGCCCGTGAGCTGGACCAGTTCGCCAGCGAGCACGATGCGCAACTGGCCGTAGTGCTGCGCGCCCGGTCCGCCGCCTGGACCCTGGGCTATGTGCAGCAGATGGCCCTGCGCCATGGCTTCGTGCCCGGGGCCATCCCGGGCCGCCTGGTCATGCCTGCGGCCGAGGAGGGCGCGCCGCCCGTGCTGCTGCTGAGCTTCGAGCCGCAGGCCGCCCTGGCCGAGGACCCGGCGGCCAGCAGCCTTCGCGAGCTGACCCTCTCGCTGGACGTGCCGCAGACGCCCGAGTCCCTGGAGCCCTTCGCCGCGTGGCAGGAATCGGCACGCCAGCTGTCCCGCGATTTCGAGGCCGACGTCTGCGACGATCGGGGCCAGGTCTTGCCCCTGATGGCCTTCCAGACTATCGGGCAGGAGCTGTCCACGCTTTACAAGGCCCTGGCCTCTCGCGATCTGGCTGCTGGCAGCCTGGCCGCGCGCCGCCTCTTCAGCTGAGCTCCCGCCCGGCCAGGGCGGCGACTACACTGGAGGCCCGCCACTGTCCCTGCCGCCCTTGAGCACCAGCCTCCTGCTCATCGCCCTGCTGATCGCCGCCAGTGCCTTCTTCTCGATGGCGGAGCTGTCCTTGGCCGCCTCCCGCCGACTGAAGCTGCGCCAGCTGGCCGACGAAGGTGACCCGCGCGCAGAGCGCGTGCTGCAGGTCCAGGAGCAGCCCGGCCATTACTTCACCGTGATCCAGATGGGCGTCAACACCGTCGCCATCCTGGGCGGCATCGTGGGCGAGGGCGCTTTCACGCCGCATTTCGCGCAGGCCCTGTCCTTCGTGCTCTCGCCTGAGCAGGCCCAGACCTTCGGCTTCGCGGCTTCCTTTGCCGTGATCACCGCGCTGTTCATCGTGCTGGCGGACCTGGTGCCCAAGCGCTTGTCCATGAACGAGCCCGAGCGCGTGGCCCTGGTGCTGGTCGGGCCCATGCTGGCGCTGGTCGCCATGCTCAAGCCCCTGGCCTGGGCCTTCAGCAGCCTCACCGAAGGCCTGATCCGCCTGATGGGTCGGCCGGCGACGCGCGACAACAGCATCACCCACCTCGACATCCTGGCCCTGGCCGAAGCCGGCAACGAGGCCGGCGTGGTGGCCGATGCCGAGCAGCAGGTGATCGAGAACGTCTTCGAGCTGGACACCCGCACGGTGGAGAGCAGCATGACCACCCGCGAGCGCGTGGTCTTCTTCAGCCTGGACGACGACGACGCCCTGGTGCGCAACCGCATCGCCGAGGAGCCACACTCGACCTACCTGGTCTGCGATGGCGAGATCGACCAGGTGGTGGGCTATGTGGACGCCACCGACCTCTTCCAGCGCGTGCTGCGCGGCGAGCGCATCGAGCTGCGCGGCAGCAGCGGGCTCATCAAGAAGGTGCTGATCGTGCCGGATCGCATCACGCTATCCGAGGTGCTGGCCCAGTTCCGCCAGGCTCACGAGGACTTCGCCGTCATCGTCAACGAGTACAGCCTCGTGGTCGGCGTGATCACGCTGAACGACGTGATGAGTACCGTCATGGGCAGCCTCGTGAGCCCGCACGACGAGGAGCAGATCGTGCGCCGCGAAGACGGCTCCTTCCTCGCCGACGGCATCACCCCCATTCCTGATGTGCAGCGCGCCTTGGGCCTGGAGGCCTGGCCGCATGCAGGCCAGTACGACACCCTGGCCGGCTTCCTGATGGTGATGCTGCGCCGCATCCCGAAGCGGACCGACCACGTGCTGTGGGAAGGCTGGCGCTTCGAGGTGATGGACGTCGACAGCCACCGGGTCGACCAGGTCATGATCGCTCGCGAGGAAAGCCCTGCATCCGGGGTGAGCCCGGGCTGAGCGGGGCCAGGCTTGGGCACAATCGCTGCCCATGAGCCAGAACGATCTCTTCGCCACCGCCCCAGAAGGTGAGGCCTCGCCCGCCGAACGCGCCGCGCAGCTGCGCGAGCAGCTGAACCACCACGCCCACCTCTACTATGTGCTGGATGCGCCGGAGCTGCCGGACGCCGAGTACGACCGCCTTTTCCAGGAGCTGCAGGCCATCGAGGCCGCTCATCCCCAGCTGCTGACGACCGACTCGCCCACCCAGCGCGTGATTGGCCGCGTGCTGGACGGCTTCACGCCGGTGCAGCATGCGGTGCCCATGCTGTCCATTCGCACCGAGACCGATACCGAGGCCAGCGGCGCCGAGAACTTCGACGCCCGGGTGCGCCGTGAGCTGGGCCTTGACGAGAGCGCCGCGCCGGTCGAGTACGCCGCGGAGCTGAAGTTCGACGGCCTGGCCATGAACCTGCGCTACGAGCAGGGCGTGCTGGTGCAGGCGGCCACCCGTGGGGATGGTGAAACGGGCGAAGACGTCACCCAGAACATCCGCACCATCGGGCAGATCCCGCTGCGCCTGAAGGGCCTAGCCCCCGAAGTGCTGGAGGTGCGCGGCGAGGTCTACATGCGGCGCGACGACTTCGAGCAGCTCAACGAGAGCCAGCGCGGCAAGGGCGAGAAGACCTTCGTGAACCCGCGCAACGCAGCCGCAGGGGCGGTGCGCCAGCTGGATCCTGCCATCGCTGCGCAACGCCCTCTGAGCTTCTTTGCCTATGGCCTTGGAGAGGTGCGCGGCTGGGCCGTGCCGACCACGCACAGCTGCCTGCTCGATGCCCTGGCGGCCTTCGGGCTGCCGGTCTGCGCTGACCGTGCCATCGTGCAGGGTGCAGCCGGCCTCGTGGCCTTCCACCGCCAGATGGGCCAGCGGCGCGATGCCTTGCCCTTTGACATTGACGGCATCGTCTACAAGGTCAACAGCCTGGCCCTGCAGCAGCGCCTGGGCTTCGTGACCCGCGAGCCGCGCTGGGCCGTGGCCCACAAGTACCCGGCCCAGGAGCAGATGACGCGCCTGCTGGACATCGACATCCAGGTCGGCCGCACCGGCAAGCTCACCCCCGTGGCCAAGCTGGAGCCCGTCTTTGTGGGCGGCACCACGGTCAGCAATGCCACGCTGCACAACGAGGACGAGGCCCGGCGCAAGGATGTGCGCGTGGGCGACACCGTCATCGTGCGCCGCGCCGGTGACGTGATCCCCGAGGTGGTGGGCGTGGTGCTGGACCGCCGTCCGGCCGACGCCAGCGCGCCCTTCGACCTCTACCAGCGCCTGGGCGGCCATTGCCCGGTCTGCGGCAGCGGTATCGCGCGCGAGGAGGGCGAGGCCGACTGGCGCTGCACCGCCGGCCTGTTCTGCCCAGCCCAGCGCAAGCAGGCCCTGCTGCACTTCGCCAGCCGCCGAGCCATGGACATCGAAGGCTTCGGCGAGGAGATCGTCTCCGCCCTGGTGGACGGTGGCCTGGTCAAGACCCCGGCCGACCTCTTCCTGCTCAAGCGCGAGCAACTGATCGGTCTGCGCCTGGCTGGTGGCAGCACGCTGCAGACCCTCAGTGCAGACAACCTGCTGGCCGCCCTGCAGGCCGCGCGCGCGCCGGCCCTGGGCCGCTTCCTCTTCGCTCTGGGCATCCGGCATGTGGGCGAGAGCACCGCGGCGGCCATTGCCAAGTTCTACGGCAGCTGGCAGGCCTTCCTCGCCACCGGCCGGCACACGCCGCGCCTGATCCCGGACATCGGCAAGGAGGTCGCCGACTCCATCGCCGCCTTCAATGCGGAGCCGCACAACCGTGAGGTGGTGATGGCCATGACGGGCGAGGAGGCCCAGGTGCAGCCCTCCGTGCTGACGCCGGCCGTGCGCGTCCCGCTCAAGCAACTGCTGGCCCTGGTCAAGGCGGTGGACGGCGAGGAGGGCGGCCGGCGGCTCAAAGGCATCGGCGGCGGCACCATCGAGCGCCTGGCCGAGGCCTGCGGCACGCCCCAGGCCCTGCTGCAGGCGACGCAGGCCGACCCCGCGCTGGAATCCGCCCGGCTGGCCTTCGGCGAACTCCTGGTCCAGGCACCCTGGGCCGCGACGATGGCAGAACTGGCGGCGCTGGGCAATGTCTGGGAGACCACCGTGGCCACGCCCGAGGGGGCGGCCGGCGTGGCCGGGCTCACCTTCGTACTGACCGGCACGCTGCCCACGCTGTCGCGCGACGCTGCCAAGGCGCTGATCGAGGCGGCGGGCGGCAAGGTCAGTGGCTCGGTCTCCCGGAAGACTCACTACGTGGTCGCGGGCGAGGAGGCCGGCTCCAAGCTGGACAAGGCCCGCGAGCTGGGCGTCACCGTGCTGGACGAGGCTGGCCTGCAGGCCTTGCTCGCCGGCTGAGTCCTGCCTGTCTGGCGGCACTCCCCGCCAGCGGCCGTGCTGTAGACAATCGCGCCCATGCACATCCTGTTGATCGAGGACGATCTGGACCTGGGTGCGGCCTTGCAGACCGCCCTGCGCCTGGAGGGCCACAGCAGCGTCTGGCTGCGCCGTGCGGGCGATGCGCCGCTGAAGCTCGATCCCGCCGAGCAGGACGCCGTGCTCCTGGACCTGGGCCTGCCCGATGGCAGCGGGCTGGAGCTGCTGCGACGATGGCGTTCTCAGGGGCAGGTCTTGCCTGTCGTGGTGATGACGGCCCGTGCGGCCCTGGACGACAAGCTCGCCAGCTTCGACGACGGCGCGGACGACTACGTGGTCAAGCCCTTCGAGATCCCCGAGCTGCTGGCGCGGCTGCGTGCCGTGCTGCGCCGCGGCGCTCAGCAGGCCGATGACCGCTGGTGCTTTGGCGCACTGGTGCTGGAGCCCCGCCTGCACCGGGCCAGCCTGGACGGCGTGCCCCTGGCGCTGTCGCCCCGCGAGTACCAGCTGCTGTTGGAGCTGGCTCGCGAGCGGGGCGGCGTGCTGCCCAAGACCGTGCTTGCCCAGAGGCTGGCACCGCTGGGCGAAGCCCTGAACTTTGCGGCACTGGAGGTGCATCTCTCCAATCTGCGGCGAAAGATCGGGCCCGAGCGCATCGGCACCGTGCGCGGCGTGGGCTACTGCCTGCAGGCCGGGAGCGGCCCGGCATGAGGGCCTGGAAGCTCTGGCAGCCCAGCCTGGCACGGCGCCTGCTGATGGCGCTGCTGGGCGCCTTCGCCCTGGTGGCTGGCGTGCTGGTGCTGCAGGAATACCTGCAGTTCAAGCGTCAGATGAGCGAGCAGCCGGGCATTCGCCAGTTGGCCGACCTGATGCGTTCCGGGATCGCGAACGAGCCGGATGGCCCCACGGCGGGCCGCGTGCTCGCCGGTCAGATCACCCATCTGAATGCCCTGCGCCGCCAGACTGGCGTGCTCCCCGAGGATCTGCTGCTGCAGCTCTACGACCGCGAGGGGCGTCTGGTCTATGCCAGCGGACCCGGCGAGCCCATCGCCCAGCCGGGTGTGGCGGAGCAATGGCTTCAGGGGCGGCGCCACTGGACCTGGCGCGAGGATGGTGAGCGCTGGTCCCTGCGCCTGGCTGAGCCGACCTTGCCTGATGTGGACCTGCTGGGCTGGTTGGCGCGCGGCTTGGGCGGCTCGATGCTGCTGGCTTTCCCGCTGGTGCTGATCCCGCTGTGGCTGGCCGTGCACACCGGGCTGCAGCCCCTGCGTCGCTTTGCACAGCGGCTGGGCGGCCTGGAAGCCGACCAGGCGCTGGCGCCGCGCGAGCTGGACCTGCGCTACGCGGAGCTGCGCCCGCTGGGCCTCGCCTTCGATGGCCTGATGGCGCGCCTGCGCCAGCGCAGGGCCCGCGAGCGGGCCTTTGTGCAGGATGCTGCGCATGAGCTGCGCACACCGCTGGCCGTGATCGCGGCACAGACCCATGTGTTGGTCCAGTCCGCAGACGAGCAGGG
This sequence comes from Roseateles sp. DB2, assembly GCF_051857535.1. NCBI lineage: Bacteria > Pseudomonadati > Pseudomonadota > Betaproteobacteria > Burkholderiales > Sphaerotilaceae > Roseateles > Roseateles sp. DB2. The sequence continues at coordinate 171,695 of NZ_JBPZGY010000007.1, read as the reverse complement.
GCGCCAGGAGGCGGGCGAGCGGCTGCTGGCGGCCATCCGCCGGACCTCGCACCTGTCGCAGCAGCTGCTGGACCTGGCGAGCCTTGATGGCAAGACCGAACGCCCGCACCAGCGCCTGGACCTGGTGCAGGCGAGTGCGCAGTTGCTGGCAGACCTGCATGGGCGGGCCCGCGAGCGCGGACTGACGCTGGTGCTGGAGGCGCCCGAGCAACTGCCGCGGGTGCTGGATGTCGCGGCCTTCCAGACCGTGCTGCACAACCTGCTGGACAACGCCCTGCGCTACGTCCAGGCCGGAGGCCAGATCGTGCTGACACTTGCCGGCGAAAGCGGTGGCGGACCTGGGCCTGTGCCGCCGCGCGGCAGCGAAGCGTCCGGCGAATGCGAAGGCTGGACCCTGACGGTGTCGGATGACGGCCCCGGCATTGCGCCGGAGCACCGGAATCTGGTCTTTGAACGCTTCTGGCGCGGCCCGGATGTCGCCGTTGCCGGAAGCGGCCTGGGACTGGCCATCGTGCAGCAGGCGGTGAACCGGCTGGGCGGGCGGATCAGCCTGGCCGCGGGGCCGGACGGGCTGGGCTGCACCTTCACGCTGAGCGTCCCCCGTGCCCCGACGCTCTTTGGCTCTTCTTAAGGTCCGGCGGCCAAGAATTCCGTCCATCCATTTGACAGAGGGAGACGAGGATGGACAGCACAGGATTTCAGACGCGCCGCCAGCTGCTGGCATGGCTGGGCATGGCCGGTGTCGGCCTCGGCCTGCAGGCCTGCGGCTCGGGCAGCGACGCCGCTGAGCCCAGCGAGCGCCAGCGCCAGGCCCTGCGCCTTCAGGCACAGGCCGAGGCCTGCGTGAAGGACGGGCTGGTGGGGGTGGTGATGGGGCGACAGGACGGCGTCAATGCCGAGGCCCTGCGCGCCGCCGCCGGCCGGACCCAACTGAGCGGTGGCCAGGCGCTGAAGGGCGATGAGCGCTTCATCGTCGGTTCCAACACCAAGGCCATGAGCGCGGCCCTGGCTGCCCGCTGCGTGGAGCGCGGCCTGCTGCGCTGGGACAGCCGCCCGGCCGAGCTGCTGTCGGGCTTGGCCGCCAGTCAGCATCGCGGCTATCAAGACCTGACCCTGTCAATGCTGCTGGACCACCGCGGCGGCCTGCCGGCCTTCACGGACGACGCTGACCTCGAGCGCTTCGGCGCCTATCTGCAGGGCTACGCCGGCACGCTGCCGGCCACGGAGACCGGCCGCAGGCGCTTCTTCGTCGACTGGCTGCTGGCCCAGGCGCCGGCCGCTCGGCCCGGGCAGGACTTCCGCTATTCCAACGCCGGCTATGCGGTGGCAGCGGCCCTGCTGGAAGCGGCCAGTGGGCAGGACTTCAAGGCGCTGTTCGCTCGCGAGCTGTCCGACCCCCTGCAACTGGACGTGGCCTGGGGCGCCCCCGTCGGTGCCGGCCAGCCCCAGGGGCATGCGGGCGCTTCGCCTCAGCAACTGAGTGCGCTGCCCACGACGCCGGACGAGCAACTGGCCTGGCTGGCCGTGCTGGCGCCTGCCGGCGAGGCCAACCTGGCCGCTCCCTCCTATGGCCGCTGGCTGCAGCTGCACCAACTGGCCTTGCAGGGGCGCAGCAGCGCGCTGCCGCACAGCTACATCAGCCGCCTCCAGGCCCTGCGGCCCGGTGACTATGCCCTGGGATGGTCAGTCACTCAGTTCGAGGGCCGCAGCCTGCTGCTCCACACCGGCGCCAACGCGGGCTTCATGAGCCTGGCGGCCCTGGCCCAGGATGGCAGCCAGCACCTCTTCGCCTTGAGCAATACCTTCGGCCTGCGCGCCGACGGCAGCAGCTGGGTGCTGGAGCGGCTCAATACGGCCGCGATCGCCCTGTTGATGCCGCTCTGAGGCTGGCCCGGTGCCAGTCCTGTCAGGTCGACCGCTGCTGCGGCAGCTTCAGCACCCCGATGGCCAGGGCCGTGCCCAGCAGCACGATGGCGCAGCCCGCTGCCATGTGCAGGGTGAAGGATTCGCCCAGGAACACCGCGCCCCACAGCACCGCGAAGACCGGGATCAGGAAGGTCACCGACAGCGCGTAGCTGGGCCCGGCGCGCTGCATCAGCCGGAAGTAGAGGATGTAGGCCAGGCCCGAGCACAGCAGAGCCAGGGCGATGGCGCTGAGCCAGGCCGTCTGACCGGGCATCTGTGCCGGCCACTGCGCGGCGGCCGGCACGGCCAGCAGCAGGGCGGCGAAGGCCTGGCTGCCGGTGGCTACGGCCAGGGGGCGCGTCTGGCCGAGGTACTTCTTGGTGGCGCTGGCGGCAAGGCCGTAGCAGCAGGTCGCGCCCAGGCAGGCCAGGATGGCCCAGCCGCTGCCGCCGGGCTTGAAGCTGGCCTGCTCCCAGGCCAGGAATACCACGCCGGCAAAGCCCACCAGCAGTCCCAGGCGGCGGCCGGTGTCCAGGCGCTGGCCCAGCCAGATCGAGGCCACCAGGGCGCCCCAGATGGGCGTGGTCGCGTTCAGGATGCTGGACAGCCCGGCTGTGATGGACAGCGCCGCATAGCTGAAGAAGGCGAAGGGCAGGGCGCTGTTGAGCAGGGCCACCAGCATCAGCGGCCGCCAGTCCCGGCGCAGCTCCTGCAGCCCTGCGCGGCCGCCCTGCCAGGCCAGCAGGGGCAGCAGGAAGAGCCCCGCGCCTGCCACCCGGACAAAGGCCAGTGCCAGTGGCCCGAACGCGGGCGCGCCCAGGCGCAGAAAGAGGAAGGAGGCGCCCCAGATGGCCGCCAGCAGGGTCAGTTCGGCCACGTTGAGCCGGGCATGGTCTTGCATGGTGTCAGTTCTTGCTTCGCGGGGATTGGGCCGCGTGGTGCCACAGCTGCAGCACGGCATAGGAGCGGAAGGGGCTGAAGGCCAGGGCATGCTGGGCCAGGACCTTGGGCGACGGGGGCGTCTGGCCGGGCTGGGTGAGCTGCTGCTTCAGGACCACGTCGCCCGGCGGGAAGAGGTCTGGCGCGCTCCAGCCGCGCATCAGCATGTACTGCGCAGTCCAGGGGCCGATGCCGGGCAGGGCCTGCAGCTCGGCCAGTGCTGCCTCCTGCGTGCCTTGCTGGCGGGCATAGGCCAGCGTCGGCCAGTGCTGCGCCAGGGTGATCAAGGCCTGGGCCCGTGTGCGGATGATGCCCAGCTCGGCGATGGCCTCCACCGGCAGACCGGCGATGCGCTCGGGGCTGGGGAACAGGCGCTGCACCTCGGGCGTGCGGTGGCCTTCGGGCAGCAGCTCGCCGAAGCGTTCGACGAAGCGCGAGGCCAGGGTGCGCGCAGCCGCCACCGTGACCTGCTGGCCCAGCACGGCGCGCGCGGCCAGCTCGTAGCGGTCCAGGCAGCCGGGCAGGCGAAGGCCCGGCTCCAGCGCGGGCAGGCAGGCCAACTGCTTCTGGATGGCCTCGGGTGCGGCATCCAGGTCCAGCCAGCGCCGCACCAGGGGAATCAGGCTGCCAGCAGCCATCCACAGCGTCGAGCAGGGCGAGAGCAGCACGGTGTTGCGCTCAGGCTGGAAACGCACCACCAGGCGGCCCGCGGCCCAGGCGCCCTGGTGCCACAGGCGCAGGCTGCGGCTGATCATGCGCTGTGCTCGGTCCACCTGTTCCACGCCGGGCACGGCGCGGGCTTCCAGAAAGGCCAGCAGGGCATCCACGGCCAGGGGAGGGCGGTAGCCCAGGCGCAGGCCGGGCTCGCCGCAGGCGGTGACGGAAGGAGGCGGTTCGCCCGACTTGCGCAGGCTGCCGGGCTGCAGGCGGTAGTGCTGCAGGAACAGAGCGTTGAAGCGCCGCAGGCTGCCAAAGCCCGCGGCCTCGGCTACCTGGGCCATGGCCATGGGGCTGTCCATCAGCAGTTGCTTGGCCAGCAGCAGTCGCCGCGTGTGCAGGAAGGCCAGGGGCGAAACCCCGTGTTCGGCCTCGAAGATGCGCTGCAGGTGGCGGCTGCTGATGCCCAGTCGATCAGCCAGCGCGCTGACGTTCTGGCGCGGATCGGCCTCGATCAGCTGCGCCGCCTGGCGGGCCAGGGTGCGGCTGGCGTCGGTCACGCTCCAGCGCAGGTCCTGGGCGGGGGCGGTCTCGGGGCGGCAACGCAGGCAGGGACGGTAGCCGGCGGCCTCGGCCTGCGCGGCATTGGCGAAGAAGCTGCAATTCTCGCGCCGCGGCGTCTTCACCCGGCATACCGGCCGGCAGTAGATGCCGGTGGAGCTCACGCCGACGAACCAGAGGCCATCGAAGCGAGCATCGCGCGCCAGCAGGGCGGGATAGCAGTGCTCGGCGCTGAGGTCGGCGCTGAGGTGGGCACTGGGGTGGGCGCTGGTGAGGGGGCGGGACATGGACCCATCTTAGGTGGGCGACTGCCAGCGGGCTGGACGAAATCGGACCCCTGAATCCGATCCCCGAGCCTGGCCGCCGTTCCCCATCCCCCGTATCCGACCGCCGCGCGATCTCCGGCTCACATGGCCTTGAAGAGATGGACGTAGGCGCGGCTCACCGGCAGTTCCTGGCTCAGGCCCCGGAAGCGCAGGAAGAGGCGGCTCAGCTCGTCGCGCCGGGTGCCGGCCAGGTGGGCCAGGTTGACCAGTGTGGCGCGGTGCACGCGGCAGAACTCCTGCGGGTCCAGCTGCTGGGCCAGCTCGGCGATGGGGGTGCGGATCAGGTACTCGCCCTGGGCGGTTTGCACGCAGGTGTACTTGTCGTCCGCATGGAAGTAGATGACCTCGTCGATGGGGATCTGGTGCATCAGCTCGCCCTGGCTGGCGCGCACATAGCGAAGGCTCGGCGCGGCGGCGGCTACCGGACCCTGCAGCTGCTGGAGGGCCTGGGCCAGGGCGCCGCCATCGCCCTGCACAGGGCTGGACGGCGTCGACGCGAGTAGGCTGGCCTGGAGGCGCTGCACGGTCTTGCGCAGGCGCTCGGTCTTGACCGGCTTGAGCACATAGTCCAGCGCGGCCTGCTCGAAGGCCTGGCAGGCAAACTCGTCGAAGGCCGTCACGAAGACCACGCGCGTGGGGCCCTCGATGCCTTCGGCCACCTCCAGCCCGGTGAGGCCCGGCATCTGGATGTCGAGGAAGGCCAGCTCGGGCTCCATGGCCGCGATTTGTGCCGCGGCTTCGCGGCCGCTGCGGGCCAGGGCCACGATTTCCAGCTCGGGCCACAGTTGCGCGAGTTCGGATCTCAGGTGCTCGGCCAGGTGGATTTCGTCGTCGGCGATCAGGGCGCGTAGGCTCATGGCTTGGGTTCGAGGAGGTCCAGGGGCAGACGCAGCAGGGCCTGGCAGCCCTGCTCGTCCAGGGTCAGCTGCAAGTCGGCGCGCTCACCGTAGCGGGCGGCGATGCGTTCACGGATGTTCTTCAGGGCCAGGCCGTGGCCCGGCCGGGCGCGGCGCGGGCGGGCCTGAGCGCCCAGGCCGTCGTCGCGCACCGCCAGCAGGAGATAGCGGTCCTGCACGAAGGCCTGCACGCGGACCTCGCCGCCTTCGTCCTTGCCCTCCAGGCCATGGACCACGGCATTCTCGACCAGGGGCTGCAGCAGCAGCGGGGGCAGGCGCAGCGCCTCGGCCTGGGGCGTGGCCTCGATGTGGAAGCGCAGGCGCTCGCCCATGCGGATCTGCATCAGGCCCAGGTAGCTGCGGGCCAGCTGCAGCTCGGCGGCCAAGGGGCAGCTGTCTTCGCGCAGGGCGCTCAGGCTGGCGCGCAGGTAGTCGGTGAAGTGCTCCAGCATGTCCAGCGCGCGGTCCGGGGCCGGCTTGATCAGGCTCTGCACGGCGGCGAGGCTGTTGAAGAGAAAATGCGGCTCGATCTGGGCCTGCAGGCGCAGCAGCTGGGCCTCGGTGGCCAGCAGCTGCAGGGCCTGGCGGCGGCGGTGCTGATGGTCCAGGTACCAGCCCAGCAGCGCGAACACGAGGGACAGCAGAAGGAAGCGGCTCAGGCCCTGAGGGCTGTCAAAGGGCGTCTCCACATGCGCCTGCATCCACCAGCCCAGCAACTGGCCGAAGAGCAGCAGGCCTGAGGCGATGCAGAGGATGGGCACCAGGCTGAAGAAAAGTCCGGCCCGCCAGCCGCCGGCATTGAGGCGCTCCAGCACGGACAGGGGCAGCAGCAGCTCGCTGAGGCGGTAGGCGCCGTGGATCAGGAAGGCGATGAGGAAACCGCAGGCATAGGTGGCGAGCGCGCTGGTGAGGTCCAGCGGCCGTGCGCCAAACACCAGGGTGAAGGCCATGATGACCGTGGGAAAGGCCAGGGCGAAGCCGCTGGTGATCAGCAGGCGTGCCAGCAGGGATTCGCTGCGCAGCTTGCTCAGACGGAAGTAGCGTCTGAAGGCCAGCTGGAGATCGTCGGCAAAGCGGTGCGGGGTGCTCATGACGGGGCGGGACGAGGGACACGGACGCAGCGTAGGCGGCGAGTGTCCCTCAAGAGGCGGCCCTGCGACGAATGGCGAGCCCGGGCGCCGGACGGCAAGCGGCCGGGCTCACATGGCCTTGAAGAGGTGGACGTAGGCCCGGCTCACCGGCAGCTCCTTCTCCAGGCCGCGCAGGCGCAGGAAGAGCTTGCCATTGGCGTCCCGCCGGGTGCACTGCAGCTGGTCCACATTGACCAGGGTGGCGCGGTGGACCTGCCAGAAGCGCAGCGGGTCCAGCTGGTGCAGCAGCTCGCTGATGGGCATGCGGATCAGGAACTCGGTGGCGGCGGTGCGCACGACGGTGTATTTGTCGTCCGCCTGGCAGTAGAGGACGTCCTCCACGGGAATCTGATGGGTCAGCTGCCCCTGGTTGGCGCGCAGGTGTCGCAGCCAAGGGGGGCCGCTGCGCCCGGGCGCGGCACCGGGCAGCAACTGCTGCAGGAGCCGGTGCAGTTGCTCGTCAGACCCCGCAGGCGGCTCGGGGGCCGCCAGGGCAAGGGCGCGCTGCAGGCGTTCCACCGTCTTGTGCAGGCGTTCAGCGCGCACGGGCTTGAGCACGTAGTCCACCGCCTCCTGCTCGAAGGCCTCCAGCGCATGCTGGTCATAGGCGGTGACGAAGACGACGCGCGTCGGCCCTTCGATGCCCTGGGCCACCTCCAGGCCGCTGAGGCCGGGCATCTGGATGTCCAGGAAGGCGATGTCGGGCTGGAACCTGGCGATCTGCTCAGCAGCCTCTGGTCCATTGGAGGCCACGGCCACGATGCGCAGCGCTGGCCAGAGTTCGCGCAGGCGGTCCTTCAGCACGCGGTTGAGGTGGGGTTCGTCGTCGGCCAGCAGCGCTGTGGGCGAGGGGGCGGTGGGCTCAGTCATGGTCTTGCGAAGGGAAGGGGTGCTGGCGAGGCAGCTTCAGTCGGGCGAGGGTACCGCCGCTGCCGGGGAGTTCGGTCAGCTCCAGCGAGGCGTCGGGGCCGTAGACCGCCAGCAGGCGCTCGCGGATGTTCTGTAGGGCCATGCCATGCCCGCGGCGGGGGCGCTCCCGGCTGCGGGCCAGGCCGACGCCGCTGTCCTGGATGTCGATCTGCAGGCCGCTGTCCAGCGGGCGGGCGCTCAGCTGCAGCAGGCCGCCCTCCAGCCGTGGTTCAAGCCCGTGGTGGATGGCGTTCTCGATCAAGGGCTGCAGCAGCAGGGGCGGCAGGCGCGCGGTCAGCAGCGTGTCGGGCACGTCCAGCCGGGTCTGCAGGCGATCGCCCATGCGGCAATGCATCACGGCCAGGTAGCTTTGCACCAGGGCCAGCTCTTGCGCCAGGCTCACGTCCTGAGCGCGCATCTGCAGCAGGCTGGCCCGGAGGTAGTCGGTGAAGGCGTCCAGCATGTGCTTGGCCTGGACTGGGTCGTAGTCGATCAGGCCCTGCACATTGGCCAGGGTGTTGAACAGGAAATGCGGCTCGATCTGCGCCTGCAGCAGGCGCAGCTGGGCCTCGCTGAGCTGGCTGCGGGCCTTCTGGGCGCGCAGTTGCGTGCGTGCACGCCACAGGCTCAGGCAGGCGAAGCCGGCGCCGCAGAACAGAAAGGTGATCAGGGCGCCCTTGTGCGGCAGCTTGAGCAACTGCAGCACGCCCTGCAGGCGCCAGCGCTGCAGAACCTCGACCAGCCACAGGCCCAGGCCACTGCAAAGGGTGGGGATGCCGATGAAGACCAGCAGGCTCTGCAGGTCCTGGCCTTCGTTCAGCCGCGCCAGACGCTCCGCGGGCAGCAGGCGCTCCAGCAGGCGCAGGCTCCAGCAGCTCAGCAGCGCGATGACGGCGCCCAGCTGCATGGACATCGCAAGGCCGCGCGTCCACCACTGGAAATTCAGGAGATTGGCCGAGAGCAGCGCCGCCAGCAGCACGAAGGCGGCGCCCACGGCCATGCCGGTGATCACGCAGGCCAACTGGCCCATCCACCAGGGATGCTCATGCGTCTTCCTGAGGCGCCAGCTGTCGGTGAAGGCGGCGCGCCATTGTTGGCCGGGGGTCGAAGTCATGGACGCAGTGTAGGCAGGGCGGTGGCGGCCTCTGAAGCCCTCTGCGACGGGGCGGCAGGCCGCCGCGCGAATCGACGGACGGCAGCGCCGAACTGCAGCGCCGGACTGACCTGCAGCGGGGTTACATCAAGGTCACGGAACCCGGTTTCGGCCGTGCCTACAATCGCGCTGAAACAAACCTACAAGGACCCTGCGGCCCAGGCTGCCGAGGCAATACGCATGCAAGTTCACGCTTCCATCTTCAAGGCTTATGACATCCGCGGCGTCGTGGGCCAGACCCTGGACGAAACCCTGGCCGAGCACCTGGGCCGGGCCTTTGGCACCGAAGCCCTGAAGCTGGGCGAGAAGGCCGTGGCCGTGGGGCGCGACGGTCGCCTCTCGGGCCCCGGCCTTGTGGCGGCGCTGGTGCGCGGCCTGCAGTCCACCGGCATTGACGTGGTGGACATCGGCGCCGTGACCACGCCCATGCTCTACTACGTGGCCGCCACGCGCGGCAAGCATGGCTGCAACTCCGGCATCCAGGTCACCGGCAGCCACAATCCCAAGGACTACAACGGCTTCAAGATGGTGCTCAAGGGCGCCGCCGTGTACGGTGAGCAGATCCAGGACATCCGCCGCCGCATCGAGGCCGAGGACTACGCCACCGGCCAGGGCCGCGTCGGCACCATGGACATCGGCGCCGAGTACAGCCACCGCATCGTCAGCGACTGCAAGCTGGCCCGGCCGATGAAGGTGGTGGTGGACAGCGGCAACGGCATCCCCGGTGCCAGCGCTCCGGCCATCCTGCGCGCCCTGGGCTGCGAGGTGATCGACATCTACTCCAAGGTCGACGGCGACTTCCCCAACCACCACCCGGATCCCTCGCGCCCCGAGAACCTCGAGGATCTGAAGCGCATCGTCCATGCCTGCGACGCCGAGCTGGGCCTGGCCTTCGACGGCGACGGCGACCGCCTGGGCATCGTCACCAAGGACGGTCAGATGATCATGCCGGACCGCCAGATCATGCTGCTGGCCGCCGACATCCTGAAGCGCAATCCCGGCGCCGAGATCATCTTCGACGTCAAGTGCACGCAACGCCTGGCCCCCTGGATCCGCGAGCACGGCGGCAAGCCGCTGATGTGGATGACCGGCCACTCCCTGGCCAAGGCCAAGCTGAAGGAGACCGGCGCACCCATGGCCGGTGAGCTCTCTGGCCACATCTTCTTCAACGAGCGCTGGTATGGCTTCGACGATGCCATGTACACGGCCGGCCGCATGCTGGAGATCCTGTCACGCAGCGCCGACCCCAGCGCTGTGCTGAACGCATTGCCCACCAGCTATGCCACGCCCGAGCTGAACGTGCCCTGTGCCGAGGGCGAGCACCACAGCGTGGTCGCCACGCTCAAGGAGGTGGCCCAGTTCCCTGATGCCAAGGAGATCGTCACCATCGATGGCCTGCGCATCGAGTACGAGGACGGCTTCGGCCTGATCCGCGCCTCCAACACCACGCCGGTGCTGGTGCTGCGCTTCGAAGGGCACACGCCCGAGGCCCTGGCCCGCATCGAGCATGCGGTGCTGGCGCAGCTCAAGCGCGTCAAGCCCGACGCCACTGTCGCTGCCGGCCATTGAAGGCTTGGGCACGCCGTCCGATCTTTCCCGGCTGCCTGCCGCCTGGGCCGAGCGCCTGGCCCGCTGGGCCTATGCGACGGCGCTGCGTCTGGCCACGCCGCTGTACTTCCTGAAACTCTGGAGGCGGGGCGGGGCCGAGCCCCTGTATCGCGCGCACTGGGTCGAACGCCTGGGCGGCGGTGAGCGATCGGCGCCGGGCGCGTTGTGGCTGCATGCGGTGTCCATGGGCGAGACGCGCGCTGCGGCGCCCCTGATCGCGGCCCTGCGCGCGCAGCATCCGGCCCTGCGCCTGCTGCTGACCCATTCCACCGCCACCGGCCGTGAGACGGGACGCGAACTCTTGCGCGAGGGTGATGTCCAGCGCTGGCTGCCTCTGGACACGCCAGGCGCCGTGCGACGTTTCCTGGACCGCCACCAGCCGGTGGCCGGCGTGCTGATGGAAACCGAGATCTGGCCCTGCCTGATGGCCGAGGCCTCGCGTCGGCATCTGCCTGTGGTACTGGCCAATGCACGGCTCTCAGCCAAGAGCGCCCGGCAGGGGCGGCGCCTGCGGGCCTTGCTGCATCCTGCCGCTGCCCGTCTGGCCCTGGCCCTGGCCCAGACCGCCGATGACGCCCAGCGCCTGCGGGAAGCGGGGGTGGGCGCGGTGCAGGTCTGCGGCAACCTGAAGTACGACCTGCAGCCTGATGCGCAGGTGCTGGCACTCGGCAGGGCCTGGGCTGCTGCTCAGCCCGAGCCCCGCCGGCCGGTTCTGCTGATGGCGGTCAGCCGCGAGGGCGAGGAGGCAGCGCTGCTGCAGGCGTGGCGCCGCTGGCCTGGCTCCGGTGGCGGGCCCCGGCCCTTGTTGCTGATCGTGCCCCGGCATCCGCAGCGCTTTGACGAGGTGGCAGCGCTGGTGCAGGAGGCCGGCTTCAGCCTGGCCCGCCGCAGCAGCTGGACTGGGCAAGACCTGCCCCCGCGAGAAGCCTGGACGGCTGATGTCTGGCTGGGAGACTCCCTGCGCGAAATGCCGCTGTACTACGCCCTGGCTGATCTGGCCCTGCTGGGCGGCAGTTTCGAGCCCTTGGGCGGACAGAACCTGATCGAGGCCGCAGCCTGCGGCTGCCCTCTGCTGATGGGCCCTCACACCTTCAACTTCAGCGAGGCTGCGGCATTGGCCGAGCAGGCGGGCGCGGCCTTGCGCGTGGGCGGCCTGACGCAGGCCTTGTCACAGGCCGCGGTCTTGCTGTCTGATGCCCATGAGCTGGCCAGCCAGGCTGGGCGGGCCCAGGCCTTCGCGGCACAGCATCGTGGTGCCGCCGAACGCATGGCCCAGGCGCTGCAGGCCGTGCTGCCTGCACGCTGAGCGCTCGCTCGACACCGGCGAGCAGCCTCCCACGGGGGCAGGTCTTGCGCGGAAGGCCCGCCTCACGCGGGAAGACGCCGCTGTTCAGCCCTTGGGTACCAGCAGGCCATCCTGCCGGAGCTTGCGGTACAGGGTGCTGCGCCCGATGCCCAGTTGGCGAGCCGCCAGGGACAGATTGCCGCCCGCAGCCCGGATGGCGTCGCGGATGGCCAGGGCTTCGGTCTCGCGCAGCGGGGGGGGCTGCAGGCCCATGGGGCTTGTGCGCGAGGGGGAGGGGGTGAGCAGCGGGCTGCCCATGGCTGGCGCAGGGGTAGCCAGGTAGGTGCCCGGCAGCGGGCTGCCTGCGCCCAGGCCCTCCGGTGCCAGGCCGGCGCCGGGATGAGCCCAGCTCAGCAGGCGCTGGGCAGGCAATCGCAGCTTCAGGAACAGGGTGTGCAGGGCCTGCTCGGTGCGCGTGGGAACCTGCACTGGCAGGGCCTGGTCGTGCTGTGCTGCTGCCATGAGCTGGTCCATGCTCAGGCCGAAGAGGCTCTGGACGGACTCCCGGTGCAGGGTGGCCGTACCACTGCCTAGCAGGTCCAGGCCGCGGCGGTTGATGCCCAGCACGTGACCGTCTTCGGCAAGCGCCAGCACGCCTTCCTGCAGCGTGCCCAGGCATTCGGCCTGGCCATGCATCTGCAGCTGTGGGGACTGACGGAAACGGTCGGCAAACCACTGGGACTCGATCAGTCGCGCCGCCAGGCTGGCCAGGGCGAGGGTATGCGGGTGGTAGGAGCGGCGGTCGCCCGAGACATCCAGCACCCCCAGCAGCGCTCCCTTGTGGTCGAAGATGGGCGCCGCGGAGCAGGTCAGGAAGTGCATGGAGCGGAGGTAATGCTCAGCGCCGTGCACCAGCGTGGGGGCCTCGGTCATCAGGGCGGTGCCGATGGCATTGGTGCCCTTGTCCGCCTCGGCCCAGCGGGCTCCGGGACTGAGGGCCACGCGCTGGGCGCGGGCCAGGAAGCTGGGGTCGCCCAGCGCATGCAGCACGGTGCCGCTGGCATCGCTGAGCACGACCATGCTCTGGGCGTGTGCCAACTGCTCGTAGAGCATCTCCATGACCGGCAAGGCCTGGGTGCACAGGCGCGCATTGCGATGCTGCACCTCCTGCAGCGCCGAATCGCTCAGCCGGTGCAGGTCCGGGGCTTGCGTGGGCTGAAGCCCGAAGGCCTGGCTGCGCTCATGCGAGTGCTGGATGGCCTGCTGATGCAATTGCTGCGCGGCCAGCATGGAGGCGCTGGGTACTCCGGCACCCGCCGGGGTCTGGGACACAAATGCTGTCGACAATGTCGTTCCCCCTGACTTTCATCACGGGCCGACTATCACGGAAGCCCCGGTGGCTGACAAGCGGGAAACTCTGGTAGGCGGGCCTGGCCTTGGCCCACCAAGCAGGGACAGCTCGGACGTACGCCTGTGCGCTGGGCGATCGTGTGGAGACTGGCCCGGCGTCGCTCAGGGCTGGCCGACGCGGATGACCTTGCGACCCTTGGCGTCCGCGTCTTCCAGGCGTTGGGCACTGCGTGAGGTTTCCTGCTCCCAGTCCTGGGCGCTGCGGATGATGGTTGACTTGATCAGCACCACCAGCTCGCGCTTGCGGCCGCTATTGGCGCGGTTGCCCAGCAGGGTGGCGGTGAGCGGCGTCTGATCCGCGCCGGGCAGGCCGGAGCCGCGCCGGCTGGTCTCCTGCTGCATCAGACCGCCGATGGCAACGATGGCGCCATCGGGCACCCGCACCACGGTGTCGGTCTCGTTCACGCTGCTTGAGGCCAGGGGCAGTCGGTAGTTGCCTGCCGCACCGAGGTCCACCTGCTTGGTGCGCTCTGTCACGTTGGTGACGGAGGGGTGCACATGCAAGGTGATCATGTCGCCCTCGTCGATCTGGGGTGTGACGTCCAGTGCGATGCCCGAGAAGAAGGGCGTGAGGATGAGGGTGGGCATGACCACGCCAGTGGTGTTGTTGGTCGTGGTGTTGGTGTTGGTGCTGCCGCTGTTGATGCCGGTGACGAAGTAGTCGTCCGAGCCCACCTTGAGCACCGCCTTCTGGTTGTTCAGGGTCGCTACGCGCGGGCTGGACAGGATCTGGGTGTCCCCATGGCTCTCCAGGAAGCTGATCAGGCCCTGGAAGCTGCCGCGTGTGAGCGCCAGCCCGAAGGCGCCACCGCCTGCCGAGGGCAGGGGGATGAGGTCGGGCCAGGCGGGCGCCTGGTTGCCCGTGGACAGGATGGGGAGGCCCGCATTGTTCGCGACCAGCGGGTTGATGATGGCGCCTGGCGTTGTCGGCGTGGCCGGGTTGACACTGGTCTGGCCTGCCATGGTGCGGGAGCGCAGGATGGACCAGTCCACGCCACTCTGGTAGCCCTCGCGCAGCTCCACCTCGACGATCTTGGCTTCCAGCATCACCTGGCGCTCGACCGCCATGCGCGTGGCCTTGAGAAAGCCCTCCACCGCTCGCAGTTCCTCAGGCATGGCGCGCACGGCAATGGTGCTGGCCTGTGGGCTGGCGATCACGCTGCGGCCTTCGCCACCGCCCACCAGCGCCTGCAGGGACTCCTGCAGCTCGGCCCAGAAGTCTGCTTTGGTGGAGGTGCTGACGCGGCTGCTCTCTGACTGCTGCGCCGTGCCGGAGCCAGCGTTGTCCTGAGTCGTGCCGGTGCTCGTGCCGGTGGTGGTGTTGCCGCTCTGGCTGCTGCTCATGCGCGCGCCCGTGCTGACGCGCAACTCACTGCGGCCCAGACGCTGGCCGGGCAGATAGTTGATGCTGAAGATCCGGGTCTGCATGGCGGCGGGGTAGACCGTGACCCGGCGGCCGTCGATACGGAAGTCGTAGCCGTACACATCGCGCAGCGACTCCAGGGCCTCCCGCAGGGTGATGCCCTTGAGCGTCAGCGACAGCTGTCCGCTGACGCCGGGGTGGACGATCATGCTGTAACGGGTATCGGCCACCAGGGAGAGATAGACATCACGAGCTTGCGCGCCATTGACGATGAGGTCGAAACGCGGCTCAGCCGCTGCGGCCGCCAGCGCAGGCGGGGTAGAGGCTGGCGCGCTGGCGGCGGCGGCCGCGGCTTGCGCCTCGGCCTGAGTGGCGCGTGCACGGGCGGCGTCCAGTTCGGCGCGCAGGGCGGCCACAGGTTGTGCCAGTTGCAGGGGCTTCTCGGCGCAGGCGCTCAGCAGGCCCAGGCCCAGCAGCAGTGTGGTGTTGCCTAGGCGCTGCGGGCCCCGGCGCGAAGCGGGCCGGGGGGCGGACTGGGCGGGGCGTTTCATGGGCGATCCCTTTTCTCTTGAGACTTGTCGGGCGAACCGGATTCGGGGCTGGGCTTCTTGCTCACGCCGCTGACCATGGGCAGGGCATGCAGCCCGTTGCGGCTGCGCAGCCAGACGCCATGCTCAGTGACGCGTTCCACGGTCAGGGCCTCGGCGCCGCTGCCAATGCGGCTGCCTTGCGCGTAGCGGCGGCTGCCAATCAGGGCATAGGCCTTGCCATCGGCGATCAGCACCTGCGCGCTCTGCGGCAGCGCAGCGGCAGGGGAACTGCCCCCCGCTGCGGCGGCCGGGCGCAGGGCAGCGGGCATCTGCATGGGATCGCGCAGTGTTGGCTGGGCACTGGCCATGCCCGCATGAAGCAACAGCAGGCTCAGCAGGGTGCTCAGCTGGCTTGCCTGCTGCGGCCTTGGCTGGCAAGAGGGGATGCTTGGCGTCATGGCTGTGGCCTCAGTACATACATCTGCACACTCATGCGGTGGCCGCGGTCCTGGGCCTCGCCCTGGATCTGCAGCGGGCCCCAGCGCAGTTCAGGCAGGGCCTGTTCCAGCGTGGCCAGATAGCGCATCAGCTCGAGGTAGTCGCCCCGCATCTCCAGGTCCACGGCCTGCCAGCGCAGGCCTTGTGGCGCGACCAGGCGTCCGCTCATCTCGGCGGCGGGGCGTGCGCTGCTGTCCAGTCGCGTGAGCTGCAGGCGCTCATGCTTCTGGAGCAGGCTGCCCAGGAGCTGAGGCAGCTGGGGCAGGGCGCCGCCTCCCTGGCGCAGACGGTCCAACTCCTGGGTCTGGGCCTGCAGGCCCTCCGTCAGCTCGGACAGCTCGCGGCGCTTGCGGGCGAGTTCGGAGTCGCCTTGGCTCAGGGCATTGAGCTGGGTGATCTGTTCGCGCAGGCGTTTCAGGTCCTGCTCCTGGCGTTGCACCTGGCCCTGCTGTTCGCGCTGCTCGCGCATCATGGGGTCCAGCAAGAGGGTGTCGATACCCAGCACCAGGACCATGGCCAGGCAAAGGAAGAGGAAGACCCGCTCGCGCAGGCTCAGCGCATCGATGCGGTCGGCCGTGCGGCTCCAGCGCTTGTGCCAGGTCTGCAGCATGTCTTGTGCGCTCACGGCTGGCCCCCTGCGGCTGCGGCAGTCTGCTGGGCCGGGTTGGTGCCGCGGACCTGGAAGGCCCAGACCGCTTGGGTGAACCCACCAGGCCCCGATGGCAGCTGCAGGCGAGAGGCCAGCGTGCCGGCGTCCGGGGCTGCAGCATTCGATGGGTTCGAAGCAACCATTTCCAGCTTCAGCTCGGCCATGGCGACCTTGTGGAGCAGGGCTTGCGTCTGCAGCTGGGCCAGCCAGTTGCGCAGGGCCGCAGGGTCCAGCGTACCGCCGCTGAGTTCCAACTGGCCGGACTGCCAGCGCAGGCCCTGCAGCCAGACGCTGGCCGGCACGGTGCTGGCGACCAGGGCCAGGAAGTCGCTATGCCGTTCGCCCGCCACCTGATGGCCGCTCTTGAGCGACTGCAGCAGCTCGCCCTGCGCCTGCCGCTGCTGCCTCAGCACGGCGATCTGCGATTCGATGGCCTTCAGGTCGGTGGCTGCCGGCAGATTGGCCAGGCTGCGGCTGAGCGCCTGCTGCTCGGACTGGAGCGCCTGCAGACGCTGCTGGAACTCGGCGCGCCGCTGGTCGGCCCGGCCATGGATCCAGCCGGCCAGCAGCAGGCTGCCCACCAGGATGAGCCCCAGCGACTGCACCACGGCCATCGCCGTGAAATGCCGCCTGGGCTTCAGCAGGATGGGGGTGAGGAGGTTGATCTGTTGTGCCATGGCGGTCTAGGGGCGGGCCGTTTCGTCGCGCAGTGCGGCACCCAGCAGGGGCAGGCAGGCCGCAGGCAGGCCCTGGGCCAGGGCCTCGCCCTTGAACAGCTGCTCCGGCAGCAGCGCCAGGGTGCGCAGGCCCAGCTCCTTCTGCAGCAATCGGGCCACCGCCTCGGCATGGTCGGCACTGAGCACGTAGAGTCGGCTCAGGGGCAGACCGGGCCAGGAACGCTCCCAGACGTCGATGGACCGCTGCAGCTCGATGATGAGGCTGGATTCCTCGGACTCCGTGCCGCCAAAGCTGAGTTCGTCGCCCGGCATGTACTCGAAACCCAGGGGCACCTCTTCGCGCACGGCCTCCCTGGCGGTGCTGGTGGCTCGCTCGAAGAGGCGGTCGTCGGCGTCCAGCCGCCGGGTGTAGAACAGCTCACCGCCTGATGAAATGGTCAGCAGGCATTGGCCGGGCAGGAGCTGTAGGGCGGCGGTGGCTTTGTCGGCCAGGCCGTCCATGGCGGCGTGGGCCGACTGGAGATTGCGCTGCGCGGTTTCCCAGACGTCCACCACCTGCGTCTGGCCGGCGCTGGCCGTGCCGGCCTGGCAGACGCGCTGGATGGCCGCATTGCGCGCGGCGAAGACCAGCATTTCCTTGTGGCTGCGGGTGTCGTCGCCAGCCTGCAGCACGTCAATGGTGAGCTGGTCCAGCTTGCCCTCGACCAACTCCTTGAGCTGCCAGCGGGCGGCCGCCTTCAGCTCGTCGGACGGCACATTGGGGGCGGGAAGCTTGTAGACAGCGTAGTCATCCAGCTCCAGCAGCGCGATCACCTGGCTGCCGCTCAGGCCCAGCCCGACAAGCTTTTGCAGCCATTGCGACTCGTCCTCGTTGTCGCGTCTCAACTCGCCCAGGCCGAGCACCTCGCGGGGCCAGGTCTTGCCTGGCGCAAGCTCGACCCAGTTGAATCGGTCAGCCGAGGCACGCAGGGCCAGCACTCCGCCCTGGCCCAGGGCCTTGCGCCAGGGGCTGCCCAGCTTCTGGAGCAGGGCCTTCATGGGCTGCCTCCGGGCAGGAGGCGCTGTGTGCGGATCAACTCAGTTCTCCCGCTGGTAGATGATGGAGTCGGTGCCCGTGTAGAGCCCGAAGCTCGCCCGGGCGCTGGGGTCCTTGTCCGCCGCCGTGCCGCACCAGGGCCAGCGCAGGTGGCTCAGGTTGGCGCCGCTGCTGGCGGCAGGCGAAGGGGTCCAGGAGAGGCAACTGGCGTCCGTCGCGGAGCTGCCCAGGGCCAAGGCCAGGTCGTAGCTGCCGCTGCGGTTGGTGCCCGGCTTGGCCAGCGTGATCAAGGCCCGGCCCTGGCTGAGGGTGATGGGGCTGTTGAGCACGCTGGCGTCAGTGCTGGTCATGGTCTTGCGATAGTTCCCGAAGCTGATCTGGCTGCTGGTGATCCGGGTGCAGCTGTCCAGGGTATTGAGCTGGTACACGCTGCCGTCCCAGAACTGGGCCTGCAAGGGCAGGCTCAGCGTGCGATGCTGGGAGCCTATTGCATTTTGCAGGCGCAGGCGACCATAGCGCAGGGCGACTGTCGCGACCAAGCCGCGGTCCTTGCCGTTCGCGGGGAAGTCGGTGTCCAGATCGGGCAGATTCACGCCGCTCACCTCGCCGTCAGAGGGCAGGATGCCGAAGCTCGCGGTGAAGGGGCCGTCGGGGCTGCTGGCGCCGCCAGCGCCGGTGGCGCGCGCGGCGTTCAGGACCAGGGTGACGGCCTCGGCCTTGCCGCTGGCCCAGGTCCCGCTGCTGCTGACCGCAGTCAGCCGGTCGCCCGTCCTGAAAAGGGTGCTGCCCGCAATGCCGGCCGGCCCGAGGTTCGCGGGCGCCGCCAGGTTCAGCTTGGCGTAGTCGCCTGTGTAGTTGAGGGTCTTGCCCCCGAGCGCGTTGCGGGCCTCGAGGTCGAACGTCAGCTGAAAGTTCTCGCCGAGGTAGCTGAAGCTGGACGTTGGCGAGCAGGCCGCCGTGCTGCGGTGGTCCACCTTGCCGTTGGAGACGGCAAAGCTGGCAGGGATGAAGCGGCCCACCGTGGTGTTCTGCCCACCTGCGGCATTGAAGAAATAGCCGCCCATGCTCACCGTGCCGAGGTAGTTGCTGAGCACATTGTTCTTCTCGAACTGGAAGCCGCCTACCTCGGTGTACTGAAGGTTGTTGACCGTCTTGGTCCCTCCGGTGACGGCAATCGAGCCGTTGTTGAGACTGCCCAGCGCAGGGCTGCCGCTGGCAGCCTGCAGGGTCACCGTGGCGGCGAAGCCCGGGGCGATGCCTCCGGCCGTGATGGCCGCAAAGCTGGCAGTGGCATCTGGCACGCCATCGTTGAGTGTCGCGCCTGTGGCATCGCCCGGCTCGAGCGTGTCCGCTGTGCTGCTCCAGCGATAGGCCGCTACCGTGGCACTGAAATCGGCACCGGCCGCACCGAAGACGGCTTCGGTGGCGGCGCTGCCGTTGGGGTTGTTCGTGCTGCCCATCTTGATCCCGCTGATCACGATGGCGAAGGGCCGCACCGTCAGCGGGCTGGCGGTTCCGCTGATGGCATTGCTGGCATAGGTACCGGTTTCGTCGGCCACGCTGAGGGCGTACTGGCCGACATCGGTGGTGCCGAGGTTGAAGCTGCTGACGCCAGCGCTGAAGCTCAGCGTGATGTTGCTGCTGCCGGGCTTGGCGGCGGGGATGCTCAGCGCCGGGCTGGCCACGGAAGGTGCCGTCCAGGGGCCGCCGCTGTCCGTGCGCCAGAGCTTGAGGTTTCGGTTGCCGGTGTAGTCGTTGGCAACGCTGCAGGTGCCCGTCGTCGGGTCCTTCTTCCACAGCGTCAGCTTCATGTCATGGCTGCGACCCGCGACGGCCAGCCAGCTTCCGCTGACTTTGTTGAAGAGATCTTCGGACCAGACAAAGGCGTTGTCGCGAAACTGGATGGTGGCTGAGCTGGTATTGGCCAGGTTGCCGGTGTCGGTCACGAGTACGGTCAAGTCCCGGGCTGCGCTGTGGCTCAGCGTGAACTTGGCAACGCCAGCGTCACCGCTGACGAAGGTGTAGCTGGCCTGGCCGTTGTTGGCCCCGGCTGTGAGGTTGCCACCGGGCGTGGGGCTGCTGCCCTTGGCCCAGGTTCCCATGCCGCTGGAGCTGCGCAGGGTGATGGTGCCGGTGTAGCCGGTGATGGTGTTGCCGCTGGCGTCCTTCACCGTGATGGTGAGCTGCTGGGGCGTGCAGGTGGAGGCGGACCCCGTCCCGCTGATCACGAAGCTGGCCGCGGCGGGCACGCAGCTGTTGAGGTTGCGTGCGGTGCCGTCCCAGTTCTTGCCGGCGCGCTGATAGGTATAGAGGGTGCTGATGTCGCTGGCGCTCAGGGCGGTGTTGAACACCATGAACTCATCCAGCGGCGCGCGGAAAGCCTGCTGGGCGAGGCTGTCGCAGGAGCTGCCGATGTAGCGCAGGCCATAGCTGCTGCTGGCGCTGTTGATGCGCTGCCCCAGGGTTTCGCGATAGCTGCCATCCAGGTAGAGCAGGGTGTTGCTGCCGCTGCCCACCAGGGCGATGTGATGCCAGCCGCTGGCGAGGTTGAGTACCTGCGAGCCTATGCTGGGTCCGCTGGCGTTGGTGTAGACCCGCCAGCGGTAGGCGTCGTTGTCGCGGGTGTACAGGAAGTCGCCGATGCAGTTGCCACTGACTGGCTCCAGTGCGGCCAGCGAATGGATGTTGTTGGTGTTGTCGATCGCGAAGGGCGTGAGGTACCAGGTCGAGATGGTGTAGGCCCCGGACAGCGGGACCTTGCTGCCTGTTGTGAGGTAGGTGTTGAGCGCGTTGGTGTTGAGATAGCGGCCCACCACACCGCCCGCGGCGGTGCTGGGCCTGGCGCCCGAGGAGGTGGCGTGGTAGCTGCCGCGGCTGTCGCGGGCTTCGCCGGCGCTGCCGTTGTAGCTGCATTCGTCGAAGTGGTAGTCGGCCACCAGGCCCAGGCTGGTGGGGTCGCAGGTACTGAGGTCTCCGATGGCCGTCTGGTCGGCTGCGCTCAGGGTGATGCTGGAGCCCCCCGCGAAGCTCAAGGAACCCTTGATGGCGATCAGGCCGGTCAGCGTGGCGTTATTGCCCATGATGATGCTGTTGCCGCTGGTGCCGTAAATCACGCCGCGGAAGGTGTTGTAGTTGCCAAAACCGGCATCGGCATTGCTGCCAAGCTCGATCAGTCCGTTGGCCGTGGGGCCGGCGGCGTTGAAGAGGAAGCTGTTGCCGACCGACAGGTAGTTCCCCATGTAGATCTTGACGGCACCGGAGAGGACCACGCTGACGTTGTTGCCTATGGTCCAGTTGTAGACGTAGTAGGTGCCCGCACCCAGGGTGATGGTGCTACCAGAGGCGACGTTGAAATTGACGATGTAGTAGGTGCCGCCTGTGGTCGAGAAGCTGCCACTGGCGTTCACCGTGCTGTAGGTGCCAGCCGCCAGCGGGCTGCTGCTGCTGGTGGTGCTGCTGCTGAAGCTGGGAAAGCTGGACGGCACCAGGGGCGGGAAGGTCGTGGCGTTGTTGTTACGCACGCCCGTCGTGGGCAGATTGGGCCCGCTGCCGCTGGGGCTCAGGCCGTTCACGAGGAAGTCGCCGGGCAAGCTCAGCGAACCGCCACTGCCCGCGGTCAGGGCGTTGTCGGTCGGGATGGGGCCGCACTGCGCTTGCACCGGCTGGGCGAGAAACATGGCCAGGACCAGCACCAGTGTCAGAAGAAAGGCCGGCGACAGCAGCCTGCTTGGATTCATCGTGCCACCCGCTTGCTGAGACTGCGTTCCACATAAGTTGCTGGCGGCGCCGCTCCGGCTGGGCAGGCACCCGCCACCGGCTGGTTGCAGGCCGTGGCGGTCAGGTCATAGAAGACCAGGGCGGTGGCGCCATCGCTGACGCTGCCGCTGTTCGGCGTGCGGATGCAGGACACGGTGACGGTGAAGTCCGAGAGCGCGCTGTCCGTGGCCAGCGGGAAGGTGATGTTGCTGGCGCTGAAGCAGTCAGGCGCCGCGGCCGGGGGCAGGGGATTGCGCAAGACCTGGAAGCTGCCCCATTCCAGCCCGGCAATGGCAGCCTGGTAGGCACGGGCGGCCGCCAGCTCTGCGGCCGAACTCATGTGCTGCCGCTGGGTGAACAGGGCCATGGCAGCGCCAAGTGCGCCCAGAACGACCAGGATGAAGAGCAGTGAGGCCATGGTGAAGCCGGCGTGCCGCACTTGCTTCATGGCAGATTCTCCACGTGCACGGCACGGAAGAGCTGAACGGTCTCGGAGCCCAGCATGGTGTCTGCCCTGAGCGTCAGGCGCAGGTTGACCGTACCGGCACGGTAGGCCACGGCAGCGCCTTCGTAGACGAAGCTGCATGCCGTGACGCCCTTGGCCAGCAGGGCACTGCTGCCAGCGTTGGGCGGGTCGGGCTGGGCAGGCTGGAAGCCGTAGCCGCTGTAGCGAGTCAGGGTGCCGGCGGAGAGGTCGCAGCGGTAGGTGACGGGCGGGCTGACCGCGTAGACACGGAAGGGGGGCGCCATCAGGCTCACCGGAAGACCTGGGTTGCTGGCCAGGGTGATGGCCGTGGCGGTACCGGCGGCATTGCTGGCGATGCGGCGGTTGCTGCTGCTGCTGACCGCGGCGTAGGCATCGGCATCCGGCACGTTGGGGCCGAGGTTGTACCAGACCAGGTTCTGGTTGGCCGTCATGGACAGTCCCGGACCCACGAGCTGGAAGCTGTTGGCGGGTGCGCCGAACACCAGGGCGCCAACGCCTTCGGTCTGGTAGCGGGCTGCGCCTGTGGTGGGCACCAGTTCCAGCGTCGCGCTGCTGGCCGTCGTGCTGATGCGCACGCTGTTGGGCAGGGACTCAGCCAGGTCGCGGGCCATGCGCCGCAGCGCGAGGTCGGTGCGGGCGGCCAGGTCGGCCCGGGCCGCGCTGTCCAGATAGCCCTGGACGGCCGGCACCATGAAGATGGACACGCCAGCGATGATGCCGCCCATCACCACGATCACCATGATGGCCTCGATCAGCGTGAAGCCTCGCTGGCGGGCATGGTGGGCAGGTTCAGCTCGCATTGGGCGCATGGCGGGTGCGATAGCCCTGCAGGGTGACGGCAGTCCCGTTGGGACCATTGACTTGCACGGTGATGCGCAGGGCATCACCCGCCGCCACCGTGCCGAGGGCAGCCGGCGCCACTGTCACGCTGGCGCTGTAACTGTCCAGGCCTGAGACTGCCGTGCCGGTGATGTCAACGATGCCCGTCATGCTGAAGCCGTGGTAGTCATTGACGTTGTCGAATTGCGGGGCGACGGTGCGGGCTTCGCCGGCTTCGGGCCCCATCGCACTCTCGCTGGCGGTGGTGCAGTTCGTGCTGCCGGCGCCAACAGTGGCGCTGGTGGCCGTGGAGATGTTGGCGTCGTCGGGGTCGCAGAAGGTGAAGGGCTGCAGCTGCACTTCCTGCAACAGCGACTCGGCGATGGCCAGTGCCTGGCGCTGGGCCTGCGGGTCGGCGCTGGACTTGGTGGCCAGGGCAAACACCTGCAGCACGCCCGCCAGGGCCAGCCCGATCACCATGATGAACATCAGCAGTTCGATCAGCGTCAGGCCCGTTTGGTTTCGGGGCGGGGACGTGAAGGCGGCGTGGTCTTGCATGGCCGGCATGCTAGTGCAGACGGGACGGTCGTGGCGCCTCAAGGAAGCGCGTGAAAGAGGCCCGTTTCGTTTTCAATGCGGTAGCTTTTGCTGTAGCCGCCCCGGCTCACGGTGAGGTCCAGGGCGCCGCCGCTGGACGTGCTGGTGAGCCCGGTGCTGGTGGCGTAGAAGTTGGCCGTCACAGGGGACGCCAGGCTGAGGCAGGGGCTGTTGCCTGCGGGGCAGTTCAGGGAGCCGAGGCTGCTGCCGTCACCATAGGCAAAGCTGGCGCCGGTGGCGCTGAAAGTGACGACGATGCTGCGGCGCTGGTTGACGGCCATGCGCTGCATGGCCTGGCAGCGCGACTGCAGATCATCGCCGTAGGCCCGCAAGCGCCAGCTGTCGATGTCCGAGAACTTCGGTGCGGCGTAGACCGCCAGCGCACCGACCAGCACCAGCGTGATGATCAGTTCGACCAGGGTGAAGCCCGCATGCTTGAGCAGGCGGGCTCCAGTGGCCATCAGAGGATGCCGGTCACGGTGAAGTTGGCGGAAGCCGCGCCGCTCGGGCCGGTGACCACGCAGTCCGTCTTGGTGGCGTCGGCGGCAACGGCGGCACTGGTGATGGTGTAGCCCGAGGGCAGGTCACCGGCCTGCAGCTGCGTCTTGATGTGCTGGCAGTCCGACACGGCGGTGCCAAAGCTGGTGCCCTTGGCCTTGCGCTGTGCGTAATTGATGGCGGAGGCCGAGCTCAGCGCGCCGGCCACGCCCTGCACGGCAGCGCTCTTGGCGTCAGAGCCGAAGTCCACGAACTTGGGCAGGGCAACTGCGGCGAGCGCCCCCAGGATCACGATCACCATCACCAGTTCGATCAGGGTGAAACCAGCTTGATTGTTCTTGCTCATGCGCACACTCCGTAGTTCAGGCACTGCCTGGCATCCGGCGTGACGGCCCACGCCTCCACTCCTAGACCGGATGTGGGACAACGGTATCGGGATTTGGCCTTCAGGGTGAAGGACTTCCTTCACGAACTGTCTCAAGCTGTTGCCCTATCAATGAAAAGTTTCGATCTGGCTCAAACTTGCTCGACGCACAAAGCCGGATTGACGCCTTTTCACCTCGATGCCCGCAGCTCTGCTGGCGAGGCGTCCGGCTGCATAGGGGCACGCCTGCCAGCCCGATATGCAGAAATCTGCAGGCCGCGGATTTGAAATATTCAGCCTGGCAAGCCGTCCGGAAGAACAGTGGGGATTCGTATAAGCCCCATTCATGCCGCGGAATAATGCTTCGCATCCTGAGTGGGCTTCCCCGCATGTCGGACTGTTGCAGTCGTTCATGAAGCTTACGCCCATGGAGCTATTGAAGGCGGTGACTCATGCGCAAACTGTCGCGATTTCTTTTTCTCCTTGAGATTGTGCCCCTGCTGGTATTCGTCGCCATCCGGGCACTGGACCTGGACATGACGCAGCGAATCCTGGTGGCAGGTGGCTGTGCCTTGACCGCATTGCTCCTGCTGCGGGTCTTGCGCGTCTCCTATTCGCCGCTCTTCTTTGCGACGAATGTGTTTTTCGTCTTCGCAGCCTCGCTGCTGCTATCCCCATTTGACCGGCTCAGCGCCTTTTTCCTCTATCTGGGAGAGGTCGGGATGTTTGTGACCATCCTGCTGATCGGCTTCATCTGGCTGCTCAGCCAGGATGGTGGGCTCTTCAGTCCGACCGAGGCCGCCGGACTCCCGCACAAGCGCTACTCCTGGTGGCTGCTGCTGGTGTATGCGGCCTGCCTGCCGATCGCCTGGAAATTCAAGGGCAATGAAAACCTGGCTGGGGCCCTGCCATTCATGTTGATCACTGTTGCCGAGAAGTTGTTCTACAAACTCCAGCTGCGGGACATGAAACGCGGCGCCTGACCACTCGATGGGCGCATGCGGCCAGGGCCAGGCCTTTTATCCGCGGGCCTCGTCGGCTGGGCGTCCTCGGTGCAGCGTTGTCGACAGGGCTCCGGCCCCTAGGCAGGCGAGCCGGCTCGGCAGGTCCTCAGCTGCGTCCCATGGCCGCCTGGCCCAGGCTCCACAGGGGCATGAAGACGCCCAATGCCAGCACGAAGACCATCACGCCAATGACCAGCAACAGCAGCGGTTCGATGGCGGAGGACAGGCCTTTGATCGCGTAGTCGGTCTCCCGCTCGTACATCTCGGCGATCTCCAGCAGCAGCTGGTCCAGCTCGCCGGTTTCCTCGCCCACGGCGATCATCTGCAGCACGATGGGGGTGAACACGCCGGCGGCGGTGGCGCAGCGGGAGATGCTCTCGCCGCGCTCCACACCATTGCGCATTTGTTCCACACGGCTGGCGATGAAGGCGTTGTCCACGGTCTGGGCAACCACGCCCATGGCCTGGCTGATGGGCACGCCGCTCTTGGTGGCGAGCGCAAAGCTGCGGGCAAAGCGGGCCAGTGTGGCCTTGAGCACGATAGGGCCTGCAATGGGCAGTCGCAGCTTGATGCGGTCCCAGCGGTAGCGGCCCTCCTCGGTCGCCAGCCAAGCCCGGACCAGTAGCATGAGACCCACCGCGCCGGCCAGGAGCAGCGGCCACCAGCGCACCATCCAGGCCGAGAACCCCAGCAGCACACGGGTCATCAGAGGGAGTTCGGCCTTGAAGCCGGCGAAGACCGTGGCAAAGGTGGGCAGCACGAAGATGTTGAGCACCACGATGGCGATGGTGATGGCCGCCAGCACCATGACCGGATAGCGCAGGGCCTGCTTGATGCGTGCCCGTGTGTCCAGCTCGAACTCCAGGTGCTGGGCCAGGCGCAGCAGGACGTCCGGCATGCGGCCGGTCATCTCGCCGATTTGCATCATCGCGACGTAGAAGGAGTTGAAGATGCCGGGGTGGCGGGCCATGGCCGTGGAAAGCTCTCGCCCCTGGTCCAGGCTGGCACGCAGGTCCTGCAGCAGCGTGATCAGGCTGGCCTGGGCGGTGGAGGCCTGCAGGCCGGCCAGGGAGCGCAGAATGGGCACGCCAGCCTTCTGCAGGGTATAGAGCTGGCGGGTGAGGATCAGGCAGTCTTCCATGCTGACCGGCGCGCGCCGCAACTGCTCCCACCACGAGGGGCTGTTGTCCGACATGCTCTTTTGTGCGCTGGCCTCAATGAGCACGGGGACCACGCCGCCAGCCATGAGCTGGGCGGCTACGGCGTCGCTGCTGTCGGCGTCGGTCTGGCCCTGGACCAGCTCGCCGCGGCCGTTGCGCCCCCGCCAGGCAAAGCTCTTCATGATCAGTCGCCCTGGTCAAAGCCGATGCGCATGGCCTCGGCCAAGGTGGTCTTGCCTGCCTTGACCAGGGCCAGGCTGCGATCCGCCAGCGTCTTGCCCCGCAGCGCCTCGCGGGCCGCGGCCATGAAAGCGCCGGCGTCGCCACGCTGCACGGCAAGCGCCATCTCAGCGTTCATCTCCAGCATCTCGTAGATGCCCTTTCGACCCAGGTAGCCCGTGCCGTTGCAATGCGAGCAGCCATGGCCCCGAACGCTGCGCACCGCGTCGGCCTGGCTGCCGGCCACGGCCTCCAGCCAGGCGCGCTCCTGGGCATTGGGCACATGCGGCTCGGCGCATTGTGTGCAAACCGCGCGCAGCAGGCGCTGGGCGAAGACGGCCTGCAGTGAGCTGGCCACCATGAAGGGCGGGGCGCCCATGTCCAGCAGTCGGAAGGGCGTGCTCAGGCTGTCTCGGGTATGCAGGGTGGACAGCACCATGTGCCCGGTGATGGCGGCTCGCAGGCCGATCTCCACGGTCTCGGCATCCCGCATTTCGCCGACCAGGATCACGTCCGGGTCCTGGCGCAGGCAGGCACGCAGCACGCGGGCGAAATCCAGCTCGATCTTGTCGTTCACCTGAACCTGGGTGAGCCCGGGGAGCCGGTACTCGACCGGGTCTTCCACGGTGATGATCTTGCTCTTCTCGGCGTCCAGCTCGGCCAGGGCGGCGTAGAGCGTGGTCGTCTTGCCTGAGCCCGTGGGGCCGGTGACCAGCACCATGCCGGCCTGCTGCGAGAGGATCTCGCGGAAGCGGGTCAGCATGTCCTCAGGCATGTCCAGCTGGTGCAGGCGGCGAACGGCATTGCCCTGTCCCAGCAGGCGCATCACCACCGATTCGCCATACTGGCCGGGCAGGGTGGAGAGGCGCACGTCGATGGTCTTGTCCCGCAGGCGCAAGGTGAAGCGGCCGTCCTGGGGAAGGCGCTTCTCGGAGATGTCCAGGGCGGCCATCAGCTTCAGGCGCTGGGCCAGGGCAGGCGCGATGCGCTTGTCGGCCTGGGTCTGGATCTGCAACTGGCCGTCGATGCGGGTGCGGATCAGCAGCTCGGTCTCCTGGGGCTCGATGTGTACGTCGGAGGCACCGGCCTGGCTGGCATCCTCGAAAACGGACTGCAGCAGGCGCACCACTGGCGCGCCCTCCTGGCCCACGCTGGCCTGCAGGGCGCCAAAGTCCACGGCGTCGCCGATGTCCTTTTCCAGCGCCTTGGCCAGGCCGGAGATCTCTTCGCTGCGCCGGTAGTGCCGGTCGAAGGCGGCAGGCAGCTGGCTCTCCGCCACGACGGCCATGGCAATGCGGCGCTTCAGCAGGCGCGAAAGCTCGTCGTAGGCGAAGAGGTCCAGGGGGTCGGCCAGGGCCACCAGCAGGGTGTCGTTGCGCTCTTCCAGTACCAGGGCCCGGAAACGGCGCGCCGGGGTCTCGGGCAGCAGGCGCACCAGCTCGGTCCTGAGCGGGAAGGTCTTGAGGTTGACGAAGGGGATGCGCAACTGCCGTGCCAGCACATGGGCCAAGGCTTCTTCGGTGATCAGGCCGGCGTCGATCAGCAGGCGCCCCAGCTTCTTGCCGGAACTGCGCTGCATCTCCAGCGCCTGCTGCAACTGCTCCTGGGTGATGAGTTCCTGCTGGACCAACACGTCACCCAGGCGCAGCTTCTGAGGGCGGCCGCTGTTGCGTTCGGTATCGGGGGCGGAGGCGGTGCTGGGGCTGTCCATCGGATTCATGCGTTGCTGGTGGCGCGGACCTCAGCCAGTGTGGTGACGCCCTGCAGCACCTTGACGATGCCGTCCTGGCGCAGGGTGCGCATTCCTTCCTTCATGGCCTGGGTCTGGATGTCCTCGGCGCGGCTGCCGGTCTGGATCAGGCGGCGGATCTCGCGCGAGACGCTCAGCAGCTCGTGCAGTCCGGCCCGACCCTTGAACCCGGTGTTCTCGCACTGGGGGCAGCCCGCGCTGTGATGGTGCATCAGCTGGCCCTGGGTGCCATGAAGCTGACGCCACTGGGTGAGGATCTCGTCACGGCCGGGGCGAATGTCTGGTGCGAAGCCGTGCAGGTAGTCCTCCAGAAGCTCCTCCAGATCGGCCGCGGGCAGGGCGGAACTCTTGAGGCAGTGCGGACACAGGCGCCGCACCAGGCGCTGCGCCAGCACGGCCAGCAGTGAATCGGCGAAATTGAAGGGGTCCATGCCCATGTCCAGCAGTCGCGTGATGGTCTCGGGCGCGCTGTTGGTATGCAGTGTGGAGAGCACGAGATGGCCGGTCAGCGAGGCTTCGACGGCGATCTGGGCCGTTTCCTCGTCGCGGATCTCGCCCACCATGATCACGTCCGGGTCGGCCCGCAGGAAGGCGCGCAAGGCCTT
Organism: Roseateles sp. DB2; assembly: GCF_051857535.1. Classification (NCBI taxonomy): domain Bacteria; kingdom Pseudomonadati; phylum Pseudomonadota; class Betaproteobacteria; order Burkholderiales; family Sphaerotilaceae; genus Roseateles; species Roseateles sp. DB2. The sequence continues at coordinate 142,904 of NZ_JBPZGY010000007.1, read as the reverse complement.
GGCGAAGGTCCAGTCGATCTTGGGGTTCACCTGCACCTGCCGCAGTCCGGACTGGGTGATCTCGACCGGGTCCTCTGCGGTCCAGATCTTGCGCTGCGGCGTGTTGATGCGCGAGAGCACCGAATGCAGCGTGGTGGTCTTGCCCGAGCCCGTGGGGCCGACGCACAGCACCATGCCGTAGGGCCGCTCGATGGCTGTCGTCAGCCGGCTCATGTTCTCGGGCGAGAGCCCCAGCTTTTCCATGGGGATGGGCCGGGCCGAGGACAGCAGGCGCATCACCACGTCCTCCAGGCCGTTGTTGGTCGGGATGGTGGCCACGCGCAACTCGATGCGGTGCTGGGGCGAGAAACGGGCGAAGTTGATCTTGCCGTCCTGGGGTTTGCGCCGCTCGGAAATGTCCAGGTCGCACATGATCTTGATGCGGGCGATCAGGGCGTTGCGATAGGTGTGGGGCAGCTCCAGGTAGGGCTGCAGCAGGCCGTCGCGGCGAAAGCGGATCTTGAGCTTCTCGCGGCCGGGATGGGTTTCGATGTGGATGTCGGAGACACCCTGCTGGCTGGCCTCGATGATCATGGTGTTGATCAGGCGCACCAGGGAGTTGTCCGACTGCTCGATCTGCGGCTCGTCCTCCCGGTTGCCGCGTTCCTGGACCTCGCGCTCCAGGCTTTCGATCAGCTTGTCGGTGTTGTCGAACTCGAAATCAGGCTGCAGGCCGGGCAGGGGGATCTCTCGGGGCGCGATGCTCTCGCTGCCGAAGCGGTCGTAGGTGCTGGGCAGGGCAAACTGCAGGCTCCCAACCTTGGTCAGCGCGGGCGCCACCTTGAGCTGGGTGACGAACTCGATCTCGTCCAGGGCGTCACGCCGGGTAGGGTCCTCCATGGCGACGATCAAGCGCCCGTCGCGCAATACCAGGGGCAGGACCTCCAGGCGGCGAGCCACCGAGAAGGGCAGCTTGCGCACAGCGTCGGGCTCGACCGGGAAGCGCTCCAGATCCACCAGCGGGTAGCCCATCTTGCGGGCCAGTGCCGACTGCAGCTGCTGGCGGGTCACGATGCCCTTGCGCACCAGCAGCTCGCCCAGGGGGATGGAGCGGTCGCTGCGCTGCTGGGCCAGGGCATCTTCCAGCTGGTCGTAGCTGATCAGCTCCATGGCCAGCAGGGCCTCGCCAATGCGCACCATGGGCATCTTGGCCTGCTGCTCGATGGCCTGCAGCAACTGCTCGGGCGTGACGATCTGGCGGGCCAGGAGGATGTCGCCCACGCGCTGGCTGCGCAGCTTTTGCTGCTCCTGGGCCGCGGCCTCGATGTCCTCGACGCGAGCGAGCTGGTCCTTCACCAGCACGTCGCCAAGGCGCTCGCCGATATCGTGGCCGGCCACGCTCTCGCGAGGCAGAAAGACGCAGCGGACCGCGTCATCGAACTCGCTGACCGGCACGAAGAGGAACAGCCCCATGGCGTTCTCGTGGTGGCCTATGGTCATGCCCTTGAGTTCGCCACCGCCAGTGAAGCGCACCTTGAACTCCACTCGTGGGCGCTGGTCCAGGCTCAGGGCCTCGGGCGGCTGCTCAGGCTGGCGGGGCGACGCCGGAATCGCCTGCTGGAGCTTCAGCGCACGGAACTGGCTGAACTTGAGCCCGACGGGGCTGCGTGCCGGCGGCACCAGGAGCTGGGCCACGCGCTCGCGGGCCTGCATTTGCAGCAGTTGGCCTTGGGTGCGGCTGTTGTTCAGGCCCAGGATCTCGCAGGGTTGCGGGGCCTCGCTGGGAGGGACAGGCGCGTACGCGGCATAGGGCGGTGTGGGCCAGGCAAACACGGGATCAGGCCCAGCGTCCGATCCGGACCCGGGCTCGGGCCAGTCAATCGTCGCGGACAGGTCGTTCATCTCGAAACTCCAGGGGCAAGATCGGCGGCCCACACCGGCGGCACGGCCAAACCGTGCCATCCAAGGACGCATGCTAATCGCAAGGGCAGGGGGCGGATAGCCGGAACTGGCGGGGCCGGGGCGTGCTGTTGCATCGCCGCTGCCCGTGCATGAGACGAACAATCGGCAGCAGACAGGCCAGGGGGCAAGGACTGACCCCGCCTGTGCCCGATCGTGAGGCCTCGGCCGCTGTCCCTGATGTCGCCTTCGCGGGCTTCTTGGCCAGGCTCAGCCCAGCCCCTCGTCCTCGCTGTAGCGGCGCCAGCGCTGACTGGCCTTTTGCATCAGCTGCACCTGCTGCAGGAACCGCGGGCAGGCCGCGCACATGGGCATGTGCAGGGCTACCAGCAGGCGCTCGCGCAAGCCAGGCGGACGCTCCTGGGCGAGCAGCAGCAGCTCGGTGACCTGGCGGCAACTGGGCAATACAAGGCGGAGCAGAGGTCGTAGCAGTTTCATGCGGCGGCTCCCGGGCCGGCGCCCGCAAACCAGTTCAGTTCAAGACATTCGCGCAAGCGCAGTCGCGCCCGGTGAAGCATCACCCAGAGATTGGTCGGGCTGATGGCCAGGACCTTACAGATCTCCTCGGTGTCCAGCTCCAGCCATTCACGCATCATGAACAGGCGGCCCTGCTGACCCGGCAGCTTGTCCACGCAGGCTTCCAGCACGCGCATGAAGTCCAGCTGGCGCAGCGCCTGCTCTGGGTCGCTGCCCCAATCGCCCGGGGCCTCCCGCCAGTGGCCGGTGCTGTCGAAGAGCTGCTCGTCCAGGTCTTCCTCGTCCTCACGGCTGCTGGACAGTTCCCGGCAGTTGCGCCGGATCTGGTCGACCAGCTTGTGCTTGAGCACGCCGACCAGCCAGGTCTTGAGTTGAGAGCGACCCGCAAAGCCGTCTGGCCGCTCCAGCGCGGCCAGCAGGGTCTCGGACACGGCGTCCTCGGCCCAGGCTTCATTCCTGAGCTGCAGGCGGGCGTACTTGAGCAACTGCGGACGCAGGCTCTCCAGCTCGGCAGGGGCGATGCTCATGGTGCAGTGAGGGGCTTGTGGGTGGGCAGGTGCCGGATGATTGCCGCGCAGTGTAAGGACTGTCAGGCCTCTTGCGACACAAGCCATGTGGTCCGATGATGGCCGCCTCGCGACGAGCCACCATGACCCGCCGTCATCCCGACGATTGCCAACCCACCTTAGCCAACGAGGAATCATCATGTCCAGCAACAAGACTCTCAGCACCGCCCTGGCCGCCGCTCTCGCATTGGGCCTGGTCCAACAGGCTCAGGCAGAGGACAAGGGCGCCAAGGAAAAGTGCTACGGCATTGCCAAGGCCGGCCAGAACGATTGCGCCAATCTCAACGGCAGCCATAGCTGCGCCGGCCAGGCCAGCACCAACAATGCGCCGGAAGAGTGGCGCTATGTGCCCAAGGGCAGCTGCAAGAGCCAGGGCGGCATGAGCACCGAGGAAGCCCGCGCCAAGCTGAAGAAGTGAGCCATGCAGGCAGCGGAGGACACCGTTGCGGCGCTGTGCGGCATCGGCTGGCGCCACGGCCATGAGGCCGAGCTGCTGGAGCGACGGCCGCCGCTGCCTTTCATCGAGGTCCACTCGGAGAACTACTTCCAGCCTGGCGGCGCCGCGCTGCAGACCCTCAGCCTGGCGCGCGAGCACTACCCGGTGAGCCTGCATGGCGTGGGTTTGTCCCTGGGCTCGGCCAGCGGGCTCGACCCCTGGCACCTGGCGCAGTTGGCCCGCCTGGCTGAGCGGATACAGCCCTTGCGCATCTCCGACCACGCCAGCTTTGCCCGCGTGCCATTGAAGGGACAGATGGTGCATGGGGCTGACCTCCTGCCGGTGTCCTTCACCCGGGCGTCCCTGAACCTGATGGTCAGCCATGTGCAACAGGTGCAGGACCGCCTGGGGCAGCCCTTGCTGATCGAGAACCTGAGCGCCTATCTGGACTGGTCTCCCGAGGCCGGCGAGGGCCCGATGGCGGAGGTCGACTTCCTCGACGAGCTGTGCCGCCGCAGCGGCTGCGGCCTGTTGCTGGATCTCAACAACCTGATGGTCAATGCGCTGAACCGCCGTGGCGGCGCAGAAGCACTGGCATTGCAGGATGTCGCGGCCTGGGTGGCATCCTTGCGCACCCTGCCGGGTGAAATCCATCTGGCGGGGCATAGCCGTCAGCAGGGGCTGGTCGTCGACGACCACGGCGACCATGTCAGCGAGCCGCTGTGGCGGCTCTATCAGCACACCCTGCAGCGTTTTGGCCGGCGCATCCCTACACTGATCGAATGGGACACGCGGCTGCCGACGCTGGACCTGCTGCTGGCCGAGGCCCGGCGGGCCGATGCCGTGGCGGCACAGGCCTTCGAGGGTGAAGGCCGGATGCTGAACGAGTGCCATGGCAACCGAAGCTGAACGACAGGCGGCGCTGCTGACGGCCATCCTCCACAGCGATGGGGCGGGTGATGTCCAGGCGCTGCACCGGCTGGGCCTGCGCGGCGTGCTGCCAGCCGAGGCTGAGGCTGCCCTCCCTCAGGGTCTGCAAGCCTACCGAGGCAATGCCATCGCACTCGCTGAACGCGCCCTCTCAGCGGCCTTTCCGCAACTGGCGTCGCTGTTGGGCCGCCAGTTCGCCAGCCTGGCCTGGTCCTTCTGGAAGCAGTGTCCACCAGCCCGCGGCGACCTCGGCGAATGGGGCGCCTCGCTGCCGGACTACCTGCGGCACAGCGCCGATGACGCGCTTGCAGACATGGCCGCGCTGGAATGGGCCCTGCACCAGGCGGAGCGCGCGCCGGACGCGGCCCTGGATGGCGCCTCCCTGAGGCTGCTGCATGGCGATCCGCAATGCCTGCGCCTGACCTTTCGTCCGGGCCTGCGTCTGCTGGCCCTGTCGGACGAAGCCCTGTCGCTGCTGTCCTCCCATCGTTGCTGGCTGGCGCCCGTGCGCATCGGCCGAGCGACCGTGCTGGTGTGGCGTAAGGATTGGCGCGGCCGGGCGACTCAGCTGCAGGCGGCCGAGGCCGCCTTCATGCGCAGCGTGCTGGCCGGTGATAGCCTGGAGGTCGCCTTCGCGGCCTCACAGGGAGCCGATGACGAAGGGCTGGACTTCACGGTCTTCCTCCAACAGGCGCTGCGGGAGCAATGGCTGAAGGCCGTCCTGCCCTTGGAGGCTGTGGGTGGCCACGAGGAATCCAATGATGCTTACCCTGACGAATCTGCTGCGCCGCCTGAGCGCTAGCGCCTGCCATGTCGGCCCCGATGCAGAGCAGCCCTGGCCGGCACCCCTGTTTCGCTGGAGCCAGACCCTGGCTCTTCTGGCGGCCCGGGTCTATGTGGCCCGGGTCTTCCTGCTGTCCGGCCTGACCAAGCTGCGGGACTGGGACACCACGCTGGCGCTGTTCCAGGACGAGTACCAGGTGCCCCTGCTGCCCCCAGTGCTGGCGGCCTACGCAGGCACGGCTGGCGAGGTACTGCTGCCTATTCTGCTGCTGCTGGGCCTGGCCACGCGATTTGCCGCGGCGGGCCTGTCCGTGGTGAACGTGATGGCCGTGCTGAGCCTGGCCGAAATCGCTCCGGCGGCACTGGCCGGCCACCAGTGGTGGGGCAGCCTGTTGCTGGTCCTGCTGCTGTGGGGCGGGGGCAGGGTTTCGGTGGACCAGGCGCTGCAGTCCCGGCTCAAGTCCTGAGTCGGGACTTGGGGCAAGGCCTGACCCCGGATCCGGCTTAATCGTTTGGCTTGAAGCTGATCACCAGTGCGGGCGGCACGCGGCCATCGGTGTTCCGGGGCAGGCGGTCCGTGCGTTCGATGGCGCGCAGCACGGCGCGGTCCCAGTCGCCATCGCCACTGGGCTTGCTGAGGCGGCTGCTGATGATCTTGCCATCCGGGGCGCAGCGTACCTCGACCTCGGCCTGAGGATTGCTGCCGCTGCTGGCCGTGTAGATGATGTTGGGCCGGATCGCTGCCTTGATGCGACCGGCGTAAGTGGCCGAGGGGCCGGAGCTCTGCAGGGCCGTGCCGGCGCTGCCTGGCGAGCCGTTGGCACCTGCCAGGCCCATCATGCGCTCGAGGTTCTGCTTGCGCAGGGCGTCCAGCTTGGCCTGTGCATCCTTGGCGGCCTTCTCCTGCTTCTGCTTCTCGAGCTTCTCCTGCTTGGCCAGGTCTTCTTTCTTCTGGCGCTCCTGCTCCTTGAGCTTCTCGCGCTCCTTCTCCTTTTCGAGCGCCTTCTGCTTTTCAAGCTCCTTCTTGCGCTGGAGTTCGAGCTCGGCCTGGCGGCGCTCCTCTTCCTTGCGCTTCTTCTCCTTGGCAATCGCGATCTCGGCGTCGCGCTGATCGGGCTGGGCTTCAGGCACAGGGGGAGGCGTCTTGGCCTTGGGCTGCTCGGCTTCGGCTTGAGGCTCGGGCTCCTGCAGACGCGGCGCCGCAGCCTGGGGTAGCAGGGACCACAGCTCGGCCTCGAAGGCGGGCTCAGTCTGGGTGTGCCACTGCACGCCCAGGCTCAGGCCCAGCACCAGCAGGGCATGCGCCAGCAGGGCCAGGCCAAAGCCACGGCCCATGGCGGGTGCCTGGGGTGGGCGCAGCGGATCAGCGGACAGGGTGCTCACGGCATGAGCCTCCCTGTGAGGTACCTTGCAGATGGGTTCATGCGGGCAGCCGGCGTGCTCATGCTCATGGGGGTCAGCGGCTTGTGTCGGCTGCTGCGCCGCTCTTCACGGCCAGGCCCACGCGTTGGATCCCAGCACTCTGCAGGCTGTCCATGACCTTGACCACAGCCTCGTACTTCACGTTCTTGTCGGCCGAGATGACCACCGGCGTACTGGCATTGCCGGCCTGGGCCTGCTTGACCTGCAGAGGCAGGTCCTTGAGCGTGGTGGGCTCGGGCTCAGCCTTGTCCAGCTTGAGTTTGATCTTCTCGTCGGAGCCCACGACCACGTGGATCACGTGGTCCGGCTGCTGGCGGCTCTTGCCCACGCTGGGCAGGTCGACCAGGCCCGTGGTGATCAGTGGCGCACTGACCATGAAGATGATCAGCAGCACCAACATCACGTCGATGAAGGGCACCATGTTGATCTCGTTGATGGTGCGGCGGCGTCCTCGGCCGCGAGAAGCAAGGGCAGCCATGGCGGATCAGCGGGCGGTGGGCGCGGCAGCGGGCGAGCCGGCATTGCGCTGCAGGATGTTGGAGAACTCCTCGATGAAGGTCTCCAGGGTGATGGCACTGCGGTCGATCTGGCGCGCGAAGCGGTTGTAGGCCAGCACCGCCGGGATGGCGGCGAACAGACCGATGGCCGTGGCCACCAGGGCTTCGGCGATCCCGGGGGCCACGGTGGCCAGGGTTACCTGCTGCAGATTGGACAGGCCCACGAAGGCATGCATGATGCCCCAGATGGTGCCGAACAGACCCACATAGGGCGAAACCGAGCCGACCGAGGCCAGGAAGGACAGATGCGATTCCATGGCATCCAGCTCACGCTGGAAGCTGGCCCGCATGGCGCGGCGGGCGCCATCCAGCAGGGCGCTGGGCTCGGCCACACGGCGCTCGCGCAGCTTCAGGAACTCGCGCATGCCGGAGGCGAAGATGCGTTCCAGCGGGGCGCCGTCGCTCTTGCTGGAGACGCTGTTGTAGAGATCATTGAGGTTCTTGCCGGACCAGAATTCCTGTTCGAAGGACTCGTTGCTGGACTTCACCCGGCCCAGGGCGATGAACTTCGAGAAGATCACGCTCCAACTGGCCAGGGAGACCGTCAGCAGGGCGCCGATGACCAGCTTGACCACGAAGCTGGCGTTGGCGATCAGGGTAAAGATGGAAAGGTCTTGGTTCATCTCGGGTCGCTTAGGCGCGGTGAGGACGCGGTGAAGATGCGGGGAGTCAGCGGGTGGCGGCTTCAGACCGCCGGAAAGGATAGGGTGGACAGGCGCTCCAGCAGCTCGTCCGGCATGCGGGCAGGGCGGAAGCTCGCGGCATCCACGCAGCCTATGCGGATTTCGCCTTCGGCCAGTAACTGTCCGTCACGCCAGGCCTGCTGGAACAAGGTCATGCTGGCGCGGCCCTGCTCGCGCAGCTCCACGGTGACGGCGATCCAGTCGTCCAGGCGGGCTGGTGCAAGGTAGTTCACCGCCGTGCGGCTCACCACGAACATGCGGCCCTGCGCCCGGCGCATGGCTTCCTGGCTGAAGCCCAGCTCGCGCAGCCATTCGGTGCGGGCGCGCTCGAAGAACTTCAGATAGTTGGCATAGAACACCACGCCACCAGCGTCCGTATCCTCCCAGTAGACCCTCAGGCCATGGCGGTAATCAGCCTGCGGCGCCTCGGGGGCGTGGAACTTGCTCATGCGCGGCGCAGGCTGGGCAGCAGCTCGGCAAGGCGCCCGACGGCTTCGTCCAGGTCCTGGTCGCTGCTGGCAAAGGACAGGCGCAGGAAGCGCGAGGCCAGGGCAGGGCCGAAGTCCCTGCCCGGCGTCAGGGCGATCTGGGCGCGGCGCATCAGCTCAAAGCTGAAGTCCCAGGCGTTGTCAGTGAAGGCGGAGACGTCCATCCAGACATAGAAGGCGCCATCGGGCATCACCGGCACCGCCAGGCCCAGGGCTTGCAGCGCAGGCACGATGCGGTCGCGCCGGGCCTTGAGCACGGCACGGCGGCGTTCGTATTCGGCCAGCGAGGCCTCCTCGAAGCAGGCCAGGGCGGCATGCTGCGCAATGCTGGAGGGGCAGATGAAGAGGTTCTGCGCCAGCTTCTCGACCGGCCCCACGAGGGCGGGTGGCAGCACCAGCCAGCCCAGGCGCCAGCCCGTCATGCCGAAGTACTTGGAGAAGCTGTTGATCGAGATGACATCCTCGCCCAGTGCCAGGGCGCTGTGGCCGAAGGCATCCTCGTAGGACAGGCCCAGGTAGATTTCGTCGATCAGGGTCAGGCCGCCACGCTGGCGCACGGCCGCTACGATGCGCGCCAGCTCTGCGGGCTCGACGGAGGTGCCTGTCGGGTTGCTGGGCGAGGCCAGCAGCACGGCGCGGGTGCGCTCGGTCCAGGCGGCCTCGACCTGGGCGCAACTGGGCTGAAAGCGCTGCTCGGGGCCGGCCGGCAGCAGCACCGCCTGGGCATCCGCCGCCGCCACGAAATGGCGGTTGCAGGGATAGCTGGGGTCCGGCATCAGGACCTGGTCCCCGCGCTCGAAGAGGGCCAGACTCACCAACTGCAGGGCTGCTGAAGCACCGGCCGTGACCACGATGCGCGAGGCCGGTACGTCCAGCCCGAAATGCTGCTGGTACCAGCGGCTGATGGCATCGCGCAGCGCCGGCAGGCCGGCGGCGGCGGTGTACTGGGTGCGGCCTTCAGCGATGCATCGGGCTGCCGCCTCGGCCACGCCGGGGCTGGCGCCGAAATCGGGTTCACCGATGTTCAGGTAAATCATGCGGCGACCGCCCTGGGCAGGGTCGCACAGCGCCGTGCGGGCCAGTTCATCGGCCGCCTTGGCGCATTCCATGACGTAGAAGGGATCGATGCGATCCAGTCGCTGGGCCAGCTTCATCCGGGACTGCGTGGGTGACGGTGCGGGCTCGTGCTCAGCGGGCGGGCCGGCGCTGGGCCTGCACTTCCACGGCGCGCAGGTCCTCGGCTGCGCGGTCCAGTACGCCGTTGACGTACTTGTGGCCGTCGGTGCCGCCGAAGGACTTGGCCAGCTCCACAGCTTCGTTGATCGCAACCTTGTAGGGGATGTCGATGCAGTGCTTGAGCTCGTAGGCGCCGATCATCAGGATGCCGTGCTCGATGGGTGAGAGCTCGGTGGTCTTGCGATCCACGTGGCGGCCCAGCACGCCGTCCAGGTCGGCAGCTTCATGAACGCTGCCGTTGAACAGGGCGTCGAAGTGGGCTTTGTCGCACTTGTCGAAGCCCTGCTGCTCGCGCATATGGGCCTCGATGGCGCCAGGCTCATCGCCAGTGACCAGCCACTGGTACAGCGCCTGGAGCGCGAACTCGCGCGAGCGGCGGCGGGCCGACTTGGCGCCGGCCCGCTTGACACCGGGCTTGCCGGCCGACTTGGCTGCGGGCTTGGCTGCAGTGGGGGTGGGGGTCTTGTCGTTCATGCTCACTGCAGGGCTTTCAGAAGATGGGCCATTTCGACGGCAACGCGCGCGGCGTCCGCGCCCTTTTCCGCCGCACGGGCCCAGGCCTGGGCTTCGTTCTCGACGGTGAGGATGGCGTTGGCGATGGGCAGGTTGGCGTCCAACGAGACACGGGTCACGCCCGCGCCACTTTCATTGGCCACCAGCTCGAAGTGGTAGGTCTCGCCACGGATGATGCAGCCCAGAGCAATCAGCGCGTCGAAGCGCTCGCTGTCCGCCATGGTCTGCAGGGCGACGGGCACTTCCAGGGCGCCCGGTACGGTGACGTGGCGGATCTGGTGGCTGGGCACGCCCATGGCTGCCAGCGCTTCCAGGCAGTGTTGCGCCAAAGTGTTGGTGAGGGTCTCGTTGAAGCGTGCCTGCACGATGCCGATGCGCAGGTCCCGGCCGTCCAGGGTGGCCTGTTGTCCCTTTTCTGCTCCTTGCATGGGCTGTTCACTCCTTTTGAGTGCTCTGCTGAGCACTCAAGAAACCGGTAACTTCCAGGCCATAGCCGGCCATGCTGGGCATGCGACGCGGGCTGCCCAGCAACTTCATCTTGTGCACGCCCAGTTCGCGCAGGATCTGGGCACCGACGCCGTAGGTGCGCAGGTCCATGGCCGTGGCGCGGGGGGCGGTGCTGCCTGTCCCTTCGAATCGGCCCAGCAGCGCCTCGGCGGTTTCACCGCAATTCAGCAGCACGGCCACGCCGGCGGGGGCTTGCTTCAGAGCCGCCAGTGCCTGCGGCAGTGGCCAGGAGTGGCCACAGGGGCCGGCGTCCAGCAGGTCCAGGGCGGAGAAGGGCTCGTGCACTCGCACCAGTACTTCATCGGCCGGCTGCCAAAGGCCATGGCTCAAGGCCAGATGCACGGCGCCGGTGCGGTCCTTGAAGACGCTGCAGTCGAAGCTGCCCTGGTGCGTCTGCATCGCGCGGCGGCTGACCAACTGGACGAGGGACTCGTTGCGACTGCGGTACTCGATCAGGTCGGCGATGGTGCCGATCTTGATGCCATGCTCCCTGGCGAAGATCTCCAGGTCTGGCAGACGGGCCATGGTGCCGTCGTCCTTCATGATCTCGCAGATCACGGCAGCGGGCGTCAGACCCGCCATGCGGGAGAGGTCGCAGCCGGCTTCCGTATGGCCGGCGCGCATCAGCACGCCGCCGTCCTGCGCCTGCAGGGGGAAGATGTGGCCGGGCTGGACCAGGTCACGCGCCTCGGCGTTCCTGGCCACTGCGGCCTGCACGGTGCGGGCACGGTCTGCGGCGGAGATGCCGGTCGTGACACCCGTGGCCGCCTCGATGGACACGGTGAAGGCCGTGCCATGCTGCGTGCCGTTGCGCGTGGCCATGGGCGGCAGTTGCAGGCGCTCGCAACGGTCGCGCGTCAGCGTCAGGCAGATCAGGCCGCGGCCGTACTTGGCCATGAAGTTGATGGCTTCGGGCGTGACGTGGTCCGCAGCCAGGACGAGGTCACCCTCGTTCTCGCGGTCTTCTTCGTCAACCAGGATGACCATGCGGCCAGCGGCCAGTTCGGCGACCAGCTCGGGGACAGGAGAGATAGGCATAGGGGCGGATTGTAGAGGGGCGGGGCGACCATCCGGTGTTTCCCGGGGGCGGAGATGCGCAGTTCCCTTGGGCGTGGCGCCTAGTTTCCGGCAGCTCACGCGGGGGCAGGGGCCAGTAGGGTCAATACCCCAGCTCTGGCCGACGCAGTCGAAGCCGCAGGTCCCCGCCGACCGGGAGGGCTTCCAGCCAGTCGAAGCGTGGCGCGGCGTCCAGGCCGGGCAGCAGGCCCAGGGCTGCCATGCCACGGCCCTCGCCCAGCAGGGCGGGCGCCAGATAGACCAGCAACTCATCTACGAGACCGGCCCGCAGCAGGGCACCATTCAAGGTCGCGCCGGCTTCCACGTGGAGTTCATTGATGCCGCGCCGTCCGAGCTCGATCAGCAAGGCGGGCAGGTCGACCTGTCCACCCGTCGGCAGGGCCAGGGTCTCGACGCCTGCCGGCCAGGTACTGGAGGACGCCGCGCCGGCATGAACCAGCAGCACGCGACCTGGCGCTTGCAGGATGCGAGCGGACAGCGGCGTCTGCAGCCTCGAATCAGCGATGACGCGCAGCGGCTGCAGGAGGGCGGTCTCTGTGCCGGGCAGGCGCAAGTCCAGGCGGGGATCATCATCCCGAACCGTGCCCAGACCGGTCAGGATGGCGCCGGCCCGCTGCCGCCACCGCTGACCGTCCTGACGTGCAGCAGGGCCTGTGATCCATTGGCTGCGTCCGTCGGGGAGGGCGGTTCGGCCGTCCAGGCTGGCGGCCACCTTCATCCGGACATAGGGCCTGCCGAGCACCATGCGGCTCAGGAAGCCGATGTTGATCTCCCTCGCTTCAGCCGCTCCCAGGCCAAGTTCGCAGGCGATGCCCGCTGCTTCGAGATGCGCCCGGCCCTTGCCTGCAACCAGGGGATTGGGGTCGAGCAGGGCGATGTGCACCTGTGCGACGCCAGCCGCGGCCAGCGCTTCGCAGCAAGGAGGTGTTCGCCCGTGGTGAGCGCAGGGTTCAAGAGTGACATAGACCTGGGCGCCTGCTAGGGCACTTTCGCCGTGGCCTCGCGCCCGAGCATCTCGCAAAGCCATCACTTCGGCATGGGGCCCGCCAGCCTGCTGGGTATGCCCTGCGCCCAGCACATGCCCTTGTTCATCCGTGATGACGCAGCCGACTCGCGGATTGGGGTCGCTCAGGCCGATGGCACGCTGGGACAGGGTCAGCGCCAGTTCCATGGCTTGCTGGGGCGACAGTGGGTGGTCCGCAGGGACGGCGGGGAGGGGCGCCGGCATTGCGGCCGGGCTTGGTGCCGGATTTGGGGAGTTCACGATGGCGTGTCAGTCAGATGGCAAGGCGCTGGCATGTGCGGCGGTCGTCCGAGGGGCAGGATGTGCTTGGCAGGTGATGTGTGCCTGAGGATTTGGCTTGGAGGAACAGGTTGGAAGAACGGGTTGGAAGAATGGGTTGGAAGAATAGCGCGCTCCGCCGTGCCCTGGCGATCGGGCCGTCGGCAAGGGCGCGGGCTTGCGGTGGTGGCGGATGCTGGTGAGGGTTGAACGGCTGACGGATCGCTTGGGTGTGGCTACAGATGAGATGAGGCGCGCGCATGGGAATCATGCGGGCGGCTGGTGTGCTTGTGTGCCCATATCCAGCAGCCTGCCTGCGGCTGGGTCCGCGGGGAGGTCCGTGGGGCAGGGGAGGCCGGTACGGATCACCAGGAAGTTCTGCTGGGTCAGCGGTCCGTCCACATCGGTGTAGAAAGGCGGATGCTCAGGGTTGGCAATGCGGCCGTCGCGGTCGTGGTCTGCACTGTAGCGGCAGATGCGATAGCGCGTCAGGTCGGCCGCCTCGCCGGTCAGCTCGCTGCGCCCGCTCCATCGTTGGTCAGAGCCCCGTGGATAGACCAGACAGTGGTAGCTGACCACCGCCAGCCCTCTTGCAAGTGCGCTGCTCGCGTTGCTGACACAGCGGGGCGGCGCTGGTGAGGCCGCGGCACTGCTCAGGCGCAGCACCACGCCGAGGGGTATGGCTCTGGAGCGGGGCAGGGAGGGTGAGGGGCGGTCACTCAAGTCGAAGTGAATCTCGCCGCTCAGCAGCAGCGCTCCCCCACCGATCATCCGGGAGCGGCAGTCTGCAATGTCGGCGGCCCGAAGCCCATCGAGGCTCCTCCCCCCCAGCTCACAAAGGCCCATCACCCAGCCGGTCCGAGCATCCAGCAACCAGGCCTCGGCAAGGCTGGCCTCTGCCTGAAATGCCAGCCATCCCGGGCTCACGGTGCGCGCGGCGTCAGAAATGGAGGGATGCCGCCCCCGTATCAGGGCCACATTGCCGACAGTCTGTGGATGGAGTGCCAGGAGCGCCACGGTTGGATCGCCCAATCCCAGGCGGGCGGGCCATCGCAGTGACTGCCAGATGCCAGACCGGTCCTGCCAGCGCAGCTGCAGGTCAACGTCCTGCAGAAGGGGACTGTCCGCGGCACTGACTCTCTGAAGGAACTCATACCGGCTGCCGTCCAGCACCTCATGCCAAGTCTCATCAGAGACTGGAGGGTGGTCCGTTTCGAGCCTGGGGGGCCGTGCGGCGCTGGGCGCTGCACGGCCATCGGCACCGACAGGTGCACGGGCATGGACGGAGCTTGTGCTGCCCCTAAGCATGCCCTCCGGCCTGCCACTGCCCTCTCTGCCACTGCTCTCTCTGTCACTGCCCTCGCTGTCAAGCGGATCCTCGCTGTGGACTGATGACCATCCGCCGTAGGTATGCAGGAGCGCGTCAGGGCCACTTGGTTCGACGCTGGCAAGCCCGGCCCGCAGTCGCTCCAGTCGTGCTTCGGCAAGCACGGCTGCGGCGGCGCGCTCGCGCGCCTGGTCGCCGAAGTCGCGCATGAAGGCCTGTCCCTTGAGCAACAAAACCATGCCTATGCTCAGCAGCAAGCTGGCCAGCAGGGCCTCCACCAGGCTCAAGCCAGCCATTGGGCGGTGTACATGCCTCTGCAAGCTGATCGAAGGCCTTTTCTGTTGCTGCTTTTGCGGCCGTTGTCGCCACTGTTGTCGCCACTGTTGTTGCCGCCCTTGCTTTCGCTGTTTTCGTCGCCATTCGCTAGGCATCTGCAAGCGACTGTTCCGTCGATGGCGTCTGTGGATTGTTCTGTGCATGCGCGAGCACTGGGGGCAGCCGAGGCCGGCAGAAAGTCTCATGGCCGTGGTGCGTCGCCTCATGCCGCTGGCTACTCGAGGTGGCGTGACATGTCTCATGCAGCCCATCCTCCTGGTAAGCGAACCCAACTGCCGCGCAGCTCGGTCAGGCGACGGATGATCGGTGCACTGTGCACCAGCTGGACACGCCCGGTCAGCACGACGGCGCCTGCGCTGAGCACGGCGCCATCTATGCGCAGGGCAGCGCCGGGCGCGCTCAGGCGGGTGGTGCCGTGGCTATAGATCAGACCCGTGAGCCGCAGGCTAGTCTCTACGTCGAGGGTGCTGTCGCACAGGATCAGCACTGGGCTGTCTGGGCTGCCCAGGTGGAGGGGGCTTCGCAGACGAGCCGGCCCCTGAATCCAAAGCCAAGACTGCCCGGCCCTGATGCGGGCTTCCAGGGCCGCGCTGCAATCAGCAGCGGCCCGGCAGTCCAGCACGGACAGTCCGGCTCGATTGCGGTAGGGCAGTGGCAGCATGCCAAAGAAGCGCTTGAAGAAAGCCTCCGGGGACAGGGCCAGTTCGGCGTCCAGGCGGCGGACGAGTGTGTCCGATGTGCTGCCCGGAGGGCCTTGCACATGGGCATCAGCGCCAAGCACCTCGCCTCCCGCCTGCAGAACCCAGGCACTGTCAGGATCGGGCGCCAGGGCCAGGCCGGCTTCCCTGTCTTCCAAGCCCCGCAGATTCACCTCAGCACCGCTGATCAGGGCGCTACCGGGGGCCTTCGCCAGGGCCGAGGAGAGCACCACCAGCTGCGACTGCGCCTTGGCAGGCAGGGGGCCGGATTCCGGGATGGCCGCAAACTCGCAAGGAGCTTGACCTTCGGCGCAAGACTGGACCAGCAGGCGCAGGGTCCTCCGATGCCAGTGCGCGGCCTCTGCCCACTCCTGCCCCTGGAACTCCAGGCTGAGACGAGGCCGCTGGTCGGTGTACAGGCGAGGGCGTACGGGGTCGGTGCCTGGCGAAGGGCCAGGCGTCCTCATGTCGGGGCAATGGCAGTGCCAGACGCCGTCGTCGACACTGCATTGGAAGGGGTGGCCTCGCCAAGCCTCGCGTACCTGACGATGCCCACGCTCGTCGACGATGCTCAGGCTGTCGCCAAATGCAGGCCCTGGACTGGCACCGGGGCGGCAGTCTGCATCGAGCGCCGGACTGTTCAGGAGGTGCAGGCCCCAGTCCAGGCCGCTTTCCTGCAGGCTCTGGCGCTGGTGGCCCTGCACCATGGCTTCGCTGACCATCTGCTCCCCTTGGATGACCCGGGCGCTGAGCAGCGCGACCATGCCCATCAACAGGAGCATGACCGTCAAGGTGGCGAAGGTGGCCATGCCTGCTTGGGCGTGGCGTGCGCTGGGCAGATTGGCGGGTGAGCGCCAGAGCGTAGAGGGAGGGGAGATCAGCATGGTTCCTCAGGCCGTTCCAGGCGCTTGTTGCGGACGTGAATGCTGCTGCTTAGGCTGCGCACGGTGCGGCTGTCCAACCGGGACTGGCCGATCAACCGGACATGGAGCACCTGGGTTTGCAGCCGGGCATCGCAGGGGGCAAGGGCCATCGCGCATGCGCAGACCACGGGCAGCGTGCTGCTGGCTTTGCCCAGACGCAGCTCCAGTCCTATGAACCGCACGGTGTTGCTGTCAGTCCAGGGCTGCCAGCTTCGCTCCAGCAGGTATTGCAGCTGCGTTCCCTGCAGACGCAGGCCCCGCTCGAGGCGGCGGTCGGCCTTGTCTGGGTCCTCGCGCCGATAGCCCAGGCTCAGTCCGTTCCCAGTGCGCTCGTCTGCGATGGGCGAGCCCTCCAGAAGCAGTTGCAGCTGCGGGGATTCGGTCGGCGTGACCGCTGCGCCGCCACGCTCTGGGATTCGTGCGTGCGCGGCAGGATCGGCGCCGCTGCGGTGGACTTCGTGACGCATCAAGGCCATGGCATTGCGAAGCTCCTGTTGCAGCAGGGTCTCGGCCAGCAAATGCTTGTGTTCGCGCCACTGGCTGAGCATGAGTGCGCCTGCGAGGGCGCACAGGAACAGCCCCAAGCCCATGCCCACCAGCAGATCCACCAGGGTCCACCCGGCTTGCCTTGTGCGCGAGGCCCGCTCGCTGTGGGGTGAGGGCCAGGCCGGGTCGGCATGCCTCATCGCAGGGTTCTTCATTGGGGCCAGCACTGGGGGTTAGGGCTGCCGCCGCTGTCGGAGGCACTGTGGGTGAGCTGCCGCCCCTGCAGGGTAAGGCGCAACTCTGCACAGGCCTGGTCTCTTGCTTGCGTGCTGGTGCGCAGGGGGACGGCGAGGGCCACGAAACCCTTGCTGAAGGGCTCGGCATCGGCATCGTCGTCGCCGTCGGTGGACTTGGGTAGATCGAGCAGGCGCAACTGGTAATGCATAAGCGGGCTGGCAGCTAGCCCCAGCTCCGCCAGGCTGCCGGCGTAGCGCCTGTGGGTGCTGCGGTAGCGGGACTGGGCAGTGAGGACCTCGGCCAGGGCCGTCTGCGCCTCGCTGCGGCGTGCCTTGTGAAGGAACGTCTCGAAACGCGGCCAAGTGAGGGTGGCCAGGGTGGCGGTGATGAGCAGGGCGATCATGAGTTCCAGGAGGCTCAAGCCAGCGTGGGGTGACAGCGCTGGTGGCCTGCTGGCGCAGTTTGGTCCTGCGTAGATTGATCCCGTGCAATTGGGTTTTGCGTAGCTGGAGCTTGCGCTGCGCGGGTCGGGGCTGTGCAGATCACGGAGAAGCAGCGCTGCGCGGTGGGTGCTTACGCAAGGCAGGTCCTGCTGTGGCACTTGCATCATGGGTCCTCCAGGGGGTGGCGGCCTGGTTCAGGCCGGGGTGGGGGTGCAGCGCGGTAGGGCGCTGGGTTCCCAGTCCTTGGCGCAGCGCCGGACGCGTCCGACGGGGCTGAGCACGTACCAGATGCCTCGGCCGCTGTCCGTCTGTTCGACGCGAAAGGTGCCCGCGCTGGTGACAAAGCCTTCGCCGGGATGCAGGGTGACGCCGGGCACATTGGCTGCGATGCGGATGCGGCTGCTGGCAGCGACCCATCGGTGCTTGAGTGGTGCCGCCGCTTCCTCGCAGCGGGCTGTGATCGCGGTGCAATGGCAGCGGTCATGCGCGGCTTGGTGCAGCACATAGCAGCTGCCCGCGGGGGCCAGCGTCACGCTCAGGCGCAGGGCTTGTTCTCCACTGAGGGCCAGGCTTCTTGCAAGCTGGAGGTCGTGGGCGAAGTCAGCGGCCAGTGTCTCCAGGCGCCGCCGGCTGACGGCCTCCTGCAGCGCGGGCCAGGCAATCTGGCTGAGGAGGGCCAGGACAGCGACGGATATGAGGGCGCTGAGAAGTGCAAACCCTTCTTGAGGCGCTGACCGCTGTGGTGGACGGGGAGTGCGGTGCTGCGTCGATCCATGTGCTGATCGATGCGATGTTGGGTGCGCTGGCCGAGGAGGTTTCATCCAACAGGCCTGCGGTGGTGCCGGCAGTTGGAAGCGCAGTTGCGAGCGCCGTTGGATGCGCTGTGGGATGCAAAGCAGAACGCTCAGCAAAGCCCGCAAATGGAGATGGCGATGGGCGGAAATCGGACGCATGGCAAGCCTTCGTCAGGGAAGGCTTGCAGCGTAGGCTCTCGGAGGGTGGCGCGCATCCCAAGGGCGTGTGAAAGGCGGGGCGCACATCCGCAGGGCTGCGGATTCTTGCTGCTGGCTGTGCCTGCCAGGGCTGTCAGATGTCGCGAATCAGCTGCCGGAATTCATCCACGTCCTCGAAGCTGCGGTAGACCGAAGCGAAGCGGACATAGGCCACCTTGTCGATGCGCTTGAGTTCGCGCATGACCAGCTCGCCAAGCTTGGTGGAAGGGATCTCGCGGGCGCCACTGGTCAGCAGCTTGTCCTGGATACGATCCAGGGCGGCGTCGATCTGTTCGATGCTGACTGGCCGCTTGCGCAGGGCCAGTTGCATGGAAGCGCGCAGCTTGGAGGGGTCGAAGTCGGCTCTGGTCCCGTCCTTCTTCACCACCGCCGGCAGGGCGATCTCAGCGCGTTCGTAGGTGGTGAAGCGCTTGTCGCAGCTCAGGCAGCGCCGCCGACGGCGCACCACATCGCCCTCATCCGATTCGCGGGTCTCGGCGACCTGGGTTTCATGATGGGAACAGAAGGGGCAGCGCATCGGCAGCGGACCGGCTTAGCGGTAGACGGGGAACTGGCGGGTCAGCGCGGCGACCTTCTCGCGCACCGTGGCCAGGTTGGCTTCGTCGTGCGGCTTGTCCAGCACATCGGCGATCAGGTGGGCGGTGGCGCGCACCTGCTCTTCCTTGAAACCGCGCGTGGTCATGGCCGGCGTGCCAAGGCGGATGCCGCTGGTGACCATGGGCTTCTGCGGGTCATTGGGGATGCCGTTCTTGTTGCAGGTCATGTGGGCGGCGCCCAGGATGGCCTCGGCTTCCTTGCCGGTCAGGCCCTTGGGACGCAGGTCGACCAGCATGACGTGGCTCTCGGTACCGCCGGACACGATGCGCAGGCCACGCTCGATCAGCGTTTCAGCCAGCACCTTGGCGTTCTTGACCACCTGCTCCTGGTAGGCCTTGAACTCCGGGCTCAGCGCTTCCTTGAAGGCCACGGCCTTGCCGGCGATGACGTGCATCAGCGGGCCGCCCTGGATGCCGGGGAAGATGGCCGAGTTGATCTTCTTGGCGATCTCTTCGCTGTTGGTCAGGATGATGCCGCCACGCGGGCCGCGCAGGCTCTTGTGCGTGGTGGAGGTCACCACGTCGGCATGCGGCAGCGGGTTGGGGTAGACGCCTGCGGCGATCAGGCCGGCATAGTGGGCCATGTCAACCATGAAGTAGGCGCCGATCTCCTTGGCGATTTTGCCGAAGCGTTCGAAGTCGATGCGCAGCGAGTAGGCGGAGGCGCCGGCAATGATCAACTTGGGTTTGTGCTCGCGGGCGATGCGCTCCATGGCGTCATAGTCGATGGCTTCGTTGGCGTCGAGGCCGTAGGACACGACCTTGAACCACTTGCCCGACATGTTCAGGGGCATTCCGTGGGTCAAGTGGCCGCCTTCGGCGAGGCTCATGCCCATGATGGTGTCGCCGGGCTGCAGCAAGCCGAAGAACACGCCCTGGTTGGCTTGTGATCCGGAGTTGGGCTGCACATTGGCGAACTGGGCGCCGAAGAGCTGCTTCAGACGGTCGATGGCCAGTTGCTCGACGACGTCAACGTACTCGCAGCCGCCGTAGTAACGCTTGCCGGGATAGCCCTCGGCGTACTTGTTGGTCAGCTGGCTGCCCTGGGCCTGCATGACGGCCGGCGAGGTGTAGTTCTCGGAGGCGATCAGCTCGATGTGCTCTTCCTGGCGGCGGTTCTCGTTCTGGATGGCAGTCCAGAGGTCGGGGTCGATGGCGGCCAGGGTGGATTGGGTGCGGTCGAACATGGTGTCAGTGGGAATCTAGGGTTGTAGCCGGGCCCGGACCACAAGAAAGCATCCCTGACGCTCCTTGCTCGGCTGCCCAGGCGAACGGCTGATCTGCCGGGCACCGCGGGTGCGCAGGCAGCCGCGCTCCCCGGTGGTCACCCACCTTGGCCCCTCAGTGCAGCAGGGGCATCATCGCCAGTTGCGCGGCCCGTGGAGTGTAGCGGCTCCGGCCGGCTGCCAGGATGTCCATTCCACACTCGGCGGGTCGGTCTCCTTTGCCTGGCGCGGGGCTAGCGCGCATTAAAAAAGCCCCTTCGGCTCGCCGATGGGGCTTCATGAATTCAGGCGGGTAAGTGTGCCGCGCCAGAGCAGGGTGGGATCTCAGTGAAGCAGGGCCACCTGCTGCGGAGCCGAGGAGGCCATGGGGGCCTGGGGCTCGGCACTGGGGCGTGGTGTGGGCGGGCGGCCTGCGGCAACGGCTTTCAGCTGCTCGTGCTCGCTGAGCACGCGACCTGCATAGCCTGCGTCGTCGCTGAGATTGGCGGCGCCCACGTAATACTTGAGGCCGTCTTCCAGGCTGCCGCCACGCTGGATGCACTCCTTCAGCACCTGCACCCCAACGCGCAGATTGGTAACCGGGTCGAAGGCAGCGTGCGTGCCGCCAAAAGCCTCGTACTTGTCATCATGGACGCGTGTCATCACCTGCATGAGGCCTTGGGCGCCTACGGTGCTCTGCGCAAAAGGATTGAAGCCTGATTCCACGGCCATGATGGCCAGGATCAGGGTGGGCTCCACCTTGGCTTTCTGGCCCACGACCCATGCTTCCTGCACAAGGCGTGCCACGGGCTCGGGTGCCACCTTGTACCGCCGCGCCAGCCACTGAGCCACCGCAGCCTGCGGGCGGCTCAGCTCCTTGGGATTGGTGGCGGTCGCACGCTGGATGGCGGTCGGGTCGCTCAGGGTGTTGAGGACGTCTCCGCTGGCTTCGGCGCGGGCTTCCTGACGAGCACTGAGCCAGCCCAGGGTCTGACTCTCGAGCTGATGACGCAGGTCCGCCTGGCTGGCGAACGTGGCCAGCAGGGCGACGACGGTAAGACCCAGCAGGGCCAATGTGTTGTGGCTGACGACCAGCAATCCCTGGCCAATGTCTTTGAGGAAGACCTCGGTCGCGATGCGGGCATGGCGTCCGAGGCTCAACAGGTTAGCTTGCGCTGTCATGTGACTCCTTTCTTCTCCGCCCGATCTCCAACCCACGCAGAGCGAGGGGCGAAGACCGACGGTGATAATGGGCCGCCTAAGTTGCTGGCGGGGCTTGGGGCCCCCTGGCAGGCGGCGTCCATTGGCAGCGGTCGTGCGCTTGAACCCTGGAACGGCGCACGGGTTAACCCTTGCTGGTGCAAGGCTGGCGCGATTCTAAGGACGAAAAATAACCGGTCAAGCCTAAAATGGCTCGCTTAAATAGCTATAAGTTATGAAATACAGAGATCTGCGGGCCTTCATGGCAGGCCTGGAGGCCCAAGGCGAACTGCTTCGGGTGAGCGATCCCGTCAGTACGCACTTGGAGATGACGTCCCTGTGTGACCGGGTCTTGCGCGCTGAAGGGCCTGCACTTCTATTCGAGAATCCCGTGACCCCCCAAGGCTTGGGGGGGCGGCAAATGCCAGTCCTGGGAAATCTCTTCGGGACGCCCCGGCGCGTAGCCCTGGGCATGGGGGCCGACAATCTGGCCGAGTTGAGGGAGGTTGGGCAGTTGCTGGCCAACCTGAAGGAACCGGAGCCGCCCAAGGGCCTCAAGGACGCCGGCAAGCTGCTGCAGATGGGCAAGGCGCTCTGGGACATGAAGCCCAGCATGGTCTCCCGACCTGCCTGCCAGGCCAACATTCTGGAGGGCGCTGAGCTCGATTTGGCGCGGCTCCCTATTCAATATTGCTGGCCCGGTGATGCTGCCCCGCTGGTGACCTGGGGCTTGGTCATCACGCGAGGGCCGCAGTCGACGCCCAAGCCCAGGCTGCGCCAGAACCTGGGCATCTATCGCCAGCAGTTGATTGGGCCGCGCCAGCTCATCATGCGCTGGCTGGCTCACCGTGGCGGCGCGCTGGATTTCCGTGACTTCGCGCTGGCCAATCCGGGCCAGCCTTTCCCCATCGCCGTGGCGCTGGGGGCCGACCCGGCCACGACCCTGGGCGCGGTCACCCCAGTGCCGGATAGCCTGTCGGAGTACCAGTTCGCCGGCCTGCTGCGGGGCTCGCGTACCGAACTGGCAGAGACTGCGGTCGGGGAGGGCGGCCGCATGTTGCAGGTGCCGGCCACCGCCGAGATCATTCTGGAGGGGCATGTCCCACCAGCAGCGCCGGGCTTCGAGGGACGCAGCGAGCACGGTGTGCCGCTGAAGGAGATCAAGGGCTACCTCCATGCTCTGGAAGGGCCGTATGGCGACCATACCGGCTACTACAACGAGCAGGACTGGTTCCCCGTCTTCGAGGTCCTGCGCCTGACGCATCGTGACGACCCGATCTATCACAGTACCTACACCGGCAAGCCGCCCGACGAGCCGGCGGTGCTTGGTGTTGCCCTCAATGAGGTCTTCGTGCCTATCCTGCAGAAGCAGTTTCCGGAGATCGTTGACTTCTATCTGCCACCCGAGGGGTGCAGCTACCGCATGGCGGTGATCTCCATTCGCAAGAGCTATCCGGGCCATGCCAAGCGCCTGATGTTCGGGCTGTGGAGTTTCCTGCGCCAGTTCATGTACACCAAGTTCATCGTCATCGTGGACGAGGACGTGAACGTGCGCGACTGGAAGGAAGTGGTCTGGGCCATCACCACCCGCATGGACCCGGTGCGCGACACCACCCTGGTCGAGAACACGCCCATCGACTACCTGGACTTTGCGTCGCCTGTCAGCGGTCTGGGCGGCAAGATGGGGCTGGATGCCACCAACAAATGGCCCGGCGAAACCAGCCGCGAGTGGGGGCGGACCATCACCATGCCGGACGCCGTGCTGCAATCCAGCCAGATGCTGTTCGACAAGCTCTTTGGCAGCAGGCCATAGGCGCGCGTCGGCGGGAAGTCCAGGCGAGGTCGCTCGGGGTTAATCAGGATCAATGCTTCGTCAGCGCCGCTTGAAGTCCCAAGTCCCGACGTCTAACTTTGGGGAGCCTAACGATAGGCATTCCAACTGGCGCAGTCTCTGCGCGCCAGGAGCCCTCCGGTCGTTCACCGTTGAGCTCCACCGGTGGCGCCAGCCACCCACCCCTCCGCGCGAAAGCCCGGGGGGGTTCCTCTTTTCTGCGCCCCGATTTCTGCGCCCCGATGGTCTGATCGATGTCCTGTTCAGTGCCCGGCCAACTGCGCCAGGTACTCGTAGAACACGTAGCGCATGCGGCGGTACCCCGCTTCCGATGGGGCCCAGTCGTAAGGGGACAGGTCCTCGAGGGGCCGGCCGGCGACGGGGGCGGGCACCAGGGTCAGCGGGTGATTGGCAGCGTGTGCCGCCGCCTCGAAGGCCTTGAGGCTGCGTGGCATGTGCTCGGCGTGAGTGACAAGCACCAGGCGCTGGATGCCCCGATCGCGCAGCAAAGGCAGGCTCAAACTGGCATTTTCGCGTGTGTCGCTGGACGCGCCTTCGATGAGCGATAAGGGCAGGCCGAATTCTTCGCGTGCCACACGTTCGGCGACCTGGCTCTCCGGCACATCATCAGGCTTGGGATGCGTGGGCAGCCCTCCCGTAAAGCCCAGCGGCCACTGGCACTGACGTGCCAGGAATACCCCATGACGCAGGCGCTCCAGCGTGCCCAGCTTCAGGTCCGGTCCCGCACGCTCTGCCGTCCACTGATGGATGCCGCCGCCCAGAACCAGCACCAAGGTCGGGCCCGACGCTTGGCAGGACTGGGCCTGCAACTGCAGGGCCGGCGGCGGGCGCAGCAGGCCCTTCTGAAGCAGCAGGGCTGGGGCTTCGCACAAGGACAGCCACATCAGCGCGAAAACCAGCGGCAGGCACCATCGCCATCGACCCGCACGCCGCCAAAGCCAGGCCCCGGCGAGAAGGGGCGGCAGCAGGAGTCCGGGCGGCGCCAGCAGGGTCAGGCACAGGGTCTTGAAGGGACTGTAGAGATCCATGGGATGAGGATGCGGACATGCGCCAAAGCTGCCGAGAGTGCGACCCGACCCTCAGACTCGCCGCGATTTGAGCATGTAGCGCGGCGCCCGCTGCACAATGGAGGCTGTCGACGCGGGAACGCGTCTTTGGAGAATCACACGATGAGCCATGCCGGCACGGGCCGCATCACGCTGGGGGGCGGCTGTTTCTGGTGCACCGAGGCGGTGTTTTCGCGAGTCCGCGGCGTGAAGTCCGTGGAACCCGGCTACTGCAATGGGCAGCAGCCCGAACCGAGCTATGAGCAGGTCTGTACCGGCCAGACCGGCCATGCCGAGGTGGTGCGCATCGAATACGACCCTGGTCAGGTGAGCCTGCGCCAGCTGCTGGAGGTGTTCTTCTGCATCCACGACCCGACCAGCCTCAACCGCCAGGGCGCTGACGTGGGCACGCAGTACCGCTCGGGCATCTACTACGAGCATGTAGACGACGAAGCCGTGGCGCGCGACTTTCTCGCGGAGGCTGGCAAGGCATTGGGCGGTCGAGTCGTGACAGAGCTTCAAGCGCTGCGGCTCTACAGCACCGCAGAGCCCTATCACCACCAGTATTTCGCCCGCAACCCAGACCAGGGCTATTGCGTGTTCGTGGTCGCGGGCAAGGTCGACAAGTTCATGAAGACCTTCAGGCACCTGCTGCGCGACGATGCCGGGACGTACTGAACGCACTGAACGCACTGAGGCCACACGCTGCGGGAGATCGCGCATGGGGGGGCTGGCAGAGCGTGGAGGGAACGCATGACGGTGCTCAGCGAACCCATGATTGCCTGGCACAGCCTGCGCCATGCCTACCCTGGCGGTGCACTGCTGTACTTTGATGATTTCGTGCTGGCGCCGCGCCACCACTTGCTTGTGCACGGGCCCTCGGGCGTAGGCAAGTCCACGCTGCTGAACCTCATGGCGGGCCTGCTGCGGCCCTCCGATGGCCAACTGCGACTGGCCGGCGTAGAGCTGGGGCAGTTGCAGGGCTCTGCAGTGGATCGTTGGCGGGGTAGTCAGCTGGGGCTGGTGTCCCAGCGCCTGCATCTGAGCCCCTCGCTCAACGTGCTGGAGAACCTGCGCCTGCCCTTTCTCGCGGCTGGCCTCCCGGCGGACAAGGAGCGCATCGGCCTGGTCATGACCAGCCTGGGGCTGGAAGGCTTGGCCAAGCGCCGGGCGGGCCAGCTCAATCAGGGGCAGCTCCAGCGGGTAATCCTGGCGCGTGCGCTGCTGCGTGGCCCCCGCATCCTGCTTGCCGATGAACCCACCGCCAATCTGGACGAAGAAGCGAGTGAGCGCATGATCGGCCTGCTGTGCCAAGCGGCCGCTGAGCATCATGTCACCCTGGTCGTGACCACGCATGATGCACGCGTGGTCCAGCGCTTCCAGGCCTTGCTGCCCCTTCAACTGCACCGTTTGCGCAATCTGGGCTGGCTGGCTTCTGGCCTGACGGCGGGCCTCAGTACCGTGCTGGGAGGGCAGCCAGGATGAGGCGGGCAGGACTGGCGATCGGGCCGACGCTGCCCTGGCTGGCCTGGCGTCATCTGTGGTCCAGGCCCCAGTACGCGGCCATGAGCCTGCTGCTGTTGAGTCTGGCCCTGACGGCGGCCAGCCTGCTGATGCAACTGACCCGGCAGATGCCACAGCGTCTGGAACGGGCGATGCAGGGCATGGAATTGCTCGTCGGTCCCAAGGGCGACCCCTGGCGCCAGACGCTCTCCGCCATCCAGTTGCTGAACGAGCCAGGTGGCACGCTGCCCTATGAGACCGTGCCCCTGCTGCGCGGGCTGCCGCAAGTTTCCCAGGCCGTGCCGGTGCTGCTGGGGGGCCGGCACCGTGCCTTTGCCGTGGTCGGCACCGAGGCACCCTTCCTGGCCTTGCGTCAGGCGCAACTGGCTCAGGGGCGCTGCTTTGAGCATGTGATGGAGGTGGTGCTAGGTGCGGATGCTGCCGAAGGCCTCGGGCTGTCGGTGGGCTCCGAGTTCAGCGGGCTGGATGCACCGGGCCGTGGTTCGGCAGGGGGCGTTGGCAGGGCGAGCGCAATACAGAAGCCTTTTCTCGTGGTTGGCATCCTGGCTCGCCAGGGCTCGGCACTGGACGGCCTGATCCTGACGGACCTGAGCTCGCTGTGGGCCCAGCGCCAGCCTGCCACTCCGGTGGCGCCTTCGCTGTCTGCGGGACTCAACGGCGTCGAAGGGCAACCTGGCTCGGAGGCCGGAGAGGAAAGCCTGGGCGACATCAGCCACGTGCTGGTCAGCCCGGCCGGCGAAGAGGCTCTGGGCCTGCTGCTGCCTTGGCTGAATGCGCAGCCCCATCTGCAGGCGGCCGTGCCCCGTGAGGAAATCGGCCGCATGGCAGCGGCACTGGGCTGGCTGCCGATGCTGCTGAAGACCTTGCTGGTCCTGCTTCTGCTGTGTGCCTGGCTGGCTGCCTTTGCGCTGATGCTCCAGGCTCAGGAGCAGCGCAGGCAGGATCTGGTCCTGCTGCGGGTGCTGGGCGCCCCGGCAGGGCGGGTGGCGCTGTTGCCCCTTTTGGAATGGCTGTGGCTGGCTGCGCTGGCGCTGCTGCTGGCCTGGGGGCTCAGCGAGCTGGCCTGGATGAGCCTGCGGCATCTGGCGGCCCCGGAGCAGTTGCACTGGCTGGGTACGCAAGGACATGGCATGCAGCATGGACTGCTTCTTGGCCTGCTGGCGACCTTGCTGGCCACGGCGGGCGCGGCGTGGCCGGCCTGGTGCGGCTGGCGGCTGCAGGTGTCTCGCATGCTGCAGCCCGGAGAATGATCATCCCCTCGGCCCACGGGGGCTAGGGGCCATGCCTGATGGCATGCTGGCGGCGGATGTGCACAATGCCGCTGTCCTGACTTGGCTCGATTCGCATCTTGTTCTGCTCCTGCCTCCAATGCCCTGCATCGCCGCCGGCTCGCCTGAGCCTGGCGCGCGTGCATGCGTGTGGCACGCAGATGGATGGCCGTATGGAGGACCTGCGGTGATGAGCGCTTTTGGTCGCAGTCGCCTCTGGCCGGCAATGGCTTTGCACGCCTGGCTGGCGCTGTGCCTGCTGCTGGCGCAGGGCCTGGGGCAGGGGCACCGAGTGGCCCACCTGGGCTTCAAGCTGGCTGTCGCCATCGAGCAGGGGCCCGCTGACGCCTGGGGTCATGCGCTGGGGTCCACCGACTGCCAGCTGTTCGACCAACTTGCCCATGGCGATCAGGTCAACGGTGAAGAGCCTGCCCAGGTCCTTCTGACGCTGGTCACCGCGCTGGCCAGCATCCAGGTGCCGGCTTCCGCCGAGGCATTGCCGGCCAGTCCGCGAGCCCGCGGTCCTCCCATTCTTGTCTGATTTCACGCCCTGTCGCAGGGCATGAAGCTCGCCCGTCAGCCCATGCGCTGCGGGCGGCCGGGCGCATTGCCGTGCGCCCATCCTCAGACCCGGCGAGGCCTGCGTTGCCCGCCATGCCAGGGGGCCGCACCCTGTCGGCCCAGCATCCATGCAAGAAAAGTCTCCATACAAGGCCCGGCGCCACGTGCTCCGGACCAATCTCATGCCGTCCCCTCTGCCATTGCGCCAGCCGCGCACCTTGCTGCTGTTGAGCCTGCTCGCTGCTCCATGGGCGCATGCTGAAGGTGACACCGCCGACCGGCAGACCCTCGAAGCCGTGCAGGTCACCGGCAATCCCCTGGGCAACAAGGAGCTTGCCCAGCCCGGCCAGGCCTTGTCCGGCGATGCCTTGCTGCTGCGCCGAGGCGGCAGCGTGGGCGAGACGGTCGAGGGCCTGCCAGGCGTCGCAGCGACCTCCTTTGGTCCCAACGCCAGCCGGCCGACCATTCGTGGGCTGGATGGCGAGCGGGTGCGCATGCTCAACAACGCCGGAGGCTCGCTGGACGTATCCAGCCTGAGCTACGACCATGCCGTGCCTGTCGATCCGCTGGTCGTGGATCGCATCGAGGTACTGCGCGGGGCGGCAGCCTTGCTCTACGGTGGCAATGCGATTGGCGGCGTGGTCAACACCATAGACAACCGCATTCCACGCAGCCCCAGCCAAGGCTTGTCAGGCGCCACCGAGTTCCGTCTGGGTGGTGCCTCGAACGAGCGTGCCCTGGCCGCAGTGCTGGATGGTGGGCAGGGGCCTTGGGCCTGGCATGCCGATGTGGCGCGCCGGTTGGCCGACGATCAGAAGACGCCCTGGTTTACCGCGCCCGATGGCCAGCGAATGTCCCATGTGCGCAATTCAGCCAGCGCCTCGCGCAGCGCAGCGATGGGGGGCTCCTGGGTCGTTCGTGACGGCTATGCGGGCCTGAGCCTGGACGACTACCGCAACGACTACGGCGTGACCGTCGAGCCTGACGTGAAGATCGCCATGCAGCGCCAGCGCCTGGCTGGCGCGGGGGAATGGCGGTGGAGCGAAGGCCTGTTGCGCAAGCTGCAGTGGCAATTCAGCCGTGCCCGCTACCAGCATGACGAGATCGAGGGCGATGGTGCCCTGGGCACCCGCTTCGCGCAGCGCGGCTCGGAGTTGCGTCTTCAGGCCGAGCATGCGCCGCTGGCCGGTGTGCGCGGTGTGCTGGGCTGGCAGCTGGAGCAGAGCCGCTTCGAGGTGCAGGGCGAAGAGGCCCTGATGCCCAGCAACCGGAACCGGACTCAGGGGCTCTTCATCCTGGAGCAGTGGAGTGACGGACCTTGGCAGTTGGGCCTGGGTGCTCGGCGGGACCAGGTGCGGGTGCGCTCCGATGGTGATGCTGCGGACGCTGCAGACGCCCGCTTCGGTCCCGCTGCCGAGAGACGCTTCTCGCCGGCCAGCGCTTCGGCCAGTCTCAGCTGGCATCCGGTGCCGGCGGTGGGACTGAGCCTCAATATCAACCATTCTGAGCGTGCGCCGTCGGCGGGGGAGCTTTTTGCCAGCGGCGTGCATGTGGCCACAGGTGCCTTCGAACAGGGCGACTCGACGCTGGGACTAGAACATGCCAGCGGCCTGGACCTGGGCTTGCATTGGAAGCATGGCAACGGCAGCGTGGAGATCAATGCTTACCGGACCCGCTTCAAGGACTACATCGCGCTTCGTGCAACTGGCGCCAGCGTGGCTGCTGAGTCCGGTGAAGTACTGCCTGTTTACGCCTATCAGGCCGTGGGCGCCCGGCTGCAGGGCGTGGAGTTGAGCCTGCAGCAGGACCTGCAGGCGGCTTGGCTGCCCGGCGCGCTGGCCGGCTGGCGCTGGCAAGCGGGGCTGCAGCTCGACTGGGTGCAGGGCAATGACCTCAGCCATGCGGAGCCCTTGCCGCGCATCGCGCCTCGGCGCACCACGCTGAGTCTGGAAGGACAGGGCGGCGCCTGGGGCCTCAGGCTGGAAATTCAGCAGGCGGCGGCCCAGGGCCGGGTGCCGCAGGTCGACCGAGCCACGCCTGGCTATACGCTGGCTCGGCTGTCGCTGAACCGCCAGTTCCGCTGGGACCAGGCCGACGCGTTGTGGTATCTCAAGCTGGACAATCTGGGCAACGCCCTGGGTTATCGAGCCGCGAGCATGTCCACCATCCGCGACTGGGCGCCACTGCCTGGCCGCAGCGTGTCGACGGGCGTTCAAGTGCGCTTCTGACGCGAGCCGGGGCAGCGTCAGGGCGCGAGGCGCTCCTTGACCCAGCCCTGGCCTTCGAGCCGATAGCTGATCCGGTCATGCAGACGGGACCTGCGGCCCTGCCAGAACTCCCAACGTTCGGGCACCAGGCGGAATCCCCCCCAATGCGGGGGGCGGCTGGGACTCAGCCCGTGCTGGGCGGCGGCCCTGGCAGCATTGGCCACCAGCACGGCGCGGGAGCTGATCACCTGGCTTTGCGGCGAGGCCCAGGCGCCCAGGCGCGAGTCCAGGGGGCGCGAGTGGAAGTAGGCGTCCGATTCTTCGGCGCTGACCTTCTCGACACGGCCCTCTATGCGCACCACGCGCTCCAGCTCCACCCAATGGAACTGCAGCGCGGCGAAAGGATGGAGGGCCAGTTCGCGGCCCTTGCGGCTGTCGTAGTTGGTGTACCAGACGATGCCTCGTGCGTCGAAGCCTTTGATCAGCACGATGCGGGTGGAGGGGCGGCCGTCCTCGCCCACGGTGGCCAGAGTCATGGCATTGGGCTCGGGCAGTTCCGCTTTGAGGGCTTCGTCGAGCCACTGGCGGAACTGGATCATGGGCTCGCCCGATGCCTGGGATTCGTCCAGCTCGGCCAGCTCGTAGCTCTTGCGCAGATCGGAAAGCTTGTTCATACCGGGAGTATCACTCAGGCGGGAACTCCTTAAGTGAAGCTCCCTATGGGGCGCCCCAGGGGCAGCAGGCATGCTGCGGGGCAACAGCCGCTAAACAGGCGGCGACATGAAAAGGTGATTCGAATGAATGAACGACGGCCTGTTGTCGTCGTGCTGGCCGCTGGCCAGGGCTGCCGTTTCAAAGGCCCCGGCCACAAGCTCCATCAGGAGCTGAAGGCCGGGGAGACGGTGCTGCAGCGTACCGTCGCCCAGGTGCAGGCAACGGGCCTGCCATGGGTGATTGTCACGACGCAAGCCATGCAGGACCAGGTGCAGAGCCTGGTGCTGCGGCTTGATCAACTGGTGGTGCTGCCTGAGCGTGGCATGCAGGGTCAGGTCTTGCCTTTCGGCATGGGACACAGCATCGCTGCCGGGGTGTCGGCCACTGGCGATGCGCCTGGTTGGGTGCTGATGCCCGGCGACATGCCCAGCGTCAGCCCCGATACCCTGCGTGCCGTCGCCCAAGGGCTTGGCGAGCAGGCGGTGGCCTTTGCCCAGCACAAAGGCCGCAGCGGCCATCCACTGGCTTTCTCGGCCGAACTCTACTCGGACCTGGTTGGGCTGCAGGGCGACGAAGGCGCGCGGCGGCTGGTGGCGCGTTATCCGGCGGTGGGCATCGAGGTGCCTGACCCCGGCGTGCTGGAGAGCGTGGACACCGTGGAAGACCTGCAGCGCCTGCGGGAGCGTGAGCATGTCGGCGTGCCCGGTCCCGTCAACCAGGCCAGTCAGTCCACTGTCATGGGAAGTACCTGGACGTGAAAAAGGCGCCCCGATGACCCATCGCGGGCGCCCTTGCGCTGGCTGGCGGCGGGGGCCGCCAGGGTGTGATCACAGCGGCGCGTCGTCGCTGCTCTTGTCGGTCTTCTTGATGCGTACAGGGCCGCGCTTGCGCTCAGCCGGAACGGCCGCAACCTTCCTGGCTACTTCGGCGCTGGCGTCGGCCGCTGGCTTGGCGGCATCCTCGTCCAGTTCTTCCTGCTTGATCACGCGGGTGTAGGGCGCCAGGATCTGGACCAATTGACCGTAGATGCGCGGATTGCCCGCAACGATCTCACGCTGGTGCAGGAAGTCGGCCTCGCCAGTGAAATTGCCCACCAGGCCACCGGCCTCGGCAATGATCAGCGAACCGGCGGCCACGTCCCAGGGGTTCAGTCCGGTCTCGAAGAAGGCGTCGTAGTAGCCGGCTGCCACATAGCAGAGGTCCAGGGCAGCAGCGCCCGGGCGGCGAAGGCCGGCGCATTCCTGCATCACGGCCTCGAACATCTTCAGGTAGCGCTTGAAGTTGTCCCCGCGGCGGAAAGGGAAGCCGGTGCCGATCAGGGCATCGCTCAGGCGGGTACGACGCGAGACGCGCAGGCGGCGATCGTTCAGGTAGGCGCCGCGGCCCTTGGTGGCGTAGAAGAGGTCGTTGCGGGTCGGGTCGTAAACCACGGCTTGCTGGACCACGCCGCGGTGGGCCAGGGCGATGGACACCGCATAGACAGGAAAGCCGTGGATGAAGTTGGTGGTGCCGTCGAGCGGATCGATGATCCACTGGAATTCGGACGTCTTGTTGCCGTGTTCGCGACCCGACTCTTCGGCCAAGATGCCGTGCTCGGGATAGGCCTGCAGCAGGGTCTCGATGATGAGCTGCTCGGCAGCCTGGTCCACCTCGGTCACGAAGTCATTGGGCGACTTGCTGTTGATCTTGAGGATGTCGAGGTCCAGGGAGGCGCGGTTGATGATGGATCCCGCTGCACGGGCCGCCTTGATGGCGACGTTGAGCATGGGATGGAGTGAAGCTTGCGTCATGCGTGAACCTGCAAACGAAGGAGGTGGACTGGCGAAGGAAAAGAGCGTGGCGCTGTGCGGCCAAGCAGCGGATCTCGAAGGATCTGCGGGCGGCATCCACGGCGCGGATAATCCAGCATTTTAGCCGAGAAGCCCATGTCCGCCAGCGTGGAATCCACACGATTTGTCTTGATTCAGACCAGCCACCCCGGCAATGTGGGCGCTGCCGCCCGCGCCATGAAGGTCATGGGCTTCTCCGAGCTGGTGCTGGTGCGCCCACGCTTCGCCGACGTGCTGAGCCAGGAAGACACCATCGCCATGGCCAGCGGTGCGGCCGACATCCTGGCCCGTGCTCGCATCGTGGACACGCTGGAAGAGGCGCTGGACGGCGTGACCTTCGCCTGTGCCACCGCCATGACCCCGCGCGACTTCGGCCCGCCCACCTCTGCGCCGCGGCCTCTGTTCGCGCAGTTGGCGGCTTCGGGGCACAAGCTGGGCCTGGTCTTCGGCTCCGAACGCTATGGCATGAGCAATGAGGATGTGTACCGCTGCCACGCGGTGCTCTCCATTCCGACCCATCCGGACTACGGCTCGCTGAATCTGTCGCAGGCCGTGCAACTGCTGGCATATGAATGGCGACAGGCACTGGGTGGATTCGAGGTGGCGGCACGCACGGCCGATCCACAGCTCGCCGATGGCCGCGCGGTGCAGGGGCTTCTGAGCCATCTCCAGGAGGCCCTGGAGCACATCGGCTATCTGGATCCGGCGGCGCCCAAGAAGCTGATGCCGCGGCTGAACCAGCTGTTCAATCGAGCCCAACTGACTCAGGAGGAAGTGCACATCCTGCGCGGCATGGCCCGCAGCATGCTGCGCCTGCAGCAGCCGGCCTCGCACAAGGGCGAAGCCACCGAGGACTGAGCAATTTCCCCACGGGCACCAGCGCCGGCCCCCACCGCTACACTGACGCTCCCTTGTTCACGACCCCCTCGGCATCGCCACCATGTTCAAGCGCCTGCGTGAAGACATCCAGCTGATTCTTGAGCGCGATCCCGCGGCTCGCAGCAGCTGGGAGGTGCTGACCTGTTATCCCGGCCTGCATGCCCTGGTGCTCCACCGCCGAGCCAGTTGGTGCTGGCGGCACGGGTTCAAGTGGCTGGGGCGCTTCATCTCGCATCTGTCGCGCTTTCTGACCGGCATCGAAATCCATCCCGGTGCCACGATCGCCCGCCGCGTCTTCATCGACCACGGCATGGGCATCGTGATCGGTGAGATGGCCGAAATCGGCGAGGGCTGCACCATCTACCAGGGCGTGACGCTGGGCGGTACGTCTCTGGTGAAGGGCGCCAAGCGCCACCCGACCCTGGAGCCTGGTGTCATCGTGGGCGCCAATGCCTGTGTGCTGGGCGGCTTCACCGTGGGCGCTGGCGCGCGTATCGGTTCCGGCGCGGTGGTGACCAAGCCGGTGCCTGCGGGTGCGACGGCCGTGGGCAATCCGGCCCGCATCATCGAGGCTCAGGCGGAGGCACAGCGCGAAGCGGCGGCTGCCCGCATGGGCTTCTCGGCCTATGGCGTGACCCAGGGCGACGACCCGGTAGCCCTGGCGATGAAGGGCCTGATCGACAACGCCGCCGGCCACGAGCATCAGATCGCACTGCTGTGGCAGGCCATCGCCAAGCTGTCAGAGACCCAGCGCAGCGACTGCGTGCCGCAGGACGCGCAGCAGGATGAATGCTTTGATGCTGCCTCGCTGAGCCGACTGGTCAAGTAAGGCAGGTCACAGTGGCGTCGCTCAGGCCTGGGGCCTGGCTCGTACCGCATTCTTGGGGCGGAAAGCCTTGATGCGTTCTTCGCGGGTTTCGAGGTAGGGGCCGCCGATCAGGTCGATGCAATAGGGCACTGCGGCAAAGATGCCGCTGACCTGCATCTCACCCGTGGGTGACTTCAGGCCCTCCAGGGTCTCGGCAATGCTCTTGGGCTGGCCGGGCAGGTTCAGGATCAGGGCCTTGCCGCGGATGACGGCCGTCTGGCGCGAGAGGATGGCCGTGGGCACGAAACGCAGGGAGATCTGGCGCATCTGCTCGCCAAAGCCGGGCATCTCGCGGTCGGCCACGTCCAGGGTGGCTTCGGGCGTCACGTCGCGCGGAGCAGGGCCGGTGCCGCCGGTGGTCAGCACCAGGTCGCAGCGGGCCTCGTCGACCAGCTCGCGCAATGTGGCGGCGATCAGCGGGCGTTCGTCGGGGATCAGGCGGGCTTCGAAGTGCAGGGGGTTGTGCAGGGCCTGGCCCAGCCAGTCCTTCAGTGCGGGCAAGCCCTTGTCCTCGTAGACGCCGGTAGAGGCGCGGTCCGAGATGGAGACGATACCGATGCGCACCGGCTCGAAATCAGCCGATCCCGGCATATCACTCATCGCCGTCACCCTCCAGCCTCTCGGCGGATTGATCCTGGGTCATGCGCTTGGCCTCGGCCTTGATGAACTGGAACAGCTCGCGGAACGCGCGCCCGCTGCGCTGCTCGGGGGCCGCCGCAGCGTCCTTGCGCGCAGCGCGAAGGAGACTGCGCAGCTGTTGGACGTCCACGCCCGGATGATCGGCGATGAAGTCTTGCAGCGCCTCGTCCTGGGCCAGCAGGCGCTCGCGCCAGGCCTCGCTTTCATGCAAGGTGAGGCTGTCCTGGGCGCGCCCCAGCTTGAAGTCGGCCACGGCCTGGCGCACGGGTTCGGCATCGATCTTGCGCATCAGCTTGCCGATGTACTGCATCTGCCGCCGACGGCCCTCGAAATTGCTGATCTTCTTGGCGGCCTTTATGGCGTCCAGCAGGATTTCGGGCAGGTTCAGCGGCTCAAGGCGGCTGGCAGGCAGGGTCAGCAGGTCTTCGCCCAGGGACTGCAGGTCGTGCATGTCGCGCTTGAGCTGGCTCTTGCTGGGGCGGCTGAACTCGTCGTCAGCGCCGGTGTCGTCGTAGGAATGGTGCATGGGTGCTCGATACGGCAGGGGCGTTCCACGGTGCCAGCGCTGTGCGGGCGGCGGGGCGCCAAGGCTCGTATGATAGTCGCCCACCCCGGCCATCCGCCGGTCAGACCCTATTCCAGCACATGACCAAGACCACCGAGAACCCCGCTTCGAGCGCTCATGCCGTCCACGGCTTTGCCTACAGCCAGGACCAGTTCCGCCAGTTGGTGGAAGATGCCTTGAACGAGGCGCGCCGCCTGGGTGCCAGCGATGCCGGCGCTGAGGTCTCCGAGGGCTGCGGCCTGTCCGTCTCCGTGCGCCGTGGCGAGCTGGAGAACGTGGAGCGCAACCGCGACAAGACCCTGGGCATCTCCGTCTACCTCGGCCAGCGCCGCGGCAATGCCAGCACCTCTGATTTCTCGCCGCAGGCCCTCAAGGACACGGTGCGTGCGGCCTTCGACATCGCCCGCTTCACCGCCGAGGATGCCTTCGCCGGCCTGCCCGACGAGCAAGACCTGGCCCTCGATCCGAGCCAGCGTCCGGAACTGGATCTCTTCCATCCCTGGGACCTGGACGCCGAAGCCGCCGCCCAGTTGGCCCTGCGGTGTGAAGCGGCCTGCTTTGCGACCGACCCGCGCATCGCCAATTCCGAAGGCGCGGCCGTGTCCGCCCAGCAGTCGCACTTCATCGCCGGCAATACCCGTGGCTTCATGGGCGGCTATGCGAGCTCTCGGCATACGCTGTCAGTGGCGCCCATTGCGGGCCGAGGGGCCGGAATGCAGCGCGATGCCTGGTACAGCTCCATGCGCGCGGCCGAAGACCTGGCTTCGCCCGAGGCCATCGGCCGCTATGCCGCCGAGCGGGCTTTGTCCCGCCTGAAGGCCCGGCGCGTCAAGACGGCCGAGGTGCCGGTGCTGTTCGAATCGACCGTGGCGGCCGGCCTGCTGGGCGCCCTGGTTCAGGCCACCAGCGGCGGTGCGCTGTACCGCAAGGCCAGCTTCCTGCTGGACAGCCTGGGCAAGCCGGTGCTCGCGCCTCACATCGATGTGCAGGAAGACCCGCACCAGCCCAAGGGCAAGGGCAGCACGCCCTTCGACGACGAGGGTGTCATCACTCGGCCGCGCACCGTGGTCGAGGCCGGTGTCCTGCAGGGCTACTTCCTGTCCACCTATTCCGCCCGCAAGCTGGGCCTGCGCACCACGGGCCATGCGGGCGGTTCGCACAACCTGCGCATGAGCAGCCGCAACACCGCACCAGGGGACGATCTGACGACCATGCTGCGCCGCCTGGGCCGCGGCCTTTTCGTGACCGAGCTGATGGGGCAGGGCGTCAACTACGTCACCGGCGACTATTCCCGCGGCGCCAGCGGCTACTGGGTGGAGAACGGCGAGATTGCCTTCCCCGTCCATGAGGTGACCATCGCAGGCAATATGCGCCAGATGTTCCAGGACATCGTTGGCATCGGCAACGATGTCTACACCCTGGGCAGCAAGTCGGTGGGCTCGCTGCTGCTCTCGCGCATGAAGCTCGCTGGAGCCTGAGCAGCGGCCGGACGCCGGCTGCACGACTGAGGGCCCGCTTCATGCGGGCCTTTTTCTTGCCGCAGCCTGGTCCGAGGGGGCAGCAATCAGCTTCGTGAAAGCCTCGTTTCAGCCTGTTTTCAGACAACAGGGGCGATGCACAAAATCGTGCCCCAATCCTGCCCCATTTCACGGGTTTGTACCTGTCAGCACCTAGGAGGGGCACTCCTAGAATCATTTTCAACCTGGGATTCCCCCCGCGTTTGACCACTTTTCTAGGAGTCGTGTATGGAACGTCGTTCCTTCGTGAAGCAGGCCGGCCTGGCAGGTGTTCTGGCTGCTGCTTCGGCACCGGCCATCGTGCATGCGCAAGCGAATATCCGCTGGCGCCTGGCATCCAGTTTCCCCAAGTCCCTGGACACCATTTTTGGCGCTGCCGATGTCTTCGCGAAGAAGGTTTCGGAGATGACCGGCGGCAAGTTCCAGATCTCCGTGCATGCCGGTGGCGAACTGATGCCCCCGTTCGGCGTGGTGGACGGCGTGCAGAACGGCACGGTGGAAATGGCGCATACCGCGCCTTACTATTTCTTCGGCAAGGATGAAACCTTCGCCCTGGGGTGTGCCATTCCCTTCGGCCTCAACAGCCGGCAGATGTCGGCCTGGATGGTGGAAGGCAACGGCCTGAAGCTGATGCGCGAGTTCTATCGCAACTACAACATCATCAACTTCCTGGGCGGCAATACCGGTGCGCAGATGGGCGGCTGGTATCGCAAGGAAATCAAGTCCGTGGCCGACATCAAGGGCATGAAGATGCGCATCGGCGGCTTTGCTGGCCGTGTGCTGGAGCGCATGGGCGGCGTGCCTCAGAACATCCCTGGTGGCGAAATCTACTCGGCCTTGGAAAAGGGCACCATCGACGCCGCCGAGTGGGTCGGTCCCTATGACGACCAGAAGCTGGGCTTCAACAAGGTCGCCCCGAACTACTACTACCCCGGTTGGTGGGAAGGCGGCCCGCAACTGGACTTCTACATCAACACCAAGGCCTATGACGGCCTGAGTGCGGAGTACAAGGCCATTGTGGAGTGCGCTGCTGCGCAGGCCCACATTGACATGCAGGCCAAGTACGACGCCAAGAACCCGCAGGCCCTCAAGAGTCTGGTGGGCTCGGGCACCAAGCTCTTCAAGTTCCCGCGTGATGTGCTGGACCTGGCCTTCAAGGAGTCCATGGCCATCTACAGCGAGCTGTCGGCCAAGAACCCGAACTGGAAGAAGGTCTACGAGGACCTGGCCGCCTTCCGCCGTGACCAGAACCTGTGGTTCCGCTTCGCCGAAGCCGGCTTCGACGACTTCATGCAGGCCCAGAAGCTTTGATGAGACCACTGGCCGGCGCGCCTGGCCGCCCTCAGCAGCCCCCACGCCCTCCGGCCTGGGGGCTTTTTATCGCCAAGGCCTTGCTGTGTGCGAAGCGTGCACTGTTGCCGCGCCGGACGGATATTTGTCATGCCGCTTTCGTCAGCTTCATGCAAGGCGGTGCAGACTTGCCTATCATCCGCGCCGCCTGTCAACGGCTTGCTCAAGCCCTGTCCTCCGTACACCATGCGCGCTCTCGTCCTTGCCCTGACCCTTTGTAGCCTCTGCTGCGCGCCGCAGGCATCGGCGCAAGGGCCGGCCTCGACGGCGAACGAGCCTTTGCGCTTGCTCACCGAGGACTTCCCGCCGGTCAATTTCCAGCAGGATGGGGTGGTCAAGGGGCTCTCCGTAGAGATCGTCCAGGAGATCGAGCGCCGCCTGGGCCTCAAGGACGAAATCACCCTCATGCCCTGGTCCCGCGCCCTGCGTGAGGTGCAGGGGCCTGGACGCGTGGCGCTCTTCGCGATGGCACGCACGCCCGCGCGCGAGAAGCTGTTCAAGTGGGTCGGCCCCATCGTCACCTTCTACAGCTCGCTGTATGCGCCGGCCCGTGGCGGCCTGCGCCTGCGCTCCATGGAAGATGCCAAGCGCGCGGAGTCCGTGCTGGTCGTGAGGGACTGGTACACCTCGGAGCAACTGGCCGCCATGGGCTTCAAGAACCTGGTGCCGGTGGCGGATCCGGTGACGGGCATCCGCATGCTGTTGGCCGGGCGGGCCACGCTGTTTGCCACGGAACGGCTTTCCATGCCCCAGACCATGGCGCAGGCCGGCATCCCTGAGGAGAGCCTGGAGATCGTCTACAGCTACGCCAGCTCCGAAGGCTATATCGCCTTCTCGCATGAGACGCCCGACAGCCTGGTCCAGCTCTGGAACGACAAGCTGCGCGAGATGAAGCGCGACGGCAGCTTCCGCGCCATCTACAAGCGCTGGCTGCCCAACGACGCACCGCCGCAGTGAGCGGCGGGCGAGGGACTGTCTAGTCCAGGGCCAGGGCCATACCGCGCAGGGCAGGCGACTCCTGAGCCGTGATCAGGTAGACCGGCATGGTCTCCAGCAGCGGGCGCATGCGCCCCTTGGCCAGAAAGCGCTCCATGAAGCAGGACTGCTGCAGGGCGTCGGCCATGCGCGGCAGCACGCCGCCGCCCAGGTAAACCCCGCCGCGCGCCCCCAGGGTCAGGGCCAGATTGCCGGCCACGGCGCCCAGGAAGCCGAAGAACAGGGCCAGGGCTTCGCCGGCCTGTGCATCGGCCTGTTCCAGGGCGGCATCGGCCAGCTCGGGCGGCTGCGTGTAGCGCACCGGGCAGCCGTCCAGGGCGCACAGGGCCTCGTAGGTCCAGACCAGGCCGGGGCCAGAGAGCACGCGCTCGGCCGAGGCGTGGCCGAAGCGCTGCTGCAGTTGCACCAGCACCTGCCACTCGCGCTCGGTGCTGGCACACAGGGTGGCATGCCCGCCCTCGCTCTCCAGCGCCCGCCAGCCGCCGCCAGGCTGGGGCAACAGGCCGGACACCCCCAGGCCGGTGCCAGGCCCGATCAGCGCCCGTGCCGCGTCAGGCAAGGCCGGACCACCGCCCAGGTGCAGCCGCTCGTCCTCGCGCAGGCAGGGCAGGGCCAGGGCCAGGGCGGAGAAGTCGTTGTAGATGGCGAGCTTCTGCAGACCCAGTGCCTGGCGCAGCGCCTGGATGGAGAAGGCCCAGTGGTTGTTGGTCATCTGGATCCAGTCGCCGGTGACCGGATTGGCAAGCCCTAGCGCGGCCTGCTGCGGGTGTGGTCGGGCGATGCGGCCCAGGTAATCTTCCACAGCCTGTTGCAGCTGCGGGTAGTCCTGACAGGGCAGGGTCTCCACGCACTCCAGTGGTGCTTGGGCATGGGCCTGCCAGGCGAAGCGGGCATTGGTGCCGCCGATGTCGCCCACCAGCCGGGGCAGGGCCTGAAGCGGATCCCTGGTCATGCGATGCGCCTTTCATCCTGGCCCTGGAACAGATGGACGGCCTGCGGCGCCCATTGCAGATGGACCGTGTCCCCCACCTGGGCATGCAGCGCGCCCGGCACGCGGCTGGTCAGGCGGCCCACCGGCGTCTCGACGGTGGCATAGGTGTCAGGCCCCGTGGGCTCGATCATGTGCAAGCGGCCGGCCAGGCCCTCACCCGCGAGTCGAACGTCCTCCGGCCGCAGGCCGTACAGCAGTTCCTGGCCGGCCAGTGGCTGCAGAGCGAGGCGCTGCGCCTCTGACAGCGGCAGGACCTGCCCCGCGGCCTGCGCGTTGCTGCCATCGAAGCGGGCGCCGACGAAGTTCATGGTCGGCGAGCCGATGAACTCGGCCACGAAGCGGTTGGCCGGGCGGCTGTAGATGTCTTCCGGCGAGCCGAACTGCTGGACCTGGCCATCCTTCATCACCGCGATGCGGTCCCCCAGCGTCATGGCCTCGACCTGGTCATGGGTGACGTAGACCGTGGTGGTGCGGGTGCGCTGGTGCAGCAGCTTGATCTCGGCGCGCATCTCCACGCGCAGCTTGGCGTCGAGGTTGGACAACGGCTCGTCGAAAAGGAAGAGCTTGGGATCACGGGCCAGCGCCCGCCCCATGGCCACGCGCTGGCGCTGGCCGCCGGAGAGCTGCCCGGGCTTGCGCTGCAGCAGGTGCTCGATCTGCAACATCTTGGCCACACGGGCCACGGCCACATCCCGCTCGGCGCGCTTCATGCCGCGCATCTCCAGCGCGAAGGCGATGTTCTGGGCCACGTTCATGTTCGGGTAGAGCGCGTAGCTCTGGAAGACCATGGCGATGTCGCGGTCCTTGGAGGGCAGGTCCGTGACGTCGCGGTCCCCGATGTGGATGCGACCGCTGCTGGGCTGCTCCAGGCCGGCAATCATGGCCAGCAGCGTGGACTTGCCGCAGCCCGAGGGGCCTACGAGGATGAGGAACTCGCCCGCCTCGATCTCCAGGTCTATGCCCTTGAGGATCTCGACGCTGCCGTAGCCCTTGCGAATCTGCTGGAGGTTCAGTGCACCCATGGTGTCATCCTTTCACCGCGCCGGCCGTGAGGCCGCGCACGAAGTACTTGCCCGCCAGCACATAGACCAGCAGGGTCGGCGCGGCGGCAATCAGTGCCGCGGCCATGTCCACGTTGTATTCCTTGACCGAACTGGAGGTGTTGGCCAGGTTGTTGAGGCCCACGGTGATGGGCTTGGCATCGGCGCCGGAGAACACGACGCCGTAGAGGAAGTCGTTCCAGATGGCGGTGAACTGCCAGATCAGCGTCACCACCAGGATGGGGCCGGACAGCGGCAGCACGATGCGCCAGAAGATCTGCCAGAAGCCCGCGCCATCAAGCATGGCGGCCTTCACCAGCTCATCCGGCAGACCCGCGTA
Source organism: Roseateles sp. DB2 (assembly GCF_051857535.1). Lineage (NCBI taxonomy): Bacteria > Pseudomonadati > Pseudomonadota > Betaproteobacteria > Burkholderiales > Sphaerotilaceae > Roseateles > Roseateles sp. DB2. The sequence continues at coordinate 101,359 of NZ_JBPZGY010000007.1, read as the reverse complement.
GTAGTTGCGGAAGAACAGCGTGGTCGAGGGCAGCCCCGCGAGCACGTGCACCAGCACGAGACCCGCCAGCGAGTTGGCGATGCCCAGCTGGCCCAGCACCTGGCTCATGGGCAGCAGCACTACCTGCATGGGCATGAAGACGCCGAAGAGCATCAGGGCAAAGACCAGCTCGCTGCCCCGGAAGCGCCACTTCGTCAGCACATAGCCGTTGATGGCGCCCAGGGCCGTGGAGATGATCACCGCCGGCACCACCATGGCCACCGAGTTCATGAAGAAGGGCTTGAGGCCGTTGCAGTCCGTGCCGGTGCAGGCGCTGGACCAGGCCTTGGCCCAGGCGCCCAGCTCGGGGGCCGTGGGCAGGGACAGCAGGCTGCCTTGGCGCAGCTCCTCCATGCTCTTGAGTGAGGTGCTCACCATCACGTAGAGCGGGGTCAGGTAGAACAGGGCCAGCAGGCCGAGGGCGGCGAAGAGGGCCAGGCGGCCCAGGCTCAGGCGGGGCGCGGCGGTCAGGGAGCGGCTCATGCGTGCCTCCCGCGTTGACGGAGTTCGGAGTAGAGGTAGGGCACGACGATGGCCGCGATGGTGGCCAGCATCACCGTGGCGCTGGCGGCCCCGAGGCCGATCTGGCCGCGGCTGAAGGCCATGGTGTACATGAACGTGGCCGGTAGGTCGGTCGCGTAGCCGGGGCCGCCGGCGGTGAGCGCCATCACCAGGTCGAAGCTCTTGATGGCCAGGTGGCTCACCACCATCAGCGTTGAGAAGAAGACCGGTCGCAGGCTGGGGATGAGGATGCGCCAGTAGATGCGCGGCAGGCTGGCGCCGTCCACCTGCGCGGCCTTGATGATGCTGTCGTCGATGCCGCGCAGGCCCGCGAGGAACAGGGCCATCACGAAGCCCGAGCTTTGCCAGATGGCGGCGATGACCACGCAGTAGATCGCCATGTCGGCGTCCACCAGCCAGTCGAAGCGCGCGTTCTCGAAGCCCCACTGCTGCAGCAGGTGCTCCAGCCCGAGGCCGGGGTTGAGGATCCATTTCCAGGCCGTGCCCGTCACGATGAAGGACAGCGCCATGGGGTAGAGGTAGACCGTGCGCAGCACGCCTTCGGCGCGAATGCGCTGGTCCAGCAGGATGGCCAGCAGCAGACCCATCACCGTGGCGCCGCCCACGAACAGCGTGCCGAAGACCGCGAGGTTGCGCAGGGCCAGGGTCCAGCGCTCGGACTCGAAGAGCTGCGCATACTGCGCCAGGCCCACGAACTCGTAGTTGGGCAGCAGGCGCGAGGCGGTAAGCGAGAGCACACCGTTCCAGGCCATCAGGCCGTAGATGAAGAACAGCGCCAGCAGGAAGGAGGGCGCCAGGACCAGCTTGGGCAGCCAGGGGCTGCGGGGAGGGGCATTCATGGCAGGCCTTTGGAAGGCGTCGAAGGAATTGGGAGCCGGAGCGGGAGCGGGCTCAAAAAGACCTGCACGCCCGGGCCGCTGCGGCCTGAAAGTGCACCTGCAGACAGGCGCAGGCGTGCAGGCAAGGGGCCACGCAGGGCACCCGAGCTACAAGAGATCCTTGAAGAAGAAGGGGCAGGCGCTCGTCATGACGAACGCGCCTGCCCGCGCGCTCAGCGCTGCTTGGCCGCGGCGATGAGGCGGTCCATGGCCTGGGCCGTGCTCATCTTGTCGCTGTTCCAGAACTGGCTGACCACGTCCTTGATCGCACCTTCGGCGGCCGAGGGTACGGCCATGCCGTGGGCGATGGACGGCACCAGGGTGGCGGCCTTGGCGCTGTCGGCGAAGTCCTTGGACGATGCGCGCGCGCAGTCGTCGAACTTGTCCATCTTCATGTTCATCCGGACGGGGATGGAGCCCTTGTTGAGGTTGAACAGTTCCTGAAAGTCCGGAGACATGACGGCCGAGGCCAGGTCGCGCTGCGCCTTCTGGTTGGCCTCGTTCTTCAGCTTGAAGAAGGCGAAGGAGTCGATGTTGAAGGTGAAGGCCTTGGCCGTGCCCGGGGCGGGCAGGCACAGGAAGTCCTTGCCCGCGGTCTTGCCTGCGGCCACGAACTCGCCCTTGGCCCAGTCCCCCATGATCTGCATGCCGGCCTCGCCCTTGATGACCATGGCCGTGGCCAGGTTCCAGTCGCGGCCGGGGGCGTTCTTGTCGGTGTAGTCCTTGAGGCGGCGGAAGGTGCTCAGGACCTTCTCCATCGTGGGGCTCTTCAGCGTGGCCGGGTCCAGCTGGACCAGGGCCTTGCGGTAGAAGTCCACGCCGCCCAGGCCCAGGGCAACGGCCTCGAAGCTGGTGAAGTCCTGCCAGTTCTGGCCGCCGTGGGCCAGGGGCACGATGCCGGCCTTCTTCAGCGCGTCGGCGGCCACGAAGAACTCGTCCCAGGTGGTCGGCGCCTTGACGCCGGCCTTCTTGAGCGCTTCCGGGTTGACCCACAGCCAGTTCACTCGGTGCACATTGACCGGGGCGGCGATGTAGTGGCCCTGGTACTTCATGATGTCGCTGACGACCTTGGGCAGGCTCTCATCCCACTTCTCGGTCTTGGCGAGCTCGTCCATATTGGCCAGCACGCCCTCCTGCGCCCATTCCTGCAGCGAGGGGCCCTTGATCTGCGCGGCGGCCGGGGCATTGCCCGAGACCACGCGGGACTTCAGCACCGTCATGGCGGAATCGCCGCCGCCACCGGCCACGGCGAAGTCCTTCCAGCTGTGGCCCTTGGCCTGCAGCGTGCCCTTGAGGGCGACGGCGGCCTTGGCCTCGCCACCGCTGGTCCACCAGTGCAGGACCTCCACCTCACCGGCCTGCGCCGCGAAGGCCATGAGGGAGGCGGCCATCGCGACGGCCAGGGGGCGCAGTGCCTTGATGCTTGCGTTGTTCATGTATGTCTCCAGATTCTTGTGTGCACGGGTCGCCAGGCGGGCTGGTGCGATTGTGCGTTCATCTGCGTTCATCGGTCGTTCATCAGCAGCGGCTTGCCGCTCAGAACCACCACTCCACCTGGGCGCCCGCGCTGGTGCCCGAGCTCTTGTCCGCGAAAGCGGCCTGACCGGTAACGTTGCCGGCGGCATCGTTCCAGCGGGCATGCGTCAGGTAGAGGCGGAACTCCGGTCGGCTCCAGAAGTCGTTGGCGATGGACAGCGTCGGGGCAATCGTGAACTTCGTCAAACGCGCGGTGGTGCCGCCATCGGGCTTGTACTGCGAGACGCCAATTTCGCTCACCAGCTTGAAGTGGCGGCTCATGCCATAGGACGCGCGACCGCCGATGGACAGCGACTTGGTGCTCTTGCCGGCTGCGTCCGTCTCCTTGGCCAGGAGCAGCATGGCCTGGCCGCCAAAGACGCCGTCCTGCCAGCCGATGGACTCGACCAGGCGATAGCTCTTGGCTGACGATCCTGCGCCCAAGTCGCCGAAGTTGGAATTCAGCCCGGCCGAACCCTGGGCGTACTGCAGCCACAGAGTGTTGGACAGGCCGGTGCCGAAGAGCTTGGCCTGGTCATGGCGCAGGGCTACGCCGAGGCCCGAGGTGCCGCCGTCGAAGCTGCCCTTGGTGGCCGTGAGGAAGATGTTCAGCTTGCCTTCATCATTGGCGGCGATGTCCACCCATTCCACATTGGCGCGGTGGCCCGGCTTCACGGCGCTGGTCTCGGTCTTGTAGAAGGCCACGCCCAGCTTGCCGGGGCCGCCGTCCAGACCCTTGACGCCTGCGCCCACGCCGGCCATCTCGGTGAAGTAGGTGTCGACGATGTGCACATCACCGCGGCGGCCGCGCTCCTTGCCGATCCAGAAGGTGGCGTTGGGGGCGATGTCGAAGCCCTTGGCCTCGGCGAACATCTGCTCGATGGCCAGGCCCTTGCCATTGGTGTCGGTGGCGCCCGTCCAGTGGTTGGTCATCAGCGTGACGCGGTAGTCGACGCCGTCCTTCTGGAAACCCTGGCTCAGCTGGAACTCGCCGTAAAAGTCGCACTCGTTGCCCAGGCGGTACTTCATGCCGGAGCTGCCGCCGTTCAGGGCGTAGCAGGCGCGAGAGGCGTTGTTGGAGGTGAGGCCGGGGCCGGCCCGGAAGTAGCCGGTCCAGTCCAGGGCCTGTGCGCTGGCGGCACCCAGGCCCAGGCTCAGCAGGAGGGTCAGGCGCGTCAGCGCTTGTGGGGGGAACTTCATCTGCATTGTCTCCGTCGTGGGGCTCCATGGCGCCAGCGTCCGGCCGCCGGCGTTCATGAAGTGTTTATGTTTTGTGCATGCGTTGTTAATGTTAATGATTCATTCATGTACGTTTATAGGTGCTTACCATTAGGGTGCAGGCAGCCCCATGCCGGTGCTCGGGGCACAGGTGTGGGGGCGTGCAGGGGGGGGCGGCAGGGCGGGCCGCGCTGCCGGGGGCCCGCGGGGCTCAGGGGGCCAGCGGGAGGATGAGGTCCAGCTGCAGCCCTTGCGGCTGCACGGGGGAGGCGCTGACGCGGCCTCCATGGCGTTCGACGATCTCCTTGACGATGGCCAGGCCCAGGCCACAGCCATTGCCGCCCAGCGTGGCACGGTAGAAGCGTTCGAACAGCCGGGCCTCGCTGCCGGCTGGCACGCCGGGCCCGTTGTCCCGGATGCTCAGACAGGCGTGATTGCCGTCCGAGCCGGCCTGCACGGTGACCGAGGCGCTGCGGCCTGCGTAGCGCAGGGCGTTATCGATCACGTTGACCAGGGCCTCCCGCAGCAGCAGGGGCACGCCCTGCACCCACAGCGGCGTGGCGTCATCGGCGCCTTCGAAGCCCAGGTCCACGCCGGCCTGCAGCGCGCGGGGCACCAGCTCGGCCGTGACCTCTCGCGCCAGGCGGGCGAGGTCCAGGCGCAGGCGCGATTGCGCGCCCTGCGACTCGGGCTCCGTGCGCGCCAGTGTCAGCAACTGGTTGACCAGGTGGGCGCTGCGGCTGGCGCTCTCGTGCACCCGCTGCAGGCGCTCCTGCAGCGCGGGTTCGCCGGGCAGCTCGGCGGCCTCCTTCAGCGCCAGCTCGGTCTGGCTCTTGAGCCCGGCCAGGGGCGTGCGCAGCTGGTGGGCGGCATCGCTGATGAAGCGGCGCTGGGCCTGCACATTGCTCTGCACGGCCTCCAGCAGCTCGTTGATGGCATGGGCCAGGCTGCGCAGCTCCTGCGGCGCCACATGCAGCTCGATGGGCCGCAGGTCATTGGGCTTGCGGCCCTCGACCAGGCTGCGCAGGCGCGCGATGGGCGCCAGGCCTGCACGGATGCCCGCGGCCACGATCATGGTCATCAGCACCATCAGCAGGGACAGGGGCAGGACCATGTCGGTCAACAGCCGCCGCGCGAGCTCCTCGCGGTTGGCGCTGGAGCGTGCCACCTGGACCAGCATGGTGCGGCCCTTGTCGTCCCCATCGGCCTCGCCGTAGCGCAGGTACAGCGCGGCCACGCGCAGGCGGTCCGTGCCCTGGGTCGTGGCATTGGGTACCTGGCTGTCGTAGTAGTAGGGCTCGCCCAGGCGCGGGTGCTCGGGCACCGCCTGGGGCAGGGGCAGTTGGCGATTGCCGAGGATGAACTCGCCAGGCGGCGAGCTGACGGTGTAGAGCAGCTTGTCAGCCGGGTCGGCCTCCAGGACGTCCTGGGCGGCACGGGGGAAGTCGATCAGCAGGCCCGTGCCCATGGGCTTGACCTGCCGTGCCAGCGCCCGGCTGGCCTGGGACAGGCTGGCGTCCACCGCCTGGTTGGCGTAGCGCTCGGCGAGCTTGAAGGTGAAGAGTGCACCGCCCAGCCACAGCACCAACTGGGGTAGCAGAAGCCACAAGAGCAGCTGACGCCGTAGCGAGGTGCCGGCGCCGAACCAGCGCAGGAAGCGGTGCAGCATGCCGAGGGTTGGGCGTCAGGCGGGGGCCCCGGCGGCCGTCTCGGCCTCCAGGAGATAGCCCAGCCCGCGCACCGTGCGGATGGCCACGCCCGCGCCCTCAAGCTTGCGGCGCAGCCGGTGGATGTAGACCTCCACTGCATTGGTGGCACTGCCCTGGGGATCGTTGCTGCCGCCATCGGCGGAGGCCCAGGTCTGGTTGATCTGCTCCTTGGTGACGACGCGGTCGCGGTGGGCCATCAGCAGGTCCAGCAGCATCCACTCCCGCGGGCTGAGGTCGATGGGCTCGCCGTGGATCAGGGCGCGGCGGGCGTCCTGGTCCAGGCTCAGGCCGGCCACCTCGGCGCGCTGGGGCTGGACGCCCGTGCGGCTGCGGCGCAGCAGGGCGCGCAGGCGGGCTTCCAGCTCGGGGAAGTCGAAGGGCTTGGTGAGGTAGTCGTCCGCTCCGGCGTTGAGGCCGGCCACGCGGTCTTCCAGGCTGTCCAGCGCCGTGAGGATCAGCACAGGCAGGGCCGGCTTGGCCACGCGAACATGCTTGAGCACGGTGAGGCCATCCACCATGGGCAGGCCCAAATCCAGCACCGCGACGTCAAAGGGCTGCTTGACCAGCAGGTACTCGGCCACCGCGCCATTGGGCGCATGCTCCACGGCGAAGCCGCTGCGGCGCATCTGGGCGCACAGGGCGTCGGCGAGCAGGGGATCGTCTTCGGCGAGCAGCAGGTTCATGAACGGCAGCTTAACAGCCGTTCAGGCTTGAGACGACAGGAGTTTCCTGCAGTTTCGGGAGGGTTGCTCCCGCGGGTGGAGCGCTGAGGGCCTACTCGACATCGGCTCGCGGGACAAGCTCATAGCGTCAGTAGCTGCCAGCGGCCCGGGCCTGGTCGACCATCCTGACGCCCGGTCCGTCGAGCGGGCATTGGGTCGATGAAACCATGGAGGAACTGAACATGAGATCAACAGCCATCGCTTTACTGGGGGCGGTGCTGCTTCTTTCGGGAAGCGGTTCGCGCGCAGCACCGGTCCGGTCTACCACTGTTCCCATCCCCATCGAGGAGGAGTTCGTGGTCGCGCAGCAGCTGCACGTGGACTCCAGCCTGGATGCCATCGTCACGCAGCTCCTGGGGGCGGGGCTCTTCGAATCCGGTGCCAAGCTCCACTACGAAGGCCGCTACCGGGTTGTCGAAACCTCGCCGGGCATCTTCTCGGGCAGCTATGGTGGCGTCCTGACCGGCAGCTACCTCGGGGAGGGCTGGTCCTTCGAGTATGCGGCGGCCATGGACACCGATGCCTTGCTGAACAAGGTATGGAAGCTGGACAGCAAGGGGACGTGGAAGAAGGGGCCCTACGCCGGGAAGAACTTCAAGGACAAGGGCCAGATCGTCGAGAAGACCGACCACACGGCCGATCTTGACATCGAGATCGAAACCGACGGCGTCACGCCCAAGATCAAGACTACGGCCGCCGGCCTCAAGAAGGACAAGGGCGGTGGGAAGCTGAAGGTGTCCGGTGATTTCGAGGTGGTCGATGACGCCGGGAAGACGCACAAGGAAAAGGTGGGCATAGAGCTGGACCAGGCCACCAAGACCTTCACTTCCAAGGTCACCAGTGCCTTCGCGGGCTACGGGTTTGTGGTCCTGGAGAACAAAGGCTCCTTTACCTCCTCCGGGTGCGTGGCTGACTGCCCCGTGGGGGAGACCTCCTTCGACATCACGATCACGCAGGTGCCAGAGCCGGCCACGCCGCTGCTGCTCAGCGCCGGGTTCATCGGCATGCTGGGCCTGCGTCGGCGCAAGCCTTGCTGAGGGCTTTCGAAACGGGTGTGCCTCAGGGGCGGGCATCCTGAACAGAGACGGGGGCAGGTCTTGCCCCCGCCAGCCTCAGCACTCGACGATGTTCACCGCCAGGCCACCGCGGGCCGTTTCCTTGTACTTGGTCATCATGTCGGCACCAGTGTCGCGCATGGTCTTGATGACCTTGTCCAGGCTGACGAAATGCGTGCCGTCGCCGCGCAGCGCCATGCGGGCGGCATTGATGGCCTTGACCGAGGCGATGGCATTGCGCTCGATGCAGGGGATCTGCACCAGGCCACCCACCGGGTCGCAGGTCAGGCCCAGGTGGTGCTCCATGCCGATCTCGGCGGCGTTCTCCACCTGCTCGGGCGTGCCGCCCATCACCTGGCACAGCGCACCAGCGGCCATGGAGCAGGCCACGCCCACCTCACCCTGGCAGCCGACTTCGGCGCCGGAGATGGAGGCGTTCTCCTTGTAGAGGATGCCGATGGCGGCGGCCGTGAGCAGGAAGTCCACCACGCCGTCTTCGCTGGCGCCGTGCACAAAACGGCTGTAGTAGTGAAGCACGGCAGGCACGATGCCGGCTGCACCATTGGTGGGGGCTGTCACCACGCGGCCACCCGCGGCGTTCTCCTCGTTCACCGCCAGGGCGTAGAGGTTGACCCAGTCCATCACCTGCAGCGGGTCGCGCAGGGCGGCCTCGGGGTTGGCGGTGAGGTCGCGGTAGAGCTGCGCGGCGCGGCGCTTGACCTTGAAGCCGCCGGGCAGGATGCCCTCGGTGCGCAGGCCGCGGCTGACGCAGTCCTGCATCACCTGCCAGATGCGCAGCAGGCCGGCGCGGGTGTCCTCGTCACTGCGCCAGTGGCGCTCGTTGCGCCGCATCACCTCGGCGATGCTGATGCCATGGGCCTTGGTCAGGGCCAGCAGTTCGTCGCCAGTCTTGAAGGGGTAGGGCAGCACCGTGGCATCGGGCGCGATGACCTTCTGCTTGCTGCCGTCCGCCGCGACTTCCTCGCTGACGACGAAGCCGCCGCCCACGGAGTAATAGGTCTTCTCGGACAGCAGCGCGCCCTCCGCATCGAAGGCGCTGAAGCGCATGCCGTTGGCGTGGAAGGGCAGGCTCTGGCGGCGGAAGAAGACCAGGTCTTTGGCCTCGTTGAAATCCACCCAGTGCTCTCCCAGCAGCTGCATGCGGCTGCCCTGGCGGATCTCGTCCAGGTACTGCGGCACACGCTCCACATCGACTGTGTCCGGCTCATGGCCGGCCAGGCCCAGCAGCACGGCGGTGTCGCTGCCGTGGCCCTTGCCGGTAGCGCCCAGGGAGCCGTAGAGCTGCGACAGCACCCGCGCCGTGCGCGGCAGCAGGCCTTCGCTGCGCAGGCGCGAAGCAAAGAGGCGGGCGGCGCGCATGGGGCCCACCGTGTGGGAGCTGGAGGGGCCGATGCCAATCTTGAACAGGTCGAAAACGGAAACGGCCATGGTGCTCTCTCAGGTGTCGGCAGTCTCGGCGAGGCTGCGCAGGCAGACGTTGTAGAGCCCGCCGCGCGCAGGCAGCGGACCCAGCTTGGGGAAGATGGGGCGGACATTGCCGAGCTTCCAGGCAAACATGCCCGGCGTGCCCGGCCAAGGCTCCACCGACAGTACATCGACCAGGGCGACCCCGGCCGCCTCAGGGTCTAGCTGATCTTCAGCGGCCACCTGGCGGCGGCTTTCGATGATCAGCAGGTCAAGCAGCGGCACCTGGGGCGGGCACCAGGAGCGCAGCTCCAGCCGGTGCCGCCCTTGGGCAATCAGCTTGCCCGCGGGGCTCAGCACGGCAAGAGCGGTGAAGCTTTGGTCCAGTTGAGAATCACTCGGGCTGTCCATGCGGGCTCCTGCCGTGGGCTGCGGGTGGCGCTTCAGGCCTGTTCGAACTCGCTCATCGGGATGCAGGAGCAGAACAGGTTGCGGTCACCGTAGACGTTGTCCACGCGACCCACCGGCGACCAGTACTTCTGGCGGCGCAGCGTGGCCACCGGGTAGGCCGCTTCCTCGCGGGTGTAGCCGTGGCTCCATTCGGTGGCCAGCAGCACCTCGGCGGTGTGCGGGGCGTTCACGAGCGGGTTGTCCTCGCGGGCCCACTGGCCGGCCTCGACCTTGGCGATCTCGGCGCGGATGGCCAGCATGGCGTCGCAGAAGCGGTCCAGCTCGGCCTTGGACTCTGACTCCGTCGGCTCGACCATCAGCGTGCCGGCCACCGGGAAGGACAGGGTGGGGGCGTGGAAGCCGTAGTCGATCAGGCGCTTGGCCACGTCCTCGGCGGATACGCCGGAGCTGTCCTTCAGGGGGCGCAGGTCCAGGATGCACTCGTGCGCCACGCCGCCACCCTTCACGCCGGCGATGTTGCCGCTGAAGTGGATGTCGTAGGCGCCGGCCAGGCGGGCGGCCACGTAGTTGGCCGACAGGATGGCGACCTCGGTAGCGGCCTGCAGGCCGTCGGCGCCCATCATGCGGACGTACATCCAGCTGATCGGCAGCACGGCGGCATTGCCCAGCGGGGCGGCCGAGACGGCACCCACATTGGTGGCGGCGCCCACGCCAGCGCTGCGGTGCGCGGGCAGGAAGGGCACGAGGTCGGCGACCACGCAGACCGGGCCAACGCCCGGGCCGCCACCGCCGTGGGGGATGCAGAAGGTCTTGTGCAGGTTCAGGTGGGACACGTCACCGCCGAACTCGCCGGGCGCGGCCACGCCGACCAGGGCGTTCATATTGGCGCCGTCCACGTAGACACGGCCGCCATGGCTCTTCACCAGGGCGCAGATTTCCTTGACCTGGGTGTCGAACACGCCATACGTCGAGGGGTAGGTGATCATGATGGCGGCCAGCTTGGCGCTGTGCTGCTCGCACTTGGCCTTGAGGTCGACCAGGTCGATATTGCCTTCCTTGTCGCACTTGGTGACCACCACCTGCATGCCCACCATCTGGGCGGAGGCGGGGTTGGTGCCGTGGGCGGACTCGGGGATCAGGCAGATCTTGCGATGGCCTTCGCCGCGCGACTCATGCCAGGCCTTGATGGCCAGCAGGCCGGCGTACTCGCCCTGCGAGCCGGCATTGGGCTGCAGGCTGATGCCGGCATAGCCCGTGGCCTGGCACAGCCAGGCGGTCAGCTGCTCGTTCAGCAGCTCGTAGCCGGCCAGCTGATCGCGCGGGGCGAAGGGGTGCACATGGGCGAACTCGGGCCAGGTGATGGGGATCATCTCGCTGGTCGCGTTCAGCTTCATGGTGCAGGAGCCCAGCGGGATCATGCTGCGGTCCAGGGCCAGGTCCTTGTCGGACAGGGCGCGCAGGTAGCGCAGCATCTCGGTTTCGCTGTGGTGGGTGTTGAACACCGGGTGCGTCAGGTAGCTGCTGGTGCGCACCAGCTCCGCCGGGATCATGGCGGCGATGCCCTTCTCGAAGGCGGCGAAACCGGGCAGGGCCTTGCCTTCGGCGAAGACGGCCAGCACGGCGCTCAGGTCTTCACGCGTGGTGGTCTCGTCCAGCGAGAGGCTCAGCGACTGGGCCGAGGCGCGGCGGAAATTCATGCCGGCCTTGACGCCAGCGGCCAGCAGGGCCTCGGTCTTGGCGCCGGTCTGCACGTGCAGGGTGTCGAAGGCGGCGGCATTGCTGATGCCGAAGCCCAGGCCCTTCAGGCCTTCAGCCAGGATGGCGGTGTAGGCCGCCACGCGCTGGGCGATGCGCTTCAGGCCCTTGGGACCGTGGTAGACGGCGTACATGCTGGCCACGACGGCCGGCAGCACCTGGGCGGTACAGATGTTGGACGTGGCCTTCTCGCGGCGGATGTGCTGCTCGCGGGTCTGCAGGGCCAGGCGATAGGCCTTGTTGCCGTGCGCGTCCACCGAGACACCGACCAGGCGGCCCGGCAGGTTGCGCTTGAACTCGTCCTTGCAGGCCATGTAGGCGGCGTGCGGGCCGCCATTGCCCATGGGCATGCCGAATCGCTGGGTGGTGCCCACGGCGATGTCGGCGCCTTGCTCGCCCGGTGCCTTCAGCAGGGTCAGGGCCAGCAGGTCGGCGGCGGCGATCAGCAGGCCGTTCTGGGCGTGCACGGTGTCGGCGATGGCCTGCAGGCCGCGCACATCACCATTGACGCCGGGGTACTGCACCAGCGCGGCGAAGCACTCGCTCTTGCCGGCCTCGGCGGCAGGGCCAACGACCACGGTGATGCCCAGGGGCTCGGCGCGGGTGCGGACCACTTCCAGGGTCTGGGGCAGCACGTCGTCCGCCACGAAGAAGGTCTGGCTCTTGCTCTTGCCCACGCGGGCGGCCAGGGTCATGGCCTCGGCGGCGGCGGTGGCCTCGTCCAGCATGGAGGCATTGGCAATGGCCATGCCGGTGAGGTCGGTCACCATGGTCTGGAAGTTGACCAGGGCTTCCATGCGGCCTTGCGAAATCTCGGCCTGGTAGGGCGTGTAGGCGGTGTACCAGGCGGGGTTCTCGAGGATGTTGCGCAGGATGACGCCGGGGGTCAGGGTGCCGTAGTAGCCCTGGCCGATGTAGCTCTTGAGCACCTGGTTCTTGCTGGCGACGGCCTTCAGCTCGGCCAGCGCGGCGGCCTCGGTGGCGGCGGGCGGCAGCTGCATGCCGGCCGAGCGCTTGATGCTGGCGGGCACGATGGCTTCGATCAGGGCACGGCGCGAGGCCTGGCCGATCACGGACAGCATCGCGGCTTCATCGGCGGCATCGGGGCCGATGTGGCGGGCGTGGAATTCGGCGGCGTTCTCGAGTTCGCCCAGGGGCTTCAGAGCAGACATCAACATGGCAATTCCTTCATCGGGGGCCGGCGCAGGCTCATGGCCATGCGGGGCAGTCCGGGCCGGGCGGTGGCAGGATGCGGGGCACGACGGACCCGCGCGGCACACCCCCCGGCAGATACAGAAACGGGCACGGACAGGACTGTCGGTGCCCGTTGTTCACCTCACGGCGATCAGCTGTTCTTGACCAGCTCGTCGTAGGCGGTGGCGTCCAGCAGGGCGTCCAGCTCGGCCGGCTTGGACAGCTTGACCTTGAAGAACCAGCCCGAGGCCAGCGGGTCGCTATTGGCCAGGGAGGGATCGGCGCGCAGGGCCTCGTTCACCTCGGTGATCTCGCCGCTGACGGGCATGTAGACGTCGGCAGCAGCCTTGACCGACTCGACCACGCCAGCGACTTCCTTCTCGGCGAAGCTCTTGCCGACGTCCGGCAGGTCCACGAACACCACGTCGCCCAGCGCGTCTTGCGCATGGACGGTGATGCCCACGGTGGCGGTACCGTCAGCGTTGATCTGGATCCACTCGTGGTCGGCGGTGTACTTGATGCTCATGGTGTGCTCCGAATGTCGGGAGAAAAGACCAGGGAAAGAACTGGAATCGAAAGGGAAGGCGAGGGGCCAGTATCGGCCCCCATGCCCGGACATCAGCCGCGGAAGTAGCGGTGCGGCGCGAAGGGGGTGGCGGCCACGGTCATGGCCACGCGCTTGTCGCGGACCAGAGCGAAGACCTCGGTGCCCTGCGCGGCATGGGCCGTCTGCACATAGGCCAGGGCTACCGGCTGGTTGACCGTGGGGCCCAGGGAGCCGCTGGTCACGACGCCGATCTCGGCGCCGTCGGCGTTCACCAGCTTGGCGCCTTCACGCACGGGCATGCGCTCGGTGGAGATGAGGCCCACGCGCTTGCGCTGCACGCCGTTGGCGAGCTGTTCGTTGATGATGTCGGCACCGGGATAGCCGCCGGCACGGGCGCCACCGGCGCGACGCACCTTCTGGATGGCCCAGGTCAGGGCACCTTCCACGGGGGTGGTGGTGGTGTCGATGTCATGACCGTAGAGGCACAGGCCGGCTTCCAGGCGCAGGGTGTCGCGGGCACCGAGGCCGATGGGTTGCACTTCCGGCTGGGCCAGCAGCTTGCGGGCCAGCTCGACGGCCTGGTCGTTGTGCACCGAGATCTCGAAGCCGTCCTCGCCGGTGTAGCCCGAGCGGGTCAGGAAGGTCTCGATGCCGTCCAGATTGAAGAAGCCGCCGGTCATGAAGGTCAGCTTGGCGACTTCAGGGTTCAGACGGGCCAGGGCGGTCACGGCCTGCGGGCCTTGCAGCGCCAGCAGGGCGCGCTCGGGCGTGGGGATGACTTCGCAGCGGCTGCCGATCTTGGCCTGCAGATGGGCCGTGTCCTGCTCCTTGCAGGCGGCGTTCACCACCACGAAGATGTCGTCGGGGCGGCGGCAGACCATCAGGTCGTCCAGGATGCCGCCCTGCTCATTCGTGAAGAGGGCGTAGCGCTGCTTGTAGACGGGCAGGTCGATGATGTCCACCGGCACGATGGATTCCAGCGCGGCGCCGGCATCGGCACCCACGAGGCGCAGCTGGCCCATGTGGGAGACGTCGAAGAGGCCGGCGGCCGTGCGGGTGTGCTTGTGCTCGGCCAGGATGCCAGCCTTGTACTGCACGGGCATGTCATAGCCGCCGAAGGGCACCATCTTGGCACCGAGTTCGATGTGCAGGGCGTGCAGGGGGGTCTTCTTGAGATCGGCGGAAGGGGCGGCGGACATGGTGCATTCCTACGAGGGCATTCTTGGACCCCGCCTGGGATGAACCCAGGTCTGGGGAGCTGCCCTCGCTGTCCGCTTTACCTGAGAGATTGGCCACCGGCGTATCGCCCGCAGCTTGCCCCTTCGGTGGACGGGCTCGAGACCCGTCTCTCTCCAGTGAGGAACGTTCCGATCGGAACGTTTTGTCAGTCCTTTTGCCTGAGCGTTCGAAGCGTGGGATCACCAGTGCCTCTGCGCCTTCGGCGGCCCCCGCTAGGGAGCTCTCTCCTGACCGGGCGCATTGTAGCCACGGAATCAGCCCGCCCGGCAAGAGATTAAGGGGCTGCTAAGGCCAGGGGCTTTCTTCCGTGGAGAATTCTGCTTTTCCACCCCGACGTGCCCCGAGCCCCCATGAGACTGCTGCTGGTCGAAGACGACCTGATGATCGGTGAGCCCCTGCTGGACCTGCTGCGGGCCGAGGGCTATGCCGTGGACTGGGTCCGGGACGGCGAGATGGCGGACACCGCCCTGCTGAGCCAGAACTACGACCTCCTCATCCTGGACCTGGGCCTGCCCAAGGCCGACGGCATGACGGTGCTCAAGCAGCTGCGCGGCCGTAAGCAGAGCCTGCCGGTGCTGATCGCCACCGCGCGGGACGCCCTGGAGCAGCGCATCGCCGGCCTGGACGCCGGGGCGGACGACTACGTGCTCAAGCCCTACGAGTTCCACGAGCTGCTGGCCCGCATCCGCGCCTTGCTGCGCCGCGCGCAAGGCCGGGCCGAGCCGGTCTACGAGCACAAGGGCGTGGCCATCAATCCCGCCACCCGCGAGGTGAGCAAGGACGGCCGCGAGGTGGTGCTCTCAGCCCGCGAATGGGCGGTGCTGGAGCCCCTGCTGGCGCGGCCGGGCATCGTGCTGTCGCGCCAGCAGCTGGAGGAGAAGCTCTATGGCTGGAAGGACGAGATCTCCAGCAACGCCGTCGAGGTCTACATCCACGGCCTGCGCAAGAAGCTGGGCGCCGAGCTGATCCAGAACGTGCGCGGCGTGGGTTACCGCGTGCCCAAGGAATGAAGGGCGCCGCGCTGCTGACGGGCCTGCGGCGCTGGCTGATGCCGCGCTCGCTGCGCCAGCGCCTCCTGATGTTTCTGCTGGCCGCCGTCTCGCTGGCCGCCTTCCTGCAAGCCTATAGCGCCTACCGCACGGCCCTGGCTGAGGCCGACCAGCTCTTCGACTACCAGATGCAGCAGATGGCCTTCTCCCTGCGCGGCAGCGTGGCCGGGCCGGGTAGCGGCACCATCTCCCTGCCGCTGGGCGAGCAGCAGAGCTTCGACTTCCATGTGCAGGTCTGGAGCCTGGACGGCGCTTCCATGTTTCGCTCCCCCGGCCCCTGGCTGCTGCCGCAGCGCGCGGTGCTGGGCTTTTCCGACGTCACGGACCGCGGGCGCACCTTCCGCGTGTTCTCGGTGCAGACGCCGCTGCAGGTGATCCAGGTGGCGCAGGACCTCTCCGTGCGCCAGCGCATGGCCTCGCAGCTGGCCTGGCGCACGGCCATGCCCACCTTGCTGATGCTGCCGCTGCTGGGCCTGGTGGTGTGGCTGGTGATCAGCCGCTCCCTGGACCCGGTGGAGCGTGTGCGCGCCCAGTTGGCGGACCGCTCGCCGGGTGACCTGGCCCCGGTACCGGCGGGCGACCTGCCCAGCGAGCTGCGCCCCATGGTGCAGGAGTTCAACGCCCTGCTGGGCCGGGTGCGCAGCGCTTTCGAGGACCAGCAGCATTTCGTGGCCGACGCCGCCCACGAGCTGCGCACGCCGCTGGCCGCGCTCAAGCTGCAGCTGCAGGCCCTGCAGCAGGGGGGGGCTGCAGGCGAGCCGGGCCTGAAGCGGCTGGAGCAGGGCATCGAGCGTGCCTCCCACCTGATCGAGCAGCTGCTGTCCCTGGCCCGCCAGGAGGGGGCGGCCGCACAGCGGGCGCTGGAGCCCCTGGCCCTGGACGCGCTGTGCCGCCAGGCTGTGGCCGATGCCAGCGAGCTGGGCAGCCTGCGCGGCGTTGACGTCGGCCTGCAGGACTGCGATCCAGCCTGGGTCATGGGCCAGCCCGAGGGCCTGCGCGTGCTGCTGCGCAATCTGCTGGACAACGCCATCAAGTACAGCCCCGCGGGTGGCCAGGTCGACCTGAGCCTGCATGCCACGCCGGGGGAGGGTCAGGTCTTGCTGCTGGTGGAAGACAGTGGGCCTGGCATCCCCGCCGGTGAACGCCAGCGCGTGTTTGACCGCTTCTACCGCAGCAGCGCCTCGGCCTCGCAGGCCCCGGGCAGCGGCCTGGGCCTGGCCATCGTCAAGGCCATTGCCGATCGGCACGGCGCCCAGCTGCGGCTGAGCCAGTCCGGTCGTCTGGGCGGCCTGCAGGTGGAGCTGCGCCTGCCGGCCTGTGAGCCGGGGGCGCTGGCCTCAGACCAGGCTCAGCTTCATTAAGCGGCCTCTAAGCGTGGCGTTCGAAAGTGACTGCCATCGCGACCGTTCAGGTTGCAGCAGCCAAGGAGAACGCCATGAATGACCACAGCCCCACTCGCATGATCCCGGCCCGCCGCCTGGTCTGGGCCCTCGTCGCCGCCGGCGTGCTCGGTGCCGCCGGAGGTGCCGGCGCCATGCACGCCAGCAACACCCTCAAGACCAGCAGCACCGCAGTGGCGTCCACCGCGCCTGCCGAAGCCGCCACCACCAGCCCGGTGCTGGCCAGCGCCGTCCCTGCGACGGGCTCGGCCGCGGCGGCAGTCGCCAGCCCCGCCACGCTGCCCGACTTCGCCGCCATCGCCGCCCGCCAGGGGCCGGCCGTGGTCAACATCAGCGTCACCGGCACGGTGAAGACCCAGGCACAGCGCCGCGGCCAGATGCCCGATCTGGATCCGGACGATCCCTTCTACGAATTCTTCCGCCGCTTCCAGCCCCAGCTCCCGCGCGGGGGCGAGATGCCCACCCGCGGCCAGGGCTCGGGCTTCATCGTCTCGGAAGACGGCACCATCCTGACCAATGCCCACGTGGTGCGCGACGCCTCCGAGGTGACCGTCAAGCTGACCGACCGTCGCGAATTCAAGGCCAAGGTGCTGGGCTCCGACCCCAAGACCGACGTGGCCGTGCTGAAGATCGAGGCCCGCGGCCTGCCGACCGTCACCCTGGGCAATACCCGGGACCTGCGCGTGGGGGAATGGGTGCTGGCCATCGGCTCGCCCTTCGGCTTCGAGAACAGCGTCTCGGCCGGCGTGGTCAGCGCCAAGGGCCGGGCCCTGCCGCAGGAGAGCTTCGTGCCCTTCCTGCAGACCGATGTCGCCATCAACCCCGGCAATTCCGGTGGCCCGCTGTTCAATGCGCGCGGCGAGGTGGTGGGCATCAACTCGCAGATCTACAGCCAGAGCGGCGGCTACCAGGGCCTGTCCTTCGCGATTCCGGTGGAGGTGGCTCAGCGCGTGCGCCAGCAGATCGAGAAGGGCGGCAAGGTGCAGCACGCCCGCCTGGGCATCACCATCCAGGACGTGAACCAAGGCTTTGCCGATTCCTTCAAGCTGCCCAGGCCCGAGGGTGCGCTGGTGGCCGCCATCGAGGACGGCAGTGCCGGCGCCAAGGCCGGTCTGAAGTCGGGCGACGTGATCCTGAAGTTCAACGGCCAGCCCATCGTGGCCAGCAGCGACCTGCCCGCCCTCGTCGGCCAGGCCATGCCCGGCGAGACCGCGACCCTGGAGGTCTGGCGCCACGGCAAGCTCGAAACGCTCAAGGCCAAGTTGGGCGACGACGGTGACAGGAAGAGCCGTGTGGCCAGGTCCGATGACGAGGGCGCTCCCCAGCAAGGCAAGCTGGGCCTGGCCCTGCGTCCGCTGGATCCCCAGGAGCGGCGCGACGGCGTGAAGGAGGGCCTGGTGATCGAGGACGTCAGCGGCCCCTCGGCCCAGGCCGGGGTGCGCCCGGGTGACGTGCTGCTGGCCGTCAACGGCACGCCAGTGAGCTCGGTGGAGCAGGTGCGCAGCGTGGTGGCCGGTGCGGAGAAGTCCGTGGCTCTGTTGGTGCAGCGCGGCAAGGACCGCATCTTCGTGCCGGTGAAGCTGGGCTGAGCCGTGCCTCGATGATGAAGGGCGTCCCGCGCGCCCTTCATCCTTCCTGCAGCAGCCTGAGGGCTTGGGCGGGGACTTGAAATCCCCTGCCGTTCCCTCAATGCCCGTGGTGCCCGTGCCCCTCGCTCAGGGCGTCGGCATCCAGCGGCGTGCCTGCCGCATCGCCCTCGAAGAAGAAAGGCTTGCGGGCCTTCTGCCGTGGCGCGACCTCGTTCATGCTGGGTACGGCATAGAGGCGGCCACCCACCATCACCTGGCTGATGCGGTCACTCTGGCGGATGTCCTTGAGCACGTCGCCGTCGATGACCACCAGGTCAGCCAGCTTGCCCTTCTCCAGCGAGCCGATGTCCTTGTCCAGTCCCAGGTAGCGGGCCGGATTGAGGGTGGCGCTGCGCAGGGCCTCCAGCGAGCTCATGCCGCCCAGGCCGAACATCCACATCTCCCAGTGCGCGCCAAGGCCCTCGCGCTGGCCGTGCGCCCCGATATTGGTGCGGGTGCCGGCACGTTCCAGCTCGGTGGCTGTTTTCGCGACCTGGATGACGTTGAAGTCCTCATCGGGTGCCGTCTCGCGGCGCACGCTGCGCGGCTCCAGCACCGAGCGCGGCACGAATTTCGACAGGATGGGGTGCTTCCAGACGTCCGTGCGGGCGTACCAGTAGTGCTCGCCGTCCAGGCCGCCGTAGGCCACGTTGAGCGTGGGCGTATAGCCTACCGCCGTCTGCGGCCACAGCTGCTTGACGTCCTCGTAGACCTTGGCCACGGGCAGGGCGTGCTCGACGCCGGTGTGGCCGTCCACCACCATGCTCATATTGGTCTGGAACAGCGAGCCGCCCTCGGGCACGACCATCATGCCGGTCTCGCGCGCGGCGGCCAGCACCTGCTGGCGCTGCTCGCGGCGCGGCTGGTTGTAGCTCTTGACGCTGATGGCTCCTGCGGCCTTCATGCGCTTGAGGTGGGTGAGGGCGTCTTCGTAGCTGTTGATCAGTGCGCTGACGTCGGCCTTGGCGCCGTAGAGGATGGTGCCTGTCGAGAAGATGCGCGGGCCCACCACGCGGCCGGCGCGCTGCATCTCGGACTGCGTGAAGATCTCGGCCGTGGCGTTGCTCGGGTCGTGGATGGTGGTCAGGCCAAAGGCCAGCGAGGCGTAGTTGACCCAGCTCTGCTGCGGGATCAGGCGCGATTCGGCCATGCCGCCATGCCAGTGGGCATCGATGAGGCCGGGGATCAGGGTCTTGCCGCTGACGTCCACGCGGCGCGCGTCGGCCGGCAGGGCGATGGCGGCCGACGGGCCCACGGCCACGATGCGGTCGCCCTCGACCAGCAGGGTGCCGTTCTCGATGACCTCGTCACCCTTCATGGTCACGATGCGGCCGCCGGTGAAGGCGATGCGGCCCTGCGGCTTGTCGGCCTTCTGCCGGAAGCCGATGGCGCGGCCCTGCTCGGCCGGCTTGTAGGCCTGACCTTCGCTCTTGGCAAAGACCTGCTCCAGGGGCACGCTGAAGAGCTGGTCGGCCAGGGCGTAGTGCAGGGTCTTGCTGTCACCGGACCACTGCAGGTACTCGCCCGCATTGATGTCCAGCTGCTTGACCGGAACGGCGTCCATCTTGGGTGCCAGGGACAGGCTCTTGCCCGTGGCCGGCAGCGGCACGACATAGGCATGGAAACGCTCGACGAAGCCCAGCCAGCGGCCATCCGGCGAGAGGCTGAACTCACTGGCGAACTCGCTCTTGGCGACCTCCAGTTCGCTGCGGTCCCTGAGGTTCAGGCGCACCAGCTTGTGCACGCTGTCGACCTCGCTGGCATGGGCGCTGCGGGTGAAGTAGACCGCCTCGTTGTCCCGTCCCCATTGCGGCGCCGTGCCGTCCCTGCTGAGCAGCTGGGGCTCGCCCTGGCCGTCGGCACGTGCGAGGTAGAGGCCGGTCTCCAGGCCATGCACCGGCGAGGTCAGGTAGCCGCCCTTGGACTTCTGGTAGACCACCCACTTGCCGTCCGGCGAGAGGCGCGGTGCGAGGTACTTGCCCGGGGCCTGCGTGAGGCGGGTCTCGCGGCCTGAGGCCAGGTCCAGCTTCCAGATGCTGCCAAGCGCCGCGTCGTCCCAGCGCACGTAGACCAGCTCGCGGCCGTCGCGGGAGAAGCTGGGGTAGTAGGCAAAGCCTCCTTCCTCCTTGCCCAGGGGCCGTGCCGGGGCCTGGCCCTTCAGGTCCTTCACGTAGAGCCGGCCGAGAGCCGAGTAGACGACCTGACCGCCATCGGGCGAGACCGTCACCCAGCGCAGCTGCTTGACGTCAAACTCGGCCGGCGCCACCTCATGCGCGAAGCGCAGGGCGGGGCGGATCTCCCTGGTGTCCTTCACATGGAAGGGAATCTCGGTGGCGCTGCCCTTGAAGGGGTCGACGCGCCAGAGCTTGCCCTGGGCCCAGAGAACGATGGCCTTGGCATCGGGCGTCCAGGCGAAGGCGGGGTAGACGCCATGCACGGACCAGCTCTCCTGCAGGTCGCGCTCCAGTTGGCCCCAGGCGGCGAACTCGCGGCCGCTGCGCAGGTCCTTGAGGAACAGGGTCGACTGCGGGCCGGCGGCACCGCGCACGCGGCGCACGAAGGCCAGGTACTTGCCATCCGGCGAGGGCGTGGGGCGGACAGCGCCGCCGGGGCCGGTCACGAAGGGCTCGGTCGTTCCATCCTGCAGGTCCTGGCGGTAGATGCGGAAGATCTCGCCGTTGCCGTCCTTGTTGTACTGGAAGCTGCTGCCGGGCGTGCTGTCCTGCGAGTAGTAGAGGAAGCGGCCGTCGGGCGAGAGGGCGGGCTCGCCGCGGTCCTTCTGCCAACTGGGCTTCTCGTTGAGCTGCACGCCCTTGCCGCCGTCCAGGTGGTACATCCAGATCTCGCCCGAGCCCAGCGAGCGGGTGCCGGTGAAGTGCTTGCGCGCCAGCACGTACTGGCCTTTGGGATGCCAGACGGGGTTGTTCATCAGGCGGTAATCTTCCGTCGTGAGCGCACGGGCGCCTGTGCCGTCGGCGTTCATCACCCAGATGTTGTCGCCGCCGCCAGCGTCAGACATGTAGACGATCTGCTTGCCGTCCGGTGAGAAGCGCGCCTGCATGTCCCAGGCCAGGCCGCGGGTCAGGGCCCGGGCCTCGCCACCGGCCATGGGCAGGGTGTAGAGGTCACCGAGCAGGTCGAAGACCAGGGTCTGGCCGTCTGGGCTCACGTCCACGCTCATCCAGGTGCCGCTGCGCACGTCGATGGACACCGTCTGTGCCTCGCCGGGCGGACGGTTGACGTCCCAGGCAGGCTTCTTGGCGGAGGGGGCGGGCGAGGCCGGCGCGTCGGCGGCCAGGGCCAGGCCGCTGCAGAGCAGGGCGCTGGCCAGGGTCAGCAGGGAGGGGGTGGAAGGTCGGAGTGCGGACTTTTTCATGGCGCGCGAGCATAGTCCGCGCCTTCGTTGCCGCCATTGGGGCCACCATGAACGGCGGTTTTCGGGGGATGAACGCCGGTCCCACAGGCACGGTGCGGGCTCAGACCGCCTCGTCCTGCGCCTCCAACTCTCCGGTCGGCAGGCGCAGCAGCCCCGTGTGGAAGTCGTACTCGAAAACCTCGCCATGCCGCGCCCAGGAAATGGCCGTGTTCATCACGACCTCGGCCTCGCTGGAAGCCAGGTGCTCGCTGAGCAGGCGCAGGAAGGGCTGCTCGGGCAGTTGGCCGCTGCTCTCCCGTTCCAGGCTGTGGCGGATGTGGGCGACCAGGGGGACGCGGTCCAGCAGCTGCTGCCCGAAAAGCTCCTGGCGCAGGGCATGGCCGCCGTCCACATAGTGCCGCCCCAGGGCGCTCAGCTGCAGGTCGCCGTCCTCCAGCAGGGCCAGGCCCAGCAGGGCCAGGGCGTGGGCCACGGGCAGCATCTGGGCGTCGCTCAGCTCGGAGGCCCGGGCCAGTTGCGGCAGGTCGGCGCGGCCCGCGAAGGACGGTGCCGCCAGCAGCTCCAGCAGGCCGTCCATGCGTGCCACGTCGGCCTCCGGCAGGCGCTCGGCAAGGGGCGTGGCCTCGCTGGCTGCTTCGGACCCGGTGCGCACCGGGCGCCCGGCGCCGGCCGTCATCAGGGCGTAGACCTCGTCGATCAGCGCTCGTACCTCTGCGCTGTCCGGATTGCGTGGCCGTGGCAACTGGATGGCCAGTTGGCAGCGGATGCGGCCCGGGTCACTGGCGAAGACCAGCACGCGGTCCGCCATCAGCACGGCCTCCTCGATGTTGTGTGAGACCACCAGCATGGCCTGGGTGGGCATGCCGCCGCCTTGCCAAAGCTCCAGGATGTCCTCGCGCAGGCGCTCGCCGGTCAGCACGTCCAGGGCGGAGAAGGCCTCGTCCATCAGCAGCACCTCGGGCTCAGTCACCAGGGCGCGCGCGATGCCCACGCGCTGGCGCATGCCGCCGGAGAGCTCTCGCGGCAGCGCCCCCTCGTAGCCGGCCAGGCCGATGAGCTCGATCGCCGCCTCGGCCTTGGCCGCGCGCTCGGCCTGGCCGACGCCCCGCGCCTCCAGCCCCAGCTCCACGTTCTGCTGCACGGTCAGCCAGGGAAAGAGGGCGAAGGACTGGAAGACCATGCTGATGGCCCGCGCCGGGCCGTAGAGCGGCTGGCCGCGGTAGCGCACCTCGCCGCGGTCAGCCTCTATGAGCCCGGCCATGATGCGCAGCAGGGTGCTCTTGCCTGAGCCGGACTGGCCCAGCAGCGCGACGATCTCGCCCTCGCGCAGGGTGAAGTCCACGCCGTCCAGCACCGGGCGGACGTGGCCGTCAGCCGAGCGGAAAGTCTTGCCCACGCCCTTCAGTTCGATGATGGCTTGTGTCATGGGGATCCCTCGAGTTCCGTTCAGAAGTGCATGCGCTCGCCGCCCAGCCGGTAGAGGCGGCGCCAGACGAAATGGTTGAGCCCCATGACGAAGACGCACATGACGCCGATGCCCAGGGCGATGCGCGGGAAGTCTCCTCGGGCCGTCATCTCGGCGATGTAGCTGCCCAGGCCCTGGGCGCGCAGGGTGGTGTCGCCCCAGCTGACGTACTCGGCCACGATGCTGGCGTTCCAGGAGCCGCCGCTGGCGGTGATGGCGCCGGTAACGAAGCTGGGAAAGACCGCCGGCAGCAGGTAACGCCGCCACTTGAGCCAGCCCTTCAGCCCCAGGTTCTGCGCCGCGAAGCGCAGCTCGCCCGGAATACCGGACGCGCCAGCGATGACGTTGAAGAGGATGTACCACTGGGTGCCGAAGACCATCAGCGGTGACAGCCACCAGTCCGGGTCAAGCTTCCAGTGCACGATGCCCAGCACCACCAGCGGGAACAGCAGGTTGGCCGGGAAGGCCGCCAGGAACTGGGCCACGGCCTGCAGCCGTCCGGCCCAGCGTGGATGCAGGCCTATCCACACGCCGATGGGAACCCACAGCAGCGCTGCCAGTGCGATCAGCACCAGCACCCGCAGCAGCGTGTAGCCACCCAGCAGGAACACATGCCCCACCTCGGCCCAGCCCACCTCCGCATGGACGAAGCTCAGCAGGCGCCAGACCGCGAACACCACGGCGGCTGCCAGCACGGCGTCCCAGAGCCGCCGGCCCAGGGGCGAGGGCAGGGCGGGCCGCGCGCGAGCCGAGGTGCCATCGTGGCGGAGCCGGAAGAGCGTGAGGCTGCGCTGCAGCTGCCGCCCGGCCCACCTGGCGAGGGCCTGCACGCCCTGGGTGCGGCGCAGCCAGCTCAGCAGCCAGGACCGCGGCGCCTGCTCGCTGGCGTTTTCCTCGAAGCGGAACTTGTCCGCCCAGGCCACCAGTGGGCGGAAGAAGAGCTGGTCATAGAGCAGGATGCCGATCAGCATGGCGACGATGGCCCAGGCGATGGCCGCCAGGTCGCGTGCCTCGATGGCCAGGGCGATGTAGGAGCCCACGCCGGGCAGCTTGATGCTCTGGTTCGAGACGGTGATGGCTTCGGAAGCCACCACGAAGAACCAGCCGCCGGACATGGACATCATCATGTTCCACAGCAGGCCCGGCATGGCGAAGGGCAGCTCCAGGCGCCAGAAGCGCTGCCAGCCGGAGAGCTGGAACACGCGCGCCGCCTCCTGCAGCTCCGACGGCAGGGTGCGCAGGGACTGGTACAGGCTGAAGGCCATGTTCCAGGCCTGCGAGGTGAAGATGGCGAAGATGGCCGCGCACTCCACCCCGAAGAGATTGCCCGGGAAGAGGGCGATGAAGCCCGTCACCGTGATCGAGAGAAAGCCCAGGATGGGAATGGACTGCAGGATGTCCAGCAGTGGCACCAGCACCCGCTCGGCCGACCGGTACTTGGCCGCCAGCACCGCGAACACGCAGCTGAAGACCAGGGCGGCCGCCAGGGCGATGAACATGCGCAGCGTGGTGCGCAGCAGGTAGTAGGGGAGCTGGGTCGGGTCCAGGCTCAGGGGCAGCACATCGCCCAGCTCGAAGGGCCGTGCCATCTGGGCGGCGCCGTAGCCCATCAGGACGAGGGTGGCCAGCACCAGGGGCAGCAAGGCCCAGTCCCAGCGGTTGATGCCGGCCTCGACGGCCGGGCGGGCAAAGAATTCGCGCGTGTTCTTGCTCATGGGCGGGAAGCTCAGGCAAAGCGCCGCGGCCGATCGGGCGCAGGGGTGGCGACCTCGGGCATGGCGATGCACGGGGAGCGCCGCAGGTCGTCCGGCAGCTGGCGAAAGAAAGCATGCGGAGCGAAGCGGTCCGCCGGAAGTGAGGTCCAGGCAAGGCCTGTTCCGGGGCGGGGGTGGCAGCGGCAGGACACCGGGCCACCCATCAACGGGGGCTCAGTGCGTCAGCGCTGCGAGGGCCTGGCGGCAGGCTTCGCAAGAAGGGCGTTGAGGACTGGGACTGTCCACGAGGGGACTCCGTTGTTGGGACGGGCGCGATTGTTGCATCGCACAAAACAGGCCGTCAATCGCTGTCAGGGCCTGGCGTGCGGGTTCAGGCGCAACTTCACGCAACTTCATCGAGCCAGGCCGCGGCCCGGGCGCTGCAGGCTTCGCACTTCTTGACCGGGCAGACATGCAGGCGCCGGGCCAGCCGCGCTGCAATGGCGAGAGGCGGCCAAAGAGGCCGAGCCGATCAAGGACAATGCCAAGCATCGTGCCGACGGCGCTTTGCCAAGAGATGTTCCCATGACCCAAGTCTCCAAACTCCTGCCCCAGGGCCAAGGCCTGGCCGCCGTGCTGCTCAAGCGCGCCAGCCAGGTCAGCCTGGACGCCAGCCAGACCGCCGCCGCCCGTTTCCAGGCCAGCGACAGCCTGGGCCGCCTGCTGACGGTGCAACTGCCCGAGGGTACGCAACTGCATGACGGCGACGTGCTGGTGGGCGAGGACGGCTCGCTGATCCGCGTCCTGGCACCCCATGCACCGGCACCGCATGTGCACGGACCGGGCTGTGGCCACGAGCACCACAATCACGATCATGGCCATGTGCACGGCCCCGGTTGCGGGCATGACCACGGGCATGACCACGGACACGACCACAGACACCCGGCCGCCCAGGGCGGCAAGCCGGTCGGCGTGGCGGTGAAGGCCGAGGCCCACGTGCATGGTCCCGGCTGTGGCCACGATCACCACGATCACACGCACCCCCATCCCCACAAGACCTGAGCCCGGCCGAGGCACGGGCAGCAAAGAGGAGACCCGCGCATGATGCTGCCGAGGAGCGCTCGCCGCACGACGCTTGTTGCCGGCCTGATCGCCTTGATGCTGGCGGGCGCCGTCCTTGTGGCCGAGGCCCAGCAGGGCAGCGTGCGTGAGCGCATCCGCGAACGCCTGGCTGAGCGCCGCGAAGGGCGCAAGGTGGATCCGGCGGGCGATGGATCGCTGGCCCGTCCTGGCACTCACCAGGGCCGCATCGAAGTCATGGGCAGGGAGCGGCTCTTCCTGGTCCACGTGCCGCCCGGCTACCGCCCGGGCCAGCCCATGCCCATGGTGCTGGCCTTCCATGGCGGAGGCGGCAGCATGAAGCTGCAGGCCGATGACAGCCGCTACGGCCTCATCAGCAAGGCCGACAGCGCGGGCTTCATCGCCGTCTTTCCCAACGGCCACAGCGGACTGCCCGGCCACCATCTCGCCACCTGGAATGCCGGCGGCTGCTGCGGCTCTGCGCGCGACAGCGGCAGCGAGGACGTGGCCTTCATCCGCGCCCTGATCGAGTACCTCAAGCAGCAGCTGACCGTGGATGCGCGCCGGGTCTACGCCACCGGCATGTCCAACGGCGGCATGATGAGCCACCGCCTGGCCTGCGAGCTGAGCGACCAGCTGGCCGGCATCGCCGCCGTGGCCGGCACGGACGCCTCCCTCAGCTGCCAGCCACGAAGGCCCGTCCCGGTGCTGATGATCCATGCCCTGGACGACGACCACGTGCTCTACCAGGGCGGCGCCGGCCCCGAGGCCTTCCGCGACAACAGCAAGGTGATGGACTTCGTCTCCGTGCCTGAAACCACGCAGCGCTGGGTGCAGCGCAACCATTGCGGCGCCACGCCGCAGAAGGTGCTGCAGAAGCCCGGCGCCTGGTGCGAGCGCTACAGCGGCTGCGACGAGGGCGTGCAGGTGCAGCTGTGCACCACCGAGACCGGTGGCCACAGCTGGCCGGGGGGAGGGCGCAGCCGCCCGGGCAAGGGTCAGCCCTCGCAGGCCCTGAACGCCAACGACACCCTCTGGGACTTCTTTCAGGCCCAGCCAAGGCGCTGATCCCCAGCCCAGAGGCTGGGCGCCAAAGGAAAAGCGCCCTGCATCGCGAGACACAGGGCGCCGGCAAGGGTCAGGTCTTGCGGTCGACGATGCATCGCCGACCGCAGAAGCCCCGAGGCTTTACTTCGGCAGGGTGTAGTTCAGCGTGAAGGTGCCGCTGCCGGCGTAGGAGTAGACCTCGATGTAGTAGTAGCCCGCCGTGCCGGTGTAGTTGATGGCCTCGGTGGAGGTCGAACCTTCCGAACGCGCGACCACGGACCAGGAGCTGCCGTTCCACTTGTACAGGTACAGGTCGAAGTCAGCGCTGGAGGGGCCGGTCAGGTTCATCTTGAAGGCGCCACCGCCAGCGCTGTAGTGGTAGCCCGGGCTGCCGCTGGGGTAGGTGGCTGAGCCGCCGCTGCTCAGGGTGCCGGTCACCGTGGTGCCGCCGGTGCCGCCGCCATTGACGGTCAGCGTGGCGTTGCCGCTGGTGGTGCTGCCGTTGGCATTGGTGACGACCACGCTGAAGAGCGCACCATTGTCAGCCGTGGTGGTGGCCGGCGTGGTGTAGCTGGCCGAGGTGGCACCGCTGATGGCGCTGCCGTTCTTGCGCCACTGGTAGCTCATGGCGCTGCCGCTGGTGGCGGTGACCGAGAAGGTCGCCGGGCTGCCTGCGTTGACGGTCACGCTGGCGGGCTGGCTGGTGATCACCGGCAGGGTGGTGTCGCTGCTCTTGACGGTCAGCGTGGCGTTGGCGCTGGTCACGCTGCCCTTGGCATTGGTCACCACGACGCTGTAGAGCGCGCCGTTGTCAGCCGTGGTGGTGGCCGGCGTGGTGTAGCTGGCCGAGGTGGCGCCGCTGATGGCGCTGCCGTTCTTGCGCCACTGGTAGCTCAGGGCCGTGTCGCTGGTGGCCGTCACGCTGAAAGTGGCGGTGGAGCCCACCGTCACCGTCGCGCTGGCCGGCTGGCTGCTGATGGCGGGCAGGCCGTCGGAGGGCGGATTCGGGCAGGTGACACCGACCACATTGAACGCGCTGATGACGTCGGCAACAGAGTAGCCGCGGCTCTGAGCAGCCTTCATCACGCCGCAGGAACCGTTGTTGAAGGTCTCGTTCTGCGTCCAGTACAGCCGGTTCGCATCGGTGAAGATCTCGAAGGACTTGCGAGTGTTCCAGCCCGACTTGGTGGAGAGCGTGTAGAAGGCCTTGTTGTAGACGCCGGAGGTGTGGTGCACGTCCATCGAGTCCGTGTAGCGCGAGGCGTGATTGATGGAGCGGCCATCCTTGGTGGGATCATCCATGTAGCGCAGGGCGCCCGAGCCCTTGAAGATGTCCGCACCCACCAGCCAGTCATTGCTGCCGCGGTCGTAGTACTCGGCGGCCTCGCCGGCCATATCGGAGAAGGCCTCGTTCATGCCGCCGGACTGCCTGGAATAGACCAGGCCGGAATTCTGCTCGGTGAAGCCGTGGCTGACTTCGTGCGCCGTCACGTCCAGCGACACCAGCGGATAGAAGGTGGAGCCGCCGTCCCCGAAGTGCATGGCCGTGCCGTCCCAGAAGGCGTTCTCGTAGTTGCTGCCGTAGTGGATGCGCATTTGCAGCTTCTGGCTGAGCGGACGCAGATTCAGCCAGTCGCGGTACATGCGGAAGACCACATTGCCGAAGTGATGACCGTCGTTGAGCGGCGAGTAGGCGCCATTGATCTGCTTCACGGTATTGCGGGGGCAGGTGAAGCTGTGAGCGGTGCTGCCCGAGGTGCCGCCGTTCAGGTTGACGGTGACGACGTCAGCATTCTCCAGCTTGCAGGTGCTGCCGCTCTGGAGCACATCCAGGTAGGGACGGCCATTGCTGCCGTACTCGTATGTGCCCGTCTTCTGGTTGCCGCCGGGGCCGGTGCCGTTGGCATGGTTCAGGCCATCCCAGCGGTCGATCACGGTGCCGGTGTTGGCGTCGATCAGGAAGAAGGGGCGGCTCAGGGACTTGTTCTGGCCGGACAGCAGGGACACCTGGTAGACCAACTGAGCCTTGTTCTTCTCGTCCAGGCGAACGAACAGCTGGACCTGCTCGTTGCGGGCGTCGATGGCGCGAGCCAGGCCGCGTGCCTGGGCCAGCACATCTGCATGGCTCAGGGTCGGGCGTGCGCTGGCCAGGTCTTGCTCGATCTTGTTGACCATCACGCCGGAGAACTGGGAGTTCGCGGCAGCAATGCCCTTGGCGCCGCTGCGGTGCTCGACAATGCTGTGGCCCCAGACGGGAACGCCCTGGAACAGCTGCTGGTGGCGGGTGACCACCAGGCCGCTGGCATAGGTCTGGCTGCGCGTCGCGCGCAGGTCCTCGGCCCGCAGGCCCAGGGCCGCGGCGCCTTGGGCGCCGGGCACCAGGGACTGGGTGCCCGAAGCGTTCTTGCCGTGACCCAGCTCGACGCGCTCAGCAGCCAACACTTGCGTGGCCGAGGCCACCGCAGCCAGTGCGAACAGGGTCCGCAGGGTCTTGTTTGATCTCTTGTTCATTGCTTGTCTCTCTTGCTCTAAGGATGGAAGTGCTGCCCATCTTTCGACGGACAGGGAGGTACTTCTTTCAAACGCCGGATTGCCGTCAGGCACCGTGGAGGCCCTGTCTGGCCGGGCTCCCGAACAGCGGAGTCCCGGCGGGTCCACGTTGAACCCGGTTCCTGCAAATGCAACGCGTCGCTGGCGCGTATCCCTCGTTGGCCTTTACCTCTTCTTCACCACCTGGCCCCGCGGCCCCGGGTGGCCCTGCACTGATGCCTTGGGCTCAGTCCTTTTTATCTGCGCGGACTATTTCGCCAATCGCCCGCATTCACTTGTACGAATAGGGGGGGATGGTGGCAAAAACGTACAAGCGGGGCGGCAGGGCAGGGATACCACGCCCCCCCGGATTACCCGGATCACCACGGGTTTCTCCGGGCAAAAAAAGAGCGCCGATGGGCATCGGCGCTCAAAGAGAGAGCAAGCCAGGACTTGGGCGCTTCATCGCTTGGCGGCGGCTTCACGGCGCTGAGTCTGGCTGCCGTGATCTTGCACTGCCCGGATGAGCATGGCTTGTATGCAAGTCAGGGCAGGGGCCGAATGCCGCACAAATAAAGCGTTAATGTTGATCCAGGTTCAGGCTTGATCACTGTATTTTCAAGGATACAGCGAGTATTTCAGGGTGTAGCTTCCGCTGCCCGAGTAGGACTTGAGCTGCAGGTAGTAGTAGCCGGCCTCGCCCACATAGCTGATGGCTTCGGTCGACGTGGGACCTTCGGACTTGGCAACGACCGTCCAGCTTCCGTTCACGTACTTGTAGAGGTAGAGATCGAAGTCGGCGGTGCTCGGCCCCGTCAGGTTGAAGCGGAAGTTGTAGCGGCTGGAGACCTGCCACCAGCCGGGACTGCCGCCCGGCAGGCGCGCGGAGCCTCCGGCGCTGAGCGTGCCGGTGACGGTGGTGCCGGAGTCCGTCGGGCCATTGACCGTGATGGTGGCCTGCGCGCTGCGGTTGGGATCGGCCAGGCTGGTGGCCTTGACGTGATAGGTGCCCAGCTTGGCCGGCGCCGTGTAGAGGCCGCTGCTGCTGATGCTGCCGCCGCCGGCCTCCACCACCGACCATGTGACGGCCGTGTTGTTGCTGCCGGTGACCACGGCCGAGAAGGCCTGCGTGGCGCCCATGTTGAGCGTGACGTTGGCCGGGCTGAGGCTCACTTGCACCGCCGCCGGATTGACCGTGAGGCTGGCCGCGCTGCTGGCGACCGAGCCCAGGCTGTTGCTGACCACCACGTTGTAGCTACCGGCATCGGCCGCCTGGGCGCTGGCGATGCTGTAGGTGGCGGCATTGCCGTTGGCCGGCACATTGCTGCCGTTCTTGCGCCACTGGTAGCTCAGGCCGCCGCCACTGGCGACAACGCTGAAGCTGGCGCTCTGGCCGGCCGTCACCACCGTGTTCTGCGGCTGGCTGCTGATCACGGGCGCGGTGTTGTTCTCAGACCCCATGCAGTGGTCGCTGATGCGGGTGGGGAGCTTATAGCCGCTGAAGTCTTCCAGGATGGCCAGGTTCTCCGGCGCATAGACCCGCTTGATCAGGGCAGGGACCTTGCTGCTGCCGAGCTTGGCGGCGTAGGCATCGGACTGGGTGATGAAGTAGGCCGTGCGCAGGAACTGCACCAGCACGTACTTGCGCCAGGTGGCGTCGCTCTTGAGCTTGGCGTAGTAGCCTGCGTGGCTGGACTTGGCCACGCGCAGGTAGAGCTGCAGGTAGCTGAGGTTGGTGAGCGCGATGTCGCGGGCATTGCTCGCGCCTATGCCGTCGATGAACTCGGCCACGGCCAGCGAGGCGGGCAGGCCCATCAGGCCGGCATTGAGCTCGGCCGTCACGCCCTGCAGGTGGTACTCGCCCTGGGCGCTGTCCTTGAGGTAGAGATTGTCCATGTCCGAGGACGCGTCGTCCTTGATCAGGGCGAGGATCTCCTTGCGGGGGAAGCCGCCGTCCGCGTCATAGAGCGGGAACTTGAGGAACTGCGTCGTGTCGTCGATCCAGGAGGAGGTGAAGCTGTTCCACTGGGTGCGGCTGCCGTCGAGGTCCCACATATGGGTCTCCTCGTGGATGGCCACCATGAGGGACTCGGCCAGCTTGTTGAAGCTGCTGGTGTCCACGAAGCCCTTGAAGTACTGGTCATTGGCCTGCGCCTGGGCAAGGGCCTTGCCGCTGGGCCAGCGCCGGCCGTAGACGCCGGTGATGGTCGAGAGCCAGTTGCTGGCGGTGAACGCCGCCTTGATGTCGCTGACATCGGCGCGCAGGTTCAGGGGTTCGCTGTAGCAGAAGGTTCCCTTGTCGATGTCACCGAGCGCAATGCTGGTGGGGCCGGCGTGGCCGGGCTGGGGGCAAAGAAGGGCGCCGGCCAGCAGGCCGGCGCCAAGGAGTCGGGCAAACATGAAAGCAGTCTCCATGGAGGTCAGAGAGGACATCGCAGCACCGGGTCGCGGTGCTGCACGGGGGATCCCCTCTCTGGCGGTTCCGACCAAGGAGGGCCGCTTTGGCGGAGGGCCTGCATGGGGCCCACGTTCTGTGCCGCGGATGATGCCGCCGGGCTCCCGCCAAGGCTTGTACGCATTTGGGCGCCAGGCAGCCAGCCCGCACAAGAGTGACTCGGCACGCTTCTTGCGCCGTGTGTCGGCATGGAAAGTCATGGAAGCACAGGGCAGGCCGGCATGCGCGGCATACGCGTGCTGCTGATCGAGGACGGCGTGGCCAGCCCGCAGCTGCTGCGTCAGGAGCTGCAGCAGCTGGGCTGCGAGGTGCTGGGCACCGTGGACAACGCCGCCCTGATCCACGACTGCGTGCAGCGCCTGCAGCCTGATGTGGTGATCGTCAACGCTGAGTCGCCCACGCGCGACACCCTGGAGAACCTCGCCGCCCTCAACGACGCCCTGCCGCGCCCGGTGGTCGTCTTTGCCGAAGACCCGGCGGATGCGCCCATGCGGCGGGCCCTGCAGGCGGGCGTCAGCGCCTATGTGGTTGCGGGCCTGCAGCCACAGCGCCTGGCGCCGGTGCTGCAGGTGGCCATCGCCCGCTTCGAGCAAGACCTGGCCCTGCGCCAGGAGCTGGACCGCGCCCAGGCCCAGCTGGCCGCGCGCAAGACCATCGAGCGGGCCAAGGGCATCCTGATGCAGGAGGCCGGCCTGGATGAGGAGGCCGCCTACCAGCGCCTGCGCAAGCTGGCCATGGACCGCAAGCTGCCCATGGCCGAGCTGGCGGCGCGCATCATTGAGGCGCAGTCCCTCCTGCGTCCCACCTGAGGTGCCCCACCTGAGGTGCCCCACCTGAGGCGCCCCACATGAGGCGCCCCACATGAGGCGCCCCACATGAGGCCCCGCCGCACCAAGGCGATGCACGAAGGGTGTGTTGCGGTGCATCTGGGCCCCACACCTGGCGGCATGAGGCCGTGAATACGGTGGATCTGCCCTGGCACGCTTCCTGCTGAATGCTTCATGAAGGCCACAAAGGCGTGGCCCTCGACGAGCCGCCGAGTGCATCGGCCTCACGTTCCCGGACAAAGGCGTCCGACCCCTGAGCCGCGCAGCCTTGCGCGTGGCCAGCAGGTCGCGACGCCTTTTTTGTTTTTCAGCCATCAGGAGTACACGCATGTCCCGCAGTCACAAGGAGGGTTTGATGAGCCAGGAGAGACGCCAGATGCTGGGAGCCGCCGTCGGCACCGCCGCCAGCCTCAGCCTGCCCCAGGCCTGGGCCGCAGGCTCGGACAAGCCCGAGAAGGAGGAGGTCCGCATCGGCTTCATCCCGCTGACCGATTGCGCCTCCGTCGTGATGGCCTCGGTGCTGGGTTTTGACCGCAAGTACGGCATCCGCATCGTCCCGAGCAAGGAGGCCTCCTGGGCCGGCGTCCGGGACAAGCTCGTCAACGGCGACCTCGACATGGCCCATGTGCTCTACGGCCTGGTCTACGGCCTGCACCTGGGCGTGTCCGGCCCCAAGAAGGACATGGCCGTGCTGATGACCCTCAACCGCAACGGGCAGGCCATCACGCTGTCGAAGAAGCTGGCCGACAAGGGTGCGGTGGACGGTGCCTCGCTGGCCAAGCTGATGGCCACCGACAAGCGCGAGTACAGCTTCGCCCACACCTTTCCCACGGGCACGCACGCCATGTGGCTCTACTACTGGCTGGCCACGCATGGCGTGCACCCCTGGGGCGGCGCCAAGGTCATCACCGTGCCGCCGCCGCAGATGGTGGCGAACATGCGCGTGGGCAATATGGACGGCTACTGCGTGGGCGAGCCCTGGAACCACCGCGCCATCATGGACGGCATCGGCATCACCGCAGCCACCAGCCAGGAGATCTGGCCCGACCATCCCGAGAAGGTGCTGGGCGCCAGCGGGGACTTCGTCAGGAAGTACCCCAACACCGCGCGCGCCGTGATCATGGCCGTGCTGGAGGCCGGCCGCTGGATAGACGCCGGCCTGCAGAACAAGCTGAAGATGGCCGACACCATTGCCGACAAGAGCTACGTCAACACAAACGTCGACGCCATCAACCAGCGCATCCTGGGCCGCTACCAGAACGGCCTGGGCAAGACCTGGGACGACCCCAGGCACATGAAGTTCTTCGACGACGGCGCGGTGAACTTCCCCTACCTCTCCGATGGCATGTGGTTCCTCACCCAGCACAAGCGCTGGGGCCTGATCAAGGAGCACCCGGACTACCTGGCGGTGGCGAAGCAGATCAACCAGGTCGATCTCTACCGCGAGGCCGCCTCGCAGCTCAAGGTGAGCGTGCCCAAGGACCCGATGCGCAGCAGCAAGCTCATCGACGGCACGGTCTGGGACGGCAAGGAGCCCGCGCGCTACGCCGACGGCTTCAAGCTCAAGGCCTGAGCCCTTCACACGCTCCGATCGACTTCAAGGAGTTCCCATGGTGTCTGCCGTCTTCCATTCCCCGGGCGAGGCCTCTGCGAATGCCACCCCCGCTGCGCCGCTGGCCAAGCCGCTGCCGCAGCGTCCCAGGGCCCCGCGCGAGCCCCTGGACCTCTCGGCACTGCTGGCCCGCATGCTGCCCCCGGTGCTGGGCCTGGCCCTGCTCATCGGCCTGTGGGCGCTGCTGACCTTCAAGGGCGGCCCCATTCCCACGCCGGCCGCGACCTGGGACTCGGCCGTGCAGCTGTTCAGCGATCCCTTCTACCGCAAGGGGCCCAACGACGTGGGCATAGGCTGGAACGTGCTGAACTCGCTGCAGCGCGTGGCCCTGGGCTTCGGCCTGGCGGCGGCGGTGGGCATCCCGCTGGGCTTCGTGATCGGGCGCTTCGAGTTCGCCAGCCGCATGGTCTCGCCCCTGATCAGCCTGCTCAAGCCGGTCTCGCCCCTGGCCTGGCTGCCCATCGGCCTGCTGGTCTTCAAGAGCGCGGACCCGGCCGCCATCTGGACCATCTTCATCTGCTCGATCTGGCCCATGGTGGTCAACACGGCGGTGGGCGTGCAGCGCGTGCCGCAGGACTACCTGAACGTGGCCCGCGTGCTGAAGCTCTCGGAGTGGAAACTGCTGACGCGCATCCTCTTTCCCTCGGTCCTGCCCTACATGCTGACGGGCGTGCGCCTCTCGGTGGGCACGGCCTGGCTGGTGATCGTGGCGGCCGAGATGCTGACCGGCGGCGTGGGCATCGGCTTCTGGGTCTGGGACGAGTGGAACAACCTGAACGTGCAGCACATCATCGTGGCCATCTTCGTGATCGGCATCGTGGGGCTGCTGCTGGAAACCGCCTTGGTCACCCTGGCCAAGCGTTTCACTTTCGAGGATTGACCACCCCGTACCGGCTTCGCCGGCCACCTCAAGGGGGCTCGCCCGGTGGCCTGGCAGAGCCAGTTCCACGGGCTCTGCTGGACGTGTCGGGCCCGATGGGGCCCTCTGCAAGGAGGACGCAATGGCGCCGTTCATTCAAGTGCAACAAGTAGACATGGTCTACAAGACCCGCAAAGGCCCGTTCAAGGCCCTGGAAGGCATCAACCTGGACATCCGACGCGGCGAGTTCATCAGCCTGATCGGCCACTCCGGCTGTGGCAAGAGCACGCTGCTGAACCTGGTGGCCGGCCTGCTCAAGCCCAGCCAGGGCGCGCTGCTGTGCGACCAGCGCGAGATCGCCGGGCCCGGGCCCGAGCGCGCGGTGGTCTTCCAGAACCATTCCCTGCTGCCCTGGCTCAGCTGCCTGGACAACGTGCTGCTGGCCGTGGAGACCGTCTTCGCCGCGAAAGAGGCCCGGCCGCGCCTGGTGGCCCGTGCCCAGGCCGCGCTGGAGTTGGTGGGCATGGCGCATGCGGCCTACAAGCGACCGCATGAAATCTCCGGCGGCATGAAGCAGCGCGTGGGCATCGCCCGCGCCCTGGCCATGGAGCCCAAGGTGCTGCTGATGGACGAACCCTTCGGCGCCCTCGATGCGCTGACTCGCGCCCATCTGCAGGACGAGCTGCTCAAGATCGTGGCCACCACCCGCAGCACGGTGCTGATGGTGACCCATGACGTGGACGAGGCCGTGCTGCTGTCGGACCGCATCGTGATGATGAGCCCGCCCAAGCCGGAGGGCCGCGCCGCGACGCTGGCCAGCATCCAGCCCGTGCCGCTGCCTCGTCCGCGCGATCGGGTGCAGTTGGCCGAGGACCCGGTCTACCTGCAGTGCCGCAAGGCGGTGATCGACTTCCTCTACGCCGGCCATGTCAAGGCTGGTGCAGACGCCGCCATCGAAGCCTGAGACCTGAT
This sequence comes from Roseateles sp. DB2, assembly GCF_051857535.1. Classification (NCBI taxonomy): domain Bacteria; kingdom Pseudomonadati; phylum Pseudomonadota; class Betaproteobacteria; order Burkholderiales; family Sphaerotilaceae; genus Roseateles; species Roseateles sp. DB2. The sequence continues at coordinate 65,137 of NZ_JBPZGY010000007.1, read as the reverse complement.
TCAAAGACCTGCATGCCTGCATTCGCCGCGGGCAGGGTCAGGTCTTGCCTGGAGCACGCATGAACAAGATGAAACTGGTGATGGTGGGCAACGGCATGGCCGGTGTCCGCACTCTTGAAGAGTTGCTGAAGATCGCGCCGGATCTGTACGAGATCACCGTCTTCGGCGCCGAGCCGCACCCCAACTACAACCGCATCCTGCTCTCGCCCGTGCTGGCGGGCGAGCAGACCCTGGATGAGATCGTGCTCAACCCCCTGAGCTGGTACGAGGAGCACGGCATCACCCTGCACCTGGGCAAAACGGTCACCGAGATCGACCGCCGCCGCCGCGTGGTGCGCGCCGCCGATGGCACCGAAGCCGCCTATGACCGCCTGCTCATCGCCACGGGTTCCACGCCCTTCATCCTGCCGGTGCCCGGCAAGGACCTGGACGGCGTGATCGCCTACCGCGACATCGCCGATACGCAAGCCATGATCGAGGCCGCCACCCGCTACCGTCACGCCGTGGTCATCGGCGGCGGCCTGCTGGGCCTGGAGGCGGCCAACGGCCTGATGCTGCGTGGCATGGACGTTACCGTGGTCCACCTGGGCGACTGGCTGCTGGAGCGCCAGCTGGACGAGCAGGCGGGCAGCCTGCTGCGCGAGTCCCTGGTGCAGCGCGGCCTCAAGTTCCGCCTGGGCACGCAGACCGAGGCCCTGATCGGCGATGAGCATGGCCGCGTCAGCCAGGTGCGCTTCAAGGACGGCAGCGCCATCCCGGCCCAGCTGGTGGTGATGGCCGCGGGCATCCGCCCCAACACCGCCCTGGCCGAGTCCGCCGGCCTGTTGTGCCAGCGCGGCGTGGTGGTCAGCGACACCCTGCAGACCGTCACCGATCCGCGCATCTACGCCGTGGGTGAATGCGCGGCCCACCGCGGCATCGCTTACGGGCTCGTGGCCCCGCTGTTCGAGCAGGGCAAGGTCTGCGCCACGCATCTCGCGCAGTTCGGCATCGGCCGCTATCAGGGCAGCCAGACCAGCACCAAGCTCAAGGTCACCGGCATCGACCTCTTCTCCGCCGGGGACTTCATGGGCGGGCAGGGCAGTGAGGAGATCCTGATGAGCGATCCCCACGCCGGGGTCTACAAGAAGCTGGTCATCAAGGACGACAAGCTGGTCGGCGCCTGCCTCTACGGCGACACCGTCGACGGCAGCTGGTACTTCAAGCTGCTGCGCGAGGGCCGCAGCATCGCCGACATCCGCGAGCGCCTGATGTTCGGCGAGTCCAATATCGGCGACGTCGGCCACGAGGGCCACAGCAAGGCCGCCGCCATGGCCGACGGCGACGAGGTCTGCGGCTGCAATGGCGTCAGCAAGGGTGCCATCTGCAAGGCCATCAAGGACAAGGGGCTCTTCACGCTGGAGGAGGTCCGCAAGCACACCAAGGCCAGCGCCTCCTGCGGCTCCTGCACCGGCCTGGTCGAGCAGCTGATCATGTTCACCGCGGGCGGGGATTACTCGGCCACGCCGCGCAAGAAAGCGATGTGCGGCTGTACCGCCTTCAGCCACCAGGAGGTGCGCGAGGCCATCCGCGACCGCCACCTGACGAGCCGCGCCTCGGTCATGCAGACCCTGGAGTGGAGCAGCCCCGACGGCTGCCCGAGCTGCCGCCCCGCGATCAACTACTACCTGATCAGCAGCTGGCCGCACGAGGCCGCGGACGATCCGCAGTCCCGCCTGATCAACGAGCGCAGCCACGCCAATATCCAGAAGGACGGCAGCTACAGCGTGATTCCCCGCATGTGGGGCGGTGAGACCACGGCCGCCGACCTGCGCCGCATTGCCGACGTGGTGGACAAGTACGCCATCCCCACCGTCAAGGTCACCGGCGGCCAGCGCATCGACCTGCTGGGCGTGAAGAAGGAGGACCTGCCCGCCGTCTGGCAGGACTTGGGGATGCCCTGCGGCCATGCCTATGCCAAGGCCCTGCGCACGGTGAAGACCTGCGTGGGCAGCGAGTGGTGCCGCTTCGGCACCCAGGATTCCACGCAGATGGGCAAGGACCTGGAGCGCGCGCTGTGGCGCATGTACGCGCCGCACAAGGTCAAGATCGCCGTCAGCGGCTGCCCGCGCAACTGCGCCGAGGCCGGCATCAAGGACGTGGGCGTCATCGGCGTGGACTCCGGCTGGGAGATCTATATCGCGGGCAACGGTGGCATCAAGACCGAGGTGGCCGCCTTCCTGTGCAAGCTGCGCACGGCCGAGGAGGTGCTGGAGTACAGCGGCGCCTTCCTGCAGCTCTACCGTCTGGAGGGCTGGTACCTGGAGCGCACCGTGCACTACGTGGCCCGCGTTGGCATGGACCACATCCGCCGCCGCATCCTGGAGGACGCCCCGGGGCGCCAGGCCCTGTGGGCCGAGCTGCAGGCCGCGCTGGCGAACGAACCCGATCCCTGGTTCGAGCACGACAAGGCGCGCGTGGACCTGCGCCAGTTCGAAACCCTCTGAGGAGCCACCATGCACACGATCCCGAACGACGGCTGGATCGCCGTCTGCCGCCTGGACGACATCCCGCCCCTGGGCTCGCGCCGCATCCAGCGCCCCGCGCTGCCGGACGCCGCCCCCGTGGCCCTGTTCCGCACCTCGGACGACGAGGTCCACGCCCTGCTGGACCGCTGCCCGCACCAGGGCGGCCCGCTGAGCCAGGGCCTGGTCTTCGGCAAAGCCGTGGCCTGCCCGCTTCACCACTGGACTATCGAGCTGCGCACCGGCTGCGCCCGCGAGCCGGACGAAGGCCGCACGCCGCGCTTCGAGGTGAGGCTGGTCGAGGGTCAGGTCTTGCTGCTGGCCAGCGAGCTGGCCAGCCTGGGCACCGAGCCCATCGCTCCCAGCGCCTGCGGCCGCCGCTGCTGAAGCCATGATGGAGACGCGAAGCACCTGTGCCTACTGCGGCGTGGGCTGTGGCCTCATCATCGCGAGCGAGGGTCGCCACATCACCGGCGTGCGCGGCGACCCGGAGCATCCGGCCAACTTCGGCCGGCTCTGCAGCAAAGGCGCCAGCCTGCACCTGACGGCGACCCCAGAGGTGCTGTCCAGCCGCCGTCTGCTGGCGCCGCGCTGGCGCGAGGATCGTGCGCAGGCCTGGCAGGAACCGGGCTGGGAGGGCGTCCAGCGGCGCCTGGTCGAGCGCCTGCTGGCCTTGCGCGCGGCTCACGGCCCCGAGGCCCTGGGCTTCTACATCTCCGGCCAGCTGCTCACCGAGGACTATCACGCCTTCAACAAGCTGGCCCGCGGCCTCTGGGGCACGCCGCACATCGACAGCAACTCGCGCCTGTGCATGAGCTCGGCCGTGGCCGGCTACAAGAAGGCCCTGGGCGCCGACGCGCCTCCCTGCAGCTACGAGGACATCGAGCAGGCCGGCTGCCTCTTCATCGCCGGCTCCAACACTGCCTGGGCGCATCCCATCCTGTTCCGGCGCATCGAGGCGGCCAAGGCCGCCAATCCGGCCCTGCGCATCGTCGTCGTCGACCCGCGCCGCACAGAGACCGCCGAGTTCGCCGACCTGCACCTGGCCCTGCGCCCGGGCAGCGACGTCGCCCTGTTCCAGGCCATGCTGCACCAGATGATCTGGCAGGGCTGGATACGCCAGGACTTCATCGCCGCGCACACCGAGGGCTTCGAGACCGTTCGCGCGCAGGTGCAGGCCATGACGCCGGCCCGCGCCGCCCAGCTCTGCGACCTGCCGGAGGCGCAGATCATCGAGGCGGCGCGGCTCTTCGCGCAGAGCCCGGCCACGCTCTCGCTCTACTGCATGGGCTTGAACCAGAGCAGCGCCGGCACCGACAAGAACCAGGCCCTGATCCAGCTGCACCTGGCCAGCGCTCAGATCGGCCGGCCGGGCTGCGGGCCCTTCTCGCTGACCGGCCAGCCCAATGCCATGGGCGGGCGCGAGGCGGGCGGCATGGCCACGCTGCTGCCCGGCCACCGTGACCCCGCCTCCGCCAGCGACCGCGCCGAAGTGGCTGCGCTGTGGGGCGTCGAAGGCATCCCCGCCGGCCCCGGCAAGACCGCCGTCGAGATGTTCGAGGCCGCAGCGGCCGGCGAGATCAAGGCCTTGTGGATCGCCTGCACCGACCCGGCCCAGTCCCTGCCGCACCAGTCCTTGGTGCGCGCCGCCCTGCAGCGCTGCGAGCTGGTGGTGCTCCAGGATGCCTTCACCGGCAGCGCCACCGCCGAGTTCGCCCACGTGCTGCTACCGGCCGCGACCTGGGGCGAGAAAGAGGGCACCGTGACCAACAGCGAGCGTCGCATCAGCCGCGTGCGGGCGGCCGTGCCCCCGCCGGGCGAGGCCCGTAGCGACTGGCAGATCGTGCGCGACCTGGCCCGGCGCCTGGAGCCCGCGCTGCGGCCGGGCCGGTCCAGCCTCTTTGCCTGGGACAGCCCCGAGCAGGCCTGGCTGGAGCACCGGGAGGCGACCCGGGGCCGTGATCTGGACATCGGCGGGCTCAGCTACGAGCGGCTGGAGCTGGCGCCGCAGCAGTGGCCCTGTCCGGAGGGTGCGAGCGAAGGGCAGGCCCGGCTCTACCTCGATCGGCGCTTCGCGACGCCCTCGGGCCGGGCCCGCTTCCAGCCCATCAGCTGGCGCCCGCCGGTCGAGTGGCCCAGCGTCGAGCGGCCGCTGCAGCTCTCCACCGGGCGACTGCGAGACCAGTGGCACAGCCTCAGCCGCAGCGGCACGGTGCCGTCCCTGTTCGCGAGTGCCCCGGAGCCCCGACTGGGCCTGCACCCCGATGAACTGGCGCGCCTTGGGTTTGCCGAGGGTGAGCTGGCCGCGGTGGACTCGGCCCGCGGCCGCCTGCATGTGAAGCTGGCGGCCGATGCGCAACTGGGCCGGCGCCAGGCCTGGCTGCCCATGCACTGGGGCAGCGAATACCTGCTGGGTCGTGATGCGCACGGGGCGGCCCTGGCGGGCGTCAATGCCCTGAGTCAGTCCGCCACCTGCCCGGACGCAGGCCAGCCGGAGCTGAAGTACGCCACCGTTGGTCTGCAGCGCCTGGCCTTGCCCTGGCGTGTGCTCGGAGCGGCCTACGTGCCCGATGCGCAAGCGGAGGCCCTGCACCAGGCCTTGCTGGCCCTGGGGCGCGAGGCCGGCTATGCCTGCTGCGTGCCGGTGGCCGGCACCGTGCGTGGCCAGACAGGCTGGCTGCTGGAAGCGGCCTTCGCCCAGGCACCGGCCGATGCCTGGATCCAGGGCCTGAGCCGTTCCCTGGACCTTCACGCGCCCGGCGCCCTTCGCTATGCCGACGGCCGCCGCGGCCATCTGCGACTGCTGCGCCTGCAGGGCGAGGGCACCGAGGCGCGCCTGCAGTCCTGGCTGCGCGTCGGCGAGACCCGCGCAGGTCAGGGCGACGGCGATGGCGCCTGGCTCGATGCCTGGTGGCGCGAAGGCCGCCCCGTGGCAGGCCTGGGACGCCAGCTGCTGGCTCCGCAGTCCGGCGTTGCCAGCGCCCCCGCCAGCCCGGTGGTCTGCCACTGCCTGGGCGTGCGCGAGGCGCAGATCCAAGCGCGGCTGGGGCAGTGTCAAGACCTGACCCCAGGCGCCCGTCTGGAGGACTTGCAGTCCGCCCTGCGCTGCGGCACCCAGTGCGGCTCCTGCCTTCCGCAGCTGCGCCGCCTGGTGCAGGCAGCCCCTTCTTCACTGGAGACTTCGCCATGAACCCACAGTCCCGGCCCACAGGCCGCGTCAGCCTGGTGGGCGCCGGCCCGGGCGACCCCGAGCTGATGACGCGCAAGGCCTGGGCCCGGCTGATGCAGGCCGAACTGGTGCTGGTGGACGAGCTGGTGGACCGCCGCATCCTGGCTGAGCTGCCCGCTCATACCCGGGTGCTCCAGGTGGGCAAGCGCGGCGGCTGCGCGTCCACGGAGCAAGGCTTCATCCATGGCCTGATGATCCGCTCGGCACGCCAGGGCCTGCGCGTGGTGCGGCTCAAGGGCGGCGACCCCTTCATCTTCGGCCGCGGCGGCGAGGAAATGGATGCGCTGCAGGCGGCAGGCATCGAGGTCGAGGTGATCAACGGCCTCAGCGCGGGCCTGGCCGGCCCGAGCAGCGTGGGCATCGCCGTGACGGACCGCCGCTGCGCGCCGGGGGTGGCCCTGGTGACGGGGCACAACGGCGAGGGCGGCCGTGCGCCGGACTGGGCCGCCCTGGCCCGATCAGGCCTCACCCTGGTCATCTACATGGGCGTGAGCCGCTGCGCCGAGATCGTGGCGGCCCTGATGGCTGGCGGCCTGGGCGCCGACACGCCGGCCGCGGTGGTCTGCGCAGCGCACACGCCGCAGCAGCGCCAGGCCTGGTCGTCCCTCGCGGCGCTGCCCTCGCTGCTGGCCGCGCAGGGGCTGGGCTCGCCGGCCGTGCTGGTCATCGGGGAGGTGGCGGGCATGGCGGCCGCTCGCCAGCTGCTGACCGGGGCCAGGGATGGCCGCGAGGATCGCGCCAAGGACCCTGCCGAACAGGAGCTGCGTCGCCGCGCTCAAGCGCCCTGCGGCCGCTAGGCTGCCTGCCGCGGGGGCTGTAGCGCGCTCCTGAGGGGGCTGTCGGGTACAAGGGCGACATGGGCGACATGGGCGACCTGGGCGAGCCGGGGCGACCTGGGCGAGCCGTGGCTGGGTCTGCGGAGCAGGTGCTGCTCAGTTGTCGCCGCGGCTGCGGGGCGATGCGGTGGGGCGCCCGACGCGCTGCTGTCCGTGATGCGGACCCAGGCCGCGCAGCGAGTGCGGCCACTGCGCGGGGTCCAGTGCCCGCAGCTGCGCCCAGGACCACAGCTCACCCCCCTGGGCCGCCTGCAGCCTGCGGGCCTGCGCCGCATCAGCAAAGGCGGGCAGGGCGCCACGGCGCATGGGGCTGCCGGCAGAGCCGGGCCCGGCGCTGTCCAGCAGCAGGGTGGCGTCTTGCGCGGCGATCCAGGGGCTGTCGGCACTGCCGGCATCGCGCAGGTACAGCCGTGCGATGTCCTGAGGTCCATAGCCAGGGGCATGGCGGCCGGGATGCTGGAGGTAGAGCAGCAGGTCCAGGGCCGCGTCAAAGAAATGCGCAGCGCCGTCGCGGTAGATCAGCTGGCAGGCCCAGCGCGGCTGGCGGGCGGGGTACATGCCGCAGACGGGGCAGCGGGCATCCGGCGGCGGCAGGCGCGCGGCCAGCGGATCCTGGCCCAGGGCGGGGGACCAGGTCTGCAAAGGCGCGACGCGGCAGACGTCATCCTGAGGCAAGACCTGACCCCAGCGGCCTTCCCTGCTGCCGCAGGCGGCATAGCTGGCGGCCAGGGCCAGGCCTCCCAGCAGCGCGAAAACGCCGCCGCGGCGGCCGTGGCAGATCGACGGGGGGCCGGCGCTCATGGCGGGCTCACATGCGGCTGTCCTGCTGGGCGCCGCCGCTGAGATCCACCATGTCTGGCTTTAGCGCGGCGAAGGCCAGCACCTTGCCGCCGAAGTTCTGGGCAAAGGCCTGGGCCGCGGCCCGCTCCCTGAAGCTGGCGATGGTGGGGCCCATGGAGCCCTGGCGCTTGCTGCCCAGCACGTAGAAGCCCTGGCGCACGTCGAACCAGTGGCCGCGCGGGATCTCCCAGTCCGCCCGCGCCATGTCCTGGGTGTAGGCGATGCGCACGGCGCGCTGCTGCTCGGGCTTGAGCAGCACGTTGAAAAGCTCCACCGTGTCGCAGAACCACTGCGGCCGGGTCTCGCCCGCGTAGAGGATCTGGCCCTTGGGCCCCGGGTAGTCGGCCAGCAGCATGCCGTCCAGGTCGCAGCTGAGGCCGGCAACGATCTCGCTGGGCGCAGGCGGCGCCCCGTCCTGGCGGCCGCAGGCGCTCAAGGTGCTGACAAGGCCGCCCAGACCCAGCAGGCCAAGGGCGAGGCTCTGACGGCGGGTCAGGGCAGGCAGTGTATCGAGGGGGGCGTTCATGGCTTGAATCTCCAGGAGGCAAGGGCCAGCGGGGCGAGGATCCAGCCCAGCATGGCGCAGGCCAGCAGCCAGGGCTGGCCCAGGCTGGGCGGCACCACCGCCGCCAGGCCATAGAGGCGCCGGACGTCGTCCAGCGCAAAGACGTTGAGGATGCGGAAAAGGTCCGCCGGGTTCAGCAGCAGTACGTAGGCCAGGGCCTCACCACCCACCTGACCCTGGCTGGCCACCAGCAGGCCCATCAGTGCCAGGTCGAAGACCAGCACCAGCACGAACCACAGGCTGATGGCCAGGCCCGAGGCCCGGGTGCGGTCCCGCGCCAGCACCGAGATGAGCAGGGCCAGGCTCAGGAAGGCCAGGCCCAGCAAGACGGAGCTGAGCACAAAGCCGCTGTAGTGATAGAGCCCGGCCGGCCCAAAGCGCTGCCACAGCAGGACACCCACCAGCGCGAAGCCGATCAGCGTGGACAGGCTCAGCGCCGCGGCCAGGCCCAGGTACTTGCCCAGCAGCAGCTCCAGCCGGGTCAGCGGATGGGCCAGCAGCAGGTCCAGGGAGCCGCGCTCGCGCTCGCCCACGATGGCGTCAAAGCCCAGCAGCAGGGCGATCAGCGGGATCAGGTAGATCACCAGGCTCACCAGGCTGGCGATGGTCAGCTCGATGGAACGCGGCCCCACCACGCCCTGCGCGGCGCTGCCGAAGTAGGTGATGGCCAGCGAGAAGGCCGTGAAGACCAGGGCCACGGCCAGCACCCAGCGGTTACGCAGGCGATCGCGGAATTCCTTGCCGGCCAGGGTGGCCAGCGCATGCCATTGCAGTCCGAGGCTCATGCGGCCTCCCTCAGTTCGAAGTAAACGTCTTCCAGGCTGGGCTCATGGATGCCGAGGTCCGCCAGCGCCAGCGCGGACAGGCGCTGCAGCAGGGGCATCTTCAGCTCGCGGGGGCAGCGCAGGCAGGACTGCAGCGGGGTTTCGCGGTGCAGCTGGAGGCGGTCCATGAGGCCTGACAGCTGCTGGGGCAGGGCGTCCATCTGGGCCGGCGTGCCGCACACCACGATGCGCAGAGGCATGGTCGAACGTTCGCGAAGGAACTGCACCGTACCTTGCGCCTTGAGCCGGCCTGCGCTGAGCATGGCCAGGGCATCCACGCGGCCCTGCAGCTCGGCCAGGATGTGGGAGCTGATGACCAGGGTCACGCCGCGGGCGCGCAGGGCGTCCAGCTGCAGGTAGAAGTCGCGGATGGCGGCGGGGTCCAGGCCGGTGGTGGGCTCGTCAAGCAGCAGGAGCCTGGGCTCGCCCAGCAGGGCCTGCGCAAAGCCCAGGCGCTGGCGCATGCCCTTGGAGTATTCGCGCACAGCGCGCCGGCTCGCGGCGGCCAGGCCGACTTGCTCGAGCAGGCCCTCGCATTGGGCTGGCGAGGCTCCCTTGAGGCGGGCAAAGAACTGCAGGGTTTCCAGGCCGCTGAGGTTGTCGTAGAGCACCAGGTTCTCCGGCAGGTAGCCCAGCTGGCGGCGCAGCTCGCGAAAGCGCGGGCCATCCACCGGCTCGCCCAGCACGTGCAGGCTGCCGGCCGTGGGGCGAATCAGGCCCAGCAGCAGCTTGAACAGCGTGCTCTTGCCCGCGCCGTTGTGGCCGATGAGGCCGAAGAGCCGCCCGGCGGGCACGTCCAGGTCCACGCCATCCAGCGCCTTCAGAAGGGTGGGGCCGGTACCGTAGTGCTTGCAGAGGCCGCGCAGTTGCAGCACGGCCTCGCTGTCATTGTGCGAGCTTGTCACGCCAGGTACTCCAGTCGCGGTGATGGGGGGTCATGCGCGGGGCAGCGTCGACGACGCTGGGCACGCGCAGCACGGGGAACTGCTGACCCAGCACGCGCAGGGCCTGCACGGCTGGGCTGCCGCTGAGCAGGGCCATGGCCGGGTGTCGGTACTGCAGGCGGTCGACCACGTCATTGGCTTCGTAGGGCAGGTCGCCCAGGCCGTCGCCGTCGCGGTCCCAGCCCTGGTAGTTGCTCCAGTGGTTGCCCTGGCCCTGGCTGCGCTTGCCGTCACCCCAGGCCTCGTCACGGCTGCCCACATAGCGGACCTGCTCGCGGTTGCCGATGAAGTCATTGCCCTGCACGGTGTTGCGGGTGGAGCCAGCGCTGAGGTGCACGCCCACGGCGTTGTCGAGCACCAGGTTGCCTCGCAGCGTGGCGTACTCGACGTCGTAGATGAAGAAGCCGCGGCCGTTGCCCACCACCACATTGCCCTCGATGACCGAGTCCTGCAGGGTGCGCAGCATGATGCCGTGGTCGGTGTTGGCCCAGGTGCGGTTGTTGCGCACGGTCTGGTCGCGCACTTCCATCAGGGCCAGACCGCCGCGGTTGTGATGGCTGTCATTGCCCTCCCACAGGTTGTAGTAGGAGTTCATGTAGTGGGTGCCGTAGCGGCTGTGGTGCAGCTCGTTGCCCTTGAACTCGGCGTGGTGGGAGACGTCCACGTAGAGCGCGTCCCGCACGAAGCTGATGCGATTGCCGAGGATGCGCGCGCCCTGCGTGTTGTAGAGCTGCACGCCATTGCCGCGCTGCGAGGTGTTGAGGTCGCGCAGGCCGGTGATGTTGTTGCGCTCGACGCGAACGCCATCGGCCTTCTCGATCCACAGGCCGAAGAGGTTGTAGACCAGCTCGCAGTCCTTCACCACGGCGCGGTGAGAGCCGGGCGCCAGGTAGATGCCGGCGTGCTGGTCCTTGAGACTGTGCCCGCTGTCGCGCACGATCAGCCCTTCGATGCGCACATCGGGCGCCGTGACGCGGAGGGTGTCGCCGCGCCGGCCGCCGCTGATGGTGGGCCGGTTCAGGCCGCGCAGGGTCAGGGGCTTGGCGATGCGCAGCGATTCGTCATGGAAGGCCCGCTCGATCTCTACTACATCGCCCGCAGCGGCCCGGTCCAGCACCGGCTGGATGGCCTCGCCGGGTTTGACCCGCCAGGTGGCGGACCAGGCGGCGGTGCCGAGCGCCAGGCCCAGCACCAGGTGCAGCCCTGCCGCGATCAGCCGTGCCGTGGGTGGCCTCATGGCAGCAGCACTCCCGTCGCCTTGAGCAGCAGGAAGAGACAAGCACCCAGCAGCAGGTTCTTGAAGCCCACGTAGCTGAGCATGTCCATCACGCTGGCGCGGCGGTAGTGGGCCTGCCACCAGGGGCCGTCCTTGACGTAGCGGCGGCCCTGCAGGCGGATCAGCACCTCGTAGACGCTCCAGCCGAACCACCACAGGATCAGCGCCGGCCCGGACAGGCGCCCGGTGGCGGCCAGCACCCAGGCCACGCTGGCGGCCAGGGCGAGGGCCGCGCCGGCCAGCAGCAGGGCGCGCGGGCCGCGCAGGCTTTGCGGGCTCCAGGGCCAGAGGTGGTCGCGCAGCTCCAGCAGCAGCCAGCGCAGGCCGCGGGCATCGGCCTTGTGCGGCGGGAGGTGGGGCTCGGTGGGCATGCGCGGGTCAGGCCCCTGCGCGACCTTGGCCGGCAGCGCGGGCGGCTCCGGGGTGATGGGGATGAAGTAGCCGTCGCGGCCGATGGGTGTGACAGCCAAGCCGTCGCGCTCGCGGCGCTTGCGCTCACGGGCCAGGGGCGGGCAGCCGGCGGTGTCGGTGTAGAGCACCATGCAGTCCAGGCAGTGCAGGCACTCGCGGTGGTCGATGCGGCCGGCGGCGTCGATGGCCTGGGCGCCACAGCCCACGGCGCAGGCCTTGCAGCTGTTGCAGTCCATCTTGCGGCGCAGGCCGAACCAGCGGAAGGTACTGGGCATGGCCAGGGCGGCGCCCAGGGGGCAGATGTACTTGCAATAGGGCCGCTCCACGAAGAGCGAGACGCCCAGCAGCGTGCAAACGAAGAGGCCATAGGGCCAGGCGCGGTTCAGGATGCCGACGAGGAAGGTCGTCTTGAAGGGCTCCACCTCGGCCAGCATCTCGGCCGTGCTCATGGACACCATGGACACCGCCAACAGGCCGAAGAAGATCCCGTACTTGAGCCACTTGAGCCGGTCATGCACGCCTTGCGGCACGCGGCGCTGCCAGCGCTTCAGCCCCAGCTTGCCGCCCACCTTGTACAGCGCCTCAGACAGCGAGCCAAACGGGCACATCCAGCCGCAGAACAGGCCGCGCCCGAAGAGGAAGACGGTCAGGATGATGAAGATCCAGAAGACGAAGATGAAGGGGTCGGAAAGGAACAGCGACCAGGTCCACTGGAACAGCAGCGCATGGAACCAGGTCAGCACCTGGGTGATCGAAGGCTGGGCCATCACGCCAAAGCCCACGAAGCTGATGGACAGGGCCCAGGCGCTGTACTTGAAGACATTGACCGGCCACTTGTTGCGGTGCGTGGCGCGACGGGTGAGGCGCTCGCGCAGGGCATAGACCACGGTCACGCCCAGCAGCAGCGCGATGAAAGCGGCGATGCCGGGGGCGCGTGCCTTCCAGACGCGGCGCCAGGGGGCGTCGTCCTCTTCCACCTCGGGGCGGCCACCCTGTAGCAGCTCGGCGGGCAGCCAGTACCTGGCCTCGAAGTTGGCAAAGCTGCGCTGGCCCGTGGCGCGGTCCACGCGGTTGCCCAGGAAGGCCAGCTTCCAGGGGTAGGCCGCCGAAAAGCTGGGCGCGCGGACGATGAAGATGGCGGACTCGGTGTAGGTCGGCGCGCCGGCCGCCTCCAGGCCGTAGAGGTTGAGGTAGTCCAGGTCGCGGAAGGTGAAGGACTCGGCGCCCTGGCGCACCTGCACGCGGTCATAGATGCCGCCGCGCACAAAGCCCGAGCCCTTGAAAGACTCGGCCCCGGCGGTGCGGATGATGAAGAAGGCCTGCTCATGGGCCTTGAGTCGGCTGCGCAGGTTCTCGTAGCCGGTCGCGCCCAGCAGGCTGCGGCCGAGGTCCGGGTGGTTGAGGTCACCAAACCAGAGTTCGATGAAGGGCTCGGGGCTTCGGTCCAGGCCGACCTGTTCCGGCCGCACCTGCAGGCGCTGCACGGCGCCCAGCTTGACCAGTTGCGCCCAGCTGTACTTCGTGCCGGACTCGATCGCCTTCAGCGGCTCCCGGTGCACCGGCGCGATCAGGCCCACCTGGCGCGCGACGGCGCTGCCGGATAGCTGCATCACCTGGTTCTGCGCGATGACGGTGACGGTGGCGCCAGAGATGGCGTCCACGCCCAGCACCTGTTCCTCGGGGCGCGAGGGGCCGACCTCGATCTTGTCCCGCACCGACTTGCCCACGTACTGATGGTTGAAGTTGACCAGTGCCGCCTCGGGGATGCCCAGCAGCAGGATGGGCTCGGAATGCTTGAGCACCTTGACGCCCACATAGCGGCCCTCGCGGTCCATGCCGATCAGCGTGACCACGGGCTTGCCGGAGTAGGCGGGGGTGTCGGTGATGTCGGTGGACAGCATCACATAGCCCAGCAGCGGGCCATGGGCCTCGCCGTGCTGCGCCGGGCCATAGGCCTCGACATAAGGCGGCTGCCCCTTGCGCGGCGAGAAGCTCACCGCGCCCGGGAACACCGCCGCGCAGTCCAGCTTCGCGCACAGCTCCGGCGCCGTGGCCAGGTCATCGGGCAGGTGGGCCTCATAGGCCTGATGCGTGCCGCGCTCCTGCGCCCTGGCCCCAGACGCTTGATCTGCCGCAAGCGCCAGACCCGCGAATCCGCCAAGAAAAAGCGCGGCCCACAAGGCCGCGATGAAACGAAGAACTACCGACATCTTCTCTTTCCTACCCACAGGATGGTCTCGAGTCACCCCGCAGGCACTCCCATCATTGACGTCCGGCGTAGCCCGGACACCCCAGCGACACCCCAGGATCCGGCTCCGCCGGTCCTAGGGGTGTGCCCCCTTGAGGGGGCGCGCGAAGCGCGTAGGGGGTGGTCCCTTACTCCACGATCATGCGCGTGCGCATCTCGAGGTGCAGGGCATGGCAGAAGTGGGTGCAGTAGCACCAGAACACGCCCGGCTTGTCCGCCACGAAGGTCACTGACGCGGTCTCCAGCGGGTTCACGATGAAGTTCACGTTGTATTTCGGGATGGCGAAGCCGTGGGTCAGGTCCTCCACCTTGTCCAGGTTGGTCAGGATCAGGGTGACCTCGTCACCCTTCTTCAGCTTGAACTCGCGCATGCTGAAGGCCGGGGCCTGCGAGGTCAGGCGCACGGTGACCTTCTTGCCATTGCGCTCGACGCCCGATTCCTTCGGGTCCTTCACCGCCAGCGGGAAGTCCTCGAGCGCATACACCTGCTTGGGCTTGACCAGCTCGCGCTTGAAGATGATGAAGTCGTGCGGCTCGCCACGCACCGGATGGTCGGCCATCAGCACCATCTTGTCGCCCGAGATGTCGATCATCTGCTCGTTCTCGGGGTGCAGCGGGCCCACCGGCAGGAAGCGGTCCTTGGAGAACTTGCAGCCCACGGCGAGGTACTTGCCGTCGGCGGCGCGCGTCTCGGACTGGCTGGCGTTCAGGTGGCCTGGCTGGTACTGCACGTCCAGGCGGTCGACCACGTACTTGGCGCTCTTGTCACCCGCATGGAACTTGATGGCGGCATCCACGTTCCACTTCACGACCTGGCTGTCCAGGAAGAGGGTGGTGTAGGCGTTGCCCCGACCGTCGAAGGCGGTGTGCAAGGGGCCCAGGCCCAGCTCGACCTCGGCCACGATGGCCTTGTCCGCGGTTTCCAGCTTGCCGTCAAAGTAGTCCAGCACCTTGGCAAGCTCGATCACGGTGGCCGTGGGCGAGAGCTTGCCCGCGCAGATGAAGTACTTGGCGTCCGGGCTGGCGTTCACGCCGTGCGGGTTCTTGGGCACGCTCACGTAGGCGGTCAGCGCGGTCTTGGCGTCCTTGTTGGACTCGCGGGTGCCGTCGACCACCGGCACCTTGGAGTCGCCATAGGTCTTGAACTTGCCCGCCTTGACGGCAGCCTCGATGCGGGCCACGTTGAAGAAGAGGCAGGCGTCGCGCTCGGCGGACATCATGTCCTCGTACTTCGCGCCCATCTCGGTGTTGTACTGGTTGGTGGCGGCCAGCTTGCCGTCATAGGAGGTGGCCACGAGGTCGCAGTTGCCGTCGATCAGCACCTGCCAGCGCACCTCCATGGTCTCGGCGTCCACGCAGCTGAAGAGCGAGCGGTACTTGCCGCTGTCCTCGGTGCCGGTGTTGGGCAGGGGGATGGCGAACTCGCCGCCGCAGAAGACGCGGGTGGTGTAGTTGATCTTGGGATCGACCGGGTCGGCCTTGTCCGGGAAGATGCCGTGGAAGCCCTGCACATTGGGCAGCTCGGTGATCTTGTCGCAGACGAAATAGTCCAGCCGGATGCGGGCGATGCGGCTGTTGATCTTGTCGTTGACCCAGGCGTAGCGGCCGTCGTAGTTGCCGTCCTTGTAGGAAGCATGGACGTGGTGGGTGTCGGCCACCGTGTAGCGCAGGCTGCCGTCGGCCTTGGTGCCCATCACCTTCTTGGATTCGTTGGTGATGCCCCAGCCCACCAGGGCATCGGGGTTGAAGCAGGGGATGCGCAGGATCTCGCGGCCCGAGGGCAGGCCCAGCACGCGCACATCACCCGTGTGGCCGCCGCTCCAGAGGCCGTAGTAGCTGTCCAGCTCACCGGGCTTGAGATGCGAGGCATTGCCGCCGTGGCCGGTTGCCGCGGGGGCGCTTCCGGCAGCAGCAGGGGTGCCGTCGCTCTTCTTCTCGGCGCAGGCGGCAACGCCCAGCGTCAGGCCGGCCAGGGCCGCGGAATTCATGAATCGGCGGCGTCCCAGGCCGGTGGATTCGGGGCTCGTCGACTTGTTCTCGTCCTTCATGGGATGACCTCAGGTGAATGAAACTCGGGCTTCGGGACGCGGCGCCGGGGCGCTGGGGGAGGACGTCCTCGATTGGCCCGCATCGTCTGGAAAGACCGGCCGACGCTCATTGATCCAGTTCAAGGATTGAAACTTTTCTTGAAAATAGAGCTTTAAGCGAATCCACCCCCTTGCGATGGGAGAAGGGCCTGCACAGAATCCGGCCTGACTGGCGACTGCCATGCCGGCAGCGCCCCATGTGGAGCACCTTCATGACCCGGATCTACAGCGGCCGCCTGGCCCTCAGCACCTTGATCACCCTGGCCCTTGCGGGCCTGAGCGCCTGCGGCAAGCAGGAAGCGCCCGGTACCGCGGGCACTGGCTCGCCGTCTGCAGCCCCCGTGGCCAGCGCGCCGGCCCCCGCACCTGCCGCCGAGAACACGGTGGGCAAGTCCGTCTTCGGCAAGACCTGCTCGATGTGCCATGCCGCCGGCGTGGCGGGCGCCCCCAAGCCGGGCGACAAGGCCGACTGGGGCCCGCGCATCGCCCAGGGCAAGGACGTGCTCTACAAGCACGCCATCGAGGGCTTCACCGGGGCCAAGGGCATGATGCCGGCCCGCGGCGGTGGCGCCTCGCTGAGCGATGACGAGGTCAAGGCCGCCGTGGACTTCATGGCTGATCAATCGCGCTGAGCGCCCCGGCACCGGAAGGACGAATGATGCAGAGGCGTCAATGCCTTGGCCGCCTGGGTCAGCTGGCGGGCGGCCTTCAGTGCATGGCCTGGGGCGCTGTTGCCCTTCCGGCCCATGCGGACCGGAAGGCCGTTTCCTGGCAGGAAAGTCGCGTGCTCATGGGAACGCGGGTCGAGCTCTCGGTGAGCGCTGTGCCCGAGGCCCTGGCCCGTGCGGCCATGGCCAGGGCCTGGGACCGCATGACCGTGTTGGCGGCGATGATGAGCCGCTTCGAGGCCGGCAATCCCCTGGACCAGTTGGCCAGCCAGGCTGGGCGGGGTCAGGTCTTGCCTGTTCCGACGGCGCTGGCGCAGGTTCTGCAGGCCGCGCTGCAGCGCGCGCAGGACACAGACGGTCTCTACGACCCCACGGTCGGCAGCTACCAGGGCTGGGACTTCCGCCCAGGTCTGCAGCACCGGCCCGAGGCGGCAGATCTTCGGGCCCAGCGTGCCTTGCGAGGCTGGCGGCGCCTGAAGCTGGACCCGCGCCAGCAACTGGCCTCGCTGGATCGCCACGGCGTGCGCCTGGACCTGGGCGGTGCGGCCAAGCTGCCCATCCTCGAGGCCGGCCTGCAGCGGCTCAAGGAAGAGGGCATCGCCCATGCGCTGATCAATGGCGGTGGTGACATCCTGAGCCTCGGCCAGGCAGGGCCCGGCAGACCCTGGCGTGTGGCCTTGCGCGACCCGCGTGCGCCTGAGCACTGGCTGGGCGTGATCGACATGCCCCCGTCTGGTGCCGTGCTGGCTGCGTCCGGCGATTACGAGCGCTGCTTCGTGGCCCGGGGCCGGCGCTGCCACCACATCCTGGATCCCCGTAGCGGCGAACCCAGCCAGGGCCTGCAGGGTCTGGCCCTGCTGGGCAGCAGCGTTGCCGAACTCAATGCCTGGGGTCCTGCGATGATGGTCGCCGGCCCCGCCCAGGCGCGGCGCTGGGCGCATGGCGTGCAAGGTGCGGAACTGATGCTGGCCGGTCCAGGCGAGGGCCAGGGTTCGCCGGCGCTCTGGATGAGCCCCGGGCTGGCTCGCCAGCTGCAGCGAGTCTGACGACGCCCTGAGGGCGTCGCGCAGCTCAATGCACCCAGGGCTCCCAGGGCCAGGGTGTGGACGCCGCCGTCTGGACCGCCCACTGGCGCCGATAGGCCGAGGGCGCCATGCCCACCACGCGCCTGAACTGGCGGCTGAACTGGGCCTGGTCGTAGAAGCCGCAGCCCAGGGCAACGTCCATCAGCGACTCGCCGTCCTGGCGCAGCAACGCGCAGGCGGCCCGCACGCGGTGGCGCACGATGAACTCCTGCGGGCTCATGCCGAAGACGCGCCGCACCAGGGCCGAGAAGCGCGCCTGGCTCAATCCGGCCATGCTGGCGAGCTGGGCCACGCTGTGACGGCGTTCGCAGGTCTTGGTCATTGCGTCCACGGCCTCGACCAGGGCCGCATCACCGGCATCGCGCCGCAGCCCCGGCACATCCTTGGACAGGCACAGGATGCCGTGTAGCTGGCCACCTGCCGAGCACAGCGGATACTTGTGCGTCACGCACCAGCCCGCCCCCCCGCCTGGCAGCAGGATGGGGTCCAGCTGGTAGAGCAGGGGGCTTCGCCGGCTGAGCACCCATTCATCCTGCGCCATGTAGCGGCTGGACAGCGCGTCTGGCCACAACTCGGTGACCGTGCGTCCGCGCAGGCTGGCGTCCTGCGGCAGGCCTAGGCGCTGCAGCAGGGAGGCGTTGAACGAGACATAGCGTCCCGCCCGGTCCTTGACTACGAATAGAAAGCCCGCCAGGCCTTCAAAAAGCATCGCGGTCTGCGCGGCCCCAAAGAGCAGGGCCTGTTCCGTGGCCGCGTCGACGCGCGCTTCTTCACCCCTGGTCAGGCCTGGCCCTTGACACCAGGGTCCGCCGACGTCTGGCACTTCCACCTCTGCCCGCGCGGGCGGCCGGCACGGGGCACTCATGCTTTTCTGCATGTTGGGCTCCTTCCTTGCACTCTCTCCGTGCCTGATATTGACGCAGCAACCCCCCATCTGGGGGCCGTCAGGGGCCGGCCTCAGGGCATGTCCGCATGTGGTTATCCCTGAGGTCCGGCGCTGTCTGCATCACTTGGGGAAGGTGTAGCTCAGGGTGAAGGCCCCGCTGCCCGCATAGGACTTGACCTGGGCGTAGTAGTAGCCGGCAGTGCCGTTGTAGCTGACGGATTCGGTGGACGCGCTGCCCTCGCTCTTGGCCACGACGGCCCAGGCGCTGCCGTTCCACTTGTACAGGTACAGGTCGAAGTCAGTGCCCGCGGGGCCGCTCAGCTTCAGCGTGAAGGCGCCGCCGGCCGTACTCTGGTGGTAGCCATTGCCACCGCTGGGGTAGGTGGCGCTGGCACCTGTGCCGCTGAGGCTGCCGTTGACGGTCACGGCGCCACCGCTGGTGTCCGATCCACCGGTGTAGCTGTTGAAGACCTGGCCAGCGCGTGCTTCGTTGACGACGTGCCAGGGCTGGCCCAGGGCTCGCATGCGGGAGTTCTCAGTCGGTCGGTAGAGGCCGCTGGTGCAGTATTTGGCCCCTGCGAACAGCCCCACCGTGCCATTGGCATAGCTGCCGGGCTGCGTGGGCACGGCCGTGCTGCTGCTGATCAGCGAGCCCCATTTGGCCGTGCTGCGCGTACTGGCCCGGGTGACGTTGGCCTCGCCGGGTTCGCTACTGGCGTCGCAGGTGCCGTATTCGTACTCGTCCGCCAGCTTGAAGGCCGTGTGGCCGATCTCGTGCAGCGCGATCTCGATGGACTGCGGATGCATGGTCATGGTGCCGATGTTGCCGCCGGCGCCGCCATAGGTCGTGCTGTTGGCCACGACGATGATGACGTCGCGCGCGTCCGCCGCAGTGACTGAGCCAACCGCGGCGAAGACCTTGTTCTCGTCCGCGCAGACCAGACGGTCGATGCCATAGCAGCCGATCACCGTGCCCAGCGCCGTGTTGCGGGTGACGCCGCCCTCGCTGACGCCGGACTGCGGGCTGACGATGTCCACGCGCCGAATGTTGATCGAGTTCTTGTACCTGGCGAACAGCGGGTCGGCCAGGATGCCGGTGTTGATCTTCTGGGCGTCTGACACCCACTTGCTCTGGTCCGCGCTGGCGTAGCCGTCGCCGATCAGCACGATGTCCATGCGCTGGCTGCTCGCGCCGCTGCTCCAGAGGGCGGTGCTACCTGTGGGCGTGGCCAGGGTGGTGCTCAGGCTGCGCTGGGCGCTGCTCAGCGTGGAATGGGCGGCCAGTTGGTCCAGCTCTGTCCGGCCCAGGCGCTTCAGGGGCGTCGCGCCTGCCAGCGCGCTTCGTGCGGCCAACTGGCTGCTGTGTTCGAGGATGTCCACCGTCTGGACCTGGGCGGACCAGGGCAGGCGCAGCTCCACGCTGCCGTCGCGCTGCAGGGCGCGGGCCTGCTGGATCTGGCCAGTGGCCGGATTGAAGACTTCTGCCCATTGGCGGCTCGGGTGCCCGACCGTGCGGCGGAACAGCTCCTGGCCCTTGGCATCGCGAGCGATGAGGACCAGGTCGCCGTCACGCGGCTCGCTGTGATGGGACTGGCTGGCGAAACGGCCCTTCTCGACATGGCTCAGCTGCAGGCCGGCCGCTGGGTTCAGGGGGTCGTGGCGCAGGCGCAGCAGCAGATCCTCGGCCTGTGCCGCCGAAGCCAGGATGAGCGGCAGGGCCAGGAGCAGGGGCGCACGCAGGCGCTGTCGCGGGGCAAGGGGATTCTTCATGGACTGTCTCGCTTGTCTTGTTGATGTGGTCCGCCCTCCCTCGTGAGGCAGGCGGCACGGCACTGGATGGCCGCGGTGCGATCTTGGCGAGGGGGCCGTTCCCTGCCTTGTACGCATTCAGCCCGGCGGCCCTAAACGCGACAAAGCGTTGCGTCCCGGCGGCAGGGGATTGCCCGGGGCCTGCTTGCGGCAGGCTCGGCAACGCCAGGGAATAGGCCTGCGCAGCGGGTGTGAACTTTCCATTTGCAATACAAATGCGTATGATTCGCATTTGTAATTGATAACTGAACAAGCTCTTCTGGAGGAGGAACGATGTCGCTTGAATGGAAGGCCCGCACCTGGCTGGGCGGGGGATGCACCGTCTTGCTGGGCGCCCTGGCGCAGGCCCAGGAACCCACAACCGCCGCGCTGCCTTCGGTGGTGGTGACGGCCAGCATGACGGAGCGTGATCGGCTGGCCAGCCCGGCCTTCACCACCGTGATCAGCGCCGAGGACATCGCCCGCTCGTCGGCGAACAGCATTCCGGACCTGCTGCGCGACGCGGTAGGCGTGAACAACCAGAGCAATGCCAACGGCCGCGACGAGATCCAGATCCGAGGCCTGGACGGCCGCTACACACTGATCCTGGTCGACGGCCGGCGCGTGTCCTCGGCCGGTGCCCTGTGGCGTGGCTCGGACTTCGACCTCACGACCGTGCCCCTGGCCAGCATCGAGCGCATCGAGATAGTGCGCGGCCCCATGTCGGCGCTCTACGGCTCCGACGCCATCGGCGGCGTGATCAACATCATCACCAAGCGGGCCGGCAAGGACTGGCACGGCAGTCTGGGCGCCGAGCTTCGCGTGATCGAGTCGGGTGAGGAGGGGCGTCAGCAGCGCCTCCATGCCGCCGCCTCAGGCGCCCTGGGCGCGGACCTCAGCCTGTCGATCGCCGGCGAGCTGTACCACCGCGATGCCTGGTTCCAGCACAGCGCCCAGGACCCCAAGGAAGTACCCGGCCTGGAGGCCAAGCGCAGCGCCAACCTGGTGTCCACACTGACCTGGCGAGTCAACCCGCGCCAGACCCTGGACCTGGACCTTGGCTACAACCGCGACAAGCGCCCCTACGCGCTGGACAGCTACGTCTTCTACCCGGCCTGGAACTATGAGGCCTTGAGCTACTCCGAGCAGCAGATCTCCCGCAAGACCCTGGGCCTGGGCCACCGCGGCCGCTGGGACTGGGGTCAGAGTTTCACCACCTACAAGCGCGAGCGGGCCCGCATCGACGACTTCGCCTCTAGCTATGACGAGCCCAGGCAGCGGCACTATCAGGAGAACAACGACTACCTGCGCAGCTACGCCGTCAGCCAGCTCGGCGCCCACGCCCTGACCGGCGGGGTGGACCTGCGTCGCCAGGAGGTGAGGGACCCCAATACCTATCTGCAGACCGGCCGCGTGCGCAGCACCCAGTACGCCGTCTTCGTGCAGGACGAGTTCAAGGCCAGCGACGCCTGGCTGCTGACCCTTGGCGGGCGCATGGACCATCACCCCAGCTTTGGCCGCCACTTCTCGCCCAAGGCCTACGCCAACTACTTCCTCGGCAGCGACGTGGTGGTCAAGGGCGGCATCAGCACCGCCTTCAAGGCCCCCGATGCCTACCAGCTCAGTCCGGAGTACCGCATCATCAGCTGTGGCGGCCGCTGCCACCTGTCCGGCAACCCGGCCCTGACGCCGGAGAAGAGCCGCAGCGCCGAGCTTGGCCTTGAAGTCACCCGGGCCGACTGGGACTTCAGCGCCGTACTCTTCCACAACAGGGTCAAGGACCTGATCGTGGCGGTCTACAACCCCGGCGTGCCCTCGCGCGCATGGCAGAACGTCGCCCAGGCCAAGACACAGGGCATCGAGATCGGCGGCAGCTGGCAGCTCAGCAGGGCCTGGGGCATAAAGGGCAGCCTCACGGCGCTCAAGGCCGACTACACGGACGCCTCGGGCCGAACCGTGAAGCTGGAATTCCGCCCCCAGCACAAGCTGATGGCTGGCGTGAACTGGACGGCCAGCGCGGCGCTCAAGGTCTTCCTGGACCTGAACCACACGGGGCGGCAGTTCTACGAGGACAAGGCTTTGCCGGCCTACACGCGGGTGGACGTGGGCGGCTCGCTGCAGCTGGGCAAACCCTGGACGCTGCGCGCCGGCGTCAAGAACCTGGGTGATGTGAGGCTGAAGGACAAGAACGAGAACTTCATCGCCTCGGAGCTGGGACGCAATCTGTATCTGTCGGCGAGCTACGGCTTCTGAGCCGGGCATGGAGGACTGGCGCGCAGGCGGGAGCCCGCCCGCGCGCCGGCCAGGGAGGAAAACATGAACAAGCTGTTCTTCATCGGCCTGTGCGGGGCCGTAGGGCTGGCCTACCTGTCGAGTGCGCACCAGCGCTTGCTCGCAGCCGCGCTGCCGGCCGCCCCGGCGCGCCTGGCTGCGCTGGGCCTGGCATGCATTGCGCTGGCAGCCGGCTGGCAGAGCCTGGGTGCGGCCGTGGCCTGCTTCGCGGGCCTGGCCTGGGCCATGTTGTGGGCGGGTCTGTGGCCGCTGGCGGGCACCCTGCCGTGGTCGCGTACGGCCGATCGCAGGGGAGCAGGACGGTGAAGCAGGAGATCCAGCGAGACTGGTGGCTCAAGAGCCTGTCCGGCACGGTCCTGGGCGCCAGCCTGGCCCTGGGGCTGGTCGGCCTGTGGGCCTGGTGGGGGCCGGGCGGTCTCGGCGCGCCGGACAAGGTGCAGTTCAATATGTGGATGATCGCGCCGCTATGGATGCTGGCGCTGAGCGCCGTGTACTTCATGCGCTCGGGCGCACAGGCCTTGCTGGCCCTGCTGGCTCTCAACGCCCTGGCGTACGGCCTGCTGCTGTGGGCACAAAGTGGGGCGGTCGCATGAAGATCTCCAGCGATCTGATCAAGGTTCACAAGCGCCTGCACACCTGGGTCGGCATCACTGCGGGCTGGCTGCTTTTCGTGGCCTTCTTCGCCGGGGCCCTGACCATGTTCAAGGAGCCCCTGGACCGCTGGGTCCATGCGGGCGCCGAGCCCGTGGCCCAGGCATGGGCGCAGCCCCTGGACGACGGGCTGATCCCCGAGCTGCTGGCGCGCCAGCCCAGGGCCGCCGCCGAATTCACCCTGCACCTGCGCCCGACGGAACACCTCGTGGCGCCCATCAGCGGGCCCCGCGACCCAGGCGATGCGGCAGGGGCGGACGCCACGGGCAGCCAGGCCGGCCCCTGGGTGGCCGGTCGTGACGCCCAAGGCCGGTTGCAGGTCTGGTCGCAGCCGCCCTCGATGCTGGGCGAGTTGGTGGACCTGCTGCACCGTACCGGCGGCATCCCCGGAACGCTGGGCGACGAGCACCTGGGCGTCTACGTCATGGGTGTGGCCTCGGTGCTGTACTTCCTGGCCCTGGTATCGGGTCTGGTCGTGCTGCTGCCCACCTTGGTCAAAGACTTCTTCGCCATCCGGCCGGGCGCGAATCGCAAGCGCTTCTGGCTGGACTTCCACAACGTCCTGGGCATCACCAGCCTGCCGTTCCATGTGGTGATCAGCCTGACGGCCCTCGTGTTCGCCTTCCATGACCAGTTCTACGGCGCCCTGCAGCAGGTGGTGTACGGCAAGCAGCCGATGTTCTCGCCGCCCGCGCTGAAGATGCCGATGGCGCCGGGCCTGCCGGTGCTGCCGCTGTCGCGCCTGCTGCAGCGCGTGCAGGAGGAAGCGCCGGGCTTCGAGCCGACCGAGCTGCTCTTCATGCGCACGGGCGGGCCGCGTCCCATGCTGCGCGTCGCCCTGAGCCATCCTGATGCACTGGTCCACGGGCCGCGCACCGCCTACCTGGTGCTGCAGCCGCATACCGGCGAGCTCATCAACAGCAGCATGCTGCCCGGCCGCGAAAGCGGCTGGAGCCTGCCCGTCAACACCTTCTTCGCGCTGCATTTCGGCAGCTTTGGTGGCGAGCCCATGCGCTGGACCTATTTCGCCCTGGGCCTCATGGGCGCCGCGCTCTTCTATAGCGGCAATCTGCTGTGGCTGGAATCCCGCCGCAAGCGCCAGCGCGCCGCCGAGCCGCAGGCGGCGCAGCCCGCCTCGGTGCGTTGGCTGGCGGCCGCCACCGTGGGGCTGTGCCTGGGCTGCCTGCTTGCCGTCATCGCGGGCCTGCTGGCGGGCAAGCTCAGGCAGGGCGGTGGGGCTCAGGCCGAGGGCCTGTACTTGGGCGTCTACTACGGTGTCTGGATGACCAGCCTGGCCTGGAGTCTGTGGCGCGGGGCCGCACGCGCGGCGCCGCAGCTGTTGGCGGCCTGTGCTCTGGGCAGCCTGCTGCTGCCGGCGCTCTCGCTGCGCAGTGGCTCCGGTCTGCTGGCCGGACTCGGCGGCGGGCACTGGGGCTTGTGGATGGTAGATGTCCTGGCCCTGATGGCGGCGCTGGCCTTTGCCGTCATGGCCTGGCGGACGCGGCAGCGCGTGCTGCAGGCCCCGCCGGACACCATCTGGTCGCTACACGGCGCGGCAGCAGAGCCGCTGAGGGCCTGAGCTTGTACAGCAGCATGGCCCTCAAACCCTGGCTGCAGGCCGCGGCCCCGGCGCAAGCGATCGGGTCGCCCGCCTGGTGGCAGGGCGTCGCCCGGCAGGGCACGCCCTTGCGCCGTGCTGGCACCGCCGCGGGCGTGCAGGAGCTGCTGTTCCTGTGGCGCCAGCCGGCCGTCGAAGCGCAGCTGCAGGCCGTCTGCATCGATGTGGATGGCCACACCCCGCATCCCGCACAGGGTGCCGCGTTCATGCAGCCCGTGGCGGACACGGACGTCTGGTTCTGGTCAACCCTTCTGCCCAGGGACTGGCTGGGCAGCTACGCCTTCCTGCCCCTGCCCGTCCGGTGGCCGGTGATGCCGGACGGCGCCCAGGCGCGCCGTGACTGGTGGATGCGCACTTCGCAGGCCTTCAGCCAGTCTGACCCCTTCAGCCCGCAGCCCGCAGCCGCCGACGGCTGGGGCCGCCCGCGCGCCGTGCTGCAGCCAGACGGGGCGGGCCCGAGCGCCCACCCGGGCCCGGTGCCGGCGGGGCTCAGCCACAGCTGGACCTGGACCAGCGAACGGCTGGGCACACAGCGCTCGGCCTGGCTTCACCAGACAAGGCCCCCAGTGCCCGCAAGCAGCGAGGCCGGCACGCGCCCCTGGGTGCTGCTGCTGGATGGCCAGGCCTGGGCGGGCCCGCTGCAGCTCTTTCCCTTGCTGGACCGGTGGACGGCGCAGGGGCTGCTGCCCGCCGCAGACTATCTGGCCGTGGACGCACGTGATCCCGAGTCCCGCTGGCAGGAGCTGGGGTGCCAGCCCCGCTTCTGGCAAGCACTTCACGAAGAGCTCTGGCCCCAGGCAAGGCGCCGGGCCAGGCACGATGAAGCAGACCCCTGTCAGCCTCCCTGTCTGGTCGCGGGGCAGAGTCTGGGCGGCCTGGCGGCCACCTACGCCGTGCTGCACTGGCCCGATCGCTATCGCGCCTTGCTGAGCCAGTCCGGCTCCTTCTGGTGGCCGGATCTGACGCAGGACAGCCCCCAACACGCCCGGCTGATCCAGCAGGTCCAGCACGGCCTGGGGCAGGGCCGGCGGCTGCATGCGCTTTTCCAGTACGGCGAGCGCGACCCCGAGGACATGCAGTCCCTGAGCCGGCAGATGGCCGCAGCCCTGCAGGCCCGCATGGTCAGCAAGGCTGCCGTGCTCGTTCGCCAGGTGAGGGGCGGCCACGACTGGGTGTGCTGGCGCGAGGCGCTGCTGTCCGGTCTGGCCGAGCTGCTGCCCGGCCTGCTTGAGCCTGCTTCCCACGCACGCTGAATGAACTCTGGCCATGAACAGCGCTTCATGGCCGCATCAAACAAAGGACCTGCCATGAATTCCCAGGCTTCGGGAACGGTCAACCCGTTCGACGACGACCGTCACAGCTTCCTCGTTCTCGTGAACCAGCGCGGCGAATACAGCCTCTGGCCTACTTTTGCTGCTGAACCAATGGGTTGGCTGCGCGCTCATGGGCCGGATTCCAGGACCGCCTGCATGGAGTGGGTCGACAGGCACTGGGCTGCGCTGCAGAACGCGGCAGCCGTGCATTGAGGAGCGGGCATGCTGCAGCACACATCGTTCGTCTCCCCAGATCCTGCGCCTGACGCGGGCCCTTCCGACAGCGGCCAGTGGCTCACCCTGCCGCTGGTGGCCGCCCAGCCCGGCATCTGGATGGCAGAGCAGACGGCCGAGCAGCCCGGCTCGGCCTACACCATCGCGCACTGCGTGGTCCTGAGTGGGCCGCTGGACCCGGCCGCCATGGCCTGGGCCATGTGCCAGGGCCTGGCCGAGGCTCAGACCCTGCATGCCCGCTACGAACCGGGCGAGGACGGTACGGTGCTGCAGCAGCTCCCGCGGTTCCTGAGGCCGGACGAGGTGGCGCAGCCCGTGCTGATCGACTGGCACCAGGCCCCCGACGCCCGCACGCGCGCCGAGGCCTGGATGGCGCAGGACATCGCTCAGCCCCACGATCTCTCCGATCCGGGGCAGGCCTATCGCCATGCCCTGATCCGCATGCCGGATCGCGGGGGCGAAGCGCAGTGGTGGTGGTATCTGCGCTGCCATCACCTGGCCCTGGATGGCTACAGTTTCACCGCGCTGACGCGGCGCATCGCCGCCCTGTATCGAAGCCGGCACCTGGCCCAGGCGCCAGAAGCCGCCCCCTGGGTGGGGACCGAGGCCGTGGTGCAGGAGTACCAGGCCTATGAGTCGTCGCCCGCCTTTGAGGCCGACCGCCAGTTCTGGGCCGCCTATGGTGAGGCGCTGCCGGTGGCGGCCGGCCTGTCCCCGCGTGCCCGGGCAGGGCAGTCGATGTCGGCCGCAGTGAATCGGCAGGACCTGGAACTGCCGCTGGAGCGCCTGGAGACCCTGCGCGCCCTGATCGAATCGGACGAGCGCGCCCGCCAGGCCCGCCTGACGGCGGCCGACCTGATCCAGGCTGCGATGGCGGCTTACCTCGGCCGCTGGACAGGCCTGGACATGGTGCTGGGCGTGCCCTTCATGCGGCGCCTGGGCTCGGTGGCCCTGCAGGCGCTGGTGCCGGTTGTCAACGTCCTGCCCGTGCGCCTGCAGCTGGAGCCGGGCATGGACTGGATCGCCGCCGCCATTGCGTTCAGGAAGGCCGTGCTGGCCGTGCGCCCGCACCAGCGCTATGCGGCGGAGCAGCTGCAGCGCGATCTGCATCGCCTCGGCGCCGGGCGGCGCCTGTACGGGCCGGTGCTGAACCACAAGCTCTTCGACCTGACGCTGGACCTGGGTGAGGTCCGCGGCTGGGCCCGCCACCTCGCAACGGGGCCGGTGGATGAGCTCGAGCTGAGCCTCATGGTCCATCCGGATCGCGTGCAGCTGGAACTGCGCGCCTCGCAGGCCTGCCATGACGAGGCCGATCTTGCCGAGCACGCCAGGCGGCTGGCGCAGTGGCTGGATGCCTGGTTTGCCCAGCCGTCGTCGTGCCTGCGCGAGCTGCCCTGGTGCACGGCCGCCGAGCGGGCCCGCATCCAGTCCTGGTCCACAGGACCCCAGGCGGCTGACGCCGCATCGGCCTTCGCTTTCCCTCAGGCGCTGGCCTTGCAGGCTCGACTGCATCCCCAGCAGACGGCCGTGGTCTTCCAGGGCACGTCGCTGAGTTTCGGCGAACTGCAGGCACGCCTTCGCAGCCTGGCCTCCTGGCTGAGGGAGCAGGGCGCCGGGAGGGGAACGGTGGTGGCCCTGGGCCTGCCGCGCGGTATCGACGCCCTGGTGGGGCTGCTGGCGATCCTGGACAGTGGTGCCACGCTGCTGCCCCTGGACCTGGACCACCCTCCCGAACGCCTGGGCTGGATGTGCGAGGACGCCTGCCCGCTGCTGGTGCTGACGCAGGGGGCCGTGCCCAAGGTGTTTCCGCCGACGCTGCGCCGGGTGAACCTGGACGATGCCGGGATCCGCGAGCAGTTGGTCCGGCACCAGGCCGCTGGCGCCTCGCACCAGCAGGGCCACCACGCGCCGCAGCCGGACGATGTGGCTTGCATCATCTTCACCTCCGGCAGCACGGGCAGGCCCAAGGGCGTGATGAACACACACGGCGCCTTGATGAATCTGCTGGCGGCGCACCGCCCGACTTTGTACGAGCCGGCGCGGCAGGCCGTGAGCGACAGGCAAGGCGGCCGGCGCCTGCGGGCGGCGCACACGCATGCCTTCTCCTTCGACTCCTCTTGGCTGCAGCTCTTCTGGCTGGCCCTGGGCCAGGAGCTGCACCTGATCGACGACGACACCCGGCGCGACGCGCAGGCGCTGGTCGCGCACATCCGCCGCCAGGGGCTCGACGCCCTGGACCTGCCGCCGTCCTTCCTGGCCCAGATGGTGGGGGAGGGGCTGTTCGAGTCGGGCATGCATCAGCCCTCCCTGGTGCTGATCGGGGGCGAGGCCGCGCCAGCTGCACTCTGGGAGCAGCTGCGCGCCGTGCCGGGCCTGCAGTCCCACAATCTGTACGGCCCCACCGAGAACACGGTCGACACCCTGCGCGCCTTGATAGCGGCGCATGAGTCGCCTGCCATCGGCCGGCCGATCGCGGGTGTGCAGGTCCATGTGCTGGACAGCTGGCTGCAGCCCGTGCCGGTGGGCGCGGTGGGCGAGCTCTACATCGCCGGCGCCGGCCTGGCGCGCGGCTACCTGGCCCGGCCCGGGCTCACGGCCAGCCGCTTCGTGGCCAATCCGTTCGCCCCGGCAGGCACAGCCGCGCGGATGTACCGCAGCGGTGACCTCGTGCGCTGGACCGCACAGGGCCAGCTGGAGTACCTGGGGCGTAGCGATGATCAGGTCAAGGTGCGCGGCTACCGGGTCGAGCTGGGCGAGGTGGAGCGCGTTCTGTCCCTGCTGCCAGGTGTCGAGAGCGCCCTGGTGCTGCCGCAGGCGGTGCATGGGACTCAGCGTCTGCTTGCGTACTGCGTGGTGCCAGGTCTTGCCCAGGACCAGCGCCTGCAGCGCGGCAGCGAGCTGCGCGCGCGGCTGAAGGAGCGGCTGCCCGAGTACATGGTCCCGGCTGCCCTGACGGTGCTGGACAGCTTTCCGCGCAATGTCAGCGGCAAGATCGACCGCCAGCGACTGCCCACACCGCAGTTCCCGTCCTCACAGACCCTGCCTGCCACGCCACAGGAAAGGCTGGTCTGCGCGGCCATGGCCCAGGTCCTGCAGCGGGATTCCGTGGGGCCGGACGAGGACTTCTTCCAGCAGGGAGGCGACAGCATCTCCGCCATCATGCTGTGCGCCGCGCTGCGCCGCCAGGGCTGGGTGCTCACGCCACGGCAAGTCTTCATGCTGGCGACGCCGCAGGCCTTGGCCAGGGTGCTGCAAGCGCTGGGCACCGGCTTGGCAGGCGCTGAGGGGGCGACGCCGGCACTGGCGCCTGAGCTGGCCGATGGCCTCCGTGCCCGTCACGGTGACTTCGCGGACGCACTGCCGCTCCTGCCCCTGCAGAAGGGCATGCTCTTCCAGACCCTGCTGGCCCAGGATCAGCCCGGCCCCGCCAACGCCATCGAGGGTGGCTACGCAGCCTTCACCCGCCTGCGCCTGCATGGCCCCCTGGATGCCGATCGCCTGCGCCGCGCCCTGGATGCCGTGCTGAGCCGACATCGCCAGCTGGCCGGCCTCTTCGACCTGCAGTCCAGCTCCGAGCCCCTGTTCCTGATGCCCGCGCAAGACGCCCGTCTGCACTGGCCCTGGCAGCTGCAGGACCTCTCAGAACAGCCTGAGTCCGCGCAGGCCCGGGCGCTGGCGGACCTCCAGGCGCGCCTGCTGTCACAGGGCCATTCGCCGCTGCGCTGGAACGGCATGATCCAGGCGACCCTGGTCCGGCACTCGGCGACGCAGCACAGCCTGCTGCTGATGGTGCACCACCTGCTGATCGACGGCTGGTCCAGCCCCGTGCTGCTGCGCGATCTGTTCACCGCCTACCGCGCCGATGCCTGCCCGCTGCCGGCCTTGCCCCGCCCCTATGCCGAGGTTGTGGGCCAGTTGGCCCGACGCGAGCTGAGCGAGAGCAGGGCCTGGTGGCGCCAGGCCGTGCAGGGCCTGCCCCCCACGCTGCTGTGCGAAGGCCGGCCGGCCCAGGGCGCCGTGGTGGAACACAGTCTTCAGCTGGACCAGCCCCTGTCCGAGGCCCTGCGCCAGGCCCTGCGCCAGCGAGGCCTCACGCTGCATGTGCTGATGCAGGGGCTGTGGGCGCTGGCTCTGTCGTCGCTGACGGGGCGGGATCGCCTGGTCTTCGGCACGCCGGTCTCCGGCCGAAGCGCGGCGGTGGAGGGCATCGCGGAACAGGTTGGACTCTTCCTGAACACCTTGCCCGTCGATGTGAGCCTGCAGCAGGACCTGGCCCTGTGGCCCCAGCTCGAGGCCCTGCAGGAGCGGCATGCCGAGCGCATGGCCCATGACGGCGTGGGGCTGGCCGAGATCCAGCAGATGGCCGGCGGCGCGCTGTTCGACACCCTGCTGGTCGTCGAGAACTACCCGGACCATGACTACCTCAGCGATCCGCTGCCCGCGCCCGATTGGGTGCAGGGTCAGGTCTTGCGCGTGACGGAGGTGCACAACCGCGGCACCAGCCACTATCCGCTGGCTCTGCTGGTACTTCCGGGCGAGCGGCTCACCCTGCTGCTGGAAGACCGTGGTGCCGTGGGCGATGCCCCCGCGATGCTGGAGCGCATGGCCCAATGGCTGTCGCTGTTGATGGCCCAGCCTTCGCTGCCGCTGTGCCGCTACCCGCTGCAGCTGTCCCGCGAACGCCGCTTCATCGAGGCCATCAACGACACCGCGCAGGAGCTGCCCGATCACACGCTGCGGTCCTGGCTGGCGACGCAGGCCCTGCGCAGCCCGGACAGCACGGCCCTGGTCGACGAGTCCCTGCACCTGAGCCAGGCCGAGGTGCGCCATCAGGTGTGCTCGCTCGCCGCCGAGCTGCAGGCCCTGGGCGCTGGCCCGGGCCGCATCGTGGCCGTGGCGCTGCCGCGCTCGGTGCGCCTCAGCCTGGCCCTGATGGCCGTGATCGAGGCGGGCGCCGCCTACCTGCCGCTGGAACTTGGCTACCCGGAGGAACGCCTCCGCTTCATGCTGGAGGACGCCGCACCCGCCGTGCTGATCAGCAGCGGCGAGCATATGCCGCGCCTGCTGCCTCAGCCGGATGCCGGCACGGGGCCTCGTCCGCTGGTCTACGACGCGCTGCGCGCGGGGCATGCAGCGCCCGTGGTCAAGGTCACCTTGCAGGCGGACGATCCGGCCTATCTCATCTACACCTCGGGCACCACCGGCCGGCCCAAGGGCGCGCTGGTGAGCCACCGCGCCATCGTCAACCGGCTGGCCTGGATGCAGCAGACCTATCCCCTGGGTCCGCGGGACGTGGTGCTGCAGAAGACGCCTTGCGGCTTCGATGTCTCCGTGTGGGAGTTCTTCTGGCCTCTGCTGGCGGGCGCGCAGCTGGTGATGGCGCCGCCCGACAGCCACAAGGATCCCGCAGCGCTGCTGCGGCTGATCGAACGGCATCACGTCAGCTGCCTGCACTTCGTGCCCTCCATGCTGGCGGTCTTCAACGAGCACCTGGGTTCTCTGCCGGCGCAGCGTCGGGCAGCGGCCTGTGCCAGCCTGCGCCTGGTGTTCTGCAGCGGCGAGGCGCTGCCCAGGGCGCTGGCCCGCGAGTTCACGGCCCGGCTGCCTGTCGCCCTGCACAACCTGTACGGTCCCACCGAGGCGGCGGTGGACGTGAGCTACCACCCCGCCTTTGGCGAAGGTCTGGCGTTGGACCGCCCCGGCGTGCCGATCGGACGCCCGGTCTGGAACACCCGGCTGCTGGTCCTGGATGCCTGGCTGCGCCCCGTGCCCTTGGGTGGTGTGGGCGAGCTCTACCTGGGCGGCGTGCAGCTCGCCCGCGGCTACCTGGGTCGGCCAGCACTGACCGCCAGCCGCTTCGTGGCCAGCCCCTTCGGCGCGGGCGAGCGTTTGTATCGCACGGGAGACCTGGTCCGCTGGCTGCCCGGCGGCGAGCTGGAGTACCTGGGACGCAGCGACGAACAGCTGAAGCTGCGCGGCCAGCGCATCGAGCTGGGCGAGATCGAACAGTGCCTGCTGGCCCAGCCGGGCGTGGCGCAGGCCGCTGTGCAAGCCCTGGTGCTGAGCGACAGCGAAGCCAGCACCGCCATCGGGGACGAGCGCCAACTGGTCGCCTATGTGGTGCCTGAGGAGGGCGTGGTCTATGACGACGAGGCATTGCGTCGCGCGCTGCTCCAGGCCTTGCCAGCGCACATGGTGCCGGCGAGCTTCCAGCGCCTGGATGCCTTGCCCCTGAGCCCCAACGGCAAGCTCGACCGCAGGGCGCTGCCCCGGCCTGTTCGAAAGGCGGGGTCAGGTCTTGCCTCACGTGCGCCCACGCTGGGACTGGAGCGCCGTCTGGCCGAGGTCTTTGCAGGGTTGCTGGGGCGGGAGGCTGTCGGGGCCGACGACGACTTCTTTGCGCTGGGCGGCCATTCGCTGCTGGCCATGCGGCTGGCGGGCGAGATCCGCCGTGTGCTGCAAAGGCCGGTCGCGGTCGGCCAGATCATGCTCACGCCCACCGTCGCTGGGCTGGCTGAGGCCCTGCAGCGCGAGCTCCTGCCTCAGGACTTCGGCGCCGACGGCTTTGCGCCCTTGCTGCGACTGCGTGAAGGGCAGGGCGCGCCCCTGTGGTGCTTCTACCCGGGCTCTGGCTTTGCCTGGCAGTACGCGGTGCTGGCCCGCTACATCCGCGCCGACCGCCCGGTGCTGGGCCTGCAGTCGCCGCGGCCGGCCGGCCTCATCGCCAGCAGCGCGGACATGGAGGAACTGGTCCGCGCACAGCTGGCCATGATCCGGGAGATCCAGCCGGAAGGGCCCTATGACCTGCTTGGCTACTCGCTGGGCGGCACCGTGGCCTACGGCGTGGCCGTGAAGCTGCGGGAGGCCGGCCAGCACGTGCGCTTCCTGGGCCTGCTGGACACCTATCCGGCCGAGGTGCACGACTGGTCGGACCCCCAGGGCGCGCAGGCCGCACTGGGCGCCGAGCGGGAGCAGACCCTGGTCCTGGATCAGGCCTTTGCAGATGAGGCAGAGCCGGACCCGGAGCAGGGCAGCGAAGCCGCAGCGCTGCAGGCCCTGATGCAGCGCGAGAAGCAGGCCTTGCTGACCCAGATCTTCGCCAACTACCAGGACGCGGTGCGCCTGCTCTCACGCGCGCGGACCCCGCGCTACGACGGCCGGGTGACGCTCTTCGTGGCCGAGCGTTCGCTGCCCGGCTACATCGACCCGGAGCGCGCCTGGGCCGGGCTCGCGGGGCAGATGGACCTGCACCGGCTGCCGGATTGCAGCCATGAGGACATCCTCTCCCCGCAGCGCCTGCAGACCCTGGGACCTTTCATCGACCGGCTCCTGGCTGGGGCCGATGCCGACCACACCCTGCCGACACCACACGGACCACTCCCATGAGCAACACCGCCACTTCCACCCGCCCCAGCCTGGACTGGGGCCTGCTGGCCCGCAACCCGCACTTCCGGCATGTGTTCATCGCCCGCAGCATCTCGCTTCTGGGTCTGGGCTTTCTTGCGGTGGCCGTGCCGCTGCAGGTCTTCCAGCTCAGCGGCGACAGCAGGGCCGTCGGCCTGGCCATGGCACTGGAGGGCGCCGGCCTGTTCATCGGCCT
Source organism: Roseateles sp. DB2 (assembly GCF_051857535.1). NCBI lineage: Bacteria > Pseudomonadati > Pseudomonadota > Betaproteobacteria > Burkholderiales > Sphaerotilaceae > Roseateles > Roseateles sp. DB2. The sequence goes on along the minus strand of NZ_JBPZGY010000007.1, from coordinate 31,238 downwards.
GCTGGCCGGGGGCGTGCTGGCGGACCGCCATGACCGCAAGCGCCTGATCCTGCTGGCCCGCTGTGCCTGCGGCCTGGGCTTTCTGGGCCTGGCCGTCAATGCCTGGGCAGCGAGCGTCCTGCCCAAGCCGCTGGTGCTGGGTCTGGTCTACGCGCTGGCGGCCTGGGACGGCCTGTTCGGCGCCATTGGTGTCACGGCCCTGCTGGCGGCCATGCCCGAGCTGGTGGGCCGCGAGAACCTGCTGCAGGCGCGGGCCTTGAGCATGCTGAGCATGCGGCTGGCCACCGTGGGATCGCCTGCGCTGGGCGGTGCACTGATCGCTGCGTGGGGCGTGGGCTGGAACTACCTGCTGGCCGCCGTCGCCACGGGTCTGACCCTGCTGCCGCTGCTGCGCCTGCCGCGCATGCGCCCACAGGCCGGGGATGACAGCCATCCGCTGCGCGCACTGGCCGACGGCCTGCGCTACCTGGTCCGCAACAAGGTGGTGGCCAGCGTGGTGCTGGTGGGCAGCCTGGTCAGCTTCACGACGGCCGTCCGCGTGCTGTTCCCGGCGCTGTCGGAGCAGGCTTTTGGGGGCGGGGCGCTGGAGCTGGGCCTGATGTATTCGGCCGTGCCGCTGGGCGCCGCGCTCTCGGCCTGGCTCAGCGGCTGGGCAGAGCGCGTGGAGCGCCCCGGGCTGGTGCTGCAAGGGCTGGGCCTGGCCGCCTTTGCCTGCCTGCTGGCCCTGGGACTGAACCGCTCCTTCGTGCTGGCCCTGCTCCTGCTGGCGGTTTTCGGGGCCCTGGTGTCGTTGGCCGGGCTGCTGCAGTACGCCCTGGTCCAGGGCCACACGCCGGACGCCTACCTGGGCCGCGTCAACGGGCTGTGGAGCGCGCAGGACGCCCTGGGCGACGCCGTCGGCACCGTGGCCATCGGCCTGCTGGCCCAGACGCTCTCGCCGCTGGGCGGCGTGGCCGCGCTGGGTGCGGCCGGCCTGGCCCTGGGACTCTGGGCGCTCGCGAGCCTGCCAGGGCTGCGCGAGGCCGGGCCCGAGACGACATTGCCCCAGGCATGACCCGACGACCCGCAGCGGCTCCCACCACGCCCGCCATTGCTACGGCCCCGCCCGATTCAGCACCGCGCAGGCCCTTGCCGCGCACAGGACAACTGAGATGAAAGAAGGTGACCCATGTTGACTTCCACCCGACGACCCGGAGCTGCCCTGCAGCCCGCTGGCTCGAGCGCCATGCAAGAACCTGCCGTGCCGGAGCCGGCGTTCGTGTTCAGCTCGCCGCACCGCTGCCTGCTGGCGCGGGGCAGCCTGCGGCGCATCGAGCAGCCGGTGCATGCGCAGGCCGGCGAGGGCCGCGACCCGTCGGCATTCCTTGCGACAGTCCAGCAGGCCCTGGACCAGGCCCGGCAGCTGGGGCAGCGCCATCCGCTCGTCCTGGGGGCCATTCCCTTTGACACCCGCCAGCCCTCGACCCTTGTGGTGCCTCGTGAGGTGGAGTTCATCGATCGCGAAGTGCTGATGTCAGGCGCCCGGTCCCGGCCGCTGCAGGCGCGCGTCGCCGCGGCGCGCAGCATTCCCGACCAGCAGTGCTTCAAGCAGGGTGTCCGGCAGGCCATTGCCAACTTCCAGCACAGCAGCATCCGCAAGGCCGTGCTGTCCCGCCTGTGCGAGATCGAGCTGGAGCAGGCGCCGGACACCGAGCAACTGCTGGCCAACCTCATGGTCCAGAACCCCGCGGCCTATCACTTCCGCCTGCCCATGGGCGACGGTTCCGAGCTGGTCGGCGCCAGCCCCGAGCTGCTGCTGCGGTTGCAGGACCGGCGGGTCGAGACCTTCCCCCTGGCCGGCACGGCGGCCAGGCCGTCAGCTGCCGACGACGACGATGCGGTGGCGCAGCGCCTGCTGGCCTCCAGCAAGGACCTCCATGAGCACCGCCTGGTGGTGGCGGACATCCAGGAACGCCTGCGCCCGCTGTGCGATGCGCTGGATGTCCCGGCCGAGCCCGAGCTGGTGGCCACGCCGCAGCTGTGGCACCTGGGCACGCCCATCTCGGGCCGGCTGAGGCCCGGCGCCGCGGAGCCGCTGGCCGCCCTGGACCTGGCCTGCCGGCTGCATCCCACACCTGCGGTCTGCGGTTTTCCTCGCCTGAAGGCACGTCAGCTGGTGCAGCTGATCGAGTCCTTCGAACGCGGGCCCTTCACGGGCATCGTGGGCTGGTGCGACGCCCAGGGGCAGGGCGAATGGGTGGTCACCATCCGCTGCGCCACGGTGCAGGCCCGCCAGCTGCGGCTGTTCGCCGGCGTGGGCGTGGTGGAGGCCTCCTGCCCCGATGCCGAGTGGGCAGAGACCCAGGCCAAGCTGGGCACCATGCTGCGCGCCATCGGCCTTGGCCCGGAGGTGCTGGCATGAGCGCGCAACTGGCCCGTCCACAGCGCATCGAGTTCACGCCCTGGCCGCCCGAGCAGGCCAGCCAGTACCGCCAGGCTGGCTATTGGCTGGACCGCCCCCTGGGTGCGCTGCTGGCCGACGGCCTCGCCGCCGCGCCCGACGCTACCGCCCTGATCTGTGGTGAGCGGCAGTTCAGCTATCGCGACATGGCGCAGGCCGTGGAGCGCCTGGCCGCCAGGCTGTGGGCGCTGGGGCTGCGCCAGCATGACACCGCCCTGGTCCAGTTGCCCAATGTGGCGGAGTTCTACCTGGTCTTCTTCGCGCTGCTGCGCCTTGGCGTGGTGCCTGTGAATGCCCTGTTCAGCCACAAGCGACATGAGCTGCAGGCCTATGCGGTCCAGGTCCGCCCGCGGCTGCTGATCGCCGACCGAGCCCACCCGCTCTTCGCCGACGAGACCTTCCTGGCGGCCCTGCAGCAAGAGCACCCGCAGCTGGAGCAGGTCCTGCTGCGTGGGGAGACTGCCGGCCCGCGCAGCCTCGCGCAGGCCCTGCACAGCCCCATGCCGTCGGCATGGCCAGGCGATGCCGGTCCCACGCCACCCGACGAGGTGGCCTTCTTTCAGCTCTCCGGCGGCAGCACCGGCACGCCCAAGCTCATTCCCCGCACGCACAACGACTACGACTACAGCGTGCGCCGCAGCGCCGAACTCTGCCGCCTGGGCCCGCAGACGCGCTATCTGTGCGCCTTGCCAGCAGCCCACAACTTCCCGCTGAGCTCACCGGGCGCCCTGGGCGTCTTCCATGCCGGCGGTTGCGTGGTGCTGGCCGGCAGCCCCGAGCCCCTGGCCTGCTTCGAGCTGATCGAACGCCACGAGCTGACGATGACAGGCCTGGTGCCCTCGGCCGTGTCGCTGTGGATGCAGGCGGTGCTGGACATGCCCGCCCGGCGCAGGCAGCTACAGACGCTAGGCCTGCTGCAGGTCGGCGGGGCGAGCTTTGCCGAGTCCCTGGCGCGGCGCGTCCCCGAGGTCCTGGGCTGCCGGCTGCAGCAGGTTTTCGGCATGGCCGAGGGCCTGGTGAACTACACGCGGCTGGATGACGAGGAGGCCCGCATCATGGGCACCCAGGGCCGGCCCATGAGCCCGGCCGACGAGGTCCAGGTGCGCGACCCCCAGGGCCTGCCTGTGCCACCCGGCGAGGTGGGCCTGCTGGCAACGCGTGGCCCCTACACCTTCCGCGGCTACTACCGCAGCCCCGAGCACAACCAGCGCGTCTTCGATGCCCAGGGCTTCTACTGCTCGGGCGACCTGGTACGCCAGACGGCGCAGGGCGATCTGTGCGTGGTCGGCCGGGTCAAGGACCAGATCAACCGCGGCGGTGAAAAGATTGCCGCCGAGGAGATCGAGGACCTGCTGCTGCGCCACGCCGACATCCGGCAGGTTGGCGTCATCGCCGTGCCCGACCAGCGCCTGGGCGAGAAGAGCTGCGCCTGCTTCGTCAGCGGCCGCTCGGACCTCGGGGCGCCGGCCCTGCGCCGCTTTCTGCGCGAGCAGGGCGTGGCGGACTACAAGGTGCCGGACCGCTTCGAGCGCCTGCCCGCGCTGCCCCTGACCGCCGTCGGAAAGATCGACAAGCAGGCCCTGCGCGTCCTCGTCGCCACCGTGGCGCCTCATTCCCAAGCCAGAGAGATTCCATGAGCATCCCCACCGTTCCTTCCTATGCGATGCCCGCTGTCGCTGACTTCCCCGCGTCCCGCGTGTCCTGGGTCCTGCAACCGTCAAGAGCCGTGCTGCTGGTCCATGACATGCAGGACTACTTCCTGCGCTGCTACGGCGCGCAGAGCCCGCTGCGGGACACCCTGCTGCAGCACCTGCAGGCCCTGATCCACTGGGCCCGGGCGCACGGAGTGCCCGTGGTCTACACCGCGCAGCCTGCGGCACAGAGTCCCCAGGATCGCGCCTTGCTGAACGACATGTGGGGTCCCGGCCTGGGCGGTGCCGACCCCGCGCTGGCCGGTATCGCCCAGGCACTGGCCCCGGCCGCCGGAGACACCGTGCTGGACAAATGGCGCTACAGCGCCTTCCAGCGCTCGGAGCTGGCCAGCCTCATGCGCCAATGGGGCCGCGACCAACTGCTGATAGGCGGCGTGTATGCCCACATCGGCTGCCTGATGACGGCGGTCGAGGCCTTCATGCAGGACATCCAGCCTTTCATGGTGGGCGATGCCGTGGCCGATTTTTCCCTGGAAGAGCAGCAGATGGCCTTGCGCTACGTGGCTGGCCGGGCCGGTCGTGTGGTCGGCACCGGGGAGGTCCTCGCGACCCAGGGTGTTCCGCTCACCTGGGACGGCTTCAAGGCCAGCGTGCTGGCACGCCTGCCCGAGGGACAGGAGGAACCGCTGGAGGATGACAACCTGCTCGACCACGGCCTGGACTCCCTGCAGCTGATGGAGCTGATCTCAGGCTGGTCCCGCCAGGGGCTGAGGCTGCGCTTTGAAGACCTCGCCCAAGGCCCCAGCCTGAAGGCCTGGTGGGCGTTGGTGGAGGCGGCGCAGGCCCTGCCGAGGGGCAAGGCATGAGCGCCGCAGCCTTCAAGGACCGCAAGGTCTGGGTGACCGGCGCGGGTAGCGGCATCGGCCGTGCGGCGGCACGCGCCCTTCATCAGCAGGGCGCGCAGGTGCTCGGCCTGGATCGCTGTTTCGACGACAGCGAGACCGCTCCCTACGAGACTCTGGTGCTGGACTTGACGCAGCCCGCGGCTGTATCGGGCCTGTGTCACCAGCGCCTGGCTTCAGGAGGCCGCATTGACGTGCTCGTGCATGCCGCGGGCCTCCTGCGCATGGGAGGCTTGGAGGAGCTGTCGCTGGAGGACTGGCAGCAAAGCCTGCAGGTGAATGTGTCCGCCGCCTTCCATCTGTTCCAGGCCCTGGTCCCGAGCTTCAAGCAGCAGGGGCAGGGCGCCATCGTCGTGCTGGGCTCCAATGCCGCCCATGTGCCGCGGCTGGGCATGGCCGCGTATTGCGCATCCAAGGCGGCGCTGCGCAGCCTCAGCCAGTGCGCGGCGCTGGAACTGGCACCGCATGGCGTGCGCTGCAATCTGGTGTCGCCAGGCACCACCCGCACGCCCATGTTGCAGGCCATGGGTCTCGACGAGCCGGGCATACAGCGCACCATCCAGGGCCTGCCCGGCCAGTACAAGCTGGGTATTCCTCTGGGCAAGATCGCCGAGCCGGCCGATGTGGTGGACGCGCTCTTGTTCCTCGCCTCGCCCATGGCCGGGCACATCACCCTGCATGATCTGGTCGTCGATGGCGGCGCCAGCCTGGGAGCCTGAATGGATACCCGTCTCAGCGCCGATGTGCTGGCCCGCCAGGACGGTGCGGCCCATGCCTTCCCATCCCCCCAGCAGCTCAGACAACAGGTCGATGCGCCGGACCGCGATGTCCTCAGCCTCGTCGGGCGGACCAGGGCGCGCATCCGCCTGCTGATGCAAGGCCAGGACGACCGCCTGCTGGTGATCATCGGGCCCTGCTCCATCCATGACCCGCGCGCCGCCCTGGACTACGCCCGGCGCCTGGCCCAGCTGCGCGACCAACTGGGTGGCGAGCTGGAACTGGTGATGCGTGTCTACTTCGAGAAGCCGCGGACCACCCTGGGCTGGAAGGGACTGATCCAGGACCCCTGGCTGGACGGCAGCGGTCAACTGCAGGAAGGCCTCTTCCTGGCTCGCCAGCTGCTGGTCGACATCAACCGTCTCGGGCTGCCCGCCGCCACCGAGTTCCTGGACCCGCTGGTGGCGCCCTATTTGCAAGACCTGGTCAGCTGGGGCGCTGTGGGCGCACGCACCACCGAGAGCCAGACCCACCGGGAAATGGCCTCAGGCCTGCCGTTGCCCATAGGTTTCAAGAACGGTACCGACGGCAATGTGCAGATCGCCTGCGATGCGATCGAGGCAGCGTCCGCGCCGCATCACCGGCTGGGCCTGCATCCGGGTGGCCAGTTGGTGGTCCAGCACACCCGCGGCAATCCCGACGGGCACCTGATCCTGCGGGGCGGCCGTGAGCCCAACTATCAGGTACAGCCCGTGTCCGAGGCTTGTGAGGCGCTGAAGGGCAGGGGGCTGCTACCGCGCCTCGTGGTGGACTGCAGCCATGGCAACAGCGGCAAGCAGCATGAGCAGCAGATGCAGGTGGCAGCAAACATCGCAGCGCGCATCCAGCAGGGGGAGCGAAGCGTTTTCGGCCTGATGGTCGAGAGTCACCTGAAGGCCGGCAAGCAGCCCTTTGTGCCCGGCCTCCACCCACCAGACGCGTTGGTCTATGGCCAAAGCATCACCGACGCCTGCCTGGACTGGCCGAGCAGCCGGCAGCTGCTGGAGGGCCTGCAGTCCGCGGTGAGAGCGCGGCGCGATCGAGGCACCGCCTTCGACAGCCTCCGAGTGCCCCAGCAGGGATCGTGACGGCGCCTTGAGGCACTGCCGCTGCACCTGCTGCGGCACCTCGCATCAGCGGCTCGCTGGGGGGCCCTCCGAGGACATGTTGAGGGGCATGATGGCGAACAGGGATGCCCGATCTGCGTGGGCCTGGCATGAGCGGGGATAGGTGCGCTCACGCTTCCTCGTCGAATGTGCGGCCCTGGTCCTGCCTGCCGTCGACTGCCCCTGCAGCTACGCCGACAATGAGGGAGCCAAGTCCGCCATGCAGCGGTGCCAAGACCCGGGCTGCCAATCCTGGGCCATCGCCCATGTCCAGTTCGCGCCTGTCGTCAATCGCTGGCTGGAGCCCCCTGCGGCGGACCTGGCCCGCCGCATGATCCATGACTTCGACCAGGCTCGGAGCCCGTCAGGTGGCAAGCGGGTGCCGGCAGCCGTCGCTGACGGATTCCTGACCTAGATTCCCGACGACCTCGCAGCCCGGCGCCTCATCGCGCTGGACCTTCAATTTGGCATGGAGTGCACACCACATGGAATCCCTGATCCACCGACTCAAATTGCTGCCGGTGCTGACCGGCCGGCTTTCGGACTTCGACACCACTGCTGCGCCGGACACGCCGCAGGCGTTGTTCATGCAGTGGTTGGACGAGGCCCTGGAGAGTGGCGTGGTCGAGCCCCAGGTGACCACGCTGTCCACCGTCGATGCCGACGGAGCTCCGGACGCGCGTTCGGTGATGCTGCTGGACGTCAGCGAGGAGGGCTGGCACTTCGCCGCCAATGCCGCCAGCCCGAAAGGGCGCCAACTGGCGCGGCAGCCCCGGGCCGCCATGACCTTCTACTGGCCCGGTACGGCGCGGCAGGTCCGCCTGCGCGGAGAGGTCAGGCCGCTGGCCCGCGAGTTGGGCTTGGCTGACTTCCGCAGCCGCCCGGAGATGTCGAGGGCCGCGATCCTCGCCGCCCGCCAGAGCGAGGTGCTGGAGCAGGCCGACGACCTGGCACAGGCCCTGGCGCAGCAGCTGGCACGGCTCCAGGAGGACCCGGAGCTGGCTTCAGAGCACTGGACCCTTTATGCGCTCAAGCCCCGGGAGGTGGAGTTCTGGCAGTCCAACGAGCAACGCCGCTTCACCCGCCTGTGCTACCGCCTGCAGGGGCAGCAGTGGACACGCCAGCAGCTGTGGCCATGAGCGGCAGCTGCCTTCTGCGCGAGATCATGAACGCTTGCGGGACGCAGCCGAGGCGGTAGACGGGTGTGGGCCCTTCGGGACGCCATAAAATGCACTGTTGCCAGAATTTATTTTGGGTGCCGAGTTTGTTCTTCTCGGCGGGGGATTGAAGCTGCTGACGGTTCTTGAGCCCTGCTCAGCCATCGAGCAAGGGGCGCCAAACCTCCCGCAATGCTTATGACGACTTGTTTCAAGCGATAACGCGATGCCCAAGCAGCAAGCAGGTCCGCGCAAGATTCCGAGCCAGGCTCGGTCACGCCGCATGGTGGACTCGATTCTGGAGGCCGCCGCTGGCGTGCTGTCGGAACGTGGCTACGCCGGCACCAGCACCAATCTCGTCGCCGAGCGCGCCGGCGTGAGCGTAGGGTCCGTGTACCAGTACTTTCCCAACAAGGATTCGCTGGTTGTCGCTCTGCATGATCGTCACGCGGGGCAGATGTACCAGGTCATCGAGGCGGTGCTGGGCACGGGACAACGGGGCAATCTGCGCAGCCAGGTGGAAGCCATGGTCCGTGCGCTGATGGCTGCCCATATGGTCGAGCCTCGGCTGCATCGCGTGCTGGAGCAAGAGCTTCCATTCTTCGAGGTGCCCAAGGCAAATGGCAGTCCCTCGGGCCAAGGCATCTTCTCGCGCGTCCAGCAACTGCTGGAGCAGCACCGCGCCGACATCCTGCCCCAGGACCTCCAGCTGGCCGCCTGGGTGATACAGCGCATCATCGAATCCATGGTGCACGCGGCGGTCATCGAGGCACCGCTGGGTTTCTCCATGCCGGAGATCGAACGCGCCATCGTTGACGCTGTGCTGCGCTACTTGGGCGTGGACTGATGCGTGCACTGGGGCCGGCCCTGCGGCTTTGCCGCCTGGCCCCATGCCGGGAAGGCGCTGCCGCGATGAGCCTGCGACCTGGCGTCTGGAATGCAGCCCGGCACACGGCTTGCCGCGGCGGCGGGTCCCCCAAACGCCATGGAGACCGCCATGCCCCACGACACCCTCGCCTCCTGTATTGCCGCCTGCAACGCCTGTGCGGATGCCTGCGACCACTGTGCCGCAGCCTGCCTGCGCGAACCGGATGTGCCCATGATGGCGCGTTGCATCGCCTTGGACATGGACTGCGCGGCGATCTGCCGCCTGAGCGCCGGCTTCATGGCTCGCGATAGCGCCTTCTACCGCCTGCTTTGCATCAGCTGCGCCGAGGTCTGCGACGCCTGCGCCGACGCCTGCACCCAGCACACGCATGAACATTGCCAACGCTGCGCGAAGGCCTGCCGCCTGTGCGCCCAGGCCTGCCGGCAGATGAGCGCCTGAGCACGTCCTGCGGGTGCCGACCAGGCCCCCGGCCCCTCAGGCATCAAGGCGGCCGCCACTGAGCCCTCAGAACAGCATGCCCAGCACGGCGGCCTTGAGCGCGGCCTGCGTCTTGTTGGTCGAGTTCAGCTTCGCCGTCGCCTTGGCCACGTGGAAGTTGATGGTGCGTTTCGTCAAGCCCATGATCAGCGCGATCTCGGAGGAGGTCTTGCCATCCGCCGTCCATTGCAGGATGGTCCGCTCGCGTTCACTGAGTTGCGAGTCCGGCCGATGGAACAGCTGCGGCAGTCGGCGCTTCAGCAGCCCGGCATGCAGGTCCTGGCAGAAGGCATGCAGGCCGGCCGATTTCTCCGAGAACTCTTCCAGAGACACGGCTTCGCGCGAACGGGCAAAAGTCATGGCGCCGATGATGCCGTGCTCCGTTCGCATCGGCAGTGTGCAGCCATGGCGCAGACCATGGTGCAAGGCCTCACGCCAGAAAGCACCGGGCTCCTGCTGTCTGCTGGAATCCCAGAGCCAGGGGCTGCTGTTGCTTTGCGCATGCCGTATCCAGGGATCGGAAACGGCGAAGTGCTGGGCCGCATAGGCCGTCAACCAGCCTTCAGGACTGCTGCCTATCTGTATGACCGTTGGGCGCGTCATGGGTGGATAGATGTGGGCTTGGTAGAGGCAGTGGTCGAAGCCCTGACGGCCAGCAAATGCGGCCATCACCAGCTCACATTCCGAATCCTCAAGCCCAGCCCTGCAATGCGGCGATGACTCCGCACAAGTGATGACTCCCTGCATGTGTGCCTCCCTTAAACACCGAGTTCTGTGCTCGATAAGTGCCCAAGTGCTCGCATTAAAGTGCATTCTGTGAGTACAAACCCTGCATGCTGTAACTGGATGTGTAATTTCCTCCTGCAAGCCAGCAGAGCCTTCCCGTAAAGCCTCTTTTCCATTTGCTTTCAGTCATTGTGCATCTTGTTACATGGCGACGAATGATGATTTCATCGCGCTGCCTATCGAGCTCACCAGATGGGAATTGGCAATGGATTGCATCGCACTTATGCGAATAAATATGCAAATATTCGTCCAATTGCCCCTGGACCCACCGGGGCCTTGGACGCCGCAACCATGGCATCGCTACAGCGCGAACTCGGCGCCCTCTGCCTGCCGCGACTGGCTGAGCTGAGCGGGAGGGCTGAGCGGGAGGCGCTCGGAGCAAAGGGGCAGCGATGCGGTTGCAGCTTTCGCGCCTCGGCCGCTGGACAGGGTGGGGCGCCCAGTCGCCCCCGGCGGGCCAAAGGCGTCTGAGCAGCCTCAGTTCCTCGCGACTCGCGGCGGCATCCCGCAAGGCCTGGAGAACGTTCCCCGATCCGATGGGGCGGGCAGCGTGAAGTGGAGCCCGCAATGACACCCTCGACGCGCGCGGGCCGCGAACGCCCGTGCTCGATCGGCGACTGCCTGCGTGCCAGTGGCACCACCACCTCCAGAAGGCTGCCCGGGCGCTGAGAGAGGGCGACTGCCGTCCTCAGCCGATCGCGCCCCTTGCATTCGGACGGATGAGGCGGGGCTGCGAAGACGCCGTAGCAGATGAAGGGCTCAGGCCTGATCGCCGAGAGGCCTGTCCCGGCCGCTGACAGCAGTTCGCCCATCCCCAGTACGCCATCTGCACGCCCTCCTGCACCAGGAGGGCATGACGGCGATTGGCCATGTCCTCGGCGCAATTTCCCCGGGGCGGTTCAGCCTTCGCCAGTCAGTCGCGCGGGGTCCAGCAGGACCTGCAGCGTCGCGGGCGGGATGTCCGTGCATTCGACAGCGACTTCCAGGATAGGGCGTCCCTCCCGATAGGCCTTCTTGGCGATTTCCGCGGATCTCGCATAGCCGATCAGCGGGCTCAGGGCCGTCACCAGAATAGGGTTGCGTGCCAGGGCGTCCTGCAGGGCGGGCTCGTTCACGCGAAATGTCGCCACGCACTTGTCGGCCAGCAAGGGCAGCACGCCGGCAAGCAGGCTGATGCTTTCCAGCAGATTGCGAGCGATCAGGGGAAGCATCACATTGAGTTCGAAGTTGCCGGACTGCGCTGCCAGCGTGATCGCGACATCGTTGCCCATTACCTGCGAGGCCACCATGGCGGTGGCTTCCGGAATCACTGGATTGACTTTGCCAGGCATGATGGATGAACCCGGCTGCAGTGCCTCGAGCTCGATTTCCGCCAAGCCAGCCAGTGGCCCGGAGTTCATCCAGCGCAGGTCGTTGGCGATCTTCATGAGAACGACGGCCACGACCTTGAGGCGGCCAGAGGCGGCGACCGCGACGTCCTGCCCCCCCATCAGGGCAAAACGATTGGCACCGGGCGAGAAACTCAGCCCGGCACAGAGGGACAAGGCCTGGCAACAGCGCTGCGCCAAGCTCGCATGCGCGTTGACGCCCGTACCGACCGCAGTGCCCCCCAGTGCCAATTGCTGCAGAAGCGGCAGCACAGCCCGGACCTGGTCTGTGGCGCCGCGCAACTGAGCCCCCCAGCCGTCCAGCACCTGACTGAATCGCACCGGCATGGCGTCCATCAGATGGGTGCGCCCGGTCTTGATGTACCCATGGAGTGCCGCTGACTTGCGCTGCAGCACCTCGCTCAGGTGGTCCAGGGCTGGCAGCAGGCGTTCATTGATGGCAATGGCGCTGGCCACATGGATGGCGCTGGGCACGACGTCATTGCTGCTCTGGCCTGCGTTCACCTGGTCATTCGGATGCACGGCGGCGCCCAGGATCCGAGTCGCCAGGGCGGCCACCACCTCGTTGGCATTCATGTGGCTGCTGGTGCCCGATCCAGTCTGAAAGACGTCAACCGGGAAGTGCGTCATCAGCAGCGTATCGTCCATGGCCAGCAGTTCATGGCAAGCCTGGACGATGGCGTTCGCGCCTGCCGCATCAATGACTTGCAGCCCGCCGTTGGCTTGCGCTGCGGCGGCTTTGATCAGCAACAGCGCCCGCACGAATGCCGGCGGCATGGTCTGTCCGCTGATGGGAAAGTTCAGCACCGCACGCTGGGTCTGAGCACCGTACAGCGCTGCCGCAGGTACCTGCAGGGTTCCCATGGAGTCGCTTTCGATGCGCATGCCTGTGCCGGCTGGGGATTGCTCGCTCATGGTGTTCATCTCCTGAAGCTGTGTGTAAGCCGCCGCGTCACCAAGAGCCTGCAAGCGCATGCCGGAGACTCCTCCTGGCCGCCACTGCCTGGCTCGACTTCGCTGATGATGCGCGGCGCCCGTCTTCGTGACCAGGGCAACCGTTGGTCCCTGAATGCCAGCCGTGCCGGCGCACCAGCACCAGCACCAGCACCAGCGGCAGCTGGCCGCGGGGGCTGATGCGCGTATGCCAGGCCAGATCAGCATGGAGGCTGGATGCCGCCCATGGCGTCAGGTCATAGGGCCGGGACCACGGAGATCGGACGCAGAACGTTGAGCATCATCGGCACGAAGCGCCCGATGTTGGGTCCGGTGGGCGCCATGGCTGCGACGGGCATCAACGCAGGCGGCGCCGCTGGGCGGGAGCAGGACGAGGTAGTGGGTGTCCGTGGCGTTCGCATCGGTCACGAGCCACTCCCGGACCTCCAGGCGCTTGGCGGTGCCGGCCTGTGCGGCTGCGATCTCCTGTGTCGCGTCGCGGCGGCACAGGCTGAATCGCCAGGTTCGGCCATGACGGAGGAGGGTCAGGTGGACGGCGGGCCAGTGGCTCGGCAGAAGCGGGGCGAAACGAAGGCGATGCCCGTTCAGTTCCAGCCCGCAGATGAACTCCACGGCCACCCTGTACAACCCCGCTGCCGAGCCGCTGTACCAGCTCCAGCCTCCCCGTCCCGCCCAGGGAGATTGACTGCAGATGTCTGCCGTCACAGCGTACGGCTCCAGGCCGAAGCGAGGTCCGAGCACGGCGTCAGCGCTTCGGTGGGCCGGGCTGCAGGATCGCCAGGCACGCCATGCTGCGTCAGCCATGCCGAGGCGGGCCCAGGCCATGGCCGCCCAGGCAACCGCGTGCGTGTACTGACCGCCGTTTTCCCGAACGCCCGGGGGATAGGCCTGGATGTAGCCCGCCGAAGGAAGCTGCTGTGACAGCGGCGGATCCAGAAGGCGCAGCAGCTGCCATTCCCGGTCCCACAGCAGTCTCTCCACGGCCGTCATGGCCTGATGTTGGCGCTCTGGCAGGGCGACTCCGGACAAAACGCTCCAGGCTTGGCTGATCAGGTCGATGCTGCACTCGCTGCCGGTCTTCGTTCCCAGGGGCGTGCCGTCATCGAAGAAGGCCCGGGCATACCAGTGGCCGTCCCAGGCCGGCCCTTCCAGCGCCTGACGCCAGCCATCGGCTGCCGTCTGCCATTGAGCCACGCGTTCCCTCTCGCCGCGTTGTGCTGCCAGTGGAACCATGTCAGCGACGATGCGACAGAGGAACCAACCGAGCCAGACGGACTCTCCACGACCGTCGGCGCCAACCCGGTTCATGCCGTCGTTCCAGTCGCCGCTGCCCATCAGCGGGAGTCCGTGCGCACCCACCTGCAGACGGGCATCGATGGCCCGCGCGCAGTGCTCAAACAGCGTGGCGAACTCGGCTGCATTCGAGGGTGAGGTGTAGGCATCCTCTTGTGCCGGTGCAAGAGGCGCCCCTTCGAGAAAGGGCACCAGCTCATCCAGGACCGCCAGGTCGCGGGTCGCGCTGACATAGTGCAGCATGGCGTGCGGGAGCCACAACAGGTCGTCGCTGCATCGGGTCCGGACGCCGGCACCGCTGTGCGGATGCCACCAGTGCTGTACATCGCCCTCCGAGAATTGCCGTGCCGCCGCGCGCAGCAGATGTTCACGCACAAGGCCAGGCGCCGTCGCCACCAAGGCCATGGCGTCCTGCAGTTGGTCGCGAAACCCATAGGCCCCCCCGGCCTGGTAGAAGCCCGCGCGCGCCCACAGGCGGCAGGTGGTGACCTGGTGTAGAAGCCAATGATTGACGAGTGCATCAAAGTGAGGGTCAGGACTGCGCACCTGGATCGCATCCAGCCGCACGAGGGGTGACGAGGGAGCGCCGGATCGTGCGCACTCAGCGAGGGCAAGGGCTGCTTCGGGCGTGCTGCCGTGGCCCAGCAAGATCTCGAAGCGACTGACGGCCCCGGCCGCGAGCTCATGGCGCCAGGCGGCAGCAGCGCAAGGGTCCGTGCCCAGGCCCGAACGGCCCCCGAGGCGTCTGGGCCAGACCTGTCGCCCTTGCTCGTCGAACAGCTCTCGGCGATCACACGTCCAGTCTGGCACAGCGTCAGGCTGGGGGGCAGCGTCGGGCTCGATGGCATGCATCGCCCAGAAGGCGGTGTGCCCGCCCGCCCCATCGTGCTGGTCCAACTGCGTGGCAAGCATCACGCCAAGCGCCCTTCCTTCTGGCGAGGGGAGTTCCGCACGGCGGGTGATGACAGACTGGCGGTCCGCCAGCACGGCGCCCAGAAGCCATTCGACGGCTCCGAGCAGGCGCTGGCGTCGGGGCATATTGCCGTGGTTGGTAAGGGTGATCGTCAAGCGCCGCAATGCGAGGGAGGCGTCCACGGTCCAGGTCATGTCAACCGTCAGGCCACCGACTGCCTGGGAAATTTGGGTGCCTTGCGGGCTGTGCTGTACGTGGCATTCGGCACTGCCCGGTCCTTCCGCCCGGGCGAGGTTCCAGAGTTCGCCACTGTCCAGATCCTGAATCGAGAAGTGCTCTCTGGACGTGTCTGCCAGCGGGTCATTGCTCCAGGCGCTGAGCTGATGCAATCGGCTGTTCCCTGCCCAGGTCCATCCTGATCCGCGCTCGGAGACCACGGTGCCGAATGCGGGGTTGGCCAGCACGTTGACCCACGGGTGCCAAGGCGGTGCCAGGAGCGAGGTGGTGAACCGATAGGCATCACCAGAATCCCCAAAAGTCCCAGGGGATGGGCGCGCAGACGACGCCGTCCGTGGCTGTGGAGGCGGATGTACCTCGCGCCTCACCACACGAGCTGCGGCGTGACAGCGCTGGCTCTCGTGCCACGACTGGAGGTCTGCCACATGGCGTGACAGGGGACGACCATCTGCATTGAGCCTCAATCGCGCCAGCTGATGAAGCGTGGCTCGCTCGAGAGGACTGAGTTCGGCATGGGGCACCAGCACCACATGGCCTCGGCTGGCAGTGGGGCCATGAAGCAGATCCTGCACGCACGGTTCGACCAGGCCCCGCAATGCCTGAGCCACGGGCATGAGGTAAGACATGGGTTCTGCGTTGACCAACACAAGATCCACGCCGACGCCACCATGCGACCAGTCCCGCAGGCCCCGCAGCAGTGGCTGCACCAGCGGGATGCCCGCCATGGAGTGCAGGGTGATCACCAACAGGGGCAGCTCGCCGGACAAGCCCAGTCTCCACAGGCATCGGCGATCGCAGGGCTGTGCAGGGGACGTCGGCCCGGGACGGGAATGCAGCAGGACCAGGAGGGTGGTGAGCACCTGGATGGCTGCACGGTCGTCGGCATCCAGCTGGGCCTCGCGTTGACGTAGGCTGTGCAGCGTATCGCTGAGTTGCGACGCCCTTTCCACGGCGCCAGGCCGGCTGTGCCTGTCCACCAAGGCGCTCAGGGACGCGGCATCCGTTGCCGCCGCGGTCGCCCAGGTGACGTGGGCGGTGCCATGCGCAGCCAGCGTCAGCGGCAGGCTCATGGCGGCCACAGGATCCAGGCCGGTGTCCAAAGGGCCGCTGGGGCTCGGATCGCTGCCAAAGGCTGCCAGCGCTTGCCAAGCCTCGTGCAGGCGGCCAAGCCAGCGCTCACGGTCGGCAAGCACGGAGGCCTTCGGAGCGACGGCCGCATCGGTCTGCGCGATGAAGTGGACGGCGTGGGGCGCCCATTCCTCAGCGGTGCGGGGGCGACGTGTCAAGTAGAGGGCCTGTGCCTCGGCATCCCATCGAGCGCTCACGAAGAGCTTGCCGAATGCCGGGTGCATCTCGTCTGCACGAGCGGTGCCAAGACCGACCTCGAAGGCCGACATCAGCGACAGGGAGAGTGCGCTGCTGGACGTGTTCCACAGTTCCACGCGACGGAACTCGACATCATCTTCCGGGCAGACCCACACGGTGCAACGCGCGTGCAGGTCAGGCCAGATGGCATCAAAGCACACGCGATCCGCGAGGAAGCGGGCGCTGTACCTGGCCTCGGCACTGGGCGCAGGACGTTGCGTCAGCGACACGGCCATCGATTCCCCGTGACGACGCAGATAGAGGAAGTGCCCGTGCATGTCGCGCAGGGCGTCGTCCCGCCATCGGTTGATGTCGATGCCGCCGTATCGGCTCCAGCCTGCACCATTGGCGCGGAGCGACACTGTGTAGGCTGGGCGCCAGGGGGTGCCTGGGGTGGTGGCATCCCGGTAGCCTGCATTGCCCAGAAGGTGGGTGCGAGTGAGTGCCTCTTCGCCGGGGCAGATTTCCTGCTCTTTCGGTGCAGCGTCCTGGCCACGTTCCCTGGCTTGCAATGCCGGTACGGTTGCCAGGCGTCGAGCCACTTCCCGTGGTACACGCTCCTGCAGGAGTACCGAGACAGCTGCGAGCCGCGCATCGGACATGGCCCACCGCCTGGGCAGACCGTCCAGAAGCACCTGGGCCAGGGCCACCAAGCTCATGCCCTGATGATGGGCCATGTAGGTCTGCACACGGGTGTAGACGTCGCCGGATCGCTGGCGGCTGGGGGTGAAGTCCACGGACTCATAGAAGCCCCAGCGAGTGCGCATCTGCATGGCCTGCAGCCGCGCCAGGTTCTGTACCGCCGCATGGGGAGCGTACATGGCGGCCAAGGCGCTGGCGTAGGGTGCCACCACGGACTCCTGCGCAGGCGTGCGGCGCTGTGCCAGGCTGGCTACGCCCTGAGGTGCGTATTGATAGGCCAGCGTGCGGTCTGTGGCTGCATAGGCCGATTCGCTGACCCCCCAGGGCTGTCGCCGCTCCATCGCGTCGCGGCGCTGCTCTCTGATGGCCAGGTGGGCGGCACACCCCAACACACTCTCGCGCGGCTCCGCCAGCACCAGTTGCGGCATCAGGTACTCGAAGATGGACCCAGACCAGGACCTCAAACCGACTTCACAGCCGATCGCCTCGAACGGCCGCCCGAGCGCTGTCCAGTGCGCGGCGGGCACGTCCCCCTTGGCAATGGACCACAGGCTGGCCAGGCGCGATTCACTGGCGAGAAGATCGTAGTGACTGGGGTCCAGACGCTGGTCGGCAACCTGCCAGCCCAGGTGCAGGAGCCGACGCTGTGGGTCATAGAGAAAGCCAAAGTCCGCGGCCTCGGCCAGTTGTCTGCATCGGCGAGCCAGGTCCAGGAAACAACGCTGCCCTGCTGGAAGCGCGGCGATGGCTTCGCAGCCGCCTGCAACGGCTAGCAGGTGACCGCAGAAGTTGCCGCTGTCTACCGTGGAGACATAGGCTGGCAACAGGGGCTGGAGGGTGTCGGTGGCGATCCAGTTCATCAGATGCCCGCGCTCCATCGGAAGCCGCTCAAGCGTGTCCAGCGTGGCGCTCAGTCGCGCGAGCAGCTCCTGCGGTGATAGCCATCCGAAGGCGTGGGCGCACATCGCCGAGAGCATGTAGAGGCCGATGTTGGTCGGCGAGGTTCGCTGGGCCACCACCACGCGAGGGAGCGTCTGGACGTTGTCGGGCGGCAGGTGGTGGCTGCGCTCGTTGACGTGGGCGGCGAACCACGCCCAGGTCTCCCGGGCAACATCCAGGAGATAGCGGCGCTCCTCCGGGCACAGGGTTTCGGCTGACCTTCCGGGCTGCCGCGCCGTCAAGGCAACCCAGAAAGGTGTCGCCGCCCAGGACAGGCTCAGCGTCAGCGCCAGCCATGGAGCGGGCGTCTGAAGCAGCCACAGGGCTAGGCCCAGACCGATCGCGAGCAGCGAGACCGGCGCCTTGTCCATCAGCTGCGAATGCACCCCCCGGGAGGCATGCCGTTCGGCGTCGGCCGCGGTTCGCCAGGCCAGCAGCCCCCGGTGGCTGACGGTGCTGCGCCACAGCGCACGGCAGATGGCATCAATCGTGAGCGTTGACTGCTGAAGCCACAGGGCCAGATGCCATGCCGTCGCCGCCAGGGAGCGCAGGAGTTCACCCAACGCTTGCCGCGAGAAGTGCCCCAGCGCCACGTCGTCTCGGCTCGGTGCCAGCCCGGCAATGGCGCCAAGCAGGGGGGCCATGCCGAAGGCGCACGCAGCCAGACCGAGCGTCGCCCAGGGTGACAGTGGAGCGCCGGCCAGGGCCAGCAGCAGCAGCAGCAAGCTGGACGGTGCGACGAGGCTGCGACGCAGGTTGTCAAAAAGCTTCCATCGATCCAGCAAGGACAGGCCATAGCGCGCAGGACTGAGCATCAGCGGCAGCAATTGCCAGTCTCCTCGCGTCCATCGGTGCATGCGTGCACTGGCGACGTCAGCATGCTGGGGCGCGCGCTCCAGAAAGCTCACGTCGTTCACGCTAGCGCAGCGCGCAATACAGCCTTCGATCAGGTCGTGGCTCAGAATCTGCTCCTCAGGCAGTCGCTGCCCGAGGACACGGTGCATCGAGACAACGTCGAGCAGGCCCTTGCCACAGAAGCTGCCTTCCCGGAACAGGTCCTGGTAGATATCGGAGGCCAGCCCCGCATAGGCATCGTGGCCCGGCACTGCCCCCGCGAACAGCTGATGGAACAGGCTGCCGCTTCCGATCGCCGGCCAACTGGCCTGCAGCCTGGGCTGCAGGATGGCATGACCTGCTACGACGCGGACAGCGCCTCCCGCTTGATGGCCCAGTCTCGGCCGGTTCATGGGATGGGCGGCCACGGCGACCAGCTCTCGGAGGGTGCCTGGCGGCATGACGGTGTCCGCATCCAGGGTGACGACGTAACGCGTCTGCGGCGCAGGGCTGGACATCGCCCCGAGATCGATGAAGGGCGCCGCACTTCCTGTTGCCAGCGAGCAGAGCAGGGACTCCAGCTTGCCGCGCTTGCGCTCCCAGCCCATCCAGCAGCCTTCGCTCTTGCTCCAGCGCCGCGGTCGTTGCAGCAGCAAGAAGCGCAGGGGCTGACCGGTCGTACCGGGGTTTCGCTGGTTGAGCGCCTGGATCAGGGTCTGAGCCCGACACAGCAGTCCCGCGTCGGAAGCTGTCTCGGCCGTCGCGGCATCGGTGAAATCGGCAAGCAAGGCAAACTGTGCAAACTGCTCCCGATTGGCCAGGTGATGGCATTCCAGCTGCCGGACGATCTCGTCAATGGTGGCCAGGCTGTCCAGGAGGACTGGCATCACGACGAGCACCCGGCACTCGGCAGGGATGCCATGCTCGAACGCCAGACGCGGGAGCCTTTGCGGAACGACGGACTCACTGAGCAGGCGGTTGATCACGGCCACCGCAATCTCGCTGGCGGGGAAGAGGGCCAGGACGGCAAGGAGGGCCAGAAGGAGCCCCGGACCGGGATGCGCCGGGTCCTGGAGGGCCCACCGCAAGAAGCCGAGCAGGACCGCGACGCTCAGGATCGCCAGTGCCGCGAGCATGAATGGCACCTTCATCGCCCGGAACGGGCGGCCGGGGCCTTCGGTCAGCCCCAGGATCGCGTGCAGGCGGCCGGATCCCTGACCGTGCAACCAGTAGCCGAGTGACTCGACCGGCTCCTGTCCCGTCGCTGCAGGAGCCTCCGCAACCAGCGTGATCAGGTGCTCAGCGACCTGCCTCTCACTGCATCCACAGCGCTTGGCCAGGCGCTCGATCTCGTGCAAGCTCTGATCCTGCGTCCTGCTGTCCTCCGCTGAGAAGGGTGGCCAGGCCGAGAGTTGCCGCATCAGCGGACTGCACTGCGCGATCACTGCGCGCCAGTCGGCCCGAGACAGTTCGCTCAGGGCCCCGATGCTGCGACTCACACTGAGCGTGTCAGCCGCGGATTGCGCCTGCAGTGCTTCAAGGGCCGACGCTGGGTCAGGGAGGGCGGCTTCAAGCGTTGCACGCAGCGCCTCCCTGGCGGCTGCGTCCTGGATGGAGCCGGTGTCAGAGTCCGCATGGAGGCGCTGCAGGATCTGTAGCGCGAAGGTGTCAGCGACGCCGCGGCGCTCCATCAGCAGGAAGCAGGTTTGCGGCAGCGGCCGTGGCGAGACGGGATCACGCAGGGCGTCACACAGGCGATGCGCTAGCCGACGTGCAGCCGCCTCGGCGGCCACCCGCTCGGAAAGCCGCCGCAGGTTTTCGGCAAGAAGCACTCGCAATGTCATGGGCAAGGCCCACAGTTCGGCCTGCTGCAAGGGGTGAACGTGCTGGTAGGCCGCCAGGAATCCCGCCAGCAGATTCAGATCGACCGCGCCATCGCTGTGTGCAAGGTAGTGCCAGGCCATCGCATAGATCCGCGGCAGTCCGGCCTGCCCTGCCACGCGCAGCGCGGGCAACTCCTCGTAATAGCGTCGCGGCAGTTCCTTATGCAGGGAGTTCGTCTGGGCAATGACATCCAGGAGGTTGTCCCGCAACCATTCAGCGGCAGGTCCGGCAACCGCATCCTCATCGGACTCGATCGCAATGACGCGCTGCGCGTTGCGCAGGACGCAGAGGTTCTCTCGCAATCTGGGCACGAACGCGAACCGGCTACCTGCCGGTTGTGCAGGACCATGTGATCGCGCGAGACCATGCCCCAGGTCAGCGAAACCCTCAGGCCCCAGCACGTCCGCACGGAGGGGCTGAGGCAATGCACCGGCAGCGGGCCTGAGCATGCGCCAGTCCAGGGATCCGGCGTGCCCCGGGAACAGGTGTCTCAGGCCATCCACAGCGCCACCGAAAGAAGCATCAGCAGCAGCAGGGAGGAATGCAGGCGTGGTCGCAGTGCTGCGTGCAGCGCCTGGGCGGCACAAGCCAGGCGGTGTCCAGGGCCCTTGGTGCGCAGGCATGCCTGCAAGTGCTCGCATAGCACGGCCGGGGCTACGCCGTTTGAGGACGTTGGCATGATTCAGCGCGCCGACCGGAGCCCCAGGCCCAAGGCAATGAGCGCCAGCAGGCCGGATCCTGCGGCCAACTGGCGTGCCAGGCTGCCAGCATCACCTGGCATTGCCGCGAATCCCAGCGTGCCTGCGACGAGGGCGAAGAGACAGAAGAGAAGGGCGTAATGAAGCATAGGGACTCCCATGATCTGCAGCCGAGAAGTGATGCTCATGCTTCGCGCTCGCCGATGCCTTGTCTGTGCGCCATCAGACATTCGCCCGCACAGGCCACCAGGCATCGCGCTATGCCTGCCGGTCACCCGTTCGAAAGACGATGTCCCAGAACGCACTCGTGACACCGTAATGGCCAGGCGTCTGCGAGCCGCCCAAGTCAGCTGGCGCGGGCGACATTCGACGGTGGTGCCGCGCATGCCAGCGGCGTTGCCGGCGCAGGCGTGAGCGTTGAGGTCTGGCACCTAGAGGCCGATGCGGCTGGTGCAGCGCATGGTGGACGATGGCGTAGCCAAAGTAGCCGCCCAGCATGCCGAAGCCCAGGGCAATGGCTGGCCACAGGTCAAGCCACCAGAAGACAGGCAGAAGCAGTGTGGTGAACAGGCTGACCGTCAGGAGCGTAGGGGCAGCAATGCACGCTTCGGGTCGACGATGGTGCTCGGCATGCCATTGCTTGAAGGGGCTCAGGCCATGGAGCACGAAACGGTGGAGCAGGTACTCCAGGAGAGTCCAGGTGGCGGCTCCCACCGCCATCCATCCGATCAGGCGGATGTCCGCAGGACGCGTCAGCAAGGCCAGGCCCATGCAGATCAGCGTGGCGCCATAGAGAAGGAGGTCCGCCCAGTATGCGGCGGGGCCGGGGTCAATGTTCAACCTGCGCATGGGGGTGGTCCGAGGCCAAGGAAGCGCGGGTGCTGCGGGGCAGTCGAGGGCTCATATGCGGGGTCCGGTTTGTCCGGCCTGCTGCCGGGGCAGGCTGTGCAAGGAAAGCGTGCGGATCCAGGTGCGACACGTCTGTTCGTCAGCGCACCTTGGCGTCACAAGCTCCATCGTCAGTGCGTGCGGCATCGCACTGACCCCGTGGGGTGGAGCGATCAAGCTGGCTCATCCGTTGATCCTGGCGCTTCCGGACGCCAGCCCCTAAGGACGAGCGCTGCTGCTTCCAAGGCCAACGGCCCCTCAGCTCATCACCAGGAACTGCCATGAATCCTTCGACGACCCATGACTCCGAGCCGAACGTGGCGGAACAGGCCGGTGACGCCCTGCGCCGCGCCGGTGCCCACGGCAGCGACGCATTGCGGCATGCCGCTGCCTCGGCCTCGCACCTTACCCAGCAGGGCGTCAGGCAGGGCCGAGGCCTTGCCAACGCCTGGCACGCGGGTGCC
The DNA here is from genome assembly GCF_051857535.1 of Roseateles sp. DB2. Classification (NCBI taxonomy): domain Bacteria; kingdom Pseudomonadati; phylum Pseudomonadota; class Betaproteobacteria; order Burkholderiales; family Sphaerotilaceae; genus Roseateles; species Roseateles sp. DB2. The sequence goes on along the minus strand of NZ_JBPZGY010000007.1, from coordinate 8,574 downwards.
TGCGAGCACATCCGTTCTCATCCCATGCGCTCCGTAGCACTGGCAGCGGGCAGCGGTGCGGCTGTGGCACTGCTCTTGCGCGTTCTCAGCCGTTGAATGTCTGTGCGATAGCGGCGCCACCCTCGCAATCACGTCGAATCGCTGCCTGAGCCCGGTCCTCTCAATAGAGCTGCCGGTGCATCGAAAGTGAATCCACCCCCTGTTCGGAAATGTCCAGGGGGTTTTCTGCTGCCCGACAAGGACATCGGCATCGAGCGGGTGCTCCCCCTGGCTGACAGTCAGCGTCGCCACGTCGTGGTCAGCGTGCCGATGCTCCCTCCTGCGCGGAAGACGCACCTCCCCAGCCACGCCGGGACTGGCGCCAGTACAGAGGGGTCGGCTGATGGGCTGATGGATCCCCGTGCTGTGTCATGCGGCGCCTATCCCTTGCACCGACGCTTCAAGTGCGCGTCCGCGCCTTCGCTCTACCGGACCTCTCAGCGCGCCAGGGCATGAGAACAGGGCTTCCTCTGGACCTCCACCTTTGCTGCTTCGGGCCATGCCGCTGCGGCTTTCTGACGTTCAGCAAGAACGGCTGCGGGCATGCGAATTGCCACGATTTGCGCATGTCCGGAGTGCAGGCCAAGCAGGTGCTCGTGGCGATATTTTCAAAAGCGCGCGTTCTCGGTGTCGGCCCGAGGCGCTGTCGTGTCTCGACACAGCTGTCCAGGCGATTCAGGAGCACACATGGCTACACCGCAAGGCCCCCTCGATGCTCGACGGAATCAGTTGTTGGCAGCGCTTCCGTCGGACGAGTGGGGGCGTTGGGCTGGGCAGCTTGAATACTTCCCCCTCCATCTGGGCCAGGTTCTGTATGAGTCCGGTCGACCCCAGACACATGTGTACTTTCCGACCACCGCTATCGTGTCCCTGCTGTATGTCATGGAAGATGGTGCGTCGGCAGAGATCGCTGTGGTCGGTTGTGAGGGCGTTGTCGGCGTTGCCCTGTTCATGGGCGGGGAGACAACGCCCAGCCGTGCCGTCGTTCAGAGCGCCGGCGGATGCCATCGCTTGAGAGCAGCAGCGCTGAAGGCCGAGTTCAACCGCTATGGGGAGGGCATGCATCTGCTGCTGCGCTACACCCAGGCACTGCTGACGCAAATGGCGCAGACAGCCGTTTGCAATCGACATCACCTCCTGGAGCAGCAACTGTGCCGCTGGCTTTTGCTGAGTCTGGACCGCATTCCAGGTGACGAACTCGTGATGACTCAGGAACTGATTGCCAACATGCTGGGCGTGCGGCGGGAGGGGGTTACCGAAGCCGCGCTGAAGCTTCAACGGCAAGGTCTGATCGAGTACTCGCGCGGGCACATCAAGGTTGTCGACAGGCCCGCGCTGGAGAGTCGGAGCTGCGAATGCTACGCGGTGGTCAAGCGCGAGTACGACCGTCTCCTGGCAACTGCCAGGCCTGAAGCGGCCTGATTCGACTCGCCGTTGACGGCCATCCAACATGCTGACTGAGTGCGCTGGCGCACAGTATCAAGGCAGCGGCGCGCTGAAACTGAATCATGCATGCGAACCTCCTGCTTGACCATCTGCCCGCCCGGGAACTCCGCCGGTTGCTGCCCATCGGCTCGCCGATGCAGCTGCGATCCGGCCAATCCATTGCGCTGCAGAGCCAGCCGTGTCGATGCGTTCTCTTTCCACTGGAAGGCTGCATCTGCCTCCTTACTCAACCGGAGCATCGCGCGCCTTTGCAACTCGGGATGGTGGGCTGCGAAGGGGCAGTGGGTGCGCAGCTCTTGCTGGGGATGGATCTCAGCCCCGTCGGTGCCGTGGTGCAGGAAGGTGGGGAGGCGTGGAGCCTCACGGCTTCAGCACTGCGGCGGACCTTGCCTGTGAGTCCGGGGCTGCGACGGATGCTGGCGCGCTATCTGATGGTCCAGATGCGAGCTGTCGTCACCATGGCTTCGTGCCTGCACTTCCACTCACTCCGCTCCAGACTCGCTAGATGCCTGCTCATGGGGTCGGATCGGACCGATGTGGGCGACTTCGCTGTCACGCATGAAGTGCTGGCGCAGCGCCTGGGTGTGCGCCGTGTTGGCGTGATGGTCGCTGCAGGCAGTCTCCAGAATGCCGGCCTGATCCAGTATCAGCGCGGACGGGTAACGGTCTTGAATCGTGACGGTCTGGAGGCAGCTGCCTGTAGCTGCTATGGCCTGGACCAATCCAGCTATCTCCAGGGCATGCGCTTTGCGTCCGCTGCCCTCCCTCGTCGCTGACGAGGCCTTGCCACAGTCGCTCGTACATTGTGGGAGCCTGCCTGATGACCACCTCCAATGCCCGCCCGTTCACAAACGGGGTCCGCGCTCATGGACCCATTTCTTCCGACGTGACTGCTGAAGTGACGCTGCGGCGTCAGCTGGAGGAAGCCCAGCAGAGCCTATTGGCCTTGGAGAACCGGTGCGCTCGGCTGGAGCTGCAACTCCGTGATGGCCGCAAGAGGGAGCGGCGACATCAGCATCGCGCCGAGCACGACGACCTGACCGGATTGCTGAACCGGTCAGCGTTCCGGGACCGTGTAGTCAGTTCGCTCAGGGCGCGCGAGGGCCGTGTCGTTCTGCTGCTAGACCTGGATGACTTCAAGAAGATCAACGACAACTTCGGGCACGCCGCGGGAGACGAGGTGTTGCGCATCGTGTCTGCACGTCTCATCCACGCACTGAGGCAAGGCGATATCGTCAGTCGGCTGGGTGGTGACGAGTTCGCATGCCTTCTTTCCGAGGGGATCAGCGATCAGCACCTGATTGCCTTGGAAGCAAAACTGTCTGCAGTCATCTCCGCACCCATTCAGTTGCCGGCACACCGCCTCAGTACGTCGGCCAGCCTGGGCTTCGCCCGAAGCCCCGAGGACGGCATGGACGTGGACGCGCTCTTGGCCAGTGCTGATGCAGCGATGTATCGCGCAAAGCGAGGTCGGCGCACGCCTGGCGCTCGTTCGCCGTTTACCTTCTCCCCGGAGGCATCAGCGGCGCGGGAGAGCCCTGCCTCAGCGCACGGCCACCATCGCTGACCCTGCAGAAAGGCCGAGGGCTTGAGGGAGATGCATGCTCCAGTCTTGCATGGCGTGGCTCCAGGGTCTCAAGCCTGGCTGGCGCCCGCGCGCCCGTCGCAAACGCAGGATCAGTGGCTGCCGCTTAGAACCTGCAGACGCGATTGGGGGGGGCTTGCCCACATCCTGAGGTGTGGCCTCGCGCTGAGGCGCCAACCTGCCACGCCGGTGGCGCAATGCCAGGGCATGGCGACGGTGCGGGGCTTCGACTGCCTGAATCTGGAATCCGGCGCGCGCCATGCTTCGCTGGATGTCGATGACACAGCCAAGGTCCCCATCGGGCAAGGCCTTGAGATTGATGGGAGCGGCGACCAGGGTGCGCATCATCCGTCCTCGTCGTGGGCAATGCGGAGGTACAGGCTGCAGAGCGCAGCGCGCGATGGACAGTCGCAAGCCTGGGCCAGGGTGCCATGCGGTGTCTCAACATGGGCGGTGGGCGGCAAGCCCCGTCCCCAAGCCCAGTCCGCTACGCAGCCTGACTTCTGCTGATACTGGCAAGTCTTGCTGCAGTCTTGCCAGGGGGCTTGAAAAGGCGAAGGGGCCAGGTGTGCAGGGTGTGCAGGGTGTTTTGGCGAGCGGCACGCTAGAGCGCCAGGGTCAGGCGGTCGACCACCTCCCGCACGCCAGGCACCGCCCATGCCGCCGCCAGCGCAGCTTCCCGCGCCGCCCAGTGATTCACGGCACCGGTCAAGATGACGTCTCTGCCATCGACTTGCACCAGGATTGACCGTGCATCAACACCGGCAGCCCTGACGAGGGCATCACAGATGTCGGACTTGGCAACGCGCGGGGCTCTATCCTGCTTGAGCCGGATGTGATCATGTACCCCGGCAACGCCTAGCAGCCCCCCGACGCACTCGACGGCAGCCCGGCGCTGGTAATGCCAGGGCACGTGACCAGTGAGGTACACCCAGGCATTTTCAACGGCCACGGCAATGCGGGCGTCCGTCAATGCGGCATGCCATGCCAGGCGATGAACAGCGGCGTCCGCAATGTCGCGGTCCGTGCGTTGGCTAGCGCTTTGCAGGTGGACGGCCAATGTGCAGATCACCGATTGCACGCCCGCGACGCGTTGTGCCGCGCGCAGTGCCTGCCACTTCTGCGCATGTCCCTCCACGACCCCGGAGAGGGTCACCACGCCGTCCTCTGCCTGTGCGGAGATACGTGCCGCCCGCGTCGATGGATCCCATCTCAGTTCGGCATCGACATCCTGCTGCAGTTGCGAGTTGGTCTTCACCGCGCACTCCTGAGGGAAAGTCATACTCTGGATCCCTGCGGGCTTGGCCGTCTGTTCGCTGCCGTACCTGGGATCGATGATCAGCCCAACAGGATGAGACAGCCTTCCGCCCGAGCGCTCCGAACCTCTGCCGAAGGCAGGGCGATGGATCGTTGTCCTCGGGGCCCCCAGATGATGGCGATACGGCGGTCTGGCAACAGTTCCACCAGACAGGGCCCACAGGGGATGTGCCTACGCCGGCCATCGAGACCTCTGTAGGCAATGGGACCGGCGATGCGAGCCGCGGACGGCTATAGATGTCCATCGAGATCCCCCTGTACGGCTAGCGAGCCAGACAAGGCCCGCACATCGGTCCTGGTGCCGGCACTGCGGGCGGATGCCAACTCAGCAGTCCCGTGACAGTCGCGGACAAGAGGCCGCAACTCAAACCAGTGCGATGTAGCTGATCACTCGGCGCACGCCTGGGCTGCTCCACGCGGCGCTCGTGGCCAGGTCTCGTTCATGCCAGCTGGGCATGCTGCCGGATAGATACACGTCGCCCCCCACGACTTCAACCAGCAAGGGGCGAAGCCGGCTGACGGCCAGGCGGCGAATCGCAGCGTCGATGCAGCCCTTGTCCGGTACCAGCTCCAACGTTGGCTCGATGTCGATCTGATTGCGCAGCCCGCGCAGACCGCATAGCTGACCAACGCATGCTTGTGCGAGCGTCCGCTGGTAATGCCAAGGTACGGTGCCAGTCATCGTGACATGGCCCTTATCCACATGGATGCCAACGGCACTTGGCGGTAGTCCTGCTGTCCACTTCAAGGCATGACGCGCAGCGTCCGCGATGTCCTCGTCATCTTGCCGCTCCGGGGAACGGCTGATGACGGAAATTTCCGTGACAAGTGCTTGCACGCCCACCACCCGCTGGGAGGCAAGCTCGGCATTGAGCGCGTCGAGATGGCAGCGGACAAGGCCTGTGAGTGTGACCACGCCGTCCAGCACCTGGACGCCTATCCGGCATCCAGTCAGGGATGGTTCCCAGTCAAGCTCAGCAATGACATCCTGCTGCAGCTGCCGGTCGCTCTTCATGACGGCTTGATGGAATGAAGTCATGGGGCTGATCCTGCCCGTGCGGCCTACCGCCGACTGTGCGGCAAGCCACACACAAGGGAAGCGGCTACGGCATGCGCGCCAGATGAACGAGACCAGGGATGATGGGGCCCCCGCGCTACGCGCGTGTTCCGGCCCTCATGGCATGCGAGGGAAGGAGTGGGCGGCGTACTTCGCTTCCATCACGGTCAGATCGACGCCAGCCGGCACGTTGGCGTGGGCGCCTGCAAGGTCCGCCGGAGGGCCCTACCCGCCTTCCCGTGGTGCCATCGTTTTTGGCCATCACAAAATCTTCATATTTTGTTTTGTAGCATCATCCTGTAAATTACTTCTATATATTTTTCGGCTCTATCTATTTATCCTAATCGCGCGGCTGGCCGCAACATGGCCCACGTCGCGCATGGGTGGTTTCACATTGGTGTCAATGCAAACCTGCTCGAATCCAAGCATTGCTGGCTGGTTGCCGATGGGCCTGACCGGTATCCGCCGGAAGCGGGGTCCCGGTATGAAGTTCGAAGGGCGGACGCATGCTTGCGCCGCGTCTTGTCAGCATTGAATTAAATGGTTTGGTATTCGCCCGGCTGAGGTGTGGCGGGTCGTAAGGGTACTTCCCTAGAAGTGGTATTCTTGTGCCATAGTGTTTGCTATACGTTCTGTTTGGCCGGCATCGGCGTGTAGATGTGCTTGGCATCGGTGCGCCTTGAGGTGATGTGAGGCACCTGTATGAGGTGGGTGCAGAGGTGTCGCATTGCCTGGCCCGCGTCGCAGGGCCCTGCCACATCCGCAGGACGTCCAGATGAATCTGGGGAAACTGTTTTCAGAAGATAGAAAAAGTGTCAGGACTGCCAGCATCTGTGGCACGTTTGATGTTCACTTGATACGAGGGATATTTCGAGGTATTTGATACTCATGTAGAGGAGTGCGATAGGCGGGGGGAGTAAATCCAGTTGATTTGGATTCGAGTGGCAATGCCGACCGGTAATCCCGGGCGGTAGATTTGTTGCGACGTCATCGAGCTTCTTGCTCGGTCACCAGTCGGTGTGAATGAAATACTGCCGTAAAAATGGCAGTCACCTATTCTCATCGTGGCGCCATTCGGCGCAGGTTAATCATTTATTCAATACTGACTTGACGCATTTCTGCGTCGAGCGGGTGAACTCGTCCTATTTCCAATGATTCACCGGGTCGCCCTTGTGGCGGCTTCATCAATAGAGCGGGATGCATCGTCATGGCCAATGATCAGGGACTGCTTTTTGTCAATACCGCGGGCGCTCAGCTGCCGTCGACTGCCCCTGCGGTCATCCTGCCTCTGACAGGGGCTCAGCGCGATATCTGGGTTGAGCAGAATATCTATCCAGGCATGCCGCTGTACAACATTGGCGGGCGGTTGCTGATCAGCGGTTCGCTGGATCCTGTTCGGCTGGAGCGCTCCTTACAGCGCCTGCTCCGGCGACACGACTCGCTTCGCACGGTCTTGATTCCGCCTTCAACGCCAGGCGACGTCGCGCGCCAGGCACTGATGCCGGACTTGCGGGTGCCGCTGATCGTTCATGACCTGCGCAGCGAAGCTGATGGAGACTCGACGGCCCAGCGCCTCATCAGCGAGCAGTTCGCGCAGCCGTTCGTGCTTTACGGTCAGGCGCTTTGCCGCTTTTCGCTGATCCAGGTGAGTGATCACCGCAGCTACTTTGTTGACACCTATCACCACCTGATCACGGATGGCTGGGGGGTGTCCTTGCTACACCGATCGCTGGCCGATCTGTACAACACGGATGACCAGGCGGGTGATGCTGCACCTTCCTATGCCGACTACGTCCGTGACGATCAGGAATTTCAAGCATCAGCATCCCATGGCAAACAGCTGCAGTACTGGCAGGAAAAGTATGCAGTGCCAGTCGAGCCTGTCCTTGAATCGAAGCCTGGTCTGGATGGGTCACCGAAGCCAAGCAAGTGTCATGAAGATCGCATAGAAAGGACGCTGTACCAACGCATTGGATACGCGGCCAAAGAAAAGGGCTGTTCAACCTTTCAATGGTTGCTGGCTTCTGTCTGCGTGCTTATCGGTACTGTTGCGCAGCGTCAGCGATTTGCCATCGGATTGCCCATCGTCAACCGCGGACACGCCAGATGGAAGTCTTGCAGTGGTCTGTTCGTTGGTGTTAACCCGCTTTTGGTGGAGCTGGATGCTGAACAGTCTTTTGATGAGCTGGTGACACAGCTTGCGCGAAGCCTGAAGCAGGACTATCGCCATCAGCGGATTGCCATCGGTGAACTGCAAAGAACTTCGTCAGCGAAGAGTGTCGAAAGGCGCATTTTCGACGTCAGTCTTTCCTATGAGCAGCATAGCCATGACGTGTATTTCGGCGAGAGTCCGGCTAGTTTCAAGGCTCAGCTGAATGGCTGGCAACAGATACCGCTGACCCTCTTCGTTCGTGACTTTCACGAGCAGGCCGATGTGGAGTTGGACTGGGTCTACAACACCGCCTGGTTTGACGAACGATCGATAGACACGCTTGCCCAAAGGTGGCACCACCTCCTGCCACAGCTGCTGGATCGGGCTGAACAGCCGTTGAAGGAGGTCTCGACTCTCCTGCCGTCAGAGCATGCCTTGCTCAGTGCTTGGCATGCGCGAGCTGTCCAGCCCTTGATCGGCCCGCAAGACGTGCTGGCACGAGTGCAGGCACAAGCGCAAGAGACGCCCGAGGCGATCGCGCTGGAGCAAGGGGATCAGAGGCAGAGCTACGCCCAGCTGCTGGCGCAGTCGCGGGCCCTGGGGGGCTGGCTGGCGGCGCAGGGCGCGGGCGAGGAAGAGCGCGTGGCGGTGTGCGTGCCGCGCTCCATGACCTGGGTGCAGGCGCTGCTGGGGGTCTGGCAGGCGGGGGCGGGCTATGTGCCGCTGGACCCGCAATGGCCGGACGCACGGCTGGCGCAGACGCTGCAGGACTGCGCGCCCAAGGCGATCCTGACGCTGGGGTCGTTGCAGCAGGAGCGGCTGAGCCGGCTCAGCGAGGGGGTGCCCGTGCTGGACCTGGGGCAGCCGCTGGAGCCGCATCCTGAACTGGCGTTGGAGAAGGTGCAGCGCCCGGCCTCACGCCTGGCCTATGTGATCTACACCTCGGGCTCCACCGGGGTGCCCAAGGGGGTGATGGTG